>DASZFU010000162.1:0-54004 GCA_035939495.1 Candidatus Angelobacter sp. | reverse complement strand
CCGATCCCCCGATCCCCCGATCCCCCGATCCCCCGATCCCCCGATCCCCCGATCCCCCGATCCCCCGATCCCCCGATCCCCCGATCCCCCGATCCCCCGATCCCCCGATCCCCCGATCCCCCGATCCCCCGATCCTGCCAGTCTTGGTCACTTGCCGATGACATTTTTTGTCAGCTTTGAGTACAATGAGCAAAGAGTCCTCCAAAATTAGGGGAATCCAAGGATTCATCTAGCTCTATGTCTTTTTAAATCAGTGGGTTTACCAAAGTAATGTCTGGTCCCATTTTGGCCGGGATTGGCTCTCCACATGCACTTACTCCCGGCATCATTGAGTCCGCCTGTAGGTACTCACAAGACATTTGGAATATAGGAATACAAAAGAGGAGATTTTTGAATGCGCAAACAAAAAGGCTTTT
Source organism: Candidatus Angelobacter sp. (assembly GCA_035939495.1). GTDB lineage: Bacteria > Acidobacteriota > Terriglobia > Terriglobales > Acidobacteriaceae > Angelobacter. Next base: position 53,588 of record DASZFU010000162.1, on the reverse strand, counting down.
CGTTGATCGAATTGCTGATTGTGGTCGCGATCATCCTGATCATTGCCGCAATTGCAATTCCCAACTTGATGAAATCTAAGGCGTCGGCCAATGAAGCTGGCGGCGCAGCAACAGTTCGTACGTTGATCACGGATTCCATCACTTACTCAAACTCTTATCCAGCCAATGGCTATCCACTAACCATCAGCGTGTTGGGTGGCGCTGCACCGTGCACTTCCGGCCCGTTGACAGCCTGCCTGGCTGATCCGGTTCTGGCTTGCGCTGCGCAACCCTGCACGAAAGGCAACTATGCCTACACCGTAACTGGCATTGGTCCTGGCGCTCCTGCCCCAAACACTGATTTTGTAGCTTTTGGCACTCCCGCTGGACCCAGCGCAGGCAAGAGAAATTTCTGCGCCACCTCCGACGGTGTGGCTCGTGCGGTAGCATCGACTGCGACGCCGCCCGACGCCGCTATCGCGCTCCCGAGTAACTGCATCGCTTTGACTCCAATTTAGTCAATGGCAGGCGGGTACCTGGGGGAGGGCACCTGCCGAAGGATACGGGCATGGCACAAGCCATGTCCGTGTTCGCTTTTAGATGAGAAGCAGGAAAGGAATCTTTACAGATTTCACGAAGGTAAGTAATCACCCCTGCTGAGTTTGAAGATTGTTTCGTTCAATGTCCAGGTAAGTTTATATCGTAAAACGATACAAAGGGAGATTCATTGATATGCGCCAGGAAAAGGGCTTTTCCCTCATTGAATTGCTCATTGTGGTGGCAATCATCCTGATCATCGCTGCAATTGCAATTCCTAACTTAATGAAATCCAAAGCATCGTCCAATGAGGCTGCTGGTGCCGCGACCGTTCGCACACTCATAACCAATTCAATTACCTACTCGAACTCTTATCCGGCCAATGGCTATCCACTAACCATCAGCGTGTTGGGTGGCGCTGCACCGTGCACTGCCGGCCCACTGACAGCCTGCCTGGCTGACCCGGTTCTGGCTTGCGCTGCGCAACCCTGCACGAAAGGCAACTATGCCTTCACCGTAACCGGCATCGGTCCTGGGGCTCCTGCTCCCAACACGGATTTCGTGGCATTTGGCACGCCAGCCGGACCCAGCGCCGGTGCCCGGAATTTTTGTGCCACCTCGGATGGTGTGGCTCGTGGGGTAGCATCGACCGCGACTCCCCCGGACGCGGCTATCGCGCTTCCCAGTAACTGCATCGCCTTGAACCCTATTTAACCCGCAACGCTGTTCGCCTGGAAAAAACACTTTCCGTCATCCCGAAGCCTACCTCGCGCGCCAGCGCGAGTAGGCTGTAGGGACCTTGAGTTTTTCCTGGCTTTGGGCCGCAATACGGTTCACTTCTATCGGCACAATTGAAGCCATGCCCTGTTACCGACAGAAGCTAAAGCTCCTGAATTCTCGCCTAGGTATTTCACAGACTTTGCACAAAAAGCCCTCTAAAAAACACCATTGTCGTTTTTTGTACTCAACCTTGTCATTGGCTTTGACAAATATTGTCAGTTGCCGGACATTTGGCGCCCGGATCAAGATTCACCGCAATCACGTAACCTATTGAAAACAAATATTTTGCTATTGAGAGATTGAATCGTTGGTGAACGCCACTACAAATGGCTTGAAACATGCACTTATCAAAAGCGTAACGACAATAGAGGGATTCTTCAGGGCCATCCAAGTTCGGCAAGTACCTGGGGGAGGGTACAAGCCGAGGGGAGCAGCTACAAGGCTGCTCCCCTTAAAATCCCAAAACAAGATGCAAACGAAATTTGTTTGATTTCTGGAAAATTGGGTTCACAATGCAAGTTAACTATATGCATAAAAAGCTGGCGCGAAACGACCGGGGGTTCTCGCTGATTGAACTACTGATCGTTGTGGCTATTATTCTGATCATCGCGGCGATAGCTATTCCCAACATGCTTCGCACCAAGCAAAACGCCAACGAAGCCGCTGCCGTTAGTGATATGCGCTCGATCGTTACTGCTGAAGCCACTTACAGCAACAGTTATGGCACTACCAATGGCTTTGCTTCAAAACTGGCCGCCCTGGGACCGGCCGCCACCTGCGATGCGGCCCACGCCTGCATCATCGACCAGAATTTAGGATGTGCTGCCGAACCGTGCTCTCGCAATGGCTACAACTTCTTTCTGATGTCTGATTCGGGCGCTGCCCCGTTTGTTGATTTCGCGATAACCGCCTCGCCAGCGCAATGGAATGGAACTGGAAGCAAAAACTTTTGCGCGGCTGAAGACGGAGTACTCCGCTACGAGGTAGGCGGCACAGCCAGCAAAGGCGGGCCGATTCCCCACGACACCTGTGCTAGTTTCGCCCAATACAACGCCATTTAGGCATCAAACCACCCCTGATTGAGGGATTGAAAATTCAACCGCGTTCAGCTTAAACTTACTCATATCCCTCTGCTGATTTGCAACCATGCGCGCTCCGGCAATTGAAATCCTGGGACTCTCAAAAAGCTATGCGGTCGGTTTCCTGCGTAAATCGCTCAAACCTGCGCTGCAAGCTTTAACTCTTTCCGTTGAAGAAGGCGAGACATTCGGCTTTCTCGGCCCGAACGGCGCCGGCAAAACCACCACTCTCAAGCTCCTCATGGGCATCATCTTTCCCACTTCGGGATCGGCCCGCATTCTAGGCCAGGATTTTCATGATCCCGACGTCAAAAAGCAGATCGGCTTTCTTCCGGAACAGCCTTATTTCTATGACTATTTAAGCGCGCCGGAACTGCTGGACTATTACGCTCAATTGTGCGGCATGCCCTCCGAAGAGCGCCGCAAGAAAATCCCGGCTCTGCTGGAACGAGTCGGGCTGCCGGATGCCGGCAAGACCCATTTGCGCAAATTTTCCAAAGGAATGCTGCAACGAGTCGGCATCGCCCAGGCCATCATTCACGATCCCAAGGTTGTTTTTTTGGATGAGCCTATGTCCGGCCTCGATCCGCTTGGCCGGCGGGAAATTCGCGAACTGATTCAGGAGCTGAAGGACCAGGGCAAGACCGTGTTTTTCTCCACCCATATCCTTTCCGATGCCGAAGCGCTTTGCGATCGCGTAGCTGTAATTCATAAAGGAGAGCTGCGTGGAATTGGCGTTGTCGAGGACCTGCAATCAAAAACTGCCGCCACAAGCGAGGTAGTATGGCAGGGCAGTCATGCCTTGGCCTCCGCCGGGTCATTGGTAAGCGAGACGCACACCACCGGAGAGATCGTTCGCGCCGTGGTTGCTGCCCATGATCTGGATATGCTCCTTGAAAAGCTCCGGCAACAACACGCCCAGATCATTTCTGTGACGCCCGTGCAGGGGACTCTGGAAGACTATTTCGTTTCTCATACCTCCGAAACGGAGCAGGCACGAGCATGAACTCCCGGTTGGCTGCCATCACGCTCAATACCTTTCGCGAGGCTGTGCGCGATCGCGTGCTTTACAACCTCATCATCTTTGCCCTGCTGCTGGTTGCCAGCGCGCCTCTGTTCGGTGAGATCTCGATCGGTCTGGAGAAGCTGATCCTGGTCAACGTGGGCCTGAGCGCGATCTCCCTCTTCGGAATCATCATCGCCATTTTCATCGGCATCGGGTTGGTCTCGAAGGAAATTGAAAAGCGAACTCTCTATACCATTCTTTCCCGGCCGGTGCGAAGGTGGGAATTCATTACCGGCAAATATCTTGGCTTGTTGATGACCCTGGTCGTCAATGCCGTCTTCATGGCGGTCGGCTTCTTTGCTGCCTTGCTCATCGTGACCCGGACTTTTACACGCGATGATGCCGGTCTCCTGGTGGCCATCTATTTCATCATCCTGCAGTTCTTCATCGTCACCGCCGTCACTCTGCTGTTCTCGTCATTTTCTTCGCCGATCTTTTCCGCCATCTTTGCCTTTGCTCTTTTTGTGATCGGGACATTCGCGGAAGATCTGCGGAATTTCGCCAATCTAGCCGAAGGCCTTACCAAGTGGCTGGCCATCGCCGCCGCCTGGCTGGTGCCCAACTTCTCGGCTTTCAATGTGATTGCCCAGGTGGCCCATGGGGAGCACATCGCCGGCCAACTGGTGCTCTTTAATACGCTTTATGCCCTGCTTTATTCCACGGCGGCCATCGCCCTCGCGGTCTTGATCTTTGAACGGCGTAACCTCAAATGAAGACCCGCAGAAAATCGACAATAGTGTCTGTGGCAATACTCGTGCTGACCTTTGCTGGGGCTTTGTTTTCTCTCGACCAGGTAGATGAGATGAAAGGCAAACAGGCCACCCTGGAAGAAGTTCTGTATTTTCCATCCGGCAAGACGCTCAAGAAGCTGAGTCTTGGGTATCACAGTCTGCTGGCCGATATCTACTGGACCCGCGCCGTGCAATATTTCGGCCATAAGCACCAGGAAGAAGAGCTGCGCTACGACCTGCTGTATCCATTGCTCGATATCACCACCGATCTGGATCCCCATTTGATTATTGCCTACGAGTTTGGCTCCGTCTTTCTCTCGCAACCAGCTCCCGCCGGGGCCGGGGAGCCTGATAAAGCCGTGGCCCTGGTGGAAAAAGGTATCCGCGCAAATCCAGACTACTGGCGGCTCTACTTCACGCTTGGATACATCCACTACTTCGACCGCAAAGACTACAAAGCGGCCAGGGAAGCCTTTCAAACCGGGTCAGAGAAACCCGGGGCCTATTTCTGGATGAAAGTCATGGCCGCGGAAATGGCGCAGCATGCCGGTGAGACCAGCTTCGCCGAAGAGATATGGAAAAGGCTCTATGAATCCACCCAGGACCAGATGGTCAAAGACAACGCCCAGCAGCACCTGGCTGCCCTGAGCGTAGAGAAGTTGATTGAAGAACTGGATAAGCGAGTAGAATTCTTCCGCCAAAAGACCGGCCAGTTGCCCTCGAGTTGGTATGACCTGATCCGTGCCGGCTTGCTGCGCGGCATTCCGATTGATACCGCCAAGAACCCATTGAAATTAATGCCCGACGGAACCATCCAGGTAGCCGACCCCGCAAAAGTCCCGTTCCTGACCAAGGGCCTCCCCCCAGGATGGAAAAAACCTAACCCGCATGTGCCACAATAGATCTCGGCGATGCAGCACAGCCGCCCGCTGCTGCGAAGGAATAACCCTAAAACGGTAATTTTCATGTGGACGAAAAGGTTGAAACCATCTTTTGCTAAAATGGTTCTCGTCCACCCTACCGGGGCGGTTAGCTCAGCCGGTTAGAGCGCCTGCCTTACAAGCAGGAGGTCCACAGTTCGAGTCTGTGACCGCCCACCAATAAACCCTTCTGATTCAGTTTCGTAACGGCTCTTGTCCATTCACTTCTGAGAGTAGTGGGTTTTCACTGTGCCCGGAATTGTGCCCACCCAGCAATAAGAACGCCTTGGCCACTGCGGATTCCGAAGGATGGACATAGCGGGTGGAAATGAACCACCATAAGAGTTACGACAGTCCACACGAAACCGGGCCGGTAATCCCGGATCGGGCAAACGAACAGTCCCCCCGGAGTCTAACCGTGCGGTGCTTTTTTATCGGGATTGACGTTCGGCATTCATAACAGAACACCGTCCAAAACAATAATTGATTCTTAGCGTCAAACATACCCTTCCCATTCTCTTAGTGCTGTTGTCGTCTCCAAGAATACGCCGAACTCAGGAAAGCCAACGCGGTCTTTTCTTTTTCCTGCTGAGCTTTGGCTAGAATAGCTGCTACCTACTAGACTTACTAGTGTTGTTTCCGAAGAATCTTCAAACGGTTGGTGCTGGATGCCAAAAACAAAATTCATGGCTTTGATTCTTGTAATAATAAGCTTTGGACTTACGGTAAACTGCCAAACAACAAAAATCGCTGTTTTCGTGCGCCAGGGTGGAGCCGATTCTGTCGGTGCATCGGTCGCCTATGCGTTGAAAGAGGATATTAACAAGTCTAATCGCTACTCCCTTGCACCTACCAAAGAAATTGCGGACTTTGTAATAAGCCTTGCCAGTACGGACATTGGTGAGGCGCACAGTGGCCATCGTGGTACCTGGTCAGCGATAGCTGTACTGGTCGCCAAAAAATCAGCATGTAGTGAGGACTGGCTTGAGGTCATCCACGGCATACAGATTAGTGGAATCCAACGTGTGAAAGAGACTGCTAGTGATGTTCTCGCCAATTTTGATAAAGCGATAAGCGCACGATGATGAGGCGGCCTAGTCAAAAAGGAATATCAAATAGTTGGTTTTGGGAGAATCAGATAAATGATAATGAGTATTCTTGCAGTTATAGTCAGTGCTCTTTCTGCGAGTTTTGCATTCTGGTACGGACGGAGAAGTGCTACTATTGCTGAGCGAAGTACCAGAGCAGCCGAGGTGAGCGCTAAGGCATCCGAGGAAAGCGCCCGGTTAGCGGCTGAAGGAATGCAGTTAGCTCAAAGAGCATATCTGAGCGTAGTTGAACTTCAATACTCACAGGTACCGTCTGTCAACAAGACGCTTGGCGTAAATGTCATCCTCAGGAACCCTGGAAACTCTCCAGCCATGAACATCCGCATTGCAGAAAGCATAGATATACGAATTTCAGTTTCAACAATGCCGCTAACGTATCCCGACCATCCCGATCAAGGATTTGATGCAGCACCAGGGACTGACATTGTTCGAGAATATCACTACGCTGTGACGCAAGAACATGTGGATGCAATCGCTAACGATACGAAACGCCTGTACGTTTGGGGCTGGGCTCGCTACAACGATATTTTTGGTAAAGAGCATTGGACAAAATGGTGCTATGAATATTCTCGCTTTACTGGAAGATCGTTCACCATCGTATCCGCATATCACAAAATGGAACAATAATATGAGTTTTAGAGTTGAAAATGGGCACTCCGGAATCGAGTGCCCTAAAAGTAATGCGGGGTGTCTGCGCCTATCGGGGTTCTTACATGTTACGGGTTCAGGAAACCTGAACTGCTTCTTCCACTTCCGGCAAAGACGGCCAAACTTCGCAGCTTCCCGTTGCTCACGGTCACGCAGCGTTGCTGTCAATTCATGGTTTGTTTTGGCACGGAGTTCATCAGCTGTGTTGCGAAATGCCCGGATGTAGTCGCGTCGGAAAAATGCTTGTCTTTCGAGACGTTAAAAGATTTCCAATACGAGGTTAGATCCCGATTTCAGGTCATAGACGCTTTCATGCAGACGCTTTTTGAGTCTGGCTGCGTAAGGGTCGAAAAAGTATGCATTCCACACTCAGCGTTGCAGATAGAAATGATTATGTCAATTAGTAGCGCCAGAGGAAAATCCTATGAGCCTTGTTGTTGCGCTGGCAGGCGAGAAAGAAATTGTGATTGCCGCCGATACCCTGTTAATGATGGGAGATTCGGAAGGGTACTATAAGCAAAAGCAGCCCTTCCCAAAAATCTTCAAGCAGAACAGCGACTCCTTATTTGTTGTTGGAATTACCGGGCATTCAGCCGCCCGGTATTATCTAACATCCGAGAAAGTGTTGGACGTAGCATCTTTCAGCGAAACAGTGGAGAATTACAAACATTGTATCGACGATAATTACGCTCTAAACAATTGTCATGCAGAGTTCACGTTCGCTGGTTTTGAAGGCAACGAACCACGCATCTACTTTTGCAAATGCTACGACGGTTTGGCTACTTTAGAGCCAAAGGACTTGGGGCGATCAGTATCGGGAATTAGTGGTCACGGCGCGATGTACTTTGTTCATCGTTATCACAATCGAAAAATGAGACTAGAAGAACTGCAGATTCTAGCCTGTTTCGCGGTTAGAGAGGCTGTTGACTTTGAAATCCGTTTAGGAAGGCCACTAGAGCTTGCAGTGGTACGGCCAGCGCAACAACCGCACTTTTTGCAAGAGAAAGAAATTGCTGACCTTGAAAAACAATGTGAACGAATAAATGGCCAGATTCGGAAAATCTTTATGCCCACAATGGACTGACTGCCCTTCGAATCCTGTAGATCCCGACTTAAATCCGGTTTAATTTGACAAATTCTTCATATTCGTATATTGTTCTCTATGGCAGTCGGTAATCGTCGTTAAATCAATGCGAGTCATTCGCGGGGACTATAACTTCCGTGGCTCATCTTGCACAGGTTGGCGGAGCTATGCGCACAAAGCAAGAATAGGAGATTTTAAAAAAAGAATTCTTGGTACCCCCCCACCCTGGTATCCTTGAACCACCCTCTAACCACCTTTTTCGTCCGCAAAGGTCAAAGAAAAACAGCGATATAAATTAGATTTTGCTAATTAATGTGTTTGCGAGCAAACGGCCACGCCCCGAGTAGCACTTTTTAATTGCAACCGGCTCTGAATAGATCTTGCCGCTCCCTGCAAACCAGTGTAATTATTAATTTTCCGTGAGATCGCGCCCTATAAGCAGGAGGTCCACGGTTCGAGTCCGTAACTGCCCACCATGTTTTCAATCACTTACCTAAGCCGAACGAAGGGAACATACATGAGAACCACAGGAAAATTGAGCTATATACAGTTGCTTATCGCTGTCTTGTTGTTCGCGGGAGTGCAGATGTTTGCGCAGGCCGCGGCGGACAGCAGAATCCCGGCAGCCAGTCCTGCTTCACCCAAGGCCGAAGCAACGACGAGACCCCACGCCGGCATGCCTATCATCTCTGACGGGAGCTCCGTTATAAAGAGTATTGACGGAATAGTGATGAACGAATCAGCGAAGCCCGGTTGCTCCTCCAACATCTTCTCGCTTAAGGCTGCAAAGTCCAGCATCTCAACCCGGTGCCCGATAATAGATTGCGCAGCGCCGCCTCCCGGGTGCTTCTACCAAGGGCCGCCCGATCTCGGCCCAAATGGCTGTCCGATCGACTGCGGACATCTGGTGTGCGGTCCTGATGTGAACTGATTCATCTAGATCGCCTGATCTGCTGAGAAAGAGGGCATCAAGGCTCTCCGGCATTCCAAAGAAGAAGTTAAGATACCATTTCGTCATCCTGAGACCTATTCGCGCGTCAGCGCGAATAGGTGGAAGGACCTTGTGTTCGCTTTTGTGTCCCTAAAAGGATTCCGGAAAGTTCTTTAGGCAAAGCCACGGAAACCTTTGAAACCCTTTGACGCCCTTATGAATACTGCTTGCCGATCATTTTTTGTGAAACGCTCCACCCACGTCCTGCACTAACAATAGGGGTGTATCTCTATGGCTAACCAAGACGATGAAAAGGAGAGGCAGCGCCTGGCTGAGGTCTACTCCGGCATGCCGGATGGAGAGTTGGTCAACATCGCGGCAGAGTCGGGATCGCTCACCGATGTGGCGCGCCGCGCCTTAAACGAGGAAATAGATCGCAGGGGAAATCTCGAATCGGAAGGTATTGAAGACGAGAGTTTGCCGGCTGACGCCGACATTGTGGAATCTCAGGATGTCGTCGTGATTCGAAAATTCAGGGACATACCTGAAGCGTGGATGGCCAAAGGAAGGCTTGATTCGTCTGGTATCGAATGCTGGCTCATCGACGACAATATGGTCCGTCTCGACTGGTTCATCTCCAACTTTCTTGGAGGAGTTAAGCTCCAAGTCAAACAGGAGGACGCTGCGATAGCCAACGAAGTCTTGGAGCAACCCGTTCCCGAAAGCTTCGATGGCGAAGGAACCGAGGATTGACCGGATTTATATATAAATCTTGGACATCCAGTGTGTACGCCGATGGTTTGGGCGGTAACACTAGTGGGGCAGGTAAATTTTGGGCTGACCGTTGAAACCCTCGTTTCCTCCAATAAATATGCGGCTTGTCTCAATGTCTCACTTCCGATGAATGCTCACAGGCAGCAAGATATGCCCAAATTTTGGTGCAACTTCAGGCATTAGATCAGCGACGGTAACGGGTGTAGCGGCACAAATGCAAATTTCGCTGACAGGCTAAAGCGCTTTTAGGACTACTGTAGACGGTCCACATCGTCCACCCGTGTCCACATCGTCCACGAAAAAGTCTCGCTAGGTTTGCACCATTGCTGGTTTCGCCAATCAATATGCGGTTCGTCTCAATGTCCCACTTCAAAGAGATGTCGGCAAACTGCTTATTGGAGACAATTTCGGTCTCAAAAACCTGTAGCGGCAGAAGCGCGAGTTTCTGGGGCATTGATTCGATTCGTGTTAGTACTAACGAGAACAAAATTCACGTTTCAATGGGCATCAGCACACCATCGGTACGGCAAAGAATTGCAGTTGGTTCTCAATTTTGGCATTTATGGCAATTTTGGCAATCCCCGCCGAGTCACAGACTATTCAATCCGGCAAAGCTGGTGGCGGGGCTGGCTCCTGACTTCTTGGGATATCAAGGGCGAAGCCCTTGGCTAGTTCGTCATATGCATTCGTGGCTCACAAAGGTGTTGATATCATTCTGACCATGCCAGAGTTCCCTATAGAACACGTTCGTGCTGCTTTTCCCGCCCTTCAAGATGGGTTTATTTTCTTCGACAATGCGGCGGGTGCGCAGTCGCCCAAGACCGTTCTGGATGCAGTGGCCAACCATCTTCTTTATCGAAATGTCCAGAGAGGCGGACGATACCGGCAATCCCAGGAAGTGGACGAAGCCATCGCTCGGGCGCGTGAAAGCGTCGCCCTGCTGGTTAATGCCCGGCGCCCCGAAGAGATTGCGTTTGGGATGAACGCTACCTCTTTTATGCGGCTGGTCAGCATCGGCATTGGCCAATCACTGAGCGATCGCCGTGAAATCATCGTGACCGACCTGGATCACGAGGCCAACATTGCCGTCTGGTTGGCCCTGGAGCGTGAAGGCGCGAAGATTCTTTGGTGGCATTTTCGAGAGGATGGCCGTCTTCATCCTGAAGACTTGGACAAGCTGCTTTCCCCACGGACGCGGATCGTAGCCTGCACGCTGGCCTCGAACGCCCTTGGCTCGATGCTCGACGTAGCCGATGTTGCCAGGCGAGCCCATGCTGCCGGGGCGGAGGTATTTGTCGATGCCGTGCATTATGGTCCGCACGCGCCCATCGATGTTCAAGCGTTTGGCTGCGATTACCTGGTGTGTTCAGGTTATAAAATCTTTTCTCCACACATGGGATTTCTCTGGGGCCGCCTGGAAACTCTCAATGCCCTGCCTACCTTCCGCGAACACTTTGTTCCCGACACTGCGCCCTCCAAGCTGGAGATTGGCACCTATATCTACGAAAATGTTGCGGGGATGGATGCTGCCGTGCGCTACCTCGAAGATCTCGGACGCCGCATCAGCCCTGGCGCTGCCTCCCGTCGCGCTGCTCTGGTTGCCTCTACCGAGGCGATCCGGGGTTACGAATCGCAACTCTCGTGCGCCATGCTGGATGTACTGGCGGATGCAAAGGCAACGGTGTACGGCATCACAGCAAAAGACCAGGTCCAGCGCCGGACTCCTACGTTGTGTTTCAATCTTCCCGGCGTTCCTCCTGCCAGGGTCAGCGAGCAGCTCGCACAGCAAAATATCGGAGTGCGCGATGGCCACATGTATTCGCCGCGATTGATGAAACGTTTAGGACTTACCCAGGAAAGTGGAGCAGTTCGCGCGTCGCTGGTGCACTACAACACAATCGACGAGGTAAGGAGCTTTGGTAAGGCAATCAGCCAAGTCAGCTAACATATTGGGTAATTGGGTAACTTGGTAAGTGGGTAAATTAAAACAAGAGTGGCCGCAATGCTTTTCTGATTCGTGTTTGTTCGTGTGTATTCGTGGCTGAATGGGTTTCCAACACTCACCATGCCCACTATATGATCTCCGTTCAGCCCAAAAAAGCCGCGCGGGCTGAATGCTAACTGCTGAATGCTGAGTGCTAAAAAATGACTGAGCCACGACCCGTAGATCAGGTCGCTCTCGCCGGAGAGAAGCCTTCGCCGCAACAAGGGGAAGGCCTCCACCGCCGTCTCGGACAAAGACAGCTCACCATGATGGCCATTGGTGGTGCTATCGGAGTCGGCTTGTTTTTGGGTAGCAGCGTAACGGTCCGTCTTGCCGGACCGGCTGTGATTCTTTCTTATCTGCTGGGCGCAGGGATTGCCCTGATCATGTCTTATGTGCTGGCGGAGATGGCAGTCGTTCACCCGGTAGCCGGCGCATTCGGTGTCTACGCCGAGAAATATCTCAACCCCTGGGCGGGTTTTTCGGTTCGAGCCACGTACGGAGTCGCTCAGATTATCGCTATCGGCGCAGAGGTCACCGCCGCAGGCATCTATATTTCTTATTGGTTCCCGGATGTTCCAAAATGGATTTGGGTAGTGCTGGTTTCCGTCGCCCTGGTAGCGCTCAATTCGATGCAGGTGAATCGCTTAGGTGAGTTCGAATATTGGTTTGCCATGATCAAGGTGACCGCCATCATCGCGTTCATTCTTGTGGGGCTCTCCTTGATCTTCGGTATTGGGGCCCGGCACGCGATTGGCCTCGACAATCTGACCCAGCACGGAGGCTTTATTCCCAATGGGTGGAAAGGAGTCTGGCTCTCGCTCACCATCACGGTCACCAGTTATATGGGAGTGGAAGTGATTGCTGTCACTGCGGGAGAGGCCCAGAATCCCGAAGTCACGATCCCGCGCGCAATGCGGCACATTGTTTATCGCCTGATCGTCTTCTACGTGCTGGCCATCGCGATCATGGTAACCATGGTGCCCTGGAACCAGGATAGCGGCTCTCTTTCCGGCAGTCCTTTTGTGGCCGCGTTCAAAACAGCAGGCATACCTTTCGCCGCAGGGACTATGAACTTCGTAGTGCTCACGGCTGCGCTGTCCAGCGTAAACACCAACCTTTACCTGGCAACGCGAATGCTCTTCTCGCTGGGCCGCGAAGGCTATGCTCCGCAATGGCTGGGTAAGGTGAGCAGCAAGGGCGTGCCGCATCGGGCGCTGCTGGCCTCTACGGCAGGAATTGTGGCTGCCATCTTGCTGGCCATCTTTGCACCCAAGAATGCGTTCCTGATGCTTTACGGTGTCGCCGTTGCCGGAATGTTATTTGTATGGCTGGTGATTCTCAATACGCATCTTCGTTTTCGCAAGGCCATCCCCGCCGAACAGCTTATGGGCTTATCGATGCGTCTACGGGCACACCCGTTCTTCACTGTGATAGGTATTCTGTTGTTGCTCGCAATCGCAGCAACAACTTTCTTTGTAGAAGGTCTGAAATGGTCAGTGCCGGCATATGTTGTTTTCCTGGCGATTATCTCGATTCTCTATTTGCAGAGCGTACGACGAGGACATTGAACCGCAAGGGACGCGAAGGAAAATTGCAACCTACCATAACGTAACGGAGCAACAACCGAAACCCTTCCACCACAGAGGCCACAGGAACACAAAGGAAAACAAGCTCACCGCAGAGGCCGCAGGGAGCGCAGAGAAAAGGCAGAGAAAAGGCAGAGAAAAGAAGGATAAGCGGCGACAGGGTTAGTCATAAGAATATTTTTTGCCACGATGTGACCTCGGTGGTGATTTTTTTTGATTTCCGTTTGCGTCCTTAGCGCCCTTTGCGGTGAACGAGTCTTAGGAGAACACGCGATGGCCAATCCAAGCGAAGAGGTCTACTCTTCGCTCCTTGGGAGATTCAAAGGTGACTTGCTGCGTCCCGGCAGCCGTGACTACGAAGAAGCCCACGTCATCTGGAACGGTATGGTGGCCCGCAGGCCGGGACTCATCGCGCGCTGCGCTGACGTTAGCGATGTGCAAGGCGCAGTCCGGGCAGCATCGGAGATCGGACTCCTTACCGCCATCCGTTGCGGTGGACACAGCCTTGCAGGTTTCAGCACATGTGACGATGGCCTGGTAATTGATCTTTCGAGAATGCGTCAGGTGACGGTTGATCCCGAGGCGCACCGGGCACGCATCTCTGGCGGATGCCTTTTGGGATCGGTCGATACCACAACCCAAAAAGCAGGATTGGTTTTTCCCTCTGGCGTTGTCTCTCACACCGGCGCTGCCGGGCTGATTCTAGGCGGTGGAACCGGATGGCTCACCCGGCGCTTCAGCTTGTCATGCGATAACGTCGAAGGATTCACCCTCGTGACCGCCGATAGCTCCCTTGTGCATTGCGACTCAAAAGAAAACCCAGACCTGTTTTGGGCTTTGCGCGGAGGAGGCGGCAACTTCGGTGTGGTCACCGAATTCCGGGTAAAACTGCATCCGCTTACGGCTGTGGTGCTGGCCGAAGGTCTGACTCCACAGGCCGACATTCGCCGGCACCTTGAGTTCTGGAGAGACTTCATGGCAGAAGCGCCGCTCGACCTGAAGTGGAACATCGATCTGCTCCTTGCGTCTCATGCAAAGAAAGTGCCAGTTGAGCTTCGCGGGCGGCCCGTGGCTGGCCACTCGGTGATTTGGACTGGCGACCCGGAAAGCGGCCGCCCCTGGATCGAGCGTGCTCTTGCCCAATGCAGCCCTGATTCCCTGAGCAGCAGGACGCTCTCCTTCATCGAATTGCAGACGATGGCGGATTCCGATTTCCCTCATGGCCGGCGTTATTACACCAAGTCAGGCTATTTCCAATGTCTCGACGACTCCACCGTTGACCTGCTGGTGGAAGCGGTGGCCACAATTCCTTCACCGGAAACCCAGATCGAATTTGCCTATCTTGGTGGCGCGGCAGCCCAGGTCGCGGCAGACGAGACGGCATTCGGTGATCGTAGCGCTCCCTTCATCATGAACCTGCTGGCCAACTGGCCGGACGCCTCCGCCGATGCCGCCAACATCGCCTGGGTGCGTGGACTGTTCAACAAGCTTCGTCCAGCGATGAAGCCGGGTGTTTACATCAACTTCATGAGCGGTGACGAGCAGGACCGCGTGCCCGAAGCCTATCACCAACGATGGGATCGCATGGTCGCAGTCAAGTCACACTATGATCCAAACAACTTCTTCCGACTGAATCAGAATGTTCAGCCACGGCGATAGCTAGCTGGGAACGGTCGTTTAGCGAGTCTTCCGTGGTGTTTTCAACTTGCGACGCTTTTCGTGGCGATATGCGGCAATCTCCGCATTAATCTCATCCATACTCATCTTATCGAGGCCTTTGCGTTTGGCGTCTTCTTGCAAGGCTTTTAAGGCAGTCAGAGCCGCAATGTTCTTCGTTGACGTTTTGAATGGCATAGAAACTCTTGTCTCAAGAATATCGCATTAAAGGAAGAACGCAAATCATCCTTGTGAGGCTTTTCATCAGCGATGGAAAGGTTCTCTAGACTTCGAGATGTCCCTCTCAGTGGTAGTATTCCATGTCGCCCTAACAAGCGTTCAAGCCAACGAGACGAAGTTATAATCACTGTCGTTTCCCATCTCAAAGAAGGAATCGTTTTCAAAAGCGAAATGAAAACACTTCGCCAACTCCCGATCATTCTCGTGCTTCTTGCCTGCTGCGTTGCTCTGGCCCAGACCACCAACCCTCGTCCAGTTCCAACGTTCACGCCTCCCGAAGACATCGCTTTTCGCAATGTGGATATCTACAGCGAAGGCACGCGCATGGCTGGCGACGTCTACTCGGCCAAAGCGAGTGCTGGCAAGAAACTGCCCACCATTATCATGGCCCACGGCTGGGGTGGAACCAAGGCCGCTTTCCGTCCCGAGGCTGTTGCCTTTGCGCGCGCCGGATACCTCGTCGTAGCGTTTGATTACCGGGGATGGGGTGAGAGCGACTCGCGCGTGATCCTGGTCGATAAGCGCGCGCCGGCGGAAAGGCAGAACTATCACTTCACTGCCGAAGTTCAGGAGGTACGCGAAGTGGTGGAGCCGCTGGACATGGTCGTCGATTGGCTCAACGCCATTAATTGGGCGGTGGGTGATCCGCAATGTGATGCGGAGAAAATCGGGTTATGGGGCAGCAGCCTTTCCGGCGGACTGGTCGTCTCCGCAGCAGAATTGGATCCACGCGTGAAGGTCCTGCACAGCCAGGTACCATCCTTGGATGGCCGCTGGACGCTCGCCAGCCCTGAGGAGCGCGCAACCACCGAAAAGGAAGCTACACAACGGGCGCGCGGCGAGCTAGGTTATCCGCCGCCTCGCGCTAATACTGTCCAAAGATTGATCGGAGCCCCAGTGCGCTATCAGTTTGCCGCATGGTATCCCGTTGAATATATCGACCGCGCGCCTAACGTCGCTATGCAGTTTATCGTTGCAGACAAAGAAGAACTCATGGACAACAAGACCAACGGCATCCTGGCCTATCAGCGGGCGAAAGGTCCCAAGAACCTGGTGACAATCCCAGAGATCACGCACTACGGAGTCTACATGGTCCCCACCGCTCGCCAAAAGACGCGCGACCTGGCGATTGCATGGTTCGACCGGTACTTGAAAAGCACAACCCCCAACAAACCTTGACCACGGATTTTCGCGGATGACTGCGGATTGTGTTTGCATGGAACTTATAACGGCGGGGCTGGATTCCAGTACGGTTGCTAATTCAGAATGATGACGTTGAAACAATTTCAAGCGGGAATCAAGGTGGTTCCGGCAACGGTCTCGTGGTATCTGGCCGATCTGGGAGAGTCGCGAGGTAAGCAGGAGCTGTTCACCTCACAATCGCCCCAGGTTTTGCGCATTCTCCGGGAACATGCCCTCATTGAAAGTGCGGTGTCCTCCAACCGTATTGAGGGTTTAGAAATTGAACAAACCAGGGTGGGAACGGTGGTCTTTGGTTCGCCGCTCTTGAGAGATCGCTCCGAGGAAGCTATTCGCGGATACCGCGACGCACTACAGATGATTCACGAACGAAGAAATCATCCTGATCTCTCGGAAGAACTCCTACGGACGTTTCATCGCTTGTGCTCGGGAGAAATCTGGGATGCAGGCCAGTACAAAGAGAAAGATGGAGACATTATTCAGAAGTATCCAGATGGCCGGCAACGGGTCAGATTTAAGCCCGTAAGGGCGAGCGATACTCCAGAATTCATGTCAGAATTGATTCAACTTTGGCGCGATGGCATTCGTGAACACATGGTTCACCCCTTGGTGGCATTGGCCGGATTTAACCTCGATTTTCTCTGCATACATCCATTTCGCGATGGCAATGGGCGAGTTTCACGGCTTGTCTTGCTGTTGCAGCTCTATCAAGCCGGCTACGAAGTCGGGCGCTATATAAGCCTGGAACGTCTCATTGAACAGAACAAAGACCGTTACTATGAGACGCTGGAGCAAAGCTCAAGGGGATGGCACGAAGGCCAACATGATCCCTGGCCCTACATCAACTATTTGTTGTTCATTCTCAAAACGGCTTATCGAGAGTTCGAGGAACGCGTTGGTCGTACGCCTTCACCGAAAGGATCTAAGGCAGAAATCGTGTTAAGAGCCATTCAGAGACAAGAAGGAGAATTTCGAATCTCTGAAATCGAACGAGCTTGTCCCGGCATTGGCCGGGAATGGATTCGCCGTATTCTCGCAGATCTGAAGAAACAGCGTAAGGTAGAAGTCGCTGGACGTGGTCCGGCAGCCCGCTGGCGCTATGTGGCCAATGGAGAGTAAGGGTATGATCGCTAAGTAAGGGTATAAGTAAGGGTATTGTTACCTGGTTCCGTTAATTCGTGTAGCGGAACTCAAGCCACTCACTCTTGGGACCGGGATTGCCGTCGATATCGAGAGCCCAAACACGCCATCGGCCGGGTTGTGCTCCTACGAAATCGAATGTGTAGCTGGTTTCCGTGGTTTCGAATGATGGCCACTTTTCGCGCCGGTCTTCTGAGGCCCAGGTTGTACCATATTGGTAGTCCCACTGTACCTGGTAACTTGCAGCGAATGGCACTGAGTTCCAGCGCAGGGTGGTATGCCGTGGAAAGTGGGTAAAGACTTCGCCCTGGCCAGGAGACCACAACTCCGGGACGGATAAAGTAGAAATCGGCTCGAGTTTTACTGGATCGGAAACAAGGTAAAGTTGAATCGAGATAATGTAACCAGGCTCGGGACCAAGGCGCAAGACCGTCTCTGCCCAACTGTGACCGTCCTGACCTTTTAGCACAGCGCGCATCTCAGTTTCGGTCATTTGCACGGTCTTGTAGAGCGTGAATCCACCGCCGGCTTGATTAAGCGTGTCCATTTCCTTGGCGGCCTTTTCGGCGGCTGGACGCCGGCGCTGAGCATCGGGCGACATTTGTTGGGCCAGAAACACCGCATGTTTGGCGGCATCAGCGGAATTCAACGAGTTCAGCCAGCTCCAGAATTTGAACCATGACCCCGGCTCCTGGGCAGAGGCAACGGTTGCAGCAACAGCTAGACCGAGCAACAGCGTGGCTTTCACAGCACCGCTTCGCAGCATATGAGGAGCCTCCATCCATCGATCATTATATTCCTGCGAAGGGGTGTGCAATCCCGTGTTCAACTTATGTTCATCACGTGATTTTTTCTCGAAGGGCTGCGCTGTGCTTCTTCGTTTCTTAACATTGCGGAATTCGCCCGGTGCTTAAAAAATCTTAATGGAATGGGAATGGCGAAAAAAAGCGGGTCAACATTGGCTTCAGATGTTTTCTGTGCTTGACAAGAGTATTGCCGGCGCTTAGCCTCCAATTTTCTTCGTCCTCAATTGGAACGACTTGCAGGCATCGATTGGATCGACATGATCGAGGGGATGAAGGTCTGTCAGCCCGGCAAAAGAACCAGACGCGGCAATGCTGTTTTTAGAATCTCGAGCATGAGGGAATGATCAGTATGGACGCAGTCGAACTGGTTGCAACGGTAACAACTCCTCTCCACCCAGAAGACATTTTGGAGATTCCCACAGAGACAACCTGGCTCCAAATTAGGGCTGATGTAGTCGACGACGTCCCCGCTGATGGGCTGCGCAAATATTTTCCCGGCAAGCTGCTCTATTCCTTGAGAAGCGAGCAGGCTGGCGGCAAATTCGATGGCCTCCAGGAAGAGCGCAGGAACCGCCTTATCGCGGCAGCCAAGAGCTACGACCTCGTGGAGCTAGAGGCTGATTCAGATTTAGTCCCCGAGGTGTTGGCAGCGATTCCTTCGACGAAGAGGCTGATCTCCTGCCGCGTTCCGGTGTGCGATGTTTCCCAGCTTCAATCAGGTTTTCAAAAAATCGCCACCTTTGCTGCCCGCTATTACTGCATGAACACTACGGCAGCCCGGACCAGCGAAGGATTGCAAACGCTCCTGTTCTTGCAGGCGCTGCAGCGCAAGGATGTGGTCGCACGCTGCGACGGTCCTTCAGGATTGTGGAGCCGGCTGCTTGCGCCCTATTTTGGAGCGCCTCTCTTGTTTGCCCAGTTGGACCACGAAGCCCGCGCGCTAGGCGAATTGCATCTTCAGCAACTGATCGCCGACTATGGTTTTCCAGTCATTCGCCCCATTCGGGAACTTTATGGCATGGTTGGCAATCGGCTTTTTCAATCGCCTTCGCCCCGCTTGCACAACGCAGCATACCGGGAGCTTGATCATCCGGCTCTCTTCCTGCCGTTTCACGTTGAGCGTTTTGAAGAGTTTTGGCGGGAAATCGTGCAGTCGGCTGACTTTCAATCTCTGGGAATGCCGATCCGTGGCCTGGTGATTGTCTCTCCCCACAAGGAAGCTGCAATCTCTGTGGCGAATGCCAGTAGTTCGATGGTTCGCAAGGCAGCCGCCAGCAACATTTTTGTGCATCGCAATGATGGCTGGGAAGCGGAGACCACCGATCCGGAGAGTATTGCCGTCATCCGGCAGGAGTGTCCGCCGCGGGCGGCTGTGATTGGATGCGGTGGAGCCGGACGGGCCGTGGCTGCTGCTCTGCAACAGGCCGGATCAGATGTGACCCTGGTCAACCGTGGGTTGAAGCGCGGTGAATACGCCGTTGAACTCCTGGGCTTGCCGTTTGTCCCCTTATCGGAATTTCGGGCTGAAGGATTTGACTTGATTGTGAACGCCACGCCGGTTGGACGCGATCACGATGGCTTCCCATTCATAACGGAGACGCTCAGCAACGATACACTGGTCATCGACCTAGCCTATGGAGCGGAACCAACGCCCTTGGTATCAGCGGTGCAGGCGCGTGGCGGGACAGCTATCGACGGGCACGATGTCCTGTTGACCCAGGTCCGCAAACAGTTCCAATTGATGACGGGAATGGAAATGCCCGCCAGCATCGGACGCGAAACCGTCCTGGCAGGAAATGCGGCGAACTTTGTTTCCCCGGTGGAGTCCAGGGAAACGCAGGAAGCCTATGAATGCAGCTTATGACCCGGCCGTAAAATCCACCAAGATTGGCAATGGATTTTTCGCTCCCAGTAAGTTCAAAGAGGCCTCGATCACCTGATGCTGTAAAGCCGGTTGGTTCGGCTTGCCGAGCGGATATCCAAAGGGGAACGGCACGTACAAAGTTCGGGGCGGCCTGACTTTCTCCGCAACTTCGCGCAACAAAGAAACTCCCACCGTGGGAATACCGGCCTTTTCGATGATGCTCGAGATCAGTCCCACGGACTGGTTGCACATGGGTCAAACAGGGAGAAGAAAAACCGCGTCCACCCGATCCTGACGAAGCAGTTCGGCAACGGCCGGCGCGGTTTCGGAGATCAGTTGTCCGGGTGCAGTAATCGATCCCATGAAGCTGAAATGCCGGTGGTTGAGCGCGCCGGCTTTGCCGGCGGACACCAACTCTTGAAAGCGATCGCGCGGAAAGACCAGATTCGGACCCTCGCGTGCTCCCGTCTGGTCAAATTCGGAGCTGCGGTGCGCGATCCGCAATTGGCTCAGGTCCACGGCCACCGGCAATTCACGAAAGGAACTATCGCCCCCGCGAATGCCGGAATCAAATGCGGGCTGATCGGGCAGATGCAGGGCTGCCGTGGTCACCAATGCAAATTTCGATCCCGATAGAGGTTTGTTCAACGAAGCGCCCGGCAGCCAATCGACCGAACAAAATTTGTAAGTCCGCATGAACATGCGGTGCGTAAAGGAAAGATCGTCGAGGGTCGCCATCACTTCTTAATTTCAACGCCACGCCAGAACCCAATGTACCCTTTGATGTGCGCGGCCTCGGGCTTCGGTTCTTTGTAGACCCAGGCAGCGTCGGGGTTCTCCTTGCCATCAACCGCGATGGTGAAGTAATTGGCCGTTCCCTTCCAAGGGCAAACACTGGTATGACTGCTGGGCCTCAACAACTCCTGCTTGATCGACTGTGGGGGAAAATAGGTGTATCCATCGACGGTCTGAACTGTCTCTGACTCGGCGATGACGGTTCCATTCCAGGTTGCGCGTGCCATGCCACTAGAGATTAGGCTACAGCGTGAAAAGTTGCAAAAGGCCAAGGGACGGGAAACCAAGCTAACCACTGATTTTTCATTGATGCCACTGGTTGCACAGATCGGCGCACATTTGTTTGTATATACCTGTGCGTATATACTTAATGGAAGGAGGTGAGTATGGCGACCGCGAAAGTCTTTAAATCCGGCAATAGCCAGGCTGTCAGACTACCAAAGGAATTTCGATTTAAGGGGCGGGAAATCAAGATTTTTCGACGGGGAGATGAGGTCGTGTTGAAGGAAGAGTCCCACCCGATGCTGCGTGCATTTGAACTGCTCTCCACCCTTCCTGATGATATGTTCTCAGGAGGACGAAAAGACGATCCACCGCAGCGGCGGAAAGGGCTCAAGTGAGCGCTAGCTATCTGCTCGACACTAACATTTGTATTTATATTAGGCAGAACCGCTCTCTGGAATTGTTAGCCCGATTTCAGCGACTCAAAACAGGCGAAGCGGTCCTGTCTGTAATTACCTACGGCGAATTGCTTTATGGCGCCGAAAAAAGCCGCCAGAAACCAAAGGCGCTGGCACAACTTGCAGAGTTGGTGCAATTGCTTCCAGTTTTGGCATTGCCCGAAGAAGCGGGACGTACCTACGGTGAATTTCGTGCGGTTCTGGAGAGCGAGGGCCGAGTCATTGGAAACAATGATCTATGGATCGCTGCTCATGCTAAGGCCGCAGATCTTACACTCGTCACCAATAACGAACGCGAGTTTAGACGGATACGTGGCTTAAAAATACAAAACTGGGTTGCTAGCTGATCGGATGAGTTGACCACTATGGTCGTTGAAGTCACTGCATAAGCATGTCCATCGAAGTTCTCAAGAAACTTTTCGAGCGCCACTTTCACCTGCCGGTTGTGCGCGTGCAGCCGCTGCAGGGGCAGCTTGGCGGATCAGGACGCAAGATTCTCCGGCTGGCGAGCGAAAGGTCCACCGCGATTGGGATCCTGTATGGCGTGCGCGAAGAGAATATCGCGTTTCTTGAATTCTCGCGTCACTTTCGCCGGCATGGTCTGCCTGTGCCGGAAATCTATGCTGAAGATCTGAGCCAAGGCGCCTATCTTGAAGAGGACCTCGGAGACACCTCGCTTTTTGAATTTCTCTCCAAGAATCGCACCGGGGAGAGCATCGCTCCGGCCGTTGTGGATATATATCGGAAAGTTGTAGCAGTGCTGCCGCGTTTCCAGATCGAGGCGGGACAAGACCTGAATTACAGGAAATCTTATCCACGCGGCAGCTTTGATCGTCAGTCGATCGCCTGGGACTTGAATTATTTCAAATATTATTTCCTGCGGCTGGCTGGAATTTCCTTCAACGAACAGGCCTTGGAAAACGATTTCAGCCGTTTGATCAAACTTTTGTTAAGCGCCCCGCGCGGATACTTTCTATATCGTGATTTCCAATCGCGCAATATCATGCTGCGCGACGGAGAACCTTTTTTCCTGGATTATCAAGGGGGGCGCAAGGGAGCACTGCAATACGATATTGCCTCGCTGTTGTATGACGCCAAGGCCGATCTGCCGCCAGAGTTGCGCCAGCAATTGCTGGATCACTATATCGCCGGGCTGGCTGATTTCATTGACATCGACCGGGAAGCGTTCCTGCATCACTACTATGCCTTCGTTTACGTTCGCATCATGCAGGCTTTGGGCGCGTATGGCTTCCGGGGATTCTATGAGCGCAAATCCCATTTCCTCCAAAGCGTGCCGTACGCTCTCAAAAACCTTCGTTGGCTGCTTCACAACGTTGAGTTGCCCATTGCGCTTCCGGCCCTCATGGATGCTTTCAGGGGAATGTTAGGCTCGGAGAAATTGCTGGGCCTGGCTTCTGAAGCTGAGAACCTGGTGGTGCGGATTTTCAGTTTTTCATTTCACCACGGCCTGCCCAAGGACGAGACCGGCCACGGTGGCGGCTTTGTATTCGATGGCCGCAGTCTTCCGAATCCTGGACGCGAAGAGCGCTTCAAATCACTCACCGGGAAAGATGCCCCGGTCATCGAATACCTGAATCAGCAGGAAAGCGTACATCAGTTCCTGGCAGGTGTGATGTCGCTGGTGGATTCGAGCGTCTCTGCCTATCAGCGCCGTGGCTTCAAGAACCTGATGGTGTCGTTTGGTTGCACCGGAGGCCAGCATCGCTCCGTCTACCTGGCAGAGCAGTTGGCCAGGCATCTGCGCGCCAGCAGTGGCGTGGAGGTAGTGGTACAGCATCTTCAATTGGACAAACTTGGACTAGAGACACCCAAGCTGGAGACACTGAGTCAATGAAGGCCATGATCCTGGCCGCCGGACTCGGTACGCGGCTGCGTCCGTTGACTGACAATCGCCCCAAGGCACTCGTAGAGATTGCCGGGCGCACCTTGCTCGAGATCACACTTACTCGACTGCGCAATTTCGGGGTTTGCGACGTAATCATCAATGTCCATCATCTTGCCGATATGGTCATTGACTACCTTAAGGCGCACGACAATTTTGGGATGAACATCGAGATCTCCCGGGAAGACGTCTTGCTCGATACCGGCGGGGGCCTGAAGAAAGCCGGCCATTTTTTTCTCGACAACACTCTTAGTTTGAATGAGCCGTTTCTTTTGCACAACGTCGACGTGATTAGCACCATCGATTTACAGCGTATGGTGCAATTCCACGTACAGAATCAGCCGCTTGCGACCTTGGCAGTACAGGACCGTCAGAGTTCCCGTTATCTGCTCTTCGATGAGCAGCATCAGCTCTGTGGCCGTCAATCGGGGCTTGATCAGCCTGAAATAGTACGGCCATCACAGAAACTACAAGCATTGGCATTTTCCGGGATACATGTAATATCCCCGCGCCTGTTGCCGATGATGCGGGAAGAAGATGTCTTCTCCATCATCACGTCTTATCTGCGCTTGGCTGCCGCAGGAGAAAGAACCTTGGCTTTTCGCGCGGATGATTGTTATTGGCGCGATCTGGGCAGGCCCGACAATGTCCAACAGGCGATTCGAGAGATCGGCATCTGGGCATAACAATCAGCTTTTCGCCACGCCGGGCATTTCCTTCGGGGATTCGGGCAACGTCCTGCGATTCCACCATAACTTACAATCGCAACTGAAATGCAGAAACTCCACTACTGTGATAAAGATCACAGCTAATTCGCCGCGACTAGCTGAATATCTTCAATGAGAAGGGTCTCATGACTGCGGCCCCAGCCTCGATGGTGCCCAGTATTTCAACTGACAGGTAGTGTTTTCGCAGGCAAATCCTTGCAACCCGTATCAGTGTGTCAGTGGAAAGTGAAAGACATGAAAGATTTTGACGGATTCGAGTTTAGCAAAGACTATATTCAAAAACTCAGGTCGGGAGACAGCGATACGGAAGCGCATTTTGTTGCCTTCTTCGGCGTCTTATTGCACATCAGGCTTCGCCGGCGCCTTGCTTCTATCGGAGATGTTGGAAACGTCCGCAACAAGGTTTTGTCAAAAGTGCTGGCCACCATTCGTTCCGAAACAGGCGTGGACCATGCCGGGTATTTGACGGCATTTGTCAGCAAGGTTTGCAGCGAGGTGTTGCGCGAGTTCCAAGGCCAACTCGCTCGTCTTTCATTACCCGTAGGTTCACTTGGCCATCAACCAGGGGAAGGGAATACCAAAAATGACATCCGGGTCAGAAACCTGGTGCACCAGGTGCTTCGTGGGTTTTCCGAGAAAGAACAGCAGCTCCTGAGAGCGGTTCTCGCAGATCACCGCCGGACCGAAGATGCATGCAAAGAGATTGGACTGAGCCGGGATCATTTACCTACCCTTTTGTTTCAAGCCAAGAGGAGATTCTTGGAACAATACAGGTTGCTGAAAAAGACAAGCATCGATTCATAGCTATATATGAGCAAACACCAATGAATTGATCACTGGTTATTTTTTTTGAATCTCTTGTAACACTTCTGGCCATCTCGGCACTTATACATGAGTCGCCCATATCTATCGGACCTCATGGAGCAGCACGATGTTGCAAGACAGTCCCTTGGGAATAAGTGTCTTTATCCGCCAGTTGCGCTTTGCTTTGAAATATGCAGCATTAGCCGCTTGGTGCTGCTCAGCCTTTGCCACGCAGCTTCCGTTGGATTCGTCGTCGAAAGGCCCTGCCAATGCGGCTGTTACCGTCATGGAATTCTCGGATTTCGAATGCCCTTTCTGTGGGAAGGCCGCTCCCACCATCGAGGAGTTACTGCGAACGAACTCGCAGAAAATCAGGTTTATCTTTAAGCACAACCCCCTACCTTTCCATGCACACTCGATTCTGGCCCATGAGGCAGCTATGGCTGCGGGAGCACAGGGTAAGTTTTGGGAGATGCACGACCTGCTGTTTGCCAACCAGGGCCGGCTTGGTAAGGATGATCTCTTGCGATATGCCAAACAGCTTGGCTTGAATATTGATTTATTCCAGAATGCGCTCGAATCGCATCTTTACCGGCCAATGATCGATGAAAACCTTGAGGAAGCGAAGGGGCTGGGTGTAACCGGAACGCCCACATTTTTCATTAATGGCAAGCAGATCATTGGCGCACAAAGCCTGCAAGTTCTTCAAGCTGCCGTTGACCATGCTCTGGGACTTCCTGCCAATCCTTCTGCAGGAACTGATGCGCAACCCACAGGCAACGGGGCCGGCACTCCACTTTCGGACCGTATCGAAAAGGTTGAGATCACCGGTTCCCCCATACGAGGACCAACCGATGGGCCTGTCACGATCGTGGAGTTTTCCGATTTTCAATGTCCCTTCTGTGCCCGGGTTTTGCCTACTCTGCAGGAACTGGAGCGGCAGTATCCGAAGGGTGTCCGCTGGGTTTTCAAGAATTATCCTCTCGATTTTCATCCAGATTCATTGCTGGCCCACAAGGCTGCGCTGGCTGCGGGGGAACAGGGACACTTTTGGGAGATGCACGACCTGATCTTCGCCAACCAGGGCGCTATGAAGCGCGATGATCTGATCCAGAAAGCCAGCCAACTCGGGCTCGACGTGAAACGGTTTGTCGCCGATATGGATAGCAATCGACTTCAGACAGCCCTGGATGGCGACAAAGCTGAAGCGGCGCGATTAGGAGTGACGGGAACGCCAACTTTCTTCATCAACGGAAAGCGAATGGTGGGCGCATGGCCGCTGAGCGAGTATCAGAACCTGGTTGAAAACGAACTCGGCGCCGGAGGAAACAAAAAGACAGTCGTAGCGAATGCGGCCATCCAGGAACCCTCGGCTGTTCCTCAGAGGGTTGCTGCAGATCGTCCTTCGTCTCCGCGCGCCGTCTTGGATCCTAAAGCTACATCCAAAGGGCCGGAGACGGCGCCGGTCACCATTACCTGGTATTCCGATCTCGAAAGTCCTTTAAGCCTCCAGGCGAACCAGATCGTCCGCCAACTGCTGGATATCTATCCGAACAAGATCAGGGCGGTTTTCAAGAATCTGCCGATGGATTTTCATTCGCACGCGTTTCTGGCGCACCAGGCAGCGCTGGCCGCAGGGGTTCAAGGCAGATTCTGGGAGATGCAACAGTTGATCCTGGCGAACCAAAACAAAATGACGCGCGATGACCTGATCGCTCATGCCAAGACGTTGGGGCTGAACCAAGCCAAATTCACCTCAGCGCTCGATAGCCGGCTCTACCAGCCGGTCTTGGACGAAGATGCCGCTGAAGCCCGGCGACAGGGTGTGTATGGTGTCCCAGTCTTTTTTGTGAATGGAAAACGGATGGATGGAGTGCAGCCCTTGACCACGTTCAAAGATGTCATCGACACGGAGTTGGCCAAGACGCAAACAGTAGCTAACCGTCGGTAGCAGGGCAAGAATGAAATTACTGCGTACACAAATCGGATGGCTGGCGGCCCTGCTGCTATTGCAGTGGGTAACTCCCGCCATGGTACCTGGCATAAGCGCGGCTTCTCCTTCACTACCATTCAGCGGCGGGAATTGCGGCCGCCCGGTCTGCACCTGGCTTCCTTTTGGCCCGCAGTCTTATGTGCGCAATACCGGCCAGCCTGTGACTGTCAGCAACAGTTTTTCCATTTTGAATCCCAACACTCAGTACACACTGCACGTGGATAACTCGGGCGTTTCCAGCGCAGTCATCTCACTGAATGGAATCCAGATCCTTGGTCCGGGCGATTTCAATGGGAACTCGACAACGATTGATAAAGCTGTGAGTCTGCAATTGAGCAATGAAATTGACGTTCAATTGCGGAGCAAGCCCGGCAGCAGCCTGACCGTCTCGATCATTGGAGTGGACAACGATCTGCCGGTTATTTCCGCTTCGGCCATTCCGGTTTCAGACACGTTTAGATGGAACAATACCAACGTAGTCGTCAGCTTTGCCTGCTCCGACAAGACATCGGGAGTGGCATCCTGCCCCGCAGCAGCGACCGTCAGTATGGAAGGTGCAAACCAAGTCATCAGCGGGACCGCCACCGACAAAGCAGGCAATTTCGCTTCAACTTCGGTCACCGTCAATCTGGATAAAACGCCTCCGACCATTGCCGCCAGCGCTGCTCCGCCCGCCAACAACTTTGGCTGGAACAATTCGCTGGTTACCGTCACTTTCAATTGTCAGGATGCGCTTTCCGGAATTGCCACCTGTACCACCCCAGCAACGCTGAACGCTGAAGGTGCCAACCAGATCGCCGCTGGCTCAGCCGTGGATAAAGCCGGGAACATCTCGTCCACGAGCGTCACCATCAATATTGACAAGACGCCGCCCACAATCACTGCTTCGGCAACCCCGGCTGCCAATGCCGCAGGATGGAACAACACCAATGTAAGTGTTGCCTTTACCTGTTCCGACAGCCTGTCTGGCGTGGCTTCGTGTCCCGCGGCCGCCAACGTGACTACAGAAGGTGCAAGTCAGCAAATCTCCGGCACAGCATTCGACAAGGCTGGCAACAGCGCCAGCACCGCGGTTGCCGTCAACCTCGATAAAACTCCACCCACTATTACTTCCAACCTGGTGCCCGCAGCCAACACGTTCGGCTGGAACAACAGCAGCGTGACTGTCAACTTCACCTGCTCCGATACGCTCTCCGGCGTTGCCAGTTGCGCTTCTCCTACAACGTTGACCAAGGAAGGCGCGGGGCAGACTGTCACCGGAAACGCCGTCGATGTGGCGGGAAATACCAGCAACACCGCCGCCACAGTCAATATCGATGAGACGCCCCCAACCATAACTGCTTCGGCCTCGCCTGCTCCCAATGCGAACGGTTGGAACAACACAGATGTCGCAGTCAGCTTCACCTGCGCCGACTCCCTTTCGGGTGTGGCAAGCTGTCCTGTGCTGCAAACGGTTGGCGCGGAGGGTGCGAATCAAAACATAGCAGGCACGGCCACTGACAAGGCTGGCAATACCGCTACGGCAACCACAACCTTGAATATCGACAAGACGCCGCCTGTGGTCATGGCCACTGCCTCTCCGTCACCCAATGCGGCTGGATGGAACAACACCAACGTCACCGTCATTTTCAACTGCTCCGACACGCTCAGCGGTGTGGATGGTTGCCCAGCGTCAGTGACTGCTTCATCGGAAGGCGCGAATCAGGCGATCTCAGGTACAGCTCGCGACCGCGCCGGTAATACCGCCGGCGCCACCGCAACACTCAACATCGATAAAACGCCGCCCACTCTGACGATCACCTCTCCAGCCAACGGCGCCCTGGTGATTGTTCCGACCGTAACGCTGGAGGGCCTGGTAACCGACGCGCTCTCGGGCGTGGCCGGCGTCACCTGCAACGGCGCACCCGGCCAGGTAAGCGGCTCGATCTTGACATGTGGCGTACCGCTTTCTGCGGGAGCCAACATCATCAGCATTGTCGCGACTGACGTGGCTGGCAATACCACTACGGTCAGCCGTACGGTGAGTTTTTCCGCCACTCCGACGATTGCCATCACCTCTCCAACGAATCTGACGGTGACCAACACGACTCCAGTGACAGTCGCTGGCACAGTCAGTGATCCGAATGCGGTCGTCAATATCAACGGAATCCTCGCTCCGCTCAGTTCAGGCAGCTTCTCCGTCCCCGTGCCTCTGAAAGAGGGAGGCAACACCATTACCGTGGTGGCGCAGAGCGCAGGCGGCACGCCGGGAACGGCAACCATTTCCATCTCGCTCGATACCACGCCGCCCCACGTCACCATCGACTCTCCGCCGGATGGCACCGTGACCACAGCGGCGACCATCGCGGTATCTGGCCTGATCAACGACATTGTCCCGGGCACTGTAAATTCTCAACAGGCCAGTGTCACTGTGAACGGCATGTCGGCCCAGGTGCTCAATCGCAAATATCTGTTGCGTGCAGTTCCACTCTCGCCCGGAGCCAACACCATCACCGCGGTGGGTACGGACATTGCCGGCAACACGGCGCAAGTGAGCATTACCGTGCTGCAAAAAGCAGCCACGCAGCCGGTATTGAACCTGGTTTCAGGCGATGGCCAGACTGCAACCATCGGCACACAAATGCCAGCGCCGCTGGTTGTCCAACTCAAGGATGGTGCAGGCAAGCCGGTTTCCAGCCAGCCCGTGGTCTTCAAAGTAACAGGCAGCAATGGAACGCTTTCCGGAAATGCCATCGCCGGTAACAACGGTGGTCCCACCTTGGTTGTGAATAGTGACGCGAGCGGCCTTGCTCAAGTCAATTGGACTTTGGGGATGAGGGCCGGCGCAGGCAACAACACTGTAAGAGCCACCGCAACGAACTTCATTGGCGAGGCCAACTTCACTTCCATCTCCATGCCTGCCACTCCGGGGCTGATCAGCCTCGACTCCGGCAGCAACCAGTTAGGCGCTGTGGGCCAGCCTCTCCCCATGCCGTTTGTAGTGGTGGTGACTGATCCAGGCCACAACCGCCTCCCGAATATTCCAGTGACCTTTACGGTGAAGCAAGGTGGTGGGACCTTCACTGGACAAGGCAGCCAGATTCCACAACCCGGCCAGACCATATTCGATAGCATCATCGTGAAGACCGATAGTGATGGTCGTGCCATGGCCATCCTGACTTTGGGCCAGCAGGAAGGCATTCACAACAACCTGGTTCAGGCGGACTTTGCAGGGAACCAAGGCTTTCCAGCTAGCTTCACGGCATCGGGCCGTGTTGCTGGCGACCCCGCGGCTACCAGCATCAGCGGCGTAGTGCTCGACAACACCAACATTCCCATCGCCGGAATTACCTTGAGTGTCGAAGGGACGGCGATTACTACGCAGTCCGATCTGCAAGGGCAGTTTGTACTCAAAGGTGTACCTGTGGGAACTGTCAAGTTGAAAGCTGATGGTAGCACTGCTGCGCGTGCTGGCACTTGGCCCACACTGGAATACCAGCTAGTAACGGTTTCGGGGCAAAACAACACGCTGGGGATGCCAGTCTATCTTCTTCCGCTGGATATTCCCCATGGGCTGCAAGTCGATGAGACCCACGGAGGAACTCTGACCCTGCCGGATGTTCCTGGGTTCTCGCTGACTGTTGCTCCCGGATCGGTTACTTTCCCTGACGGCGGGAAGAGCGGTCTAGTGTCAGTAACCTTAGTTCACGCTGATAAGGTGCCGATGACTCCCAACTTCGGCCAGCAGCCGCTTTTCATTATCTCCATCCAGCCCGCCGGCGCGCACTTCAACCCGCCTGCACCCATGGCTATTCCCAATGTGGACGGATTAACCCCAGGAGAAATAACCGAGATGTATTCATTCGACCATGATCTCGGCAGTTTTGTGGCGATTGGCACTGGAACTGTGAGCAAGGACGGGAGTGTCATCAAGTCAGATCCGGGAGTGGGAATTGTAAAAGGTGGATGGCACTGCGGGGGAGATCCCAGACACATTGGTACCGCAGCCGATTGTGAAGTGTGTAAGTGGTGTCAAGGTCCGGCAGGCGGCGGAGCTCCAGGTGGATCCTGTGTTGCTAATCCAAATGACAATGGCAAATCCGTCAATGTAAACCAGTGTTGTTTTGATGGCAATGCCATTAACAAATTCGGTGAAACATTTAGTGTTCTTCAGAATCAGTGCCCCAATCGAGTACAAAGCCAAGTGGATTACAACGTAGATGGCTGCTCAACCTCCGTACTTACCTTTGGTACAAACATCCAAGACCCGATGGTGCAGGTCTGGTTGCCTGCGCATCCCGGCCAACCGCTACTCAACGTTGCTGATACAGCCTTTGGTGACGACCAAGGTCCATTAACATCGCCGAACCAAGCGCACGATTTACCCTGTAACCGTCACGACATCTGTTATCAAACCTGTCATCAAGGCGATTTCGATGATGCGCAGGCGCAGTGCGACCTAACTCTTTTTTCAGATGCTGAACGTGTTTGTGACACGGCATATCCTCCAACGTGTCCTTTTGACTTTATCACCTGTAATCAAGTCGGCGGCTATTTTGACCAACGTGATCAATGTCGTTCCTATGCGCGAACTTATTACAATGCTGTTCGACTTGCTGGGAAAGTTTTTGCATTCAAAGGACGGCAAGAAACCTACTGCCAATGCTGCCCATAGCTACTCGACAAGATGGGAACGGACAGCTAGCGGCACCGAAAGTGGTATGGAGATTATTTGAAATTGTGATCTGTTGCATATCAAAAAGAATGGGTTTGTTGTGCCAGCGACAATGTTTGTCATCAATAAAAAAAGGAACACAGCAGCAGGCCATTGAGGTCGTGAAAGTGATGAGTAGATTAAGAGTGAGAACAGTTAATCGATATGATCGCTTGATTAAATGCCCAGGTAAACAGTGCAAATGCGGATGAGACGCGTGCAATTGGCAAGAAAGTGTCGATGAGACGCCGGACAGATATGCAATCGATAGAAACAACGCGCAAGATCGGACAGCGGGTTGCAGGTCTCCTTGTCACCATAGTATGTTGCAGCCCTGCTGTTGGCCAGATCAACTCCGACTGCACTGTCAGTGTACTCAATCGCACCGTTCAAGCGCATGCCGATGGCAGTTGGGTGCTCCCAGGAGTTCCAGCCAACATTGGGCAAGTGAGAGCCCGTGCTACCTGTGTTCGAAATGGAGTGACAACTTCGGGACAGTCAGATTTCTTCACGCCTCCATCGAATGACATCGTGCAATTCATCAACATCAGTTTTGGCACAAGCGCACCGGTTCCTGGCGTACTGAAGGTTACCACTCCCAATAACACTCTCAATTCTGTTGGAGCAACTGCTCAACTGACGGTAACCTCCACTTTTGCCGACGGAACTAGCGGCGATCTCAGCACTAGAAAATCCGGTACCAATTACACTACCAGCAATCCCGCCGTCGCTACCATCAGTCCGGATGGCCTTGTCACAGCCGTAAGCAGCGGTAGCGTTGTAATCTCTGCTGTAAACGAAGGTGCACTGGGAGTGATCGCGATTAACGTGGTGCTCGGTGGCGCCTCGCACGGTGGTATTCCCGACTCCTGGGCCATTGCTCACGGCCTTGATCCCAACGATCCGGCCATGCCCTTTGAAGATCCAGACCACGATGGATTGAACAACCTGCAGGAGTTCCAACATGGGACCGATCCCCACAATCCTGATACCGATGGCGACGGCATTCCTGATGGACTCGAGGTGCAATTGGGTGGCGATCCTCTCAATCCCAATGACTTTCTCACCCTTCTGCCAAGAGCGTTGAAGTCCATCCAGATTGCGCCGCCGGCGTTCACGATTGGCGTGAATTCGCTTCTGCTGGAGGGCTCGCGGCAATTGATTGTGACTGGAACGCTCATCGACCTGAATGCCACGCAGCTTGACCTGACCTCTACGCGAAAAGGAACAAACTACGGCTCCAGCGATTTAAACGTCTGCAACTTCGGTATTACGCCCGGCCAAGTGTTTGGCGGGAACACTGGGACATGCACCATCACGGTCACGAATTCCGGATTCACCGCAACTGCGATGGGCACGGTCACAGGCTTCACGCCGTCCGAAATCTCCACGCTGACTGTGCCCGGGTCGGTCGCGGTAGATGTTGCGGGCGACTTCGCTTACATCGCGGCAGGGTCGAACGGCCTTGCCGTAGTTGATATCAGTGACCGGACTGCGCCAAAAACTCGTGGGACGCTGGCAGGTATCGGTGATGCCCAAGGCATTCGAGTTGCCGGGCAGTATGTTTTTATCGCCGATGCGAACGGCTTCCTGCGCGTGGCCAACATTGTTAACCCGGACGCACCTTCGTTAGTAGCTTCGCTGCCCATCACTGGCAATCCAATCGCGCTAGCGGCGCACGCCAATCTGGCGCTCATTGCAGCCCAGTCCGGTGGCGTCTCGCTCGTAAATATCACCGATCCTAGTGCTCCCGTGGTCCTGGCTACCTTCACCGGGCCGGCGTCAGCAATTGGTGTTGATTTCGACAAACAACGAGGTCTGGCAGCAGTGGCCATGGGATCTGCCGGTCTTCAGCTTTTAAATATCTCGAATCCGGCTTCGCCACAAGCACTCGGAGTTCTGCCCGGCGGCAACGTCCGGCGTGTGGCGCTCAAATTTCCGGCGGTGCTCCTGGCCGATTCCCAACGGAGCGTCACTGCCGTAAACATCAGCGACCCTCTGAACCCGGTGCTCTCCTCATCGTTGGCTGGAAACCTAGGAGGAGCCCCTGTCGATATCGCATTCTTTGGCGACATCGCCATTACCGCCGATGTCTCATTTGGACGCGCGATCCCGGTTGTGAATGTCATCAATCCGCTTCAACCCCAGGCATTGGGCTTTTGGACCTTGCGGTCACCAGGCTTCAGCACCAGCATCGCCATGGACGCCGCTTTCGGATACGTCATTATTCCGGGTACCCTGCGCATCTTTCACTATCGGGAAGTCGTTGACCCACCAGGCACTCCACCTACTGCAAGCATCGTGTCGCCAGTTGCTGGATCGACCGTGATCGAGAGACAAACTGTCCCAGTAACCATCAATGCCGCAGATGACGTGGCTGTTGCTTCGGTGACCCTTACCGCCAATGGGCAGGTAGTCGATACCCTGACAACACCGCCGTACACATTCAATTTCCAGGTTCCGGTTGGAGCATCGACAGTGACCCTGGGCGCTTTTGCCGTCGATCTGGCAGGCGATATCGGCAAGGCTCTGCCGGTGCAACTCAATATAATTCCCGATCCAGGAACGACGGTAGTAGGGAGGGTAGTTGATGTGAGCGGAAATCCGTTGGCTAGAGCTGCTGTCTCTACTTTCGGCGGACGCTCATCCATCACTGGTTCGGATGGCTCTTTCTCCATTACCCAAGTGCCTACCGTCTTGGGCAACATTGCGGTCACCGCAACCTTTGTTCAGTCTGACGGATCGATTTTGAAAGGCATCTCCGCTGCAACCGCGCCAGTCACGCTTGGCACTACCCAGGTTGGGACGATTACCGTTGTCCCAGTGCCGGTCATTACCTCCATGAGCCGGAAGTCAGCGCTGGCCGATACACAAGTTATGTTCCACATTACCGGAACTACGCTTAACGGCTCGACATTTTCATTTTCTCCTGCGTCATCACCTTCTATTACTGTACCCAGCAGTTCTATTAATCCAACCGGGACTTCGGCGACTCTGACCGTCTCTGTTCCTGCACGAGTCTTCGGCACGTTCGCGCTCGTGGCCACAAACATTGCCGGGAACTCGAATACGACCATCACGCCGGTGAACCGCTTCACTACAGTTGATCCGAGTTCCAGGGCGGACACTGACGGTGATGGATTCCCGGATGCGATTGAAGCGGAGTTCGGATCGGACCCGCTCGATCCCAACAGTCTACCTCTGATTCCCAAGTCTGCCGGCGAGACGGAGAGCCTGACGTTTGCAGTGTTGAATGCATCTGCGCCACCCCAGCAGCCTGCCATCTCGGAAGCTGAGAGTCTGACATTTGCTTTATTGAACGGCACGCCGCCTCCCGGGGTAAGAACAGGCAACAATGAGGCCGAGAGTTTGACGTTCGCGCTGTTGAATGGCGCGCCACCGCCGCAAACTGGAACAACTATCACTGAAGCTGAAAGCCTGACGTTTTCGTTGTTGAATGGGACGCCACCTCCTTCGGTGACGACGACGGTTACCGAAGCTGAAAGTTTGACCTTCTCATTGTTAAATGGGGCGCCACCCTCACCGGTCAACACTGCCATTACCGAAGCTGAAAGCCTGACCTTCTCACTCGTCAATGGCACGGCGCCTTCGGGAAGTGGATCGCAAATCACTGAGGCCGAGAGCGCTACTTTTTCTCTGCTCAATGGCGTCGCTCCTGCGACCTCTGGCACGCAGCAGTTGGAAATTGAGAGCCTCACTTTCTCGGTACTCAATGGTATTGCGCCACCTGTAGTATCCCTCCTCGCCGAAGTCGAGAGCTTGACGTTCGCTCTTCATAACACTGCGGCTACAAGCGGAATTTCCGGAGGTGCAAATCAAAATGTGCTGGCTGACAAACATCGTCAGCGTCGCTCGCAAGAAATGACA
Organism: Candidatus Angelobacter sp.; assembly: GCA_035939495.1. GTDB lineage: Bacteria > Acidobacteriota > Terriglobia > Terriglobales > Acidobacteriaceae > Angelobacter. The sequence goes on along the minus strand of DASZFU010000162.1, from coordinate 17,987 downwards.
ATCGCCTCAAAAACGAGCCCTAAGAAGCAGCATCACGGAATAGCACCTTTGACCAGATTGGGAGACGACAAGACAGGAAACAACAAGGCTCAAACAGCCGGAGAATTGCAATTTTGAGAATTTGGAGGCTTTATGCTCACCAGACAACTACTTGATTTATCAAAACGAATCCTTTTGGTCCTAGCTTTAGCAGTGGCCATGAGTGCTCAAACTACGGTTTTCAGCAGCGGGTCGAATGGATCGGACGGCGCTTTGGACTTTACCGGAGCACCTCCCGGTTTAATCGTCTTTGATCCGGCCAAGCTTAATCCACCGCTGAATCCGAGAAGTGACAATATTTTTAATTTCACAACCATCACCATTCCTTCAGGAGTGACAATCAGATTATCGGGTCGTGTTCTTACTGGCCCTGTCTTCTGGCTGGCCAGCGGTGATGTGCGAATCGATGGTGGTATCGACCTTACGGGCGAGAATTCGACGGGCACTAGCTTGGTGCTCGATCACCTGACGCGCGCAATGCCAGGAGCCGGTGGATTTAGCGGCGGATTTGGAGGAAAAGTCGATACCACTCTGGTAATTGGTGGACAACCTGCCGCTTTGCCTGGCGATGGTCCGGGCGGCGGTGCCGCTGGTGGAACCGGCTTTGGTAGCCGCTTTGGTGGCTGTTTCGGTAATACCGGTACCGGTGGGAGCTTCACGGGAAATCAGTTCTTGGTTCCTTTAGTGGGTGGTTCGGGTGGCGGTGGTGCGAATTTCCTTGGTGCCTTGCCAACAACTCCGTATGCAGAAGGTGGCGGTGCAGGGGGCGGCGCCATTCTGATCGCCAGTTCGACATCAATCACAATTAATGGCGTCATTAACGCTAATGGTGGTTCAGCACCCAGGGCCGGCGGGCAGATTTGCGACTCTGATCTCAGCGGGGGAGCGGGCGCCGGAGGAGCCATCCGCCTGGCAGCGCCCACCATCAGCGGCAGCGGCACGCTTACGGCGCGCGAAGGTGGCGCTACTGTAGGCCCTACCGGGGCGCAGGGTGGATTCATTCGGCTTGAGACCTTCAATGACAACTTTCGCGGAAGTTTCAACAGCACGGCGTTCACTATGGCTTCACCATTTGGCGTATTCTTGCCCTCCCCCCATCCTTCGGTGAAGGTGGTGAGTGTAGACAATGCAACGATTGCTCAGCCACCAGTTGGAAACATCGCCTTCCCGGATGTCTCCATTAACAACACCGGGCCGGTTACGGTGACCATTGAAGCTCACTTCATTCCGGTGGGAACAGTGCTGTCGCTGCACATTCTCTCGGATAACAATACGGATCAAACGGTGCAGACGACGCCATTAGCGGGAACCTTGGAAACCTCCACATGCACGGCGACGGTCACATTTCCTGGTAGCTTTTCCTTGGGATTTGCCAAAGCCGTCTGGAGCCAATAGTCAGTTTGATCGGTCAAAACGTCGGCGATGTCTAGGTGGGCCGGTATCGCTTTAAGGAGGTGGGCAAATGGCTAATCGTTTCCTCCGATTCAGAGGCGCGCTCTTGTGTTTCTCGTTGCCTCTAACCGCCTTTGTCGGACTGTCGCTTCCCCAGGAAAGAGACAAAGGCATCGGACGTGAGGTCGCGATTCCCAGGCACATGCAGAACGGCGAGGAGTATACGGTCTCGCAGAAGGCCTTGATCGACTACGGACGCAAGCTCTTCGACGCCATGTGGACCTCACAGGAGGGCGCCGGCCGTCCTTTGACCAAGGGCACTGGCATGCCTCTTGCCAATGCTCACGAGCCGCTGGTCTTCCCTCGCAACTTCAACCGCATTTCCGGCCCGGACACCAACTCGTGCTCCGGCTGTCACAACAAACCTTATATAGGAGGCGGGGGCGATATAGCCGCCAACGTCTTCGTGCTGGGCCAGAGATTTGACTCTGTTACCTTCAATCCGATGAACCTTGCCGGGACCCAGGCCACTGCGGATGAGCTTGGAAATCTCACTACTCTCCAATCTGTCGGCAACTCGAGGAAAACCATTGGCATGTCCGGCTCCGGCTTTATCGAGATGCTGGCTCGCCAGATGACTGCCGACCTGCAAGCCATTCGTGATGGCACGCCCCTGGGAGGTTCCAGCCCGCTGGTTTCCAAAGATATCCATTTTGGAACGATTCACCGAAACCCGAACGGCACTTGGGATACTTCCCGCGTGGTTGGAATCTCTGCTTTGAGTTTGAAGACGACGGGCGCCAAGGATCCGCCTACTTTGATTATTCGTCCACTGCACCAGGCGGGGAATGTGATTTCGCTGCGGGAGTTTACCAACAACGCGTTTAACCACCATCACGGAATCCAATCCGAAGAGCGGTTTGGAGTGGGCGTGGATGCCGATGGCGATGGCTTCGTCAACGAACTGACACGCGCCGATGTTACCGCCGCAACTGTTTTTCAAGCTACACTTCCGGTTCCCGGACGTGTGATCAACACCGATCCCGAGATTCAGGCCGCCGTCATAGAAGGCGAGCAGAAATTTCGGGCGATGGGCTGCACCAAGTGCCATATCGAGAGCCTGCCGCTCGACCGCAAAGGCTGGATCTTCACCGAACCTGGTCCTTACAACCCGCACGGCAACATCCGTGCCGGCGAGGTTCCGGCGCTGAATATTGATCTCACCAGCGACGATCTGCCGCAGCCCAGATTAAAGCCAAGGCCCTCGGATGGAACCGTCTATGTGCCAGCCTACACCGACCTCAAGCTGCACGACATCACCACCGGCCCCAGCGACCCCAACCGCGAGGCGCTGGACATGAATCAGACTCCCGGCACTGCGGCTTTCTTTGCCGGCAACTCCAAATTTCTCACGCGCAAGCTTTGGGGCATCGCGAACCAGCATTCGTTCGGACACCACGGCATGTACACAACCATGCGCGAGGCTGTGCTTGCCCATGCGGGAGAAGCTCTGGAGTCGAGTGTGGCGTTTCGTTCCTCAACCAAGCGTGACCAGGATTGCATCATCGAGTTCCTGAAGTCTTTGCAAATCCTGCCGCTCACCGCCAAATCGCTTTGCATCGACCAGAACGGCAAGGACATCGAGTGTCCGGTGGGCGTCACACCCTGACTAATTTATCCAGTCGCTCTGGCTCAAACCTTTGCCGGAAGACTCGCATCTTTCTTTTTAAGCGACAAGAGAGTCGTCAACTGGGCTAAGTCCAGCAGGAGCATGCAAATGAAATTTTTCTTGGCAGGATTAGGTATTGGCATTGGTTTGGGTGTACTTTTCGCTCCTATGAGCGGAGAGGAGACCCGCAACAATTTGTCGCAGCGCGCCAGTGACTTGGCGGATAGCGCACGTGATCTAGTGGATCAGGGCAAAGAGCGCGTGCGGTCGACTGTCTCCGCGATCCGAGGCCAGGCTGAACGCTTTGTCGGCGGCCAGCAGGAGCCTACCGGGACCGAGACCTTACGCAACAACCTCTAACCATTCCGTTTGCTTGGCCTTAAAACAGCGGCGGTTCTCCGCCGCTGTGGTCATTCCTTGACACCCTGTATTCTCGGCCTTTATTCTAAAACCTGTTCTCCCGTGTCATCCCCCGATGTCTGCTCGGAATTCAGTAATCCGGAGTAGTCTGTATGTTAATCAAAATAAAGGACCTTGCGCTCCGGAAAATTGAATTTGATGAAAGCTTCCAGCCCGGCGCCATCGCTCTAGGTGACGAAGTGGAGCAGAAGACTCCGTTGAAAAGCTCAGGACGAGTCGAGCTTCTGCGGGAAAACCGGGGTGCCGGAGAATTCGTCGAAGACATTCGGCTCGTGGGCGGTCTTTCTACCCAGGTGGAATTTCGGTGTGCCCGCTGCCTTGATCCGGTGCCCTATCGCGTGCAGGAGAATTTCGACCTGGTATACAGGCCCCAGGGCGTAGATGCCGTTGCTGACGAATCATCCATCAGCCGCGCTGAGACTGAGATCGGTTACTATCAGGGAGAAGGATTGCTGCTGGAAGATGTGCTGAAAGAGCAGGTCTTGCTGGCGCTCCCGGTCAAACAGGTTTGCCGTCGCGATTGCAAGGGGCTTTGTCCCCATTGCGGAGGTAACCTGAACCTGGAAACGTGCAATTGCGTAAGCACCATGACCGATCCACGCTGGTCGGCGCTCGAAGATATTCGGAAAAAGCTCGAACGATGAGCAAAGATATTTGAATTAAAGAAAGGTTTACGATGCCAAATCCAAAACGGCGGCACTCCAAGGCCCGCACCTCGAAGCGCCGCGCACACGATTTTCTCACCTCCAGGTCACTATCGGAATGTCCGAATTGCCACGAGCAGAAGTTGCCTCATCGCGTCTGTCCGAAGTGCGGCCACTACAAGAAACGTGAAGTTATAGAAGTCAAGGAAGCAAGCTAATCCTGTAACTCAATGCAAACCGTTATCGCTGTCGACGCAATGGGCTCGGACCGGGCTCCCAAGCCGGAGATTGAAGGGGCGTTGCTGGCTGCGCGGCATTACAACGTGAAAATTCTGCTGATTGGCCCTGAAGAGCGGCTGAAAAGCGAATTACGAAGCCATTTGTCTGCTCAATATCTTCCGGTGGAAGTGGTCAATGCCACTCAAGTCATCGGCATGCATGAGAAGGCCGTTCAGGCAGTCCGCAGCAAGCGCGACTCCAGCCTGCATGTAGGCTTGCGCCTGGTGAAAAACAAGGTAGCATCCGGCTTTGTCACGGTGGGCAACACCGGCGCGGCCATGACTGCCGCCAAAATGGTGATGGGGGCACTGCCCGGAGTGGATCGGCCTGCCTTGGCCATGGTGTTTCCCACTTCGGCCGGCACGCCTTGCATCCTGATTGACGTAGGGGCCAACGTAGATTGCAAGCCCCAAAATATCGCCCAATTTGCGATTATGGGCGATATGTACTATCGCGCCATCTTCGGCAAAAAGAGACCGACGGTAGGGCTGCTCTCTATTGGCGAGGAGGAAAGCAAAGGCAATGAACTCACGCGCCAAGCCTATGCCCTGCTCAAGGAATTGCCGCTCGAGTTTATCGGAAATGTAGAGGGCCGTGATCTCTACAATGGCCGCGTCGATGTGATCGTTTGCGATGGATTTGTCGGCAACGTTGCTTTGAAGATCTCCGAAGGCCTGGTTGAGGCGGTGCGGGTTCTCCTGAAAGAATCGCTACGCTCCACGATCACCTCTCAGGTAGGAGCCCTGCTTTCCCGAAGGGCTTTCGTCGACTTCAAAAAACGCCTGGACTATACCGAATATGGCGGCGCTCCGCTGCTCGGCATTCGAGGTGTTGCCATCGTTGGTCATGGCGCCTCCAACGCGAACGCCATTAAAAATGCGATTCGGGTGACCACGCAGTTTGCAGAGTCCGGCATCAATGAGCGCATTGAGATGGAACTCACCGGCTCTCTCCTCAGCCAAAGCCTCGGATAGACAAATCGCCATCTATGACCTTATCTTCAATTGCTTTTCTGTTTCCCGGACAAGGTTCGCAAGCAGTTGGCATGGGAAAGGAACTTGCAAGCCTCTATCCGGCCGCGCACCAAACTTTCCAAGAGGCGGATGAAGCCCTGGGCATGTCGATCTCCCGGCTTTGCTTTGAAGGGCCTGAAGAGCAGCTCAAGATGACCGAGATCACCCAGCCGGCGATTCTCACAATGAGCATGGCAGTGCATCGCGTGCTTCAGGAAAAGGGAATCGTTCCGCAGTTCGTCGCGGGACACAGCCTGGGCGAATATTCCGCTCATGTTGCCGCAGGCACTTTTGCGTTTGCGGATGCGGTGCGAACCGTCCGTAACCGTGGCAAGTACATGCAGGAAGCTGTCCCAACCGGCCAGGGTGGCATGGCTGCAATTCTGGGCATGGATATTGCTGAACTCGAGAAAGTTTGTGCTGAAGCCGCACAGGGCGAAGTGGTATCGCCTGCGAACATCAACTCACCCGAGCAGGTTGCGATTTCCGGCCATCAGACCGCGGTCGAACGCGCGGCAGGGTTGGCTAAACAGCGCGGCGCAAAGAAGACAGTGATTCTCCAGGTAAGCGCTCCTTTTCATTGCGCACTGATGCAACCAGCCCAAGACCGCCTGGCAAAAGACCTGGGCGGTCTTCAGTTCAATAATCCAAAAGTTCCAGTGATCGCCAACATCGACGGCGAGCCCAAGACCTCCGCAGAGGCTTCCCGGCAGGCTCTCATCCAGCAGGTAACTGGCGCCGTGCAGTGGACACGCTGCGCCCAGAAGCTAATTGCACTCGGAGCGCAACGCTTCATCGAGGTAGGTCCGGGCAAAGTCCTTACGGGATTGATGCGCCAGATTGATCGTGCCCAGAGTTGTGTGAATGTGGAAAACGAAGCATCTCTGCAGAAAGCGCTGAACTCATTTGAGGCGGCTGTGAAGTAACAAGCATTCTAGCTTGCCAGCCCCGAAATAACGACAGGTACCGAGGATATCTAGTTAGTTTCTGTCGCAAATCGCCTTAGTTTTGCAGGGGCGAAGGTATGCGGATGCCGGAGATGCATGGTGACCTGGGGTGAGAGGGCATTTTGCGGTGTGCACTTTCAGAGTTGTGACGGAAGTTTATGGTTGACAGCGATCCGAGCTATACCATTCGGGAAGGATTCCCTTATTTTTAGATACCTTGACCCGCGAAGTGCCTTGATCAGCCCCTTTCGCAAAAGGTGTGCAATTTTGAACAGATTGTTGGCATCCGACGGTTCAAAATCTAATGAATGCCTGCGTCCAGGTCTTCTCGATACGAGGGCGCAGGTTACAGGCGTACGAGGCAGGATTTATTTCACCATCGAGAACAAGAATTTCTATATAATCTGCGATCCATTCTTGAAAAATGGCGATGTGCAGGCGGGCTGGTTGGAAGTGATTCTTGGGGACTTGCACCAGCAACTCGCGCTTTTGCAATTTACCAGCGAATCTTTTCAAGATGATCTCTTGCAAGCCATTCGACGCGCGCTCTGACCCAGAAATATTGAAAGGCAGGCTGGATTCGACTACCCATGATGAGAGTGCATCTTGTAAATCCCAGCGACACCTCTTTCGGAACCGCGGTGATTACTCCGCGCTGGCTTTATGTTCTCGCGGCTGCGACGCCCGAATCATTTGGCGATCCGGTCATCTGCGATGAGACTCTGGAGCATTTGGACCCGCTGAGCATTGCTCCCGGCGATGTGGTGGGGATAGGAATTCATACCGGTAATGCCTTGCGTGGCTATCGCCTCGGGCGAGAGGCCCGCGAGCGCGGCGCCAGCGTAATCTTCGGTGGCATTCATTCCACTTTGTACCCGGAGGAAGCCTTTAACCAGGGCGGGGCCCATGCAGTGGTAAAAGGCGATGGCGACCGCGCTTGGGGAGAGGCCCTCATGGATTGCCGTGCCGGCGCGCTCAAGCGTATCTATGAAGGCGGTCGTGTAAGCGCTGACCAGTTCAAAGCCGCACGCTGGGGTCTCTTGCCCAAAGACCGTTACATGTGGGCCTCCGTGCAGACTGTGCGGGGATGCCCTAAGCATTGCTCCTTTTGCTCGGTATGGCGCACCGACGGCCAGCAACCAAGGCAAAGGGCGTCCGACACAGTGATACAGGAAATTGTTGAGCTGCGGCGTCTCGGTTATCGTTTTATCGCTCTGGCCGATGATAATTTCTATCCCGTGTCGCTCACGGATATGGAACTGGCTGAGAGGCAGAATAATATTCCAAGACTGGCGGAGTTGAAAGGCATTCGACGGGAACGATTTGAGCTGATGTCGCGCCTGGCGGCGTTGCCCGAAGATATGATCTTCTTCACCCAGATAACCATGGAAGCTGCGGAGGATCCTCAGTTTCTCGATGCCATGCGCGCAGCGCACATCAAAGGCGCGCTGGTAGGCGTAGAAGCCGTTACTCCCGAGGGGCTGAAGGCCGTCTACAAAGACTTTAATTGTTTCGGAGAGAATCTCGTCGGGAGGTTGCAGGAATTCAAGAACCACGGCATCCATGTTTTGGGTTCGTTCATTTTTGGATTATCGTCGGACCGGCCGGAAACCTTTGCGGCCACCCTCGATGTTGCGCATCGAGCCGGTCTGACCTTTGCGCAGTTTGTGATGCTCACTCCTTTTCCGGGCACCGTGGACTTTGACCGGTGGGAGAAGGCACAACCGGAAGAGGCGCGGGTGCACGGCGTGCCGATCACGCGCTACTGGCTCACTCCTCCTGAGGTCAGGCCGAAGATGTTCATGCCGCATCCGGTCATGAGTTCTGAAGAAATGCGGCACAGGACGCAATGGGTCTGGGACAATTTCTATAGTTTCAGCTCCATTTGGAAGCGCTCCCGCTGTACCCCTTCTCTGAAGGCACGCCTGGCCTTCATTTTCATCTCCAAGCTGTACCGGCAAATGTATGCGAGTACGGGCATCGCCACCGACAGCGCGCGCAGAAGTAAGGCGAATCAATGGGCGCGCTGGCTGGCCAGGCCGTGTCGCCGGCTATTCATGGCCAAACCGATGCCTGAACTGCAAGTGCCGGACGCAGTTCCATCTTGAATTCTTGCAAGATCGCGGATCGCGGAATGTATCCATGCCTAAGATTGAATTTACCGCCCGAACCACAGCCGCCGGCAAGGAATTCGTCTGCGGGCGCTGCTCCGGACAAGTGATCAAACTGGCGGAAAAGCAATATGCCCGGCTGTATCCATACGTAATGGAATGCAAGAAATGCGGCTTGGTATCGGGCGGCTGGGGTACAGATGAAGAACGGAACCAGTTTCTTGAGCAAATGATCTCATCCATTTAACTGCATGGGTAACCATGCCTCAAAGCATCTGCGCCGTCGCATCGTTGCGCCGCTCTGGACTGAGCGAAGTAGGTTTTGGCTGATAGGCTCTTATTCAACGAGGGAATAGCTGGTGCTGCGGCCGCCGGCGGGATTTTTGGCAAGAAGACCCTGTTCAATTAATGACTCAATATCGCGATAGGCTGTGTCCTGGGAAGACTTTGTGAGTTTTGCCCATTTGCTCGATGTGAGTTTTCCCTCGAAGCCGTGGAGAAGCTTGGTGAGCATGAGACGTTGCCGGTCATTGATCTCCTTGGCAGCGATTATCTCCCAGAACCGCGCTTTACGAAAGACATCCGCCAGCGTCTTCTCCGTGCCCGAAATCGCTCGGTCGAGGCAATCAAGAAACCATGCCATCCATTCTGTGATGTCGAGCGTGCCTTTTTGCGTGCGTTCCAGGATACTGTAGTAGTCGTTCCGCTCCTGCCGGATTTGCGCCGACATGCTGTAGAAGCGCTGTGGACTGTTTTCGGAGCGTGCAAGAACCCAGTCGGCAATCGCTCTGGCAATGCGGCCGCTGCCGTCGTCAAAGGGATGGATAGTGACAAACCATAGATGCGCGAGTGCTGCGCGCAGAACAAAGTCGAGCTGGTCTTTGGCGTTGATCCAGTCGATGAAGCTTCGCATTTCGCCATCGAGGCGCTCGGCTTTAGGCGACTCAAAATGAACCTTCTCGCGGCCAATCGGTCCCGAGACGATTTGCATCGGTCCTTTAGAGTCGTCGCGCCATGCGCCTACGATGATTTTGTGCATACCGCTGTGGCCGGTTGGAAACATCGCTGCGTGCCAGCCAAACAGGCGCTCAGTGCTTAACGGTTTAGCGAAATTCTGCGTTGCGTCAAGCATCATCTCGACAACGCCTTCCGTGTGGCGGTCTGCGGGAACGGCACTGCCGATATCCAGCCCCAGGCGCCTGGCAATGGAAGAACGGACCTGCTCCGGGTTGAGCTTTTCGCCTTCGATTTCGCTGGATTTCAGAACGTCAAGGGTGAGCGTTTGCAAGGTCGCCTCTGTCCGGAAGGGAAAGCCCAGCGCCTCCATGCGGCCCACAAGGCGGCCTTGCCGGTGGCGGACTTCCGCCAACCGTGCGGCTAGCTTGCCTTGGTTCCAGCGGAATTTCGGCCAGCCCGGCTGCTCATGGATGTACTTCATTCTTGGTCCTTTGCGGAGATCGCACAATTATTCTACGCAGATTATGCGGATAATATAATCCATATTCTCCGCAGGCTCAAGCCTAAAATACGCAACCTATGCGGAGAATATGGCCCCCCTATTCTTCGCACTTTTTTAGAACTTCGCAATATTGAAATCGCTTGATTTAGTGATATTGCCTGCAATATCATATCGACGTGGCAGCTTCTTACGTTCTTGACACTGACGTGATAGTTGCGGCCTTGAGGAGCGACAAGGGAGCTTCCCGCCAGCTTTTGCTGGCTGCTTTGAATCAGCAATTTGAATTGTTGCTCTCAGTTCCGCTCATACTTGAGTACGAAGCGGTACTGACTCGACCACAACATCTGACAGCAAGTGGATTGAGTAGTGCCGAGGCCAGCCATGTCCTAGATGACCTGGCGGCAGTAGCCAGGCCGGTTCGGCTTGCGTTCCGATGGCGGCCAAGGCTATCCGATCCTGATGACGACATGGTATTGGAAACGGCAGTAAACGGGAGTGCCAGCGCAATTGTGACATTCAATCAGCGTGATTTTGCGCCTGGAATAAAAGGCTTTAGTTGTGCCGTGATTCTGCCGGCGACGGCCCTGCGCCAAATTAGGAGTTTGAACCCATGAGACGAAGTAATTTTGCATTGCGATTACAGCCTTCCTTGATGGAGGAGTTGCGCAAGGCTGCTGAATTGGAAGGCGTAGCTCTAAACCAGCTCATCAACGTGGCAGTGGCGGAAAAGGTTTCCGCCTTGCGGACGGAGGAGTATTTCCGAGAGAGGGGCCGCCGTGCCAATCGTGCCGAAACCTTGCGGATTCTCGAACACGCCGGCAAAGGGAATCCTCCTGTGAAAGACGACGAACTTCCGCCGGAATGGCAGAAGAAGTCTAGCCGGAAAGCGGCGAATGGCAGAGATTCGGTCAGTAGGCGCGGACAAAAGAAAAGGGGCACTGTCAGGTAGCGCCATCGCCAGCGTGGCACATCTGATATCCCGGCGGGCGGACCTCCTGTACCGCCATCCTCCGCCAAAGACCTGAAGACGTTCCTCCAGGGGGGCGATGAACACGCGGCAGATTTTTGGGTCCATTTATTTTTGGTCCAGATATTTGCCCTACGTGCCATTCGTGCGGTCTGATGAGTCAACCGTACCGCGACCACGCTCATATTAGGCCGGAGGCCCATCGGCTGCTCAGGAACGCGCTGCTGCGCTACACGTTTGTGGGAGCTTCTGAATGCTACTTTGGGCCGGTCATTGGTGGCATGGGCTGTTCGCGACGGCCGTCGGTTCGGGTTTGGGGCTCGCCGGAGTCGGGTTCGGCGACGTGGCCTGACGGTTTGGGCATGGCGGTCTTGGGTGTGGCCCTCTTCAAAACTTTCAGGACATCTTCTCTATCCAGGTTGTAGTCTCTGGCCAAGCGTGTGAGCGCCAGGGTGACGATATCGGAGTGGTGGATGTCGTCAGTGCCCGGATGCTTTTTCATGTCCAGCCAGATTTTGTGGACCAGGTGAACATCTTCGGTCTTCATGGTGGGCGTATGCGGGCCGATACGATAACTTTCGACTGTGCCATTCTCATGCACCACCTGGAAGACAAACTGGCGTTTCGGTTCGGGCATTGCTTCCCAGGCCTGACCCAACCGGAAAGCCTGCTCCGGCCCGCTCCACTTGCTGGAAATTCCAGCAACTACGGCGGAAGATTCGAGGGAGTTAGCAGTCTGCACGATGGCAGAGAAGACATCGCGCGCCGGCACCACCAGCAAGGAAATGGTTTTACCGAGGTTCTCGGCCACCGAGACCGCCTTGGTAAAGAGGAGCTGCTCGTAGTCGCTGAAGATCTGTTCCATGGAAACGTCATATTCAGCGCTGCCATAGCTGCTCAGGCGGGCTTCCATGACCACTACATCGGTATCGCGTGTGTCGGTGCCCTTGATGGCCCATCGCAGATGGTTCAGGTTGTTGTGGTCGCGCACCGCCACCAGGACGTTTTCCGGACGGACCTCAATGCCGGTACGGTCGATGGTTTCCTGCTGCACCAGGTGGAAATGCTCTTTCATCTGCCGTTCGGCCTGGGCAAACTTGGTCTTGTTCGCCCGTTCCGAGATCAGAAAAATCAGGAAGAATGCCAGGGTAAACACCAGTCCGGCAATGGTCGCAACTCTCTTGGTGAAAAGATTGACGATGGCAGTCGAGAGCAGGACAAAATGGACGGAAAGCAAGCCGAGCGGGATTTCATATTTTCCAATGCGAACATTGGGAGGCACACGCCACCCACGCTCGCCTGTAAACTTAAACCGGAGCACCAGCATGGCCAAGGAGTTGAACGTGAAACTCCAGATCACTCCGAAGGCGTAGGCTTCGCCCAACACATAGACATCGCCGCCGCTTGCCAGAATCGTGAGCAGTTGCAGTCCGACGACCAGGTTGACAATGCGATGGCTGGTTCCAAATCTCTTATGTGGCCGGCGGAACCAGTCGGTAAGTACTCCATCTTCGGAAACACGGTTGAGCACACCATTCGATCCGATGATCGAAGTATTGATCGCACCGGAAAGAATCAGAAAGCCCACCACCACGACAAACACGCGGAAGACCAACTTAAGCACATGCGGGCCGACCATGAACATTGCCATGCCGCTGATCAGATTGTCCTTATAGAGAGGCACGCGCACCTCATCCGGGATGATCATGACGGCCAGCATGGAGCCGATGCCGGTGAAGACAAAACTAAATACTGCGATGATGAGCGCCGCCCGTTTGAGGTTCCGGAGCTTGGGGCTGGCAATCTCGCGATTCACCTGGGCGAGGGATTCTTCACCGCTCATGGCCAGCACCGAGTGACCGAAGGCGATCAGAATTCCAAATGCTCCAAAGGCTTTGGCCAGATCTGTATGCTTCAGGAAGCCGAGAGCTTCATCGCTGAAATGAAGGTTCGAGGGTAACGGAAGTGGCGGTAACTGTGCGCCTTTCTTGAGGACTGTGATGAACGCCCAGACAAGCAGGATCACCAGCATCACGGTCGTGATCTGCATGACGCGGAGGGCCTTGTCGCTGGATTCTTCGATTCCTTTGGTGTTTTGCCACCAGTAGTAAACCGTCACAAGGACGGCAAAGGCCGCAGCCGCATGGTTCACATTGATATGTGGCGTGCCATGAAACAGGGCGGTCATGGCTTTGGGAATCCAGCCATGAGCATCGGCAGCGGCGAAGAGTTCGTTGATCAGACTGGCAATGTACTGACCGGCCGAGACGCCTGAAATGGGGCCGGTAAGGATGTAATCAAACATCAGCGCGGAAACGCTGATCTTGGCCAGAGTCCCGCCCAAGGCCTCTTTGACGACACGATAAACGCCCCCCCGGGTGAACATCGAACAGCTTTCCACGTAGACGGAACGTACGGCGAAGGCGAAGAGCATCACGCCTAGAATGAACCACGGCGCGGATTTGCCGACGGCTTGCTCGGCAATGCCTCCTGCATAAAACGCGGATGACCCCAGATCGTTCAACACAATGGCGGCTGCACGCCAATAAGAGATGAACGTGAGCATCACCGATGTAGCGACGACGATGCGGACCCGGTTCAATGGAGGCGAGCTTATCTGGGACCCGGATGACATGGCTTCAAAATAGCCGACGACCGCTGAGAATGCATGGATCGAACAAATGCATATTCAAAGCGTCTCAGAGCTTGAGATTTCCTTTCATGAGGCGGAATTTTTCTGGCCGTTCGAATCCTCTTCCAGCATACTCCCGGCGGTCTTGATCGCAGTGATGATGATCACCGGCACAGACCCGATCATGCCCGCGAAAAAGAGATATTTGAAAATGGGGAGGAGAAATCTGATCAGAAAATGCACCGAATCATTGTAGTCCTGTAATCTGGACGAATCAAAGCGGCGTGGATTCAGGGATTTCGAGTGTTACCCCGGAGCGTTGGATATCGAAATACCCCCCAAAGCTTTATGTATTCTTTATGGAACCCTTACAACTTCTTTATGCCTTACCAGATAAGGTGAAGCCCTTGAGGCTGCAATGGTTCTTCATTATCTCGCGCGCTTCCTGGAATGTCTGTTTTTCCTGGGCATGCTCGGGTCACTCGTGGTTGCCATCTGGGCATTCGTCGGGGACATACATGTTTTGTTCGACAGGGACTGAGTGCACAACTTAGCCGAGCCACAACCAAAACAGTTTTGCGGATTGCCAAAATTGCCAAAATTTCATAATTGGCATAATTGAAAAAACCACGTCAAGGTAGATGGAAGCTCCAGCATTACTCCCGGTAGAATACGGATTGTGCCCAATATCCCGCCTCGAGCTTTGCTTTTTGCCCTGCTTTCTGCGGGGCTGCAAATCGTTATCTTTCCTAACCCCAGGCTCTATTTTCTCTGTTGGATTGCTGTCGTCCCGCTGCTGTATGTCCTGTTACGAGGCCGCGGAGGTGAAGGAGAGTTACTCGATTCCGAAGGGCGGTCACTACGGCAATTCACTCTCTGGCAAGGCTTCGTGATTGGCTGGATCAGCGGAGTCGTGTGGTACATGGGCACGTGTTACTGGATTTATTCGGTGATGCACGGCTATGGAAATCTGGGAGTGCTGCCGGCAGCTCTCATCATGCTGGGATTTTGCCTCATCATGGGCATGCATCATGGCGTGTTTGGCCTGCTGGTCGTCTTGATGGCCCGGCGCTCCACTTTGGGCAACAGACGGCCGTTGCTTTTGGCCCCGGTCTTCTGGACGGCACTGGAGTTTTTCCGGGAGCGGGTGGTGGGCGTTCCATGGAATCCGCTCGGCAATGCTCAAGTCGACAATGTTCCGTTTACCCGGATCGCGGAAGTCACGGGGGTCTACGGGCTTTCATTCGCGGTCATGCTGGTCAATTGCGCGTTTGTACTGGGCCTGCTGCTGCATGGACGGCGACGGGTAAACCTGCTCATCTCCGCCCTGGCTGCCACTGTTATCTTACAGATTGGAGTCTTCGCCAAACCTGCCCCGTTGCCAGCCGACCGCGAAGCTGTCATGGTCCAGCAAAACATTCCAGTCCTGAATAATGCCGACTGGACCCCGGATTTTTACGAGCGAACGGTTGAGGAACTTTCACAAATCACCTTGCAAGCAAGCCCCAAAAATCCTGATGGTAGTCCAGGGTTGATCATTTGGCCGGAGTCGCCCGCTCCGTTCTTCATCAACGATCCGAAATTGCGGCGGCGGTTGGAGGCCCTGGCGAAGCAAACCAATTCCGCACTGATCGCCGGCAGCCTGGGGCAGACGGAATCTCACGGCCCCGAGCACCCCTCTCAGCTCTTGAACTCGGCGCTGGTCATCGATCCTCAGGGAAATATCGTTGGACAATACGACAAGATCCATCTGGTTCCGTTTGGCGAGTACATTCCGATGCAAAGCCTGCTGTTTTTCGCCAGCAAGTTGACCCGCGAAGTCGGTGACTTTGCCCGCGGCACGGAGCGAAAAGTATTCGACTTGAATGGAACAAAGGTTGGGGTGTTTATCTGCTACGAATCGGTCTTCCCCGGCGAGATCCGGCACTTTGCCAATAACGGAGCGCAGGTCTTTATCAATATTTCCAACGATGGCTGGTACGGCGAGACCAGCGCGCCATTTCAGCATCTGGACATGACCCGCATGAGGGCAATCGAGAACCACCGTTGGCTGTTGCTTTCCACCAATAGCGGAACTACGGCTTCCATCGATCCCTTGGGAAGAGTGGTCAAGAAAGCCGAGAGAAACGTGAGGACCGCGCTGGTTGCGCCATTTGCTATCGATACGGAGAGCACATTCTACAGCCGCAACGGCGATGTATTCGCGTGGGGGTGTGTGGTAATCTCATTATTAGCGTTGTTTGCACGCTTTCGAATCTCTGCGCGGACGACCCTCGAAGCCCGCGCCACATGAGTGGAAACCATGGTGGAAGAACTAGAACGCGAATACTCGGCTGTCCGAAGCAAAGTCCAGGACCTTCGGAGCTATCTTTGACGCTGTCTCTCTCCGTTCCCAATTAGACGAAGTCGAAAAAAAGATTTCCGCTGATCCCAACCTGTGGTCGGACCCTATCCGCTCCCAGCAACTGATGCGCGAGCGTAAACGACTGGAAGAGTCGCTGGCCATCGACGCCAACTTAGCTCGCCGCGCCGAAGACATTGCCGCCTATTTTGATCTGGCCCGTGAAGGTGAAGCTGTCACCGAAGATCTGCGCAAGGAGATCACCGACCTGCGCGAATTGGCTGACAAGGTCGAGACGCAGACCTTGCTCTCCGGCGAGAATGACAGGCTGAATGCAATCGTGACCATCCATCCGGGCGCTGGAGGAACCGAGTCGCAGGATTGGGCCGAGATGCTGCTGCGCATGTATCTGCGCTGGGGGGAACGGCAAGGGTTCCAGGTTGATCTGAACGAATACCAGGCGGCGGAAGAAGCCGGAATCAAGTCGGCGACTTTCACGGTGACCGGAGAATACGCATACGGTCTGTTGACCAGCGAGATCGGTGTTCATCGCCTGGTGCGTATCTCGCCTTTCGACCAGGCGAAGCGCCGGCATACTTCGTTTGCGAGTGTCTTCGTTTCTCCGGAAATCGACGATTCGATCCAGATCGAGATCAAGCCTGAAGAAATACGGACCGACACCTACCGCTCGGGCGGCAAGGGCGGCCAGCACGTGAACACCACGGATTCCGCAGTCCGCATTACGCACATCCCGACAGGCCTCGTGGTCGCCTGCCAGAACGAGCGCTCCCAGCACAAAAACCGGGAGCGCGCGATGAAGATGCTGAAATCGAAGCTTTACGAGTTTGAGCTGGCCAAGAAGAAAGAGGTCAGCAAGAAACTGGAAGACTCAAAACTCGATATCGATTTCGGGTCCCAAATTCGCTCTTATGTGCTCCATCCTTACCGGATCGTGAAAGACCACCGCACCAAACTGGAGATCGGCGATGTAGACCGGGTGCTGGATGGCGATCTCACACCATTGATGCGGGCTTATCTGCTGGCAAAACGGAATATCAGCTAAAAACCTTTAAGCCACGAATTTGCGCGAATGAACACGAATTCATTTGGGCGATGTTGGCCGCAGATTTCGCTGATGGGCACGAGATTTTAATTTTTATTGACTCTTGGCTTTCTTCGTATGAGGATACAGGGAAAATCAATCAAACCTGAGGAGGGATTATGGCCAAGAGGGTTTTACTTGCGGGGATCCTGGGCGGCATAGCGATGTTTGTTTGGAACTTCGTTGCGCATGATTTGCTTCCCTTGGGGGAAATTGGGCTTCGCGAGATTCCTAACGAAGCGGCAGTGCTGGCGACGATGCATGCCAACATGCCCGAACCTGGACTTTACATCTTTCCGGGATTCGGTCTCCCGGCCGATGCTACGCGCGCTCAAAAAGAAGCGGCCATGCCGGAAGTTCAGCGAAAGGCTGCTTCCGGCCCGCAGGGCGTGATCGTCTATCACCCCATAGGAAATAGCCAGTTTATGCGGCAGTTACTTACTGAGGGTGGAACCAACATTCTTCAGGCGCTGATTGCGGTGTTTTTGCTGGCCCAGGTGCGGCTTAAGAGGTTCTCTTCGCGCGTTGGCTTTGTGACCTTGATTGGTATCGGGGCTGCGATTACTACCAACATTTCTTATTGGAATTGGTATGGGTTCCCGGGGAACTACACTGCCGGTTACGTCTTTACGCTGGTCGTGGGATACATCGTTGTGGGAGTGATTGCGGCGGCCATTGTTAAGAGTAAAGAGGGTAAGGCAGTGGGGGAGGGGGCTTGATTTCAGAACGCTATTGATACAAAACGCGGGTAGAATACCTCGTATCTGCAACTTAGCGCTAAACATTATCGGGGTCCCGCACTCCGCGCCAATCTTATCCGTGGCTTGTGAATTCTTGCCGCGCTGCGTTTGATTGGATGACTACGACAGCTCCCCTCGACCGCGTACACTGTGGTTGCTTTTAAGACCAAGAGCTCGGAGGACGAAAGGAGCTGTCTATGAAGATTATAGGGTGTGATTTTCATCCGAGCTT
>DASZFU010000161.1:0-191053 GCA_035939495.1 Candidatus Angelobacter sp. | reverse complement strand
ACAACGCTTCCTCAGAGGTATTACACGGACCCGGATCATTTTCAGCGCGAGATGGAGGCTATTCATTTCGACATGTGGCTATGTGCTGGACGCGCGCAGCAGATTCCGAACCCGGGTGACTATTTCCTTCGCCATGCCGGCAACGCCAACATCATCATTGTGCGTGACGAGCAAGGAGGGATTCGTGCTTTCCATAATGTTTGCCGTCATCGCGGCACCATGCTTTGCAAGGAAGAAGCTGGAACTTTTAACGGCAGCATTCAGTGCGGATATCACGCTTGGACGTACCGGCTCGACGGTGCTCTGCTCCGCGCTCCCCACATGGATAAAGTGTCTGGCTTTTGCGAAGCCGACTATCCTCTCAACAGCATCGCTGCCGATCTCTGGGACGGCCACATCTTCATCAATCTCTCGCCTCATCCAGTTCCTTTCCCGCAACACCTTGCCGGTCTCGACTCCAAGTTCCAGCCATGGCGAATGGAAGAGTTGCAGATGGTCGAGCGGCGCATCTATACCTTGAAGGCAAACTGGAAGCTGATTATCCAGAACTACTCGGAGTGTCTGCATTGTCCCATCGTTCACCCTTTGCTGCAGAAGCTCTCGCATTATATGAGCGGCGACAACGAACCGCCTCAGCCTACTTACCTGGGTGGAAGGATGGACCTTCGGGAAGGCATCAAGACCATGACCATGGATGGGCAGACCCACAGAAGCTGCCTACCCGGACTCTCCAGCGAAGACACACGCCACATCTACTACTATTGTCTTCTTCCGAACTTCTTTCTCAATCTGCATCCCGATTACTTGATGACCCTTACCATTTGGCCGCGAGGTGCGGACAAGACCGAGATCATCTGTGAGTGGCATTTCCATCCCGATGAGATCAGGAAACCAGACTTCGATCCAAAAGACGCCGTGGAGTTCTGGGATATCACCAACCAACAGGATTGGGAGCTTTCAGAGCGGGCTCAAGAAGGCATCTCCTCGAAAGGCTATATCCCAGGCCCATACTCCAATCGCGAGGAGCTGCTTTTTGCTTTGGACCGTTTTGTGCGCGAGCGCGTTGGCTAGCGATTTGCAAATGTTTCAGATCAACTCCAGACTTGCATTACAGATGACGGCTCCTGCTTTCACTTGCTTGGGTAAGCGATGGCGACCAACATGAAATGCTTTCCGAAAACATCTCCATTATTCCTGTGCTCTGTGCTTCCATGAGGAGGCAAAATTGATAGAAGATGCCTTTGTCCCACCAGCCTTTTTCAACTTCAGATTTCATGATCTCAAGAGCCTTATTGACTGGCAGCGCCCGGCGGTAGGGCCGGTCCGTGACCAGGGCATCGAAAACATCGACAATTTGCAGTACCCGGGCCGTAAATGGTATTTCCTGGCTCTGAAGACCATCGGGGTAACCTGATCCATCAAACTTTTCGTGGTGATGGCGGATGATGGGAAGTACCAGACCGAATGACTTGAGGGGCGCGCAGATGCGTTCACCAATCACCGGGTGGGCCTTCATTATTTCCCATTCGTCTTTGTTCAATGGTCCCGGCTTGAGCAAGATGGAATCTGGTATGCCAACTTTGCCAATATCGTGAACGATGCCGGCAAGCCGCAGGGCGGTGCAGTATTCCTGGGAAAGCCCTAAACGGGTCCCCAAGTGGACGGCGTAATCAGAGAGGCGCGCACAGTGGCCTTCAGTATAAGGGTCCTTCGCTTCGATGCTGAGAGCCAGCGCAAACAATACAGATTCGGCCCGTTCGAGTTCGTCGGTATGCGCCTTTAATTTCAGAAGCGAATGGACGCGAGCCACCAGTTCAATGCGCTCTACCGGACGTATCAGGAACTCGTCTGCCCCTGCCTCGATTCCCCGAACCCGGTCTTCGACCTCTGAGAGACCTGTAAGAAGGATGACAGGAGTCAAACGGCTCTCGGGGTCTTGTTTAATTCTCCGGCACACCTCGAAGCCGCTCATGCCCGGCATTACGACATCCAGCAATACCAAATCCGGCTTGAGGCGCACAAACTTCTCCAATGCAGCCGCTCCATCTTCCGCATGGACTACATGCCATCCTTCCTCTGTCAACATCTGTTCCATGACAGATCGATTCTGCTCCACATCGTCGACGACCAAGATGACTTCAGGCTGTGAATGGTTGAATGACGGCAACATCGTTACCTCCCGACTAGACATACAAATCGGCAGGCCAACAAAAAACTTAAGTAACGATTGGCGACTCAGTACGCAGTTGATGGCGCAGGCTTAGAAAATTCTAAGTCTTTATGGCTCGATGACCGCTGCTCCGTCGATAGCGTCATTTTTCACCGCGAGCAGGGCTTCATTGGCTTGGTCGAGTGGAAATACAGTCACTTTTGGGCGAAGATTTATTTCGCTTGCGAGTTGCAAGAAGTCTCGAGCATCGGAGCGGGTCATATTCGTTACACTGCGAATCTGACGCTCTCCCCACAGCAGACGGTCATAATCGAACTCCGGAATGCGATCTAAATGAATCGCGTTGATGGCAACGACACCTCCTTTGCGCAGGCTGGCGAGGGCTGCGACAACTACATCTCCGCTGGGTGCGAAGGTAATGGCGCGGTCGAGCTTTGCCGGCGGCTGCTCGTTCTCCTTGCCGACCCAAGTGGCGCCCAGCGACGAAGCCAGCCGGCGGTGGGATTCGCCCCGTGTCGAAACGTAGACCTCGCATTTCCAGGCGTGAAGGACCGCTATCGCCAGATGGGCCGACGCTCCGAAACCGAATAGTCCTACACGCTCGCCACTTCTGACTCCGGCCACGCGCAGGCTACGAAACCCAATGATGCCTGCGCACAACAATGGCGCTACCTGCAAATCATCGAGGGCAGATGGCAACGGCACAACAAAGTCAGCTCGCGCGGTCGCGTATTCGGCATAGCCGCCATCAACGGTGTACCCGGTGAATGTAGGAGAATCGCATAGGTTTTCCAAGTCTCGTTGGCAATACCAGCAGGTTCCATCGACGCCACCGATCCAGGAAACCCCAACGCGTGTACCGGCGGGAAGTTCAGGCGTAGCTCCATCCACGATTTCGCCGACAATTTGGTGTCCTGGAACAACGCTTTGATGGAGCGGCGGCAATTCGCCTTCCACGATATGCAGATCGGTGCGGCAAACGCCACAGGCGCGCACGCGCAGCAGCACTCGACCCGGTTTGATATTCGGTCGCGGGACCTGTGCGATTTGAAGAGGTCGGCGGGAAATATCTTGCGCTATTGTGAGAACTGCCGCTTTCATCTGGATGTCTGAATCTCCCATGAGTTCCTTTGTTACATTCCAATAAACTCGTAAAGCAAATCCCCGTCAAGGAGGCAGCAACTGGGGGAAAGCTGCTACCTTCAAAGCCGAATTAAACCTGGGATTTCGATCTTGGGATGGGGCAGATGTAACCACAACTTAACCAAATGGTCTGATGGCTTCCGCCAGCGATTACTTCGGTTAGTCCATATGCAAAGCCTTTTGTTTCTAATGGTTTGAACTGTGTTATGCTGCGGACGGGTTCGTGTGTTCTTATGGCGTTGCTTCTGGACAGAATTCCATCAATTTTACTTCTGGCTGTGCTGGTCGGAATCTTCGTGAGCCTGCGCCGCCACATGAAATCTCCCCGGCTTACCCTGTGGATTGCCGCTTGGGTATTGGTTTTTGTTCATGTAGCCGCCCAAAGTTTTGAGCCGAAAGAAATTCCATTAGGGCCCCCTCCTTTCTCTCTGGGGTTAATCCTCTCCCTCGATTACGGAGCGCTTCAGCTTTCGGCGATGTTTTTCATTGCGTCCCTCGCCACGTTCTACGATGACAAGAAGAGGACGTTTGGCCTGTTGTGCTTCAACGGCTTGCCTGTATTGATCTATTCGTTTGCCACTGCATTCAACCTGAATGCTCCGCCGCTTTATATCGCTTGCCTGTGCACCTCGTTTATCGGCGCACCCGTCTTCGCTTTGTATTTCCGGCGCAAAGACAACCCGGAAAAGCTGTTCTGGCTGCCGTTTTGTCTGGTACTGGGCACGTGGGCCATTTACAGAGCCTGGCATGGCGATCACGATTTCGGGTTCAACGCTACCTTGGCTGGAGGGTTTGCGCTTCCAGGTGTGCTCTTCCGACGGCGTTACCGGCGCTGGTCACCGGGTGTAATCACCAGCATGGGCGGCTTTCTATTGTGGGGAGCGGTCTTTCCGGTGGGCGCGCTGCTGGACAAGTATTATGCTACGCTGTCGGCGCATATCAACCCTGAGCTTTGGAACACTCCCAAATACCTGGTGGCGTTTGGAATGATACTGGCGCTACTGGAAGAAAAATCTGCGGTGCTGGAATCCTCCCGTGAGAGGGAGCACAAGCTCAATGAGCAACTCCAGAAATTTGCGCGCATTACCTCCCGCTTGCTGACTGGAGTGGAGGTAAATTCGCTGTGCAACGATATCGCCCACGCCATTACTGAAACCAGTACCTTCCAGCGGGCGGTCATCCTGCTTACTAGCGATGATCGCGCGTTGTTCGTTGCGGGATCGAGTGGAATGGACGAACAGGACGCAGCCGAACTCAAACAAAAATGCACCCAGTGGAAGATCGACGCTCTTCCGGAGATGTCCCGCATCGGCCGTAAAATCGGGCAGAATTCATTTCTACTCACGCCCGAGCAGGCGCAAAAATACAATTGCGTGCGCAGCAAATTGGAGTATCCGCAAAATCCCTATTGGATGAATGGAAACAAGCTGTTCGTGCCGCTGCAATCCACGCGGGGAACCCACGTAGGGTGCATTTCACTCGACGATCCCCGCGATGTTGCGCGGGTAACCGCCGAGGAGATGTCGAAGATCGAACTTTTAGCCGGCGACCTCGCAGTGACCATTGATAACACTACGTTGCATCGCCAACTGGTCCGTTCAGAAAAACTGGCCGCCATTGGTCAACTGGTAGCCGGAGTAGCGCATGAGCTGAACAATCCTTTGGCGTCGATCGTAGGATATTCCGAGCTTCTCACCGACGAAGTCCCCGCCGAAAGTTCCCGCCGCAAGCTGGAAAAACTGTTGCGTGAAGCCCAGCGCATGAAGCGCATCATCGAGAACCTGTTGCGCTTTGCCCGGCAGAACCACTTGGAGAAGAAATCCGCCAACATCCAGGGATTGTTACAGGAAGTTGTCTCCTTGCGCGAATATCACCTGCGCAACCATAACATCGCAGTGCAGATCGATATCGAGGACAACCTGCCCTCAGTGGCCCTCGATGAAGATCAGTTCAAGCAGATCCTGCTTAATCTGCTGAACAACTCCATTGATGCTTTGGAACACGCCTCCCGCAAACGCATCCACATTGAGGCTTCCCGCGTGGGAGACCGGGTGCTGGTGCGCTTCGACGATACCGGCCCAGGATTTGCCGATCTGAATCGCGCCTTTGACCCTTTCTTTACAACGAAGCCGATTGGCAAAGGGACGGGACTCGGACTCAGCATCTGCTACGGCATTGTGAAGGAGCACGGCGGAGATATCTACGCGGTTAACAAAGAGCCGAATGGCGCTCGTATCGTCCTGGAATTGCCTATCTATTCACCCGTGGCTTCAACTGCAGCAAGCTAGATTTCTTGTAGACGATGTGGACCGTCCATCGTAGTCCTAATCAATGCGGCTCAACGTAACGGCGCCGTTGGTTGAGCGCTCACG
Organism: Candidatus Angelobacter sp.; assembly: GCA_035939495.1. Classification (GTDB taxonomy): domain Bacteria; phylum Acidobacteriota; class Terriglobia; order Terriglobales; family Acidobacteriaceae; genus Angelobacter. Next base: position 185,368 of record DASZFU010000161.1, on the reverse strand, counting down.
GCTGGCTCCCTCACCGGCAACGGACAATATAGATTGTCACTGTCGACCTCCAACGCATGGTTGAAGCGCGCCCGATAGTTTTCATGGGCAATGTCGGCAGTGAGTTCCAGAAGCTGGTCGTCGTCGAAATGTTGTTTGAGAGCGGTGAACAGTTGGTCGTTGATATGCACCGGGGTGGCCGTCATTTGATCGGCATAGTGCAACAACAGTTGTTCCGATTCAGAAAATCCTTCATCGCGAAAGCTGGAGATAGCAGCCAGCTCCGCATCGCTCAGGCCAGTTTTTCTGCCCACGGCAGAGCCGATGTCCAGTCAAAACGGGCAGCCTATGCGGGCCGCAGTTCTCAGATGCACCAGAGATTTAAGCCGGTGAAGAAAGTAATGTTTGCGATCCAGGAACCTGCTCATCAACGAGGACGCCCACAAAATATCCGGGATTCGAGCCTGTACTTTCAGCGGTGTAAGTTCTTTCCCAAACTTGCGCTTGGCCAATCCATAAATCCAACGAATGCTCCATCGCGCATCGCCGCGTTCCAATGGCTTGATTCTCGGCATGACAACCCCCTCCTATCAACATAGTCTTCCGTTCTCTTGGATTCAACATGCGCGGTTTTGACTCACAGAATTCGGACCTGGGCGGTCTCACTTCCAATAGCCGCCCAGCTTGCCGTAGATCCCTGCATAAAGGGCGATGCCGTCCCAGAGATTCTTCAGCTTCAGGTTTTCATTGGCAGCATGTTGGTTGTTGTCGTAATTGGCAATCGGCAATCCGATGACAGGTTTCTTGAATTGCTGCTCAAAAACAAAAGACGGGGTGCTGCCGCCAAGCGTTGGCATGAGCACCAGAGTATTGCCCGCGACAGTTCTTGCAGCCTGAATGAAGGCCTGAGAAACGGGCGTATCGATGGCGGTGCGCTGCGGCGGATAACCCGCTCCCCATATCACTTGCAAGAGACGGGGATGTTGCGCGCGTTCTGAATCCATAGGAGGTCTTGCTGTCACGAAATATCCGAGCTTGCCCAAGTAGTTTTCGAGTTGACTTCGGACGATCTCCGGCGTCTGGTTCGGCACCATTCGGAGGTCGATGTAAGCCGTGGCTGAAGATGGAATTGCATTGGCTGGATTAGGTCCGCTTCCACCGCCCTCGATACGGTCCAGATTCAGGCCCGGCTTGAGAATCTGCTCTGCCAGGGACGCATGACCTTCGGTTCGTCCCAATCCGAATTCTGTTCGAAGCTGGCCGTCGATATTGGGTACTTCCTTCAGAGCTTTTTGCTCTCCCGGCGTCAGCGCACGGACAGGAGCATAGAAATTGGGAATCGTGATCTCGCCCTCGGTCGTACGAAGCTTGGAAACCAGATGCGCAAGCTCCACGATCGGATTGGGGGCCCAATTGCCGTAATGTCCACTATGCAGCGGACGGTTTGGACCAAACGCGGTGATCTGGACGGTGACGACTCCCCGGCTGCCAAATATCAGTTGTGGCGACCCGTTCTGATTGGCCGGACCGTCGCAAATGACCCACAGGTCCGACTGCAACTGGTCGGCATACTTCGAAAGGATGGCTGCCAGATGAGGCGAACCAGCTTCTTCCTCTCCTTCGAAAAATAATTTCAGATTCACGGAAAGTGGAATGTGGCCGGCTTGCATGGCATCCAGGGCGGTAATCAGTCCAAAGATTGCGGCCTTGTCGTCGCTGGATGACCGGGCATAGATGCGCGTTTCCGGATCGTCAACGCTCGGAGCCGGGTCGTTCGGATTTTTACCCACCAGGGCCGGCTTCCATGGATCGTATTTCCATTGAGCTTTCTCTACAGGCTGGCCATCATAATGAGCGTAGAACGTGACCGTGCGTTTGGAGGGATCGCCCGGCATCTCCGCCAGAACAACCGGCGGCGCATGTTCAACTGTCAGGAGCCGTGTCTGCAATCCTCGCCTCTGCAGCATCTGCACCAGGGCACCGGCATTCTTTTGAATGTTGGCTTCATCGCTGGCTACATTGGGCAATGCAAGAAATTCTTCAAATTCGTTCAAGATGGCTGAACGATGCTGGGAAATGTAGGCATGGACAGAATCGTTCAAAGATATAGTGTTCTCCTGGGCAAACCCCATTCCGGCAATGCTGATGAATGCCAGCACCAAGCTTGCCCGGCAACAGATCTTTCGCATGTTAAGTTTCTCCGAAATCAGGACGTCGGCTGCGCTCTTACTTTAAGGCGGTTCTCAACATCTTTCAATTATGATTGGCGAATATGGATTTGTCTTCGGTAGAACTTATTACCTTTGATTGTTACGGGACGTTGATCGACTGGGAAACGGGAATGCTCACGGCCTTGCGGGCGTTGTTTCCCAACCACGCGCAGGTTTCCGATGAGCCGCTCTTAGTTATGTATGGCGAAATCGAGGTCACGCTCGAAGCTGGACCCTATCTTTCCTATCGGACAGTGCTCGCGCGCACAGCCGAGGAGATGGGGAAACGACTGGGAGTCCAGCTTTCTGCCGGACAGTGCCAGCAGTTTGCGGAGTCTCTGAAGCGCTGGCCTCCTTTCCCCGACAGCGTGGAAGGCCTAAAGACGCTTGCAAAACACTATCGATTGGGAATTATCTCCAACACGGATGATGATCTGTTCGCTGCCAGCCAAAAACTTTTACAAGCTCCATTTGCAATGATCGTAACCGCACAACAGGTGCAGAGTTATAAGCCATCGCTAAGAAACTTTGAGGAAGCAATGAAACGCGGGAGCGTGCCTAAGGAAAAGATGCTGCATGTGGGCCAGAGTATTTATCACGACATTGCTCCGGCCAACACGCTTGGTTTGAAGAATATCTGGGTGAATCGCCGTTTCGGCAAACAAGGATCCGGCGCAACTGTGCCCGGCGATGCCCGGCCCGGATTAGAGGTCCGCAGCCTGGCCGAACTGGTGAAAACGCTCATGCCTGCCTGAGTCTCAGGAATGTGAGACAGCCATCTTCGTAGGGAAGAGCACCGGTTCCAGCAGAACTTGCCGTGCCTCTTCAGGCGTAAGCCTCTCATCGGCAGAGTAGAACTCTACCATTCCTCGACGCGACTGGCGCATGGAGAGCATTCCCCCCTCGGGAGTTCCGGCGGTTTTCTTATTAAGCGCCGAGTATTCGTAGCGGACGATGTGGGCATCGAAGTCGGCAGAAATTGCGATTTCCAGTCCGGAATAAGAGTTGCTGATGCGAAACTCGTTTTCATTTGGATTAGCGAATGTAGTGCCTTTTTGATGCGAACCAAATTCAGCCAGATCGGCCTTCAACTCGTCCCCAAGTTGCTGCCAGCGCTGCCGGGCGGCCTCTGCAAAACGAATTTCCGGGTTGTCGGCCGGTGATTGGCTCGCGTTGACCGAGCGGGTCCGCAGGCGGTTTTGTATCCATCCCATGGTTATTGTGATGATTTTTTCAGGATCTTAGATGGCATGAACAAAGCAAAGCCAGACCGTTCAAAGACAGTGACAAGCCCGGGTTATAATCTGAAGAGACTATAAGCCATGACGGTAAACATTCAGCTTTCTGACGAACAAGCCGCGGCGCTGCAAGCGAAAGCCGAAGCTGTAGGTCTGAGCCTTGAGCAGTGGGTTCAGAGCTTAGTTGAGCAGCAGACACAGGCGCTCTCTGGTTCCGGTAGCGCGGTTAATGAGATGCGTGCCCTTCGCGCACGTGTTAAACCCGATCTTGACGGTTGGACGACGCGTGATTATGTGAACTATGGCCGACGGTCTCAAATAGGAATGCCACCACTGGTCGTTGACGCTTCTGTTGCTCTTGCTTGGGGACTTCCTGACGAAATTAAATAAGAAGTAAGTCAGGGCTCTCAGCGCTGCCCTGTAGAGGATTTGCCGTCCTTTGGCGCCGGTTGAATCTCCACAAACTGCCATCCAAAACGTCCCTTGATGCAGAGATTGCCGTGAGTCACGCTGTGGTCCAGAGGTGAAGTTACCCCAACGATCTTCCCATCTTGCTCGTGTACAGTAAGGTCGCAGCCTACTCCGCAGTAGGGGCAGATAGTGTCGGTAGCAGTCTGGCGAGACTGGTCCCATGTACCGGCCTGGCGCATGTCGTATTCCACTCTGAACATCAAGGCTCCGGTCGGACACACACCAATGCAGTTTCCGCAATAGACGCAAGCAGAGTTGGGCAAGGGCACATCGAATTCTGTCGCTATGTGGGCAGTGAAACCCCGGCCGGCGACTGCAATGGCAAATGTGTTCTGGGCGTCGATGCCACAGGCTTCGACGCACTTGTAGCAAAGGATGCATTTGGAGTAATCGCGCACATACAGTTCGTTATCGATCTTAGGCGGCTGGGCCGCCGTGGCGCGATTGGGACCAAAGCGCTCAGGATACGCCTCATAGCGTTTTACATATTCGGCGAAAGCGGGCGCGGTCGAGACATCCACAGAAGAACCGAGAAATTCAAGCACCAAGCGGCGGCTCAGGCGCACGCGCTCGGAATCTGTTTTGATCGACATGCCTGGCTCAACTTTACGCGAACAGGCTGGGACCAGAGTGCGCGAGCCCTCCAACTCTACGACGCAGACGCGGCACACATTCACCGGCGTAAGGCTTTCGAGAAAACAGAGCGTCGGCGTGTCGATTCCCAGTTTCTTAGCGGCGTCAAGAATCGTCGCGCCTTCCTGCACAGCCACAGTTTTTCCGTCGATCTTGACCTCAATCATCCGCCGCTGATCCGTTTCGGGCACGATAGGAACCGGACCACGAGGAATAGGAATCAAAGGCTGGGGCGCTTCTGTGGGCGCGCTTGCGACAGGCGGCATTTCTACCGAAGCCGGCTTGTTCATGAAAATAGACTCCACCGTTGAAGAGCTGATTCGAGAGCGCTGGACGCAGTCTGGCCAAGTCCGCAAATAGAGGCATCACGCATGGCTTGCGCCATCTCCCGCAGCAAGATAATTTCGTCGCTTGCAGATCCTATGGGGGCTCTACCGATGAGTCTCTGGAGCGTCTCTTCCTGCCGCACTACACCGATACGGCAGGGAACGCATTGACCACACGTCTCTTGGCGGAAGAACTCGGCGATGCGCAGGAGGATTCGCTTCAGATCGACGGAATCGTCAAACAACATGACCACGCCGGAACCGAGCGTAGCGCCAATCGCACGCGTACCTTCAAAGGTGAGCGGTGTATCGAGTTCCTTGGGAGAAACAAACGCTCCAGCGGCGCCCCCCAACAAGACTGCCTGAAGCCGTCCATTCCCGGCGACTCCTCCTGCCATCTCGATCAAGCTTCGCAAGGTTGCGCCCATCGCAATCTCATAGACGCCCGGCCGCACAATGTGTCCTGAAAGGCAAAAAACCCGCGTGCCGGAAGAGTTTTGCGTACCGATCTGTCCGTAGGTGGCCCCACCTTCACGAATAATCTGTGGGACATTCATCAAGGTCTCTACGTTGTTGACTGCGGTGGGCTGGCGGAAAAGTCCGGCCTGCGTTGGAAAAGGAGGCTTATTGCGCGGCTCTCCACGGTATCCTTCAATGGAATTGAAAAGCGCGGTTTCCTCGCCGCAAATGTAAGCGCCGGCCCCTCTACGCAACTCGATGTCGAAATTCAATCCGCGGCCAAGAATGTTATTGCCGAGAAATCCGTGAGCGCGCGCTTCGTGAATGGCATGAGCAACACGCTCGGCAGCCAGCGGGTACTCACCGCGAAGATAGATATAACCTTGCTGAGCACCGGTTGCGAGTGCTGCGATAGTCATGGCTTCGATCAGCGTAAACGGATCGCCTTCCATGAGAACGCGATCTTTGAATGTGCCCGGCTCCGATTCATCGGCATTGCAAATGAGATAGTGAGCGCGGCCCGGATGGCTCTCCAAGAGATGCCGCTGAAGGTGAAGTGCCTCCCATTTCTTGGCAGTCGGAAAAGCGGCGCCGCCGCGTCCAAGCAACCGCGAAGCCATTACTTCCTTGATTACGCCGTCAGCGCCTAAATCCAGAGCTTTGCGCAGAGCTTCATATCCGCCTGTTTGTCGATAATCTTCAAGTTTTGGCGGATGCCCCTGGCCCACTCTGCGTAACAGGCGCAACTCCGGTGAGCCTGCCTGTGGTACGGAGAGCTTCGTATCGAGAACATCCGGCTCGTTGGACAAGCGGCCTCGTACGGCATCCTCTAATAACGCCGTCACTCCTTCAGCGGTGGCTGGCGCCAGCACTCGCTCCCTGGGAGATTCTCCCGCCAGCGAGACCAACGCTGCCGGTGCTCGCTCGCACAATCCCAGACATGCGCTGCGCAGCCAGGTAGCGCTGCCACCAGAGCATGTCGAGCCAGGCGGGCCTAGCTTTTTTTCCAATTCCGAGCAGAGCGCATCAGCGCCTCGGGCCAGGCAGGCAATATCATCACAGACGTGGGCCACAGCCGGAGGACGTGGCGAGAGCGAGAACATTCCATAAAAAGAAGCGACACCATAAACCTCGGCGGGTGCAACATCCAACCGTAGCGCTGCGTAGTTGATTGCGCCAGGACTGATCCAACCGATGCGCGCCTGAATGGCATGTAAGACGGGCAGCAGCAGATGCCGCTGGGCGCGGGCCTGATGTCCACCCAGCGCGGCGCGGCTATCGACTTCGACCTGCCGCTGGCCGCCTGTCCAGCCTGACTCCGGCACACCCAACTTTGCGTCCACAGCAGCTTGCTCTTCCCGGGAAGGCCGCGCGTCCGTCAGGTGAAGGTCCAAATTAATCTCCCGCCGTGTTCAAGGTTTCAGGTTCAGTGCATTTGTCAATGCGTATAGCGGTGGCTTTGAATTCCGAAGTTCCCGATTTGGGATCGATTGCATCGATGGTCAGATCATTGGTAGCCACCTGATCGTGGAAATGCGTCGTCAAAAAAGCCAGTCCCGGCCGCAACCCTGAATCAAACCGGACCGGGGCGATTACTGAACCGCGCCGGGAGCTCACGCGCACTCTTTCTCCTTCTCGCAGCCGGTAGTGCACGCCATCTTCGGGAGAAAGATCCAGAGTTTCCGCTCGGCGCAGCGGAGACGAATATAACCCAGTCTGGACGCCGCTGTTGTAAGAATCGAGCCGTCGCCCGGTAGTCAGCCGAATGGGATATTGCTCATCGAGTTGGTCAACTGGCGGTTCGAATTCGACGATCGAAAAGGGAGCTCGCGGACCAACCAGGGGACGTTGCCACAACCGGCCATGCAGGAACATTTCGCCCGGGTGGGTTTCGTCATAGCAGGGCCATTGGATTCCACCGAGTTCTTCCAGGCGGCGATAGCTCATGCCTCCATGCATGGGACTGAGCTTGCGCAGTTCGTTCCAAATGCACTCGGAGTTGGGAGCACCCCAGTCATGACGAAAGCGTCGGGCCAGATCATAGATCACCTCAATGTCGTCGCGAACTCCCGCAGGTGGAGGCACTGCACGCCGAACGCGCTGTACACGACGCTCGCTCGAGGTCACGGTTCCCTCGGTTTCGCACCAGCCAGCAGCGGCCGGCAGTATCACGTCGGCCAACTCCGCAGTCTTGGTGTAAAACAGGTCCTGCACTGCCAGGAACTTCAGGCCAGTGAGAAGCTTGAGCGCGCGGTGGCGATCGGCTTCAGAGTCAGCGGGATTCTCTCCCAGCACGTAGAGGGTGGTCAGCTCGCCGCGCTCCATCGCATTGAACATGTCACTCAAATGCCAGCCACGCTTCGAAGGCAGCTTCTTGCCCCAAGCGTGATCATATTTGGCCCGCAACTCATCATTCTCAATATGCTGGAAGCCGGGCAAGCGGTCGGGAATCGCACCCATATCTCCGCCACCCTGGACATTGTTCTGGCCGCGTAGCGGATTGACGCCACTACCATAACGGCCTACGTGCCCGGTCAATAGAGCGAGGTTGATCAGCGCACAAACGTTGTCCACTGCGTTGTGGTGCTCGGTAATTCCAAGTGTCCAGCAGAGCTGCGCGCGGGGAGCCTTGGCAAAAGCATGAGCAGTCCGGCGGATGATTTCCGCAGGCACTCCGGTCTCGCGCTCAGCGCGCTCCAGAGTATATTTCTCGACGCACGCCTTGTAAGTTTCAAAACCGCTGGTGGAATGCTCGATGAATTCCTGGTTAGCCAGCCCGGCGGCAATGATCTCCCGGCCCATGGCATTGGCAAGCGAGATGTCGGCGCCTACATCCAACCCCAGCCACACGTCAGCCCACTGCGCCGTACTGGTGCGCCGCGGGTCGACTACATAGAGCCGCGCTCCATTCCGTACCCCCTTCAGCACATGATGAAAGAAGATAGGGTGCGTCTCGCGCGCATTCGATCCCCATAGCAGGATGACGTTGGTCTCTTCAACTTCGCGGTACGAACTCGTACCACCACCCGCCCCGAATACCTTCGCCAGACCGGCGACGCTGGGGGCGTGTCAAGTCCGGTTGCAACTGTCAATGTTGTTGGTCCCAATCACCGAGCGGACGAACTTTTGAGCAACATAGTTCAGTTCATTGGTGGTTTTGGAACAACTGAACATTCCAAAGGTGTTCGGGCCATGCAACTCGACCTGCTGGCGAAATCCGCGAACCACGCGGTCGAGCGCCTCATCCCAGGTTGCCGGACGATGAGCGCCATTCTCGCGGACCAACGGCTGAGTCAAACGGTTTTTCGACGGAATTGGCATCGGATTTCCTTATGATTCCGCAGAATCCCTGCATAGCATAACAAAATCGCAGCAACGGACGCGATGCTGGCCGCCGGTTCCAACCGCGGTCGAGTCCCTAAAATTGCAATCCAAGAAAAATATCTTGACGCGATATAGAGCAGTATAGATCAATCGCCGGTGCCTTCGATAGTCTGAAGAAAAGCAACGACATCAGCTCTCACCCGACCGGCTATCTGGATAGCGATGATCTCGCATGACCAATCTCGGTCTTATTGAAGCGGTGTGTCCCGCTCCACCAGCAGAATCCTTTTCACCTGGTTACGGTTCAGACGCTGGGCATTTCCTCCCACCAGCACGATTACCTCTGTTGCAGAGACTGATTCCAGGTCTCCGTTGATGATGCTGCCGTCTCGCAGTTCAACCATGTCACGGGACGACATGCCAAGTTCATAACTTATGTCGCCGCCTGAAACCGCGTCTGTACCAACGTCAAAATTGTATTTACCCGGGTTGAAACCCTGCTTGGTAAACTCCAGCACATGTTTGCCGGGGTTCACCTTCACAATTTTACACAAAGTATAAAAGGAGAATCACCGGTGCAGAACCAGAAAAGACAAAGTGGAGCGCAGCCGACCCTGGCTGCGTCTTTTGCTGTCTTACCCTGTGGGAAATCCTAGTGAAAAATTTAATCTTGACGGGAAAACCGGGGGGTATAACCGATCTTCGCATAAATGAATCTGGTCAGCAGCAAACCAACTTACCTTTTGCCAACATCTCTTCTAAAGTTTGTAAGATGCTGCACAGGGTTGTCTGTTTTCAAATCGACTCGGCGTCATTAACCAGAAAATGACAAATGACCAGTAACGGTACAAAAGTATGCAGATTGTTCGCAGATTTTTTGGACGATCTGCCCACTCTTGTTTATAATCATAAGTTTTCATGAGTGACTCGCAATTGCGACCCGCGGCTTACCATGAAAATGCGGGACTGCTGGTCGTGTCTGTTCCAGGTACAGGTTGCATGACGGTCCCCGTGAAAGTGACTCATGGCCCAAATTTTTAACCGCAGTGCGAATACTTTAGCCCGTGCAAGCATCCTAGGAATCGTTCTGCTTCTTACTGCGGTAGGCGCGGCGCTGATGCAAATACAGCGTTCTCCTTACGTTACCAATCAACGTATCGCGCCTGATCAACCGGTCCCATTCAGCCATCAGCACCATGTGGCTGGGCTGGGTCTGGATTGCCGTTATTGTCATACCACGGTCGAAGAGTCTAGTTTCGCTGGGATCCCACCAACTAAAACCTGCATGAATTGTCATGCCCAGATATGGACAAATGCCGCCATGCTGGAGCCAGTTCGCTCGAGCTTCCGCACAGGCCAATCTCTGCAATGGACGCGAGTCCACGATCTACCGGACTTCGTGTATTTCAATCACAGCATTCACGTTAACAAGGGCGTTGGCTGCTACAGTTGCCATGGCCCGGTAGACCAGATGCCGCTCATGTACCAGGAAAACTCCCTGCAAATGGAGTGGTGCCTGAACTGCCATCGCGAGCCGGAAAAATTCCTCAGGCCGAAAGAATACGTCTATAACATGACCTATCAGGCGCCTGACGGCTCGGAGAAGAATGCTAAAGAGTGGAAGAATCATAAGTATATGACCCAGGCAGAGTTGGGCGCGGCATTGGCGAAGGAATATCACCTTCGCTCAACCCGGGATATTACGAGTTGCTCGACTTGCCATCGCTAAGATGGCGAGAAAACTTGAATTAATGTCTGGAAGCGAATGCCTAACGAGAGCGATCGACATCTGAAGCTGCTTTCCCCCAGTGATATCAAGCCCGCAAGCTTGGACGTGGAGGCTTTGCGCAAGAAACTGGGTGACGCCAAAGGTCCCAGGTTCTGGCGGAGCCTGGAAGAGCTTGCGAATGACAAAGCATTTGGGGAGCTACTGGAACGTGAGTTTCCGCGCCAGGCCTCCGAATGGGTGGACCCTGTTTCCCGTCGGGCCTTTCTGAAGCTGGCGGGAGCCTCTCTGGCGTTAGCGGGCCTGAGCGGTTGCACCAAGCAGCCGCCGGAATCCATTGTTCCTTATGTTCGGCAGCCGGAAGAGCTCGTCCTCGGCAAGCCTCTCTATTACGCCACTGCCATGCCTTTTGCTGGCCATGCGCTACCTCTTTTGGTAACCAGCCATGAATACCGGCCCACCAAAATCGAAGGGAATGCCCAGCATAGCGCGAGCCTGGGCGCAACCGATCTCTTTGCTCAGGCTTCGATTTTGGACCTCTATGACCCCGATCGCTCCACTGCGGTAACTCACATGAGCGAGCCCAAGTCCTGGAGCGATTTCCTGAGCAATCTGAACGCTCAGATCAGGGCCCAGAAGCCGATTCAGGGAGCAGGGCTGCGCTTCCTCACCGGCGCGGTGAGCTCGCCTACTCTGGGCTGGCAGATGAAGTCCATTCTCCAGCAGTTTCCGCAAGCCAAGTGGCTCCGCTACGATCCTCTCAATCGCGACAGTATGCGGGCCGGATCGAAAACGGCCTTCGGGTCGCCCTACGATGCAATTTACGACTTTAGCTCTGCCGATGTTGTAGTTTCCCTCGATGCTGATTTCCTCTCCGGTTCCTGGTTCCCCGGATTTCTCCGTTACTCACGAGACTTCATGAGCCGCCGTAAGGACGTCAAAGACAAGAAGATGAATCGGCTCTATATCGCGGAGAGCTCTCCCAGCACTACCGGGGCCAAAGCGGATCATCGATTGGTGTTGCGTCCCTCTGAAATCGAGAAGATTGCGCGTTCCCTGGCCTCCAAATTAGGCGTAGCTGGGGCAAGCGCAGGGCCGCTCATTCCTGCATGGCAAAAATGGGTGGATGTGGCGGCGGCTGACTTGATGAACTCGCGCGGAAAGTGCCTGCTTGTTCCCGGCGAGTTCTCGTCTCCGGCCGTTCATACTCTGACCCATGCAATGAATGCCGCTCTCGGCAATTCCGGACAGACGGTCAAATACATCGACCCGGTCGAAATCGATCCGGTGGAGCATTTACAGTCGATTCGAGAGCTTGCAGAAGACCTCAATGCCGGTAAAGTCGATCTTCTGATCATGATGGGAGTCAATCCTGCGTATAACGCTCCCACCGATCTGAATTTCAAAGACGTGCTTCGCAGGGCTGTCGCCAGTTCCCGCACCATCATCGTGCAACTCTCGCAGTATCATGATGACACCACCGATTTCTGCCACTGGCATATCCCCGAAGCTCATTATCTTGAATCATGGAGCGATGCTCGCGCTTACGACGGCACGGCCACTATCATCCAGCCACTGATCTTGCCTCTTTATGATGGCAAAAGCGCGCATGAACTGCTGGCTCCCTTTGAGGATCAAACAGGCGCTGCCGGCTATGATCGCGTACGCGCCTATTGGCAGACCCAACACGCGGGCGATGACTTTGAACAATGGTGGAGACGGCAGGTCCACGATGGGTTGGTTGCCAATAGCGCCTTTCCTGTACGCTCGGTTTCCACGAAGCCGCTTACCGTGCCGCCGTTGCCAGAGAGTGGCGATGAGATCGAAATCGAAATCATCTTTCGCCCTGATCCGACGATTTACGATGGCAGGTTCATCAACAATGGCTGGTTGCAGGAGACGCCGAAGCCACTCACGCGCGTCACCTGGGACAACGTGGCCATGATCAGCCCGGCGATGACTGCAAGAATGGGGCTGAATCAACTCAAAGATGACAACGATCATCAATCCGACGCCCGGAACGTACTGGAAATTGAATTTCAGGGAAAAACTGTCAAAGCTCCCTATTGGCCTCAGCCAGGCCATCCCGACAATGCCATCACATTGTTTCTTGGATACGGTCAGCAGAAGGCCGGACGCGTGGGCAATGGCACCGGCTACAACGCCTATGGAATTCGGCCCAGCGCAGCCCAATACTTTGGCAAAGGCGCCAAGGTTGATGTCCTAAAGGAACATTGGAGCGTTGCGGTCACCCAAGGCCACTTCGACATGGCAGGTCGCGATCCGGTGAAGGTGGCAACACTGGAAGAGTATCTTGGCAACCACCGGAATTTCGCGCATGAAGGCGAAATAGAACCAAAGCGCAATGCTAACGGCGACGAAACTCTATACAAGGATTTTCGCAATACCAAAGAGTATTACCAGGAATATGCCTGGGGCATGGCCATCGATTTGAACTCTTGCATTGGGTGCCAGGCCTGCGCAGTGGCCTGCCAGGCCGAAAATAATATACCCATTGTCGGCAAAGAGCAGGTGCAACGCGGCAGGGAGATGCAATGGATCCGCATTGATGCCTACTACGAAGGCGACGCCGCTAATCCTAGTGTTCATTTCCAGCCCGTGCCCTGCATGCAATGCGAAAACGCGCCGTGCGAGCCGGTTTGCCCGGTAGGAGCAACTGTACACAGTACCGAGGGCCTCAACGACATGGTGTACAACCGCTGCGTCGGCACGCGTTATTGCTCCAACAATTGTCCTTATAAAGTCCGTCGATTTAATTTTCTGCTCTTCGCCGATTTCGAGACCCCGAGTCTGAAGATGATGCGCAACCCCGATGTCTCCGTGCGCAGCCGCGGCGTAATGGAAAAATGCACCTACTGCGTCCAGCGCATCAATGCGGCGCGTATCCAGGCGGAAATCGCGACCGAGAAAAAAGGCGAGCTAATTCGTATTGAAGACAGCTATAAAGCGGGAAACGCAAAGCCGATAGCCATCAAGACCGCTTGCGAGCAAGTCTGTCCCACGGAAGCCATTGTGTTCGGCAACATCAACGACCCGGCCAGCCGTGTTTCCCGGCTCAAAGCCGATGACCGTAATTACAGTCTTTTGGCAGAATTGAACACGCGTCCACGCACGACTTATGTCGGGGCGGTTCGAAACCCAAATCCTGAACTCAAGTCTGGGGAGGAAAAGGCCTAAAGAATGCCAGCTCGTGACGAAATCGATCTGCTCCCGCCGAAAGGTGTAAGGCCGCCCATTATCGGTCCCGGCCAGGACTTTAACACCGTCACCGATCGCATCGGCGGCGTGGTGCTGACCAAGCACACGCCCGTCTTTTGGATATTGATTTTCTCCATGGGAGCAATGCTGGCCGGCATGTTGACGACGGCCGTCTCATACTTGATCTTCAAAGGCACGGGCATCTGGGGCATCAACATCCCTGTCGGATGGGGATTCGCAATCATCAACTTCGTCTGGTGGATCGGTATTGGACATGCTGGAACGCTGATCTCGGCCATCCTGCTGCTGTTCAAACAAAGCTGGCGAACTTCCATCAACCGCTTCGCCGAGGCCATGACGATCTTTGCCGTGATGCAGGCCGGACTTTTTCCGCTAATCCATACTGGCCGGCCCTGGCTTGCCGTCTATTGGCTCTTTCCCTATCCCAACAGCATGGGCGTCTGGCCGCAGTTCCGCAGTCCGCTTATCTGGGACGTTTTCGCAGTCTCAACCTATTTCACGGTTTCTTTCCTGTTTTGGGGCATAGGCCTGATTCCCGACTTTGCTACCTTGCGCGATTCGGCTAAAACCTTGGTCGTGCGCCGCATCTACGGAATGCTCGCGATGGGATGGCGCGGCTCTGCCCGCCATTGGAACCGGTACGAAACCGCCTACGTGTTGCTGGCCGGGCTTGCTACGCCCTTGGTGCTCTCCGTACATAGCGTGGTGAGCTTGGACTTTGCCGTATCGGTAATACCGGGCTGGCACACGACTTTCTTCCCGCCTTATTTCGTAGCGGGCGCCATCTACTCCGGTTTTGCCATGGTGCTGATCCTCGCGATTCCCTTCCGATCTCTCTACCACATGGAGGACTACATCACGCTTCGCCACTTGCAGAATTGCGGAAAGCTCATGTTGGCGACCGGCCTCATTGTGGCGTACAGCTATGCCATGGAGGTCTTCTTCGGGTGGTACAGCCACAACAAATTCGAATGGTCGATGATCGTCAATAGAATGACGGGTCCCTATGCGTTCTATTACTGGATGTTGATCCTCTGCAATATCGTGATACCGCAGTCGCTCTGGTTCAACAAGGTACGCTCTACGCCCTGGAAGCTCTTTTGCGTGGCCCTGGTGGTTAACACCGGCATGTGGCTGGAACGTTACGTGATCGTGGTGACCAGCCTGCAACGCGATTTCCTGCCGAGTTCCTGGGGCATGTATTGGTTTACCAAGTGGGACGTGATGACCTTCGTGGGCACCATGGGTCTCTTTACCCTCCTGTTCTTCTTGTTCATCCGGTTCATGCCTGCAATCTCGATTTTTGAGATGCGGACCCTGCTACCTCAGGCGAAGGTGAAAGAATGAAGACAACAACCATCTCTCCCATTTACGGACTCATGGCGGAGTTCGATACGCCTACGGACTTGGTCGAGGCTTCGAAGGCAGCTTTCGAAAAAGGCTACCGCAAAATGGATACCTATACGCCGTATCCACTGGAAGAAGCTGCAGAGGCCATTGGAGTTCACCACAATCGCGTGCCCCTGGTTTGTTTGTGCGGCGCCCTTCTGGGAATGATTGGAGGGTATTCCCTGCAATATTGGGTATCGGCAGTGAACTATCCCGTCAACGTTGGCGGCAAGCCATTTCACTCGTGGCCGGCATTTATTCCCGTCACTTTCGAGTGCGCCATTCTGGGCGCCTCGTTGGCCGCGGTATTTGGCATGATTGCTCTCAATGGTTTGCCGCAGCCGTATCATCCCGTATTCAATTCGCCCAACTTCATTCGCGCCAGCCGCGACCGGTTTTTCTTGTGCATTGAATCACAAGACCCTCAGTTCCGGCTGGATGCGACCCGGAGTTTTCTGGAAAGCTTTCATCCTGTGCAGGTCACGGAGGTGCCGCATTAAGTTCCTGGCACAAAACCGATTTGCGCTGCCGGTACTTGGAGCACTCTTTGTCTTGGGGTTCGGTCTTTCCGGCTGCCGGCAGGACATGCACAACCAGCCCAAGTTCATTCCTTTGCGTTCGAATACTTTTTTCCCCGACCAGCGCTCGGCCCGCGATCCAGTGCCCGGCACTGTGGCTCGCGACCAGCTTGATGAGGATACATACCTCTTTACCGGGAAACACGGCAATGTTCTGGGAAATGAATTGCCCGACGAGATCAAAAAAGAAGTCTCAAAAGAAGAAGACATGCACCGCTTCTTACTCCATGGACAGGAGCGCTACACGATTTATTGCACTCCTTGCCACGCGCGCGTAGGCGATGGACGCGGCATGATCGTGCAACGTGGCTACAAGCAACCCCCTTCTTTCCATGAGCAGCGGCTGCGAAATGCTCCCTTGGGACATTTCTTTGACGTAATGAGCAACGGATTCGGGGCCATGCCGGATTACGCCGCCCAAATCAAACCGGAGGATCGCTGGGCCATCGCAGCTTACATCCGCGCACTACAGCGCAGCCAGAATGCCAAACAAGATGATCTTTCCTCCCAGGAACGGAACACCTCCAATGGTTCTTCGCCGGAGGCATCCAAGGTTCCTGCAGACTCAAAAACCCGGGAACCGGAGGGGGGAGCAAAGCCATGAGCACCAATGTGCGGGCCAATCCGGCTGACTTTGCGCCACCCTCAGTGATTTCTCAATGGAGCCGTCGTGCTCTCATTGTAGGAGTGGTCTTTGCAATCGGCTCTGTGATCATCGCATTCCTGAGCCCGCAAAGGTTCTTCCATTCGTTTCTGATCGCTTTCATTTTCTGGCTGGGACTTACCCTGGGTTCGCTGACATTGCTTATGCTGCAATATACAACCGGCGGAAATTGGGGAAGAATCGGACGCCGGTTCTGGGAAGCAGCGACCCACAATCTGTGGCTGATGCTGGCTTGTTGGGTCCTCATCGTTGTTGGAATGAAGATGTTCCATCTTTATCCCTGGACAGAGATGGATGCCAAAGAGCTGGGAGCTGACAGATCCCACTTCTATCTGAATCCCACGTTCTTTGTAATCCGTGGGCTTATCTACTTTTTCGGCTGGGGGTTCCTGGCACGGCGGATGCTGCGCTGGTCATACATTGAAGAAGCTGGCCAATCCACGCCGGCCGCTTTTGTTGGCATGCAAAACCTGAGCGGCGCAGGAATCGTCTTCTACGGCCTCACCATCACATTTGCTTCCGTAGATTGGGTTATGTCGCTCGCCCCGGAATGGTGGTCCACCGTCTTTGGCATGTTGTTCATGGTAGGCCAATGCCTCAGCGCTTTTGCTTTCACGATCTTCCTTCTGGCCAGGCTGACGCCGCGCGAACCGCTCTCCCGCATGTTCAAAGTCGATTACCTTCACGACTTCGGCAAACTGATGCTGGCCTTCGTCGTGCTTTGGGCCTACCTGTCGTTTGCCCAATGGCTGGTTATCTGGTCGGGGAACATCGTAGAAGAGATTCGCTGGTACTTGGATAGGATCAAAGGACATTGGCAAATCATCGTAATCGCGCTGATTACCCTGCACTTTGCCTTGCCATTTGCCCTGCTGCTCTCCCGCAGCCTGAAACGACAGGCGCGCAAACTGGTGTTTGTTGCCTTGCTGGTCCTGTGTATGCGTTACGTAGACCTGTTCTGGCAGATCACTCCTAACTTCCACCAGCATGTTCAATGGCTTGATATCGCTGCAGATGCAGTGACATTCCTGGCTGTCGGCGGCCTATGGCTGTGGAATTTTTTCAATAAGTTGAGCCGGCGTGCGTTGCTGCCCGTCAACGATCCTCATTTTGTCGAGATGCTGGAGGCCAAACATGGATGAGTTACGTCCACAATCGCACGGCCTGCAGGTGAAAGAGGGACATCAGGAAGTAGACTTCAACGTCCGCGTTATTGTCATATCTGTGGTTTTTCTTGCAGTTGCAACTGTCCTTGTAATCCTGCTGGCCGTTGCCATCATGAGAGGACTTGAATGGTGGGAGCAGCAGCATGACGCGCAACTCACGCCCGTGCAGGAGCAACTGAATCGGGAACGAGCTATCCCCAAAAAACCTGAAGGCCTGAGGCCTCCACCCGACTGGGATGAGCGCGCTCAACAAGAGAGCCATCTTGAAAAGACTTTCCCCACGCCAAGGCTGCAATACGACGAAGTAAGAGACATGAGCCAATTTCGCTCTGCCGAAGACGAGCACTTGAACAGCACCGGAAAGAATCCTGACGGAACTGTCCATATCCCGATCAGCCGTGCGATGGAATTGCTGTCAAAAGAAGGGCTGCCTCAGGTAAGCGGACCGTTTGAGCCCACCGTTTCGATACCAGTTGAAGCAGCCAAGCCGGTCCTTCCAATGTCAACCGTCCAGAGTGGCACAAGGAAAGCGGGGCAGTAGATCTAGTTGATTCGCAAAATGCAAATTCGGTACTTGCTGGTTGGACTGGCGGTGTGGTGCGCAGCCAGCCTACCCCTCCTGGGCCAGGCAGCGCCTAAAGGCGAGGTAGGAGAAACATCATCGAACCAGCAGTTGGCAATTCTGCAACAGGTGGGGATCGACCAGCGCCTGAATCAACCAGTACCTCTGGATTCTACCTTTCTCGATGAAAACGGCAAGGCCGTAAAGCTGGGAGATTACTTTGGCCAGAAGCCAGCCGTGCTTGCATTGGTTTATTTCCAGTGTCCAATGCTCTGCTCGCAGGTGTTGAACGGGCTCACGTCGTCGTTGAATGTTGTGAAATTTAATGTTGGCCGTGACTTCAATGTGATCACCGTCAGCTTTGATCCACGGGACACTCCGGCAGCAGCCAATGAAACCAAACAGAGGATGTTGAAACGATATCGTCGTCCCGGATCAGAGGAGGGGTGGCATTTCCTGACAGGAAAAAAGGACCAGATCGACTCGCTGGCCCAGGCAGTCGGCTTTCGTTATGCATGGGACCCTGAAATTCAGCAATACGCTCATGCCAGCGGGATCATGCTGCTGACGCCTGATGGGCACGTGGCCCAATACTACTATGGAATTGAATATGTGCCCCGCAATTTGCAGTTAGGGATCGTTCAAACCTCGCAAGGCAAAGTTGGCAGTCTGGTCGATCGAATGCTTTTGATTTGCTATCACTATGACCCGGCCAAGGGCAAATACGGCGCGGCCATTTTCACTATTTTGCGGTTGAGCGCTCTGGCTACGATGCTGGTGTTGGGTGGATTCATTTTCATCATGCTCCGCCGCGATGCGGCGGGCAAGAAACAGGTAGTGGGTCAGCTTCCATGAAACTGACCCACTACCAGTATCAGCGTCTAGCGATTCGCTTTGCGAATCGCGGGCCTTTAGGCAGACATTCATCGCTTTATAGAACGACTTGATTGAGTTGAAACTAGATGCAACCTAAATTGCCATTATTTCCTCAGCAGGCTTCAACCGTCGCCGGACAGGTGGATGCTCTCTATCTCTTCCTGGTGCTGATAACGACTTTTTTTTCGTTACTGATTGCGCTGCTTATTCTTTTCTTTGCCATCAAGTACAAGAGGACTCCGGGCCGCAAGGCAGAACAGATTCACGGCTCTACCTTGCTGGAGATCATTTGGACGGTAATACCTTTAGGCATCTCCATGTTCATCTTTGCCTGGGCTGCCATCATTTATTTTCACCAGCGCCGGCCGCCCAGCAACGCCTTGGAACTCTATGGCGTAGGCAAACAGTGGATGTGGAAGTTTCAATATTCCGGAGGTCAACGCGAAATCAACTCCCTTCACGTCCCGATGGGAAGGCCCGTCAAGATTTCCATGATCTCTCAGGATGTGATCCATAGCTTCTTTGTCCCGGCCTTCCGCGTGAAATACGATGTGCTTCCCAATCGTTACAACACGGTTTGGTTTGAAGCCACACAGCCGGGGACCTATCACCTGTTTTGCTCCCAGTATTGTGGTACCAAGCACTCGGCCATGATCGGCGAAGTCGTGGTCATGAAGCCTGAAGACTTTGAAGCCTGGCTGGCCAGTGGCAAAGCCGAAGGCTCCATGGCTGCGAATGGCGAGAAATACTTTCAGGAATTAGGGTGCATTACCTGCCACCGGCCCGACTCAGGCGCAAGAGGACCCAACCTGCAAGGTCTTTACGGAAGGCCGGTGAGGCTCTCCGATGGCCGCACGGTCATAGCCGACGACAATTACGTTCGTGAGTCGATCCTTGATCCCGCCGCCAAGATTGTCTCCGGTTTCCAGCCCATCATGCCGACCTTCAAAGGAATCGTGAATGAAGACGGAATGCTCCAGTTGATTGCGTACATCAAGAGTCTGAATGAACAGCCAGGGCAGCCTTTGAACAACCGTACCTCGCCCACCATGATTCGCGACACCGAGGTCCCCAATATTCAGCAGGAAATGAAAGAGAACGGCGAAACCTCAAAGCCGCGACCCGAGAAAAAACCATGAGTACCTCGACTATCCAAACTCCGCCGCAGCTCGAGATGCCTAAGAAGCATTATCTGAATGACAATTACGGAATCAGATCATGGCTGCTGACCAAAGACCATAAGCGTATTGCAGTTCTTTACCTCATCTCCATAACGTTCTTCTTTTTTATAGGTGGTATTTTTGCCGCGTTAATCCGTTTGCACTTGCTCGTTCCTGAAGGTGCGCTCTTTCAGGCGGATGTCTATAACAAGATGTTCAGCATGCACGGCGTCAATATGGTGTTCTTTTTCCTGGTGCCGTCGATCCCCGCTACGCTTGGGAATTTCCTGGTGCCATTGATGGTTGGGGCCAAGGATCTGGCGCTTCCGAAAATCAATCTGGCCAGTTGGTACATCTTTGCTATAGCCGCATGCTTTTCTGTGGCGGCCATGGTCTTAGGAGGCGTGGATACCGGTTGGACTTTCTATACTCCCCTGAGCTCTGGATATCTGAAGACCAACGTCGTCACCATGGCAGTTGGCATCATCATCGCCGGCTTTGCTTCGATCTTCACCGGGTTGAACTTTATCGTAACCGTCCATCGGATGCGGGCTCCCGGATTGACGTGGGGACGGTTGCCGCTGTTTATCTGGGCAAACTACGCCACCAGCCTGATTATGGTGTTGGCAACGCCGGTGCTTGCCATTACTTTGATTCTGCTGGCCCTGGAACGTGGCTTCCACATCGGTATATTCGATCCCAAGCTGGGTGGCGACCCCGTGCTCTTCCAGCACATGTTCTGGTTCTACTCCCATCCGGCTGTCTATATCATGATCTTGCCCGGCATGGGCGTGATTAGCGAGATTGTGACCTGCTTCTCGCGCAAGCGAGTTTTTGGGTATTCATTTGTAGCATTTTCCAGTATCGCCATCGCCGTTTTTGGCTTTCTGGTATGGGCCCATCACATGTTTGTCGCGGGTATCTCCACCTACTCCGCCCTGGTGTTTTCGCTGATGAGTTTTGCCGTCGCGATTCCCTCCGCAGTCAAAGTCTTCAATTGGACTGCAACCATGTACAAAGGCTCGGTGAGCTTCAATACTCCTATGTTGTACGCCATCGGGTTCATTGGCTTGTTTACCATCGGAGGGTTGACCGGACTTTTTCTGGCTGCTTTAGGCCTCGATATTCACGTGCACGATACCTATTTCGTGATTGCCCATTTTCACTATGTGATGGTGGGCGGCATGGTGATGGCCTATTTAGGAGGACTGCATTTCTGGTGGCCGAAACTTACCGGGCGCATGTATCCGGAAGGCTGGGCCAAACTGGCTGCGCTGATTACGTTTATCGGCTTTAACCTTACTTTCTTCCCGCAATTTATTCTCGGCTATCTGGGGATGCCGCGCCGCTACGCCGCTTATCCTCCGGAATACCAGGTGCTGAACGTGCTCTCTACCGCGGGAGCTTCCATCCTGGCGGTAGGATTTATTCTTCCGTTGATCTATCTCCTATGGTCGATGAGGTACGGCGAGATCGCCGGTCCAAACCCCTGGCAGGCAAAGGGTTTGGAATGGGAGACAAGTTCGCCGCCTCCTACACACAACTTCGAACACACTCCTGTGGTCACAGAAGAGCCGTATCATTACGGGGAAGAGCAAGAGGGGGAGGTTCCAGTTGTCCCATAGCCAGACAACCACCACAGAGCATCACCCGGCGCTGGCCCATCAATTCGACAGCATGGAGCAGCAGCGGGAAGCCTCCAATTTCGGGATGTGGTGCTTCCTGCTGACCGAAATCATGATGTTCGGTGGGCTCTTCACCGCTTACCTGATCTATCGCCTCAAGTACTACGAGGCCTTTGTGGCCGGTAGTACCAGCATCAGCGTGTCGTGGGGCTTTGCCAATACCCTGGTCTTGATCGCCAGCAGCTTGACGATGGCTATGGCTGTTTGGTCGGCACAACGTGGCATTCGGCGCTTTCAGGTACTGTTTATTGCTCTCACCATGCTGCTGGGGGCCACCTTCCTCGGCGTTAAAGCTAAGGAGTATTACGACAAGTACGAAGAATGCCACATTCCTGGCGCCTCATTTGATGCGGAAGGTGGGACCGGGTGCGAAAAAGGCAACATTGCTCAAGAGCTTGTCGAAAGGGAAAAGATACCCCTTGAAGCTGCCCGGCAAATTGCCCGTCAAAGCCAGATCTTTTTCTCATTTTATTTCGCCATGACAGGCTTGCACGCATTACACATGATCCTGGGTATGGGCCTGATGACATGGTTATTGTGGAGGGCGCGTCGAGATGATTTCAGTCCCCAATATTATTCCCCAGTGGAATACGGTGGACTGTACTGGCACTTCGTAGATATTGTTTGGATTTACCTCTTCCCGCTGCTTTATTTAATCAGCAGGCACAGGTAATTGGCGGTGGCTCGTGAAAGAATTCAAAGCCCAGTTTTTGGCTAGAAGCCAGCAGCCCGCAGCTAGGAGCTAATCATGTCAGAACATTCACATCCAACCCGCTCGATCTACCTGATCATCTTCCTGGCCTTGGTTGTCGGCACCTGCCTCACCTGGGCCATCGCATTCGTCGATCTTGGAAAGTGGAACCCTATCATCGCCCTTACGATCGCATGTACAAAGGCGACCTTGGTGATCCTCTATTTCATGCACGTACGCTATAGCAGCAAGCTGACCATTCTCACCGTCTGCGCCGGATTTTTCTGGCTTCTCATCCTGATCACGCTAAGCCTCACCGACTATTTGACCCGCGTAGCCCCGTAAAACCCATTTTTGTTCTTCTTCCTGCGGCTGCGGCTGCGGCTTCTGCGGTGAGTTCGTTTGCCTTCGTGTCCTTGGGTTTTTCTTCGTACTACGAGGCGCTTTGAAATCGTGTTTTTTCTCGCAAACTTTTGATCGGACAAAGTCTATTGAATCCTCTGCATAACTCTGCGGTTGGTCTTGATTGACTTGCTCTGTGTTCCTCCGTGGCCTCTGTGGTGAAATGGGTTTGGTTGTGGCTCCGCTACGCTGTGTTCCTTTGTGGTTAGGATTTTGATTTTCCTTTGCGGCCTTCGCGTCCTTTGCGGTGAAAATGGTTTTGGGTTGTGGCTACGCTGTAGTGAGTTCTGCTGTCCAGGAGTGCCCCTGGCCATAGAGCTACTATTAAATCTTCGACCCCTGCCACAGTAATATCTCTAATTTAGAACTATATTTTCTTTTATATCAACAACTTACGTATTATTTTGCAACATTTCACCCTAAATTCATTTTCTTCTTGACCATTCACTCCCGCAACCCTTAAAAGCTACTCAGGTAAGCTTTTTTGGATCGTCCTATGAGTCGGATCCTGCGACCTTACGGGATCGGCCCGGAAGCCATCCGGTTTCAAACCCCTCTGGCAACGCCATTGGGTCGAAAATTTATGAATGGGGTCCCCCATCCTTCGCGCTCTTGGCGAACGGTGGGGAACGGGAAGGGTGGGCAAAAGGTGGGACGAAAGGTAACAGCGGTAACAACCGGTAACAGAAATCGCCAGTATTCATGCGGGTTGTAACCGGTGTAACCGCTGTAACCGGTATTTTTTTGCACACAAACAATTTCCGGCCCAGATAAGAGCAACCCCAGAGAACGCAGCTACCCAAACCCCTCTCTGCGGTTTCTGCACTGCTAACAAATCAATTCGTGCCAAGACACGAAGGATTTCATCAAGCCGCCTTCAGATCAGTGGCGTCTGTGGAGATCAAGTGGTAAGCAAGTATTTGATCCGCGTTCTTCCGCGTTAAAAAACGCGTTTGGTTGTTGGGCTCCGCTACGTTGTGTTCCTTGGTGGTTAAGATTTTGGGTTTTCCTTTGCGTCCTTCGTTCTTTCGTGACCTGCCCTGTGACTCTTTGCTAAACCATTTAGAATCAGCACACCCTCGTTACGGCAAAGAATTGCAGTTGGTTTTCAAATTTTGGCAATTTTGGCATTTATGGCAATTTTGGCAATCCCGCCGAGTCACAGACTATTCAATCCGGCCAACTGGGTGGCGGGGCTTTGCGGTGAACCTGACTTCGTTTGAGCTGCGTGGATTGCGCCATATCACGCAGTTGGACGGACCCGGCTGCGTCCTCTGACTCAAAAATATCGGCCATGCCAATCGAACTCTTTGAAAACAAAAGGCTTCCCAGCGTGGCATGGCGGTTGCCCTACGAGAGTACGTCTGGCAATCAGACGCAGGTATAAGGAGAGGACGAAAGACATGAACATTTTCAAGCGGCTGTTCAACTGGGTTCAAAGCGCTCCCGCAGACTTTTGCTACGTTACCGGAGAGTGGGGCTTCCAACGCAGGACCGGCCTCAAGCCAGCCACTGCAAGCAAGGCTTTCCAGAGCACCAACAAGCATCGCTCTCCTGTAGTATTTCCAACAGCCCCAGCCGGCAAAGTTGCCGCAGCCCGCGTTGCTGCCTTCGCCGATTTTCCAGTGACTGATCTCCTGATCCACAGCGCAAATGCCGCTCAGGAGCAGAACGCCTTCAGCCAGACTGTTCGCTGATCTTACTCATAGCCACGGCAGGGCCGGCGCGCGGGAAGGGGAAACCGTGCGCCGGCTTGAACTATCTCATCTGCAATTGCCCCAATCCGCAGAAATGTTTCATCGATAAAACTCATATCTGAGTGAATGTGCTAAAGCTATTTTGCCTGGCCTATTTTGTCTGGCTCATAAGAATCGTTTCGCCCGTGAAAAGGATTTCACCGATTAAGCTCGTTTTTCATTTTGAAGACAGAAGTCATTGGTAACCATAAAGAGAGAGAATCTATGGATAAGCCCGCAAATCCTTCAAAAAAACAAGATTCAAAAGAAAAAAAATCTTGGACGGTCATGGTTTACATGGCCGCCGACACTACACTCATAAATTTTGCCATCGAATCCTTAAAACAAATGAAGGCCAGCCACAACAACCTGATCAATATTATCGCAGAACTCGATTGTGGCCGAAGTCGCTCTACGGAAAGATATTTTTTTGGCAAAGCTCCGCATGAGCATGGAGAGGACGATCCTGTGCGTGCTGCTGAGGAATCTTATTTGATCGATAAGGAAAACTCTCTGACATCTATTGTTAATGACATCGTACTGCGGTTGGAGCCGCAAGATCCTGGAGACCCCGAGACCCTGACTAATTTTATTGACTGGTCAGTCAACAAGTATGAGGCTGACCATTATTTCCTCATCATATGGGGGCATGGCTCTGGAATCGACGATGACGCGTTCAGCTCTCAGAACGGCGCAAAGCAAGAGGCTTTGGAACAGGACCGCAATGACCGATTCTACATTCCGCGCCATCACGCTTTGCCTGCAACCGATAGCCAGCTAACCGAAGCATCGCTAAAGTCGGTGGCCTTCGTCGACAGCCCTATCAGCTATCTTACAAACCAAGCACTGAGGAAGGCGCTAGAGGATGCGCAAAAAAGGTTAACGCCGCCAAAAGATGAGGATGCGCAGAAAAGGTTAACGCCGCCAAAAGATAAAGACAAGTGTCCGTGGAGGCTCGATTTGCTGGGCATGGATGCCTGCAACATGAACCTGATCGAGCTGGGATACGAGGTACGGAAATATGCCGACTACCTGATTGCGTCCCAAGACGAAATTCCCGATGCAAGCTGGCCTTACTATAACATCTTGAGCACATTGGGATTTGAAGGGAAAGACATATCAGCCGAAGTTAAAGAGTTGGATCCAATGTTGCAAGCGCTCTGCAAAGAAGGACAGTACAAGGGGGATCACGAAGAGAAGGACAACACCGGCGATGCTGCTTCACCTCATCCGACTGGCTTCGCCGCCCAGCACTACGTCCTTAAATCTGTGCAAAAGATTGCAAAAAAATATACAGAAGCCTACCAGGACTACGTCGATCAGCCGGTAGCTCTTTCTGCTCTCGATTTGACAAAATTACGCGAAAAATCGTGCGATCTAACGGGCGCCGAGCTTCCGGGAACCGAGCTTCGCAAGCTGTTCGGGCGTTTTGTCGAGCTGCTGCGATTGCATACTACCTACCGCGAGATCAATGATGCAATTATCTTTGCCAGAAGGCGCGTCAGAAGCTTCTATACCCGTATCCCGAATACGCGCGATTTTCATATTCGCGATATCTATATAGACCTGATTCATTTCTGCATCTTGTTATATTCATTTCTGAAAGATCACCCGGAGTCCAAAGAATTTCAGCACACGATTAAATTTAAGGAAATAATTAAGGAGTTTATCTGTTACTTTACTAAGCACAGAAAAATCATAGCTGTAAATGAGACAACGAAGGGGGAAGATGGGTGCTATGGAACTTCCATTTACTTTCCAGCAAATCCGGACGATGAGTTCAGAAGTTTTTATGAAGAGCTGGAATTTGCTCAAGAGACGCATTGGGGAGCTTTTGTCGCCAAATTTCTCGATAAGAACCCGGACCTATTCATACCGCCCAAATTCGAAGTGAGAGCCGGTCGGGTCAAGGGCAACCCGCATGATCACTTCAAGCCACGCAATCTTGTCAAAGGGAATCCACGTATTCCCGAAAAAGGCAATCCACGCGTTCTCGACAAACTCGCCCAGATTATGGCTGCAGGGACAAGCCCAATGAATGCAAACTACGACCCGTACAATATCAGTCCATCGATTAATAACGTCATATACAACTACGGCGAAATCATTGAATTAGGGTGCGACGCGAACGTTGATGATGAGTAATGCTAATACTTGATAAGGCTCAGGCTGCCACGATATTCTGGTTGCAATTAATCGCATTGATGTTTTCCATGCGTTCTGGAATTTGGCTTTTAAGTGCTTTCGCGATAGCCCTGGTAGCGCCTATAGGTCTTATGCCTTTGGCTCCAGACCATTCTGCCAATTCAGCATTGGAGCGGTACCAGGGTAAGCTGGCAGAACTCACAATTGTTCGCGATACCGGTGATAGCCAGGATCTCCGCCAGGCAATCACATGGTTACAGGAGCATGCCAGGGTCCTGCAGCGGCTCAATTTGAGCGAAGCTGCAGCGAGGGGCTATTTGCTGACTGGCGAAATCTACGAGGTGTTGAGCCAGTATCAAAGGGCTACAGCTTCATACCGCCGGGCCCTGCATTTGAGTTCCAAGGGCAGTTATCTTGGTTGCACTGCCATGAGCCATTTGGCGCGCGTATATGCTACTACGGGCGATTGGCAAAGGGCCTTCAACCTTTCACGAAATGCCCGGGATTCAAGCGGGGGCTTGCACTGCTGGGCCGAGGCTTTGCAGTCCGAGGCTGAGGCATCTCGCTTCTCAAACCAGCAGGGCGATCTTGGGCATTCTTTCGATTTGGCGCTCATTGCAGCCGACGTTTTTGCCTACGAGGGAGATGCCGGCGAAGAAGCGCAGGCCCTTTTGACTGCCGCCTATTCCGAGTTTCAATTGAACCAGGCTGAAGACGGATTCCGGCTTGCCGAACAAGCGCTGCGGATCTGGTCTTCCACAGGAAACCGGCATGGCATGGCGCTGGCCCATACTGCTCTTGGCTTTTTTTCCATTCGAAGGAGCAATCCGGAGTATTCCCTCTCCGAATCCAAACAGGCCTTGCAGATATTCGCTCCCATGGGAGACCGGGACAACGAAGCTATCGTATATAGCAATCTAGGTTTGCTGGCTAAGGAGATCGGTAATCTGGACGAAGCCTACGAAAATTTCAAACATGCCAGTCTGCTGTTTGCCGCTGCCCATGATCTGATTGGCGAGGTCAGTGCAGTCGACAGCCAGGCTGACATCATGTGGAGAGAACGCAACTATGTGGAGGCCAATCGCTTGTATCAGGCTGAGTTAATGCTTAGCCGGCGCGCCCATAATGCCCCCTTGGAAGCAGCAGCATATCTTGGCCTGGGTAGCATTCTTGATGCAAATGGAAAGGATCGGCAAGCACTTAGCTATTGTCAATTAGCCCTCGCATTGGAGCAAGCTGCTCACGATGACTACGGGATCGGCGAGAGTTGGAGATACCTGGGCCGGCTTTATGCCAAGCACAAACAGGAAAAAGATGCGCTCGCCGCATTTCAGCATGCTCTCGAGTTCAAAATACGTGCTGAGGCGAGTTCGGAAGAGGCTGCTGTGCATCATGAGATAGGCTCTGTTTACCACCACCTGCACCAGTTGGAATCAGCCAGGAACGAGATCGAGAAAGCCATTCATTTGATTGAATCCGAGAGAACCAAGGTATCTGGATTCGATGATCGCGCTTCTTATTTTGCCTCTGTACATCAGTACTATGAACTGTATGTGGAAGTCCTGATGGAACTTCATGAGCAGCATCCGCAGCAGGGCTTTGCCCAACAAGCGTTCGAGGCCTGGGAACAAAGCAAAATGCGCTCGCTGCTTGACATGCTGGCCGGCAGGAGTCAAAACGCGGATTGCTCCGCAGAGTATTCCGCCACGATAATTCCTGCCTGTGGCGGCGCGCGCGCCTTGACCCTGAGCGAGATACAACAGGAGATTCACGGCGATGATTCGCTGATCGTCGAATATGCATTGGGAAAGAATGCAGGTTATGTTTGGGTCTTGAGTGATCAGAACCTCTGGTCCTACAAAGTTCCTAATGCAACCGGGATCCAGCCTCTTGTTGAAAGGTTCCGGAGGGACCTTCGGGCGCGGCTCAATGTATCTGCAGATCAACAATCAACACGCCTAGCCGACGGAGACTTCCGCGCGGTCTGTCAGGCGCTTACGCAGGTTCTGCTGGCTCCCATTGCTGATCGACTATTGGGCAAGAGAATCATCCTGGTCGCCGATGGGCCGTTGCAACATGTCCCATTTTCCGTCCTGCCTTTTCCCTCGGCGGATGGACAAGAGACGTTGCTCCGAGACCATAATGAACTCGTCTATCTACCCTCGGCTTCCGCTCTCAAGTTTATTCGGGATCGAGCCAAAGTCCGTCCTCTCCCATCGAGGCAAGCCGCAGTCTATGCCAACCCGGTGTTCAGCCGTGAAGACCTCCACTGGAGTTCTATCAGAGCTGCCGGAAAGACCCGTGGCGCGAAACCAGAGTATCCATTGGTGCTTAAATGGGTGTTGCGTGACATGCATCTCGACGACGTTCTACCCCGGCTGCCCGGAACGGAAGAAGAAGCCAAGGCGCTCGTCGAAATCATGGGACAGGACCAGGTATTCGTCGCCACTGGCACGAAAGCCACCCGCGAGGCCGTGCTTAAAGGAGACCTCGGCAACTACCGGCACATCCTCTTTGCTACGCATAGCCTTCTGGATGAAAAACATCCTGAGCTTTCCGGCCTGGTGTTCTCGCTCGTCAATGAAGCCGGCAAAAAACTCGATGGGTTCCTGCGAGTGAAAGACATTTACCAGTTGAAACTTTCTGCAGAGATGGTGGTATTGAGCGCCTGCGAGTCCGCGCTGGGCAGGGACCTGCAATCGGAAGGTATGATCGGCCTGACCCGGGCCTTTCTGTATGCCGGCTCCAAGCGTGTCGTGTCCAGTCTTTGGAAAGTCGATGATGGCGCGACCGCCGAACTGATCCGGCATTTTTACCAATATGTTCACGATGGCAAAGATCCAGGGGAGGCCCTGCGGCTTGCACAAAAGGACTTATCACAAAATCGCCAGTGGCGGCATCCGTATTTTTGGGCCGGGTTCATCCTCCAGGGCGACTACCGGCCAATAGATTCCCAGCACTGATGACAACTATGCATAATCGTAGTATTTTTGTTGCAGACTCTCCCGTTTTAGGAAGGCCTGCGACCCTTGACTCCCGAGGAGTTTAACAAATTGCTTTTCTGGCTTGCTCCTGACCGGGAGATGGCGGGAAGGAAATACATAGAAATCAGGCAGCAGTTGACCCGTTTCTTCACCTGTTGGAGCTGCTCCGAGCCGGAAGATTTGGCCGATGAAACCATCGACCGCGTGGTTCCCTGGATGGAACTAAAAGGCTGGGCGCCGTCCGATGCGCCGATTCGGGTTTTCTTCGGATTCGCCAAGAACGTCCGTCATGAGCACAAACGAAAGCTTCAGCCTGAACCTATATCTTCAGAGATACCTGACCCGCCGGCGCCGGCAAAAGAAGAAAAGGAAAAAGATTTCGCTTGCCTGGAGGTCTGTGTTGCATCATTATCACCCACCGAGGCCGATCTGATACGCCACTACTACCAGTATGAGCAGGAAGAAAAGATCAGGAAGCGCCAGGCCCTGGCCGGGAAACTAGGCATCGGCATGAACGCCCTGAGAATCCAAGCCTGGAAGATCCGCAACAGCCTGCGCGGCTGCCTGGATAAATGCATTGCAGGTAAACTGAATTAAATGGATTTCAGCTTTTCCAACGAGAGCGCGCTTCGAAAATATCTGCTGGGAACCCTTGAACCCCAGGGCTGCGACGAAATCGAAGAACAACTCCTTTCCAATGAAGAATTTGCCAGGCTCATCGACCTGATCGAAGATGAAATCATCGAAGAATACGTCGATGGAAGCCTAACCCCCAAGGACCAACAGGCCGTCGAAACCTATTTCCTGCGTCCCCCGAGCCGCCAAAAAAAGCTCAAATTCGCGCGTATGCTGCGGACGCAGTTCCGCGAAGAAACCGAAGTTGAGTCAGTGCCTGCCAGAACCCCGTTATCGCCTCACCGAACATGGTTGTATTGGACGGTCGCCGGGGCACTAGCTGCCATGTTTGTGATAACGGCCTCTTTGGGAATCTACACGACGAAGTTACGCGGCGACCTTGAAACTGAGACAGCGCGCAATCTTAAAATCCAAGAAGATCTGAAGCAGGAGCAGACTCGGCTCGCTGTTCTTGAGAAAGAAGCAGAAAAGCTCCGCAATCAGATCAACACGGCAAATGAGAACCCCCAAAGCAGTTATTTCACTCTGTTTCCTTCTTCCATTCTGCCTATGAGTTCCGGGAATGGCTTGCCCGTGTTTCCAGCTTGCCCTGGAACTACACTGAAGCTAGAAATCCCTCTTGGCGATATCCCGGTGCAACCCTACCATGTGAGCCTGTTAGGGCCAGACGGCAAAGAGTTATGGTCACGACCGAGCGTGAAGCCAACTCACGATGAGTTGCTATTTCCCGTACAGTACAACAAATGGCAAAAAGGTTACTATTCGGTTATATTGACCGGAACCTCAGGAAATCCTAATTCTCCAAAAGTACCCTACCATTTTAGGGTCTCCAACTCCTGCCATCCCTAGACGAATCCTCAAGGATTTCTGACTCCTTCAATTTTCCATTCACGCCCCTGCTGCGGAAAAAAAAATCAAAATGTTTTTCTTCCCAGTTCATATCTAGGTGAAAGCTCAGTTTGCTGGGCCGGCAGTCCTAGCCAAAACGCGATTGCAGCTATGGCAGATATCACTACGGATGGTGCGCAATGAAAATCTCAAAAGGCTTCTTGTTAAAAATCCCTGTCTTGTTATTTGTCGCCGCATTCAGTCATTTCGCTCCTCCTGAAATTTCTGCTCAATCTACAACAGTTCAGCATTTTGAAGACGCCAGAATCGACGAAATCAACAAAGATTCAGACCCGATTCCGGTCACTGTCACCAAATGCTGCACAAAGGACCAAGTGAAATGGATTGCCCAGGGCGCTATGAAGGACAAAGTCAAAGCCCTAAGTAAGGGAGATTGCATCACCGTCGATACCGATGACAAAGGAGTGCTGCAGTCAGTCACCACCAAGAGTATCGCAGTAAGCGCTTCGACGCGTTGGGGCGTTCTGGCTGCTGCGTTTGCCTTGTGTTTCTTTGTTGCGTCACTGCTGACATGGTGGAATCCACGCAAACTGATTATTGGCATCGATGGAAGATACAGCAAGTCACAGTTGCAGATGACATTATGGTTTTTCGTTGTCATCGCTTCCTATCTTGCCACTCTTTATCTTCGGGTGCATAAGGCAGGCTGGGATTTTCTCGGTGGAATCAATATTCCCCAAAATCTGTTCTTGATCTCGGGCATGAGTGCTTTGACATTTGGGGGAGCGAGAGCAATAACCAGCTCCAAAGCCGATCAAGCTAAAGCTCAAGGTAATCCTGTTGCTAAGTCACCAGGACAGCCGAGCTTGTGGAACTTGATATGCAATGACAACCATATCTTCGACTTCGGTGACTTCCAGATGGTTGTAATTACATTGCTTGCTATAGGGACATATCTGGCGTTGATTTTCAATTTTCTGGGCTCAATTGAACTTCTTAAGACCGTTGATTTGCCCAATGTGGACACAACAATCCTTGCAGCATTCGGCCTAGGTCAAGGAGCTTATTTAACCAAAAAAGCAGCCGGCACTGTCGGATCTGCTTAACGCTAGTATCAACGCGTTCGAAATCATAAATGTTTTCCCAGAAGTCACATCTCGATGAATGTTCAAAAGGAGGGACTATGTCAAAGTCGTTGCGTCTCACAATTCTGGTAGTAGAAGTTCTAATTACATCTTCTTGCTTCGGTCAGTCTCCATCGGGCACTCCGAATCCGTCGCAAAGTAGTCCTTCAAGCGCTGGCGGGTTTTCCATAGAAGCGACTATATTCTCTTACCAAGCATTGCAATCCAATGCCGAAGTAATC
The DNA here is from genome assembly GCA_035939495.1 of Candidatus Angelobacter sp. Classification (GTDB taxonomy): domain Bacteria; phylum Acidobacteriota; class Terriglobia; order Terriglobales; family Acidobacteriaceae; genus Angelobacter. The sequence goes on along the minus strand of DASZFU010000161.1, from coordinate 152,873 downwards.
GCCTGCGAGGTTGCGGGAAAAGACAAAAGTGATTGTATTGGCGCTGCAGATAAATCTCCCAGCGATAAAAAGCTGCCTGACACCTCAGAAGCACCCAACATAATGATTGTCCCCTCTACGAGCAATGTGCTGGCAAATTTTCAGTCATGGCGTGCGAATATGACAGTCGCCAGGGAATTGCTGGAATTGGCCGATCCAAAGTGTCCTAAGGCGACGCCAGAAGCCGCGAGCTTTCCAGACGTAGCCACAGGAGTAGGTACGCTGGTCACCGCGGTTCAGGGGGCTATCGCACTCTTCGCCAACAGTCAATCAGCTATTGGCGTGGCAGGAAACATTCAAGACCAGGCCTTGGTAGATGCAGTTGCGAGGCAGCTTCGCGGTTTGAACATTCAAGTGCTGGTGCCCGACACTTACGGTCCATACACCTTAGGAACTATGGACTTCGACAATTCACCGTTCTTGAGTCTCCTGAAAAAACTCGTCCAAGATCGGATTTGTTTGAACACGGAAGCAGTTAAAAACGCTACGGCTATTCAGGCCGCAACCAATACAAAGCCGGAGCACCAAAAACAGGCCGACGAGGCCTCGAAGGCAAAGGGAGAAGCCCAAGCAGCGTTTGATAAAGCCAACAAGGCCGTTAGTGATACTGAAAAGGAGCGAGATGCATTCCCCAAGGGTAATCCCCGGTACAAAGCGCTGGACAGCAAGATCAGTCATTTGAAAGAAGCAAAGAACAACGCGAAAAACTTTCTAGACGCAAAGGAGAAAGCCGAGACGGAGGCGCAAGAAAACCTCAAAAAGGACAACAGCACAATAAAAAATAAAACAACTGAACTCAGCGGTTTGCAAAGCCTGATTGCCAGTATCGATGGATTCCTTGGCGCAGTCACGGGCGGAGGGCTGCCATCGAATGCCTCTGCGCCCAGCGGCACTGCTTCTCCGCCCCCCGCACCGAATGTCGCAACCCCGCCACTGATTGCTATTCTCTACGGCGACGGCTTGGCGCGAAAGATCAAATCTGCTGAGCTTCTAACAACAAACCAGGCAAAAGAAAGCGACTTGCCTAAAGAAGCAGACTTGGCAAAATGGAGAATTCTCTATCTCAAGGCATTGGAATCCGGCGGATCACTAATCACCAAGACCAATGTTCTTGGCAACAAAGTTTTTTTCAGCGGCGGTTCGGTTGCCACCTTTGCATTGTTTGCTCTGGATGGAGACTTGAAGTGCTCCGGCAACGTCTTTGACTACGGCGGATTCGTGAAGGCGGAGGATTTCAAGAAGCAGTTCCGCAACCTAACAACCGATCCATTGAAGCAACTGATCGTGACCAGGAGCGGTGGCGCTAGCTGCAAATAACACTATTTTCCGCACTGCGCAGGCCAGTGAACCCTAGCAACAATGACCATAGAAGCAGGCAACTAGGAGGAATTCGATGAAGACCAGGGGAACAGTGAAGAGAGGGGAAGGCAAAGCCCAAAAGAAAATGGTCACAAAAGCTAAGGTTGTGGCATCAAATGCTACCATCAAATTGGGATACGCAGTACGCGAGTGGCCGAAACTTGAAATTTTTAGCAAGCGTGAGATTGCAAGATGCCGCGCGACTGTAGCAAACGAATATGGAAAGGCCTTTGCCTCGAAAGCCAGTGACCGTTTGTGCCAGGCTCTCGCAACTGTGCGGTCTTTCCAGACCGAGGCCGCCGCTCCGCAACCCAGGCCTACAATCCTCGAGTTCTCAGAACCACAAATAAAGTCCGCCGAATTCAATAAGCGTATCGCTGTCTTAGCAGGCGAAGCCGAGGCCGCTCCTCTCGCCCTCCATCGGATTGCCCGCATCCATTTGCAGCGCGACAGCTTTGCCAAGCAGATTGCCGGGGTTGCAACCCAGTTGGAACGCCGGGCGCAAATGCTCTTTCCGGCTGGATTGGAAGCGATTGCATCCCCCACAACCCCCTCCTCTGTCGTGGAAATCTGCTGGCTCAACAGCACCATGCGCACCTATTTGGATCCGCGGAGCCTGCGAGAGGCGGCAAGCGAAGCTACACTTCAACAGCTTGATCTGCCGCGCCCTTTGAAAGCGGACATCGATGGTACTGCGCCCCTCGTTGGCGCTCCGCAATTCCGAAAACGCTTCTCGATAACCGGAGCGCACATCACAGTTGCAGTCATCGATACCGAGGTTGACATTAATCATCCTGCACTCAAGGGCCGAGTAGTCCAGAGGACAAATTCCACCAAAGAACATTGGGGTTCCCCTGCGGGGCACGGAACAGCCGTGGCCGGAATCATTGCCTCGGTGGACAAAAAGTTTACTGGCATGGGGCCTGGCTTGACCATTACCAACTATAAAGTGCTGGCAACCAATCCGGGCCTCAACAGCGATGATTTCGGCGGATCATTGGCGATCCAACAAGCTCTGGAAGATGGGGCGCAGGTGGCGAATTGCTCCTGGGGCGCAGGCCCAGCAGGCAACGGCACAGGAAGGGAAGCTGTAGCCTGCAACAATGCCTGGAACCTTGGATTAGTCATCGTGAAGAGTGCCGGCAATGGCGGGCCTGGGCCATCAACTCTTACCACGCCTGCCGATGCTGATGGCATCATCGTTGTGGGCGCTACTGATCGCGCCGGTATTGCTGTCCAAGATTACTCCAGCCGAGGGCCGGCAAACGCGAAGAGCCGGCCCCATCTTGTGGCTCCCGGTGGTTCAGAATTCGATCAAATCCATTCCTGCCTGGTTGGCAGCGGGTTTGGAAATGCAGAGTTTGGAACCAGCTTTGCCGCGCCCCATGTCAGCGGTTTGGCTGCCTTGTTACTGGCACACAGTCCGGGCATGGCGCCGGACCAAGTCAGGCAAAAACTTCTTGCCCAATGCCATCGCCTTGCGGATGGAGACGAAAACACTCAGGGCAAAGGTTTTGTTTCCCTGGAATCGATAAGCTAAACATCTGCTTGAATAGCGTGGGGCAGGTCGAGGCGCACAACTTGGTCTTGATCGGATAAGACGGGCACCATTTTTTTTGTCAAGCGGATGCGAAGGCTGCCATTGATCCAGGCTTCCCCTGTGATTTCGCCTCCCAGGCGGCGAATCTGGTCTGCCACAGGTTTCGCTTGCCGAGCAAACTGCTCCTTGCGTGCGGCAATCTTCGCGGCACGACCCGCCGCCGGAGCGCCTATATCATCCTGCGCGGCAAGTTCCACAATCAGTTCCAACCAGTCATCTCCTTCGGCCCGTTGCAGGCATTCCGAAAGGGGCGGGCTGATCTTTTCTGTGCTCATAAAGCACCCTTGCTCATTATAGCCTTTGTTGTGGGCGCATTCATTCGTCTTCGCGCTCAAACTTTTGAGAGGTACGCGCAAAAAAAAGCGGCCACGCTGACCGCCTTTTTCAGTCTTCAAAATATCAGATCTACTGCTGCGTCCCCACCGCCGTAGATTTCTCCGAATTGATTCGGGTGGTGGCAGTTGCTGGCGCAGTGAAAAATCTATGGTCGTAAAGCCCCCGGTAAAACTTGCCACTGATCTCGGCGGCTTTAGGACCGAAAGTTGGGCGGCCACCTTGCAGAAAGACCACTGTGACGATGTGTCCGACCTGGGTGTTGGCGTAGGAGGCGAACCAACCGAAACGGGTGCCGTCTTTGGAGCAGGTGCCGGTCTTGCCCAGGATCTGCTCTTCGTTGAAATTCAGGTGCAGGCTTCGGGCTGTACCGTAATCGACTGCGCCCATCATGCCCATGGATATCTCCGGGATCAGCGGGCCGATATTTAGTTGCCGCTTGATCCTCGGCTGATAATTCAGGATGTCTTCCGGCGTTGTGGGATGCTGGAGATAGTAGAGTGTCCCACCGTTGGCGATCGCCGACACCAGGGCGCCGAGCTGCAACGGAGTCATAGAGATGCTCTCGCCAAAGGAGCACATCTTGCCTACGCCTCCCAGCTTGGCATCGAGTTCCTGGGCAGGGAATACGCCCAGGTGTTCGCCTTCGATGTTGAATGCCGCCAGCTCGCCTAAACCAAATTGATGGGCGTAATAGCTGACCTTTTCGAATCCCAGCTTGCGTCCCAGGGCTTCAAAGTAGGCGTTGTTGGATTTGGCCAGAGCTTCGGTCAGGTCCACGCTGGAGCGCCGGCCTACGGATACCAGGGTCTCAGGCGTAACGACCTGTTCATTCAGGGCCGCCAAGGCCACCGCTACCTTTATGGTGGAGCATGGCTGAGCGCCTTCTGAGAGTGCCAGCTTCTGGTTCACCATGGCCAGGATTCGTCCGTTGGTCGGATCGATGGCGACGACTGTGCCGTTCATATTGCCCAGGGCGTCAATCGCAGCCTGGCGAACGACGGGGTCCTCGCCCGTGGTGAGGTCGCCGGCCGCAACGTCCTCGGCAAAAGAACTGGTGTAAAAGTGCTCGTAATAACGATGGCGTCGATGGCGCAGCCGCGCCATACGCTTTTTGGTCCGCGGGCTCTCGGCCACTTTTCCATCTCTTTTTGTCGTCGTGGTCTTGGACGGCGTAGAAGTGCGGGCAAAAGCGATGCTAGCCGGCAACACAGCTAAAAGAAAACCAACAATTGAAGACCTAAAACCAATTCTCATCTGACTCACGGGAACCTGCTTGCCCGGGGGAATTTATTTATCGTCTGATTCTTATGGAAGTCCAGTGTGGCGGCGAAGCCCGTCTCTGGAAGCATGCTCCAACAGAATTGCTGTTCGCGATAGTACGGTAATTGTTTGACTCTTCGCAACCACAAAATGAAAATCGCCCGTAACCGATAGTACTTAAGTCGGTGACCTGCATGCTTCCAGATAAGATGCAGCTACTCTGCTTAAGGTTTTTAACCCCGTACCCCGTGCGGTTCTGTATGTTGCTATTTCGTGGCCGAGCGTTTCGCCAGCCCCGGATCATACATGGCTCCATACCGGAGATATTGGCCGACTGTGTCGCCCGGATAGGAAATCTCAACCGAGCTGATTGCTCCATTCTTGCCAAACTTGGCCTTCAACTCAGGGTTCACTCCACCCCAGTAGGTTGGTAACTTCAGGGCTTTATAACGGGCCACGATCTGGTCGCGCACGGCCGGGTCAAAGTGTGTGCCATATTTATCGACCAAAGACTTGATCGCTTCGTAATCCCCCTCGGCTTTAATGCGCATGATCTCTTTGAGCAGCATGCCGACTCCTTCGCGCATCTTGGCAAAATCCTTGACGACCACGTAGTACTTGCCATTGCGCTGCACCTGCTCGATGGCGCCGGTCTTGTCCATGACGTAGTTGGCGATCATCTGGCGGTCACGTTGGTGGTCTTCTTCAATGGTGTTGCCCCTGGTAATGCTTCGCAACTGCACCAAGGGAACGCGCGCCGCGTTGCGATACATGGCTTTCGCCACTTCCGGACTGGAGATCAGGCCTAACTCCTGCAGCTTGGGGTCGAAGGCGTTCCACAAGGCCATGAGATCGGCCCGGCCCTCTTCCAGGGTTGAGTAGTACTCTTTCAGGTAGTAGGCAGGCTCGTGCGTCAGCTTAGGGCTGACTTTGCCTGAGCCGTGTCCGATGACTTCGTGCAGGGCGGTAAGTAGCGTAGAAGCTTCCTCGCCATATTTCTTTTCCAGTTCAATCTCTTCGGGCGACGACGCAAATTCTTCCAGGGCGGCGCTCCCGGCGGCCCCATACAGGCCGCGGCTGCTCCCGGTAAAGAGAAAGCTTTTGGAGCCATATTTTTCGTGGATTTCGTTTTCGTTGGGAAGATTGTCACCGACTGTGATGACATGGAAGTCGCCGGTTTCAATCACTGTTTCCACCGCCTTGGCCACCGGAGGCTTTACTCCCTTGTTCTGGTATTGCGGATCCCAGGGTGCGTGGTCTTCGAAGTATTGGGCGTTGGTGGCCAGCTTACGCATCAAGGCATCCACGCGCTCATCGGTCACGCTGACAAAGCTTTGCGAGCTGCCCTTCGCGCCGCGGGCGTCCCGATAGACTTCAATAAAGCCATTGGCAAAGTCGACTGTGGCATTGTTCTGCACCCAATCGATGCCAAAGGTGATCCAGTCTTTAGGATCGCCGGTCTGGTAGTAACGGATCAGGTCGCGGATGACCTTGGCTTGCTGCGGATCAGCGGATTGTGCGGCCTTCTCGAGGTATGCATTGGTCTTTTTGAGAAACACCGCATAGACGCCGGGCTTGATCTTGCCGTCGGGAGTGCCCGCCCGGTAAACCTCTTCGACAAGCTTGCCCGATGGCATCTTGACTACGCGCGAATTGAGTGGATGTTGCTCCTGAAAATTCTTGAGGTCAGCCAACGTCGCATCTGAATAAAACGTGTTAGAGCTGGACTGCAAAATGTCTTTTCCGCCTTGCGGGCTCTTGGCGGTAATCATCGGCTCAAACTCCGGGTCAAACAGGGAAGGCTTCAATTCGGCCAGTTCCCGGTCGAGCGCCGCTTGCGTGGATATTGGCGGAAGATTTGCGTAGCTGCTGCGCATGGCTCCATGAGCAAATGCGTTGTGGGCTACGTCTTGCAGTTCCTCAAAGGTGAAAGACGGCAGAAACTTCTGTGCCGTGGTCTCGTTGTGGTTGCCGCGATTGGCCCAAAACAGCTTGGCAAAGTCCAGCACCTTTTCCATGACATCGGGCTTCGTTCCTTCGCGATGTGCAGCAATCTCTTCAAGCAGCCTCTTCTGCCGCAGTCCATATTTGGAGAGCTGGTCATAGATAATCGGATCGACGGCGATAGACGCCTCGGTCAGCCAGTAAGCCAGCTTTTTCTGCTGAGGATTCAAGGATTTAAAACTCTCGACCTGCAATTGAATAAACGCTGTGCTACCCACCCTCTCCACCAGCGGGTCATTGCCTGGTGGCGAACCCGGAGTCTGGGCAAATCCGGCACAAGCAGAAAAGATAATCAGCACAAGCATTCGAAGGATTCTCATGGCCATCTCCCAACTGAAAAATGCTAAATCAAAACGGCAGGTTGTACTTAGTTCTTTACCCAACAAGCTCCCCATCTTGCCTAAAAAAAGGCGCTTTCCCGCGCTGCAGGGTGTAATTTAAGACTGAGAGTCACGCAGATTGCGATCCCGCGGAGCCCGATTCAACTCAAGGTCTTAAGAATCGACAGGTCTTAGAATCGACAGGTCTTAGAATCGATTTGACAAATCAAAAATCTTCGTATACTATTCGCTTTGAGTAAGCTTTTTGATCCCACGGGCAATTCGAGTCATTCGCGGGGACTATAACTTCCGTGGCTCTTTTTCTTTAGGTTGGCGTAGCTCTACCCAAAATCCAAGCAACAAACTGCAACCATGATAATTGCTTTGCGAGGCTTTTTTGTATCTCAGGAGGATAGCCCGTGGACGATTCCGATCGCCCGATCCAGACTGACCCCACCCCCTGGTACCTTTTAACCACCCTTGAACCACCTTTTTTGGAGATTTCTATGCTGTGCAACGCCCAGTTCGCCGGGAGGACCTCGGTTTTCCGATCAAGAGTTTGCACTGAGGTGTGCCGAAGTAGCCTGCACTGAGGTGACCAACGGGAGCCGAAGTGATCACCCGATACCCCCCCACCCCTTCGTTAACTTTAAACCAACATTAAACCAACTTTTGTCCAATTCTCAGACACCTGCACCCGCCATAGGCCGCTATACAGAAAATGAACGGAGTTACTGATGGAAGCCCCTCAACTTTCATTTTTAATTACACCCTGCGCTGCGCTGCACGTCTATGAAGATAGGACGACCCAATAATGCTACAATCTGCCCATCTTTCCTTCTAAAGCTGGTTCTACAGCAAATCTGCCTGGGTCGAAGAAGTTGAGGGCTTGGGGAGGCCCAAATACCTATGAACATCGGCGAACGCATTGGCGATTATGAGATCGTTGAAGTCCTTGGCCAGGGAGGCATGGGCCAGGTCTATAAAGTTAAAAACATTCTTTCCGAGCGCATCGAGGCCATGAAGGTGCTGCTCCCGAACACGGAAACCGACTCCGATCTGGCAGAGCGGTTTCTGCGGGAGATCAAAGTACAGGCCGCATTCGACCATCCCAACATCGCCAAGCTCCATACGGCACTACGCGCCTCCAATCAGCTTCTCATGGTCATGGAGTTTGTCGAAGGCACCTCGCTGGAAAAGCTGTTGTCTAAGGGGCCGCTCCTGGTTGGGGATGCGGTGAACTACGCGAGCCAGGTCCTGGATGCCTTGGCTTATGCGCATGGACGCGGTGTGGTGCATCGCGATATCAAGCCGGCCAACATGATGCGTACTTCTGACGGCAAAATCAAGCTGCTCGACTTCGGCATCGCCCACATGGCCAATTCCAATCTCACGCAGGCCGGAACCACCGTAGGATCGCTCTTCTACATGTCCCCGGAGCAGGTCAAGGGAGGCCCCGCCGATCCCCGTTCCGATCTCTATTCGCTCGGAATCGTGCTATACGAGATGGTCACCGGGAAACGTCCATTTGTGGGGGACAGTGCTTCCGCCATCATGACCGCCCATCTACAACAGACACCGGTAGCGCCCAACGACATGGTGCCCTGGGTGCTCGGTCCACTCAACGAGATCATCCTGATGGCTGTCGCCAAAGACCCGGCGGCACGTTTCCAGTCCGCCGCCGCCTTCCAAAACGCGCTCAAGAATGTTTCCACCAAAGAAACGGACCAGGCCAAGACCCAGGCGATGGCAGCTAAGACTACGCCTCTGCCGGCGGTGCAACCTCCACCAGCAGCAACAGCCACGCCCGCGAACCAGTTTCCTGCACAGGCGAGCGTTGTCCAGCCCGGAGCGCCGCAGCCACAAGCCTTTCAACCAAGCCAGCCCAGAATTGCTGCTGCGCCGATGCCTGCCGTACAAGGCGGCACAACGCAACCTGCGATGGTCTCATCTCCGCCATTGAGCGCACCGCCTGCGGGAGATCCAGCGGCTCTACCGGATTTTGCGGGGCCCTCCCGTCCACCGGAGCCGAGCAGCAGGCGCGGCCTCTATATGGCGCTAGGATCGATTGTGACCCTGGCGGTTATTGTCGCTGCCGCTATTGAGGGGCCAAAGTTTCTTCGCACCCATGCTGGAGGTCCACCCAAGGCCACGGTTCAGGAGACCGCTCCACCTGTAGCTCAGCCGACTCCTGTTCCTCCTGCTCCACAAACCACACCGGCCGCTGAGACTGTCGCACCGCAACCCACGCCTCAATCTACGCAGCCAGTGGAGTCTGCGACGAGCAACGTTCCAGCTCCGGTCCAGCCGCCCCCATCTCCAGGACCGACCACGCCGAACAGAAGGTTGGCTTCTGCAGCCCAAGGTACTGCGCCCCAGAACCATGTTCAGACAACTACTGCTGCATCATCACCTGAGCAACCTTCACAGCCCAATATGCAGCGGCTCACGGAAGTTCGCCGCGAGTACAATTCCATGGCCATTAGCGTGAATTCAGCGAAGGAATCCTTGGCCTCGATCAAGCAGCAGATGGCTACCCAGGGCCTGGGTCTGCGCTCGGATATTCGCGAGGCTGAGACGCGCATGACTTACCTGCTGAACGAGGCCAAGGACAAACTCAAGAGCGGCGATGCCGAAGGCGCCAAACATGACCTGGAAATGGCCCAACTGGCCTTGAACCAGGTTGAAAAGTTCCTGGGACACTAACTCAGCGGGACGAGTCAGGAGTCGTGCTCACGGTCAGAACATCGCCCGCGTCTTTGACTGGCAACGGACGCAAGAGCAAGGCGTCAACCATGTTGAACATCGCCTTCGCCCTGATCCCAAGCGCAAGGGAAAGGACCTGCTATCGCGGTAAAGCCGGGACTACGGACAAACATACGAAACACGTGGCAGATCTCTTGAAGCAGCATGGTCCTACCTCCATTCCTATGTTTACGTATCTGCTAGCCGAATGGTTTATTTGGCCCAATTTGCTGCCTTGCTTAAAAGAAACTCCCTCTTTGAACTGGAAATTGTCGGAGAGCGACAGAGCTACGAACGTGCAGTTCTACCATACCGGCTGGCCGATCCCCAACCAGCACTGGCGAATCTCATGTTATTGCTAGGTGTTGTATCTGCGCATCCTGCACCGGCATCTAGAACATGGCGAGTTGGTCCCCTACGAGAAACGGCTTGATGTATGATTCATATCATCTTTGCTTTCACCGCCCTCCAGTATTGATAACCCAAAGGTGTCAGCCGGCAAGACTTGGAATTCACGATAGCAGAATACAAATGTTCGGCACCAACAGGAACCACGAGCCCAGCGCTCTCAAATTTTTGAAGATCTTCCATGACCGCAACCTTGGCGGGATTCTTTTGCTCATTCTTACAATCATAGGAGGGATCAAGAGGATGTTCGTCCTGAGGGTCTGGGAAATAATTGCAAATTCTCCGTAGCACGTCTAAGGGGACAGAAAGAGCAATCGAGCGGAGGGGCGTGAAGTGCGTCACATTAGCTTTGAAAATCGGCCGTTGGTCCCATGGAGTCATAGCCCGATCAACATAACTATAGATATTGCCTGCAGTAACATTTCCGAATAAATCTGCGGCCTCACCTTTTAAGGCAGCCACAACCAACGATGTGAATAGCCCTTTGCCATCTATCTCTATAGCTTCCTCGAATTCACGACTTGCCGTTATAACGACTAGGCCTTGGCTCAATTCGGCCAGATTACTTCCCGCATGAGTCCCTATATTGCCGGAATGACAACAGTCGAGCAGAATCACTTTATTTTTTATCTTTGAGCTGTTTGCCAAGATTATAATTTCGTTCATAGAAATACCTGCATCGTATCTTTGATAATCCTGAGTCACAATATAGCCGCCTGCACTTGTAATGATTCCGTGGCCTGAGAAATAGAAGAGACAAATGTCACAATCAACTGCGAAAAGTGTTTCGATTGCCTTTTTGAGAACAGGTTTAGTGATAATGTCATGTGGTCCTTCAAGTGGCGCCAGCATTTTTTTGACTTCGAAATTAACCTCATGGACATTACGGCCGTCATTCTCGAGTACATCAGCTATGTCTGTCGCGTCCTTGACACATCCACGAAGCGGCGCCCATGCGTAATGATCGATACCCACAACAAGCGCAACTCGATTGGACCTCATATCTATTTTCTCGATGGTCGTGGTTCCGAATCAAGACTCATGGGAATCCATACCTAGAGTTCAGCTTTTCAAGATTATCTCTACTTAAAAGACACTTGTTAAGCAACGGAGTGAATGTTTCAAATCATCTTTTGTTTTGCCAACTTCCAGAATTGGTAACCCAATGTAGTTAAGCGACATGACTTCGAGTTTATTGCCGCAAAATACATGTGTTGTTCCCCAACAGGAACCACGAGTCCAAGACTCGCATATTTTTGAAGATCTTTCATCATTGAGACATGTTCAGGACTTGCCTCCCTCTGTGTAAATTCATAAGATGGGTCAAGTGAGATCTCTACTTCGGGAGATGGAAAATAAGTACAAATCTTGCGTAGTATCGCTGGAGCTATAGGGGGAGCAATCGAGCGCAATGGTGAAAAGCGCGCAACGTTGGTCTTGAAGATGGGACGCTGGTCCCAGGGCCCCAAAGCCTGATCAACATAAGCATAGATACCACCCATCGTCACATTTCCGAGCAAATCTGCTGCTCCGCCTTGTAAGGCATCTACAATCAATGAAGCGAAGACCCCGCCTGCATCTATCTCCTGGGCAAATTCTGAATTACGAGTCGTGGCGAAAATGGACAAACCCTCATTCATCAAAGCCATATTAGTTGTTTTTATCGTCGGCACTCCTAGGACACCTGAATGCAAACAGTCCAAAAGGATCACTCGATCCCTCGCGTGGGATTGACTTGCTAAAGTTGCGATTTCGTCCATCGAGATGCCCTCGTCGTATTTCTTGCTATCGGGCGTAACTATATAACCGCCTGTACTTTTAATGGTCCCATGGCCAGAAAAGAAAAATAGGCACATATCAGAGTCCGCTATAAAGAGCTCTTTGATGGCATTTCGAAGTATCGACTTGGTAATAGTGACAGGAGGTGCGATCAGCAGCTTAACCGAGAAATTGACACTACCGTCTCCGTGTGTCTCTAGGATGCTGGCTATTGCCTGCGCATCACTGACACACCCATGAAGAGAAGGGGCCGACTCTCCGTAGTCATTAATACCCACAACAAGCGCTGCGCGCATGGCAGTAACTCCAATTATCCGGACTCTAATCTAAGAGTGCGAAAAAACACCAAATGTTTCAAAATGTTTGAAGAATGCGTCAAGACTCGCTAAGATAAATGGTTCAGACTGCATTGTCTAGCTATGCCTGTTCCAGCGATTACTGGTTTGCCGAAACCACCCTTCGGGTTTATCAAGATTAATTTAGGTTCCTGGGCGCTTCTCTCGCGTACAAAAGGATAGAATTTGAAAGTGTCTTTGTCCCATTCGATGCGCTCAAGATGCAAAGATACGACCTCAGGAATCTCACTGGAGATATTGACGACGATGTCGAGCTCTTTTGGAAGTAAATCGACCCAATTCGTATATAGGGCCTTCTCGATGAGAGGGGCTTAAACCCATTGTGACTGCTTAAATCCGCCACAGCCCTTCTAATTCTAGGCAGCTTAAGATCATAGAGCTTCTTCATGGTTGCCAACATATGACACTCGAGCAAATTCATGAAGGAGAGAGCACGAGGACGCTGGCCGGCAGTTTTAATAATTGGTTTACCAGAACCCTGTCCGACCACCCAATATTCCAAGGTCTTGATAGGCACACGAAGGTATAGTGCCGCCTCAGATAGCCCATACATCGGAACCTCTAGTCGTTCGTCTACGGGGATAACACGCATATCATCTTGTCTCAGTCGTGGAAAGTTAAGCTGTTGCGTTTGGTCTCAAAGAATAAGCGTCAAGCTCCTTCGGAACCCAAACATTGTACGCTTCCCGGAAAGAGTTGTACCACGAGTCGACGGAAAGCAAACGAAACGATCTGTCTAAATTGCTAGCCTTAGTAGTTATGATATATTAATAATAGCTCTATCAATTGGGTTTCTCAAGTGGCTCGACAGACAATTGTTAAGGTTTGTCTGCTGCCGGGATTCCAGTATTCTTGAAATGAGGTCAGCGAGTCTCTTCGGGGGAGGTACATCTATGACGATTGAGATTCATAAGCCTGAGCTTGAAGCACTCATTATGGAACGTCTACGAAGCGGCGCATTCAAAAGTATCGAAGATGTTCTAATGAATGCACTCCAAGGTGTGCCCATGCCTCCCAAGAGAGCCCATACTGGTGTGGATTTGGTGGCTGCAATGCAGGCTTCCCCCTATAAAGAAATTGATCTTGAGCCGGAAAGGTTTCCCATGCCGGTTCGTGACGTTACGTTCTGATGGCTTGGTTGCTTGATACCAATGCATTGCAGCAACAGCCATTTATTACACTCTCACAGTCGTGACCCGCGATCGAAGCCATTACGACAAAGCTGGCGCCTCGGTCATCAATCCTTGGGATACGTGATTTGGGGCATGTGGAGCAAAGCCGCCGCTTTACCCTCACTTAAAGTCAGCCAAAGATCTTTTCAAGAAATAGTCCGCGAGTTCGCTCGAGGAGTTGTTCATCTCCACATCAAATGCCTTAATCTTCGCGGTGAAGTAGTTAAACATCATCACGGCGGGGATAGCCACAAACAGTCCGAGCGCCGTAGTCATGAGCGCCTCCGAGATGCCTCCGGAAACCGCAGCCAGTCCGGTCGCGCCTGTTTGTTGAATCTTGGCGAATGCATCGATGATGCCGATCACCGTACCCAATAATCCGACGAATGGAGCAGTCGAGCCAATCGTGGCCAAGCCGCTTAGACCACGTTCGAGTTCCGTATGGACGATTGCCTCGGCCCGTTCAAGCGCACGTTTCCCGGCCTCGATCCTGGGTCCTGAGATTTCCATGGAGTCGCTATCGCTGAATTCCCGTAACCCCGAGGTTACAACTCTCGCCAAATGGCTCTTTTTGTTGCGCTCCGCAACGCGGATTGCCTCGTTGAGCTTGCCTTCCCGGAGAGCGCCGGCAACTGCCGGGGCAAACTTGCGAGACTGCTTGCGCGCTGCGCTGAAGGCCAGCCAACGATCAATCATGACTCCAATCGACCACGCCGACATGGCCAATAGAATGAAAGCGACGCAGCGGGCGGGCCATCCCATGTGGTCCCACATGGTCTTGAGATCGAAATGTACCTCTTCACCTTGAAAGAACAAAAGAAGGCATTGCGTTTTGACCAGCACAAGATTCAACATAGCTTTGGTTTTCCTCCTCGCGAATTTACCGGGCAATAGCATGTTTGGACACCGGCAAGCTGCGATTTGCTCCCTGGGTTCGTGGAGTGCGATTTTTTTGAGGTCACAAAGATCTGTGCCTGCGCTCCCATCCTTCGCGAGGTTATTAACTACTTTGCTACTACCGCTGGGCACGCAATCCCGCTATGCTGCATCCTAATGTCCGTGCGCATGACAGTATTGGCCAGCGGCAGCCGGGGCAACTGCACCGTTATCTCCAGCGGTGACTTGAGCATCCTGGTGGATGCCGGCCTCTCCTGGCGCGAGACCATCAAGCGCATGAAGGCTTCGGGTGAGGATTCGCAGCAAATCAAAGCCATCGTGATCTCCCACGAGCACGCCGACCACGTTGCCGGCTTGCCGGTGCTGGCCCGGAAATTGAAAGTGCCGGTCTACATGTCAGAGAACACTTACCGGAGTTGGCGCAGGTTCACGCATGATGCCGAAGGCAAGCCCGTAAGCCTCGAACGCCGCGAGCACTTTCGCATAGGACACAGTTTCTCCATCGGCGATATCACAATCATGCCCTTTACCATTCCCCATGATGCCGCCGATCCCTGCGGTTTCACCTTTAAGTCCGGCAGGGTGAAAGTCGGCATTGCCACAGACTTGGGCTATCTGCCCTTCAGCGTCAAAGACAACCTGCGCAACTGCGACGGCTTGATGATCGAATCGAACCACGACCTGGAGATGCTGCGCAATGGGCCATATCCCTGGATGGTGAAACAGCGGGTCATGAGCCGGGTTGGGCACCTCTCGAATTCAGCCCTCGCAGATTTCTTCCAAACCGACTATGATGGAAATGCTGAGTTCCTGGTTTTGGCGCATCTCTCGGAGCAAAATAACCATCCGGAACTGGCCCGCGAGAGCGCTTATAAGGCCCTGGGCACAAAGCTGAGCCTGTTCCAATCCAGCATGCTGGCGTTGGCGCAACAGGATCGGCCGTTAAAGCCCATCTGCGTGGGGTGAGGGCGTGAAGTAAAGCCGATGAATACCATCTGCAGTGACAAGGTGATCGGGGACATTCTGGCTGGATGGCGTTACGACATCTCGGGTCTAGCCCCGGAGATGCGTGGCGACTATGACCAGCATCTCGTGGAATGTGTTCATTGCCACTCCCGCCAGGTCTTGCACCGCACCATCGATATCGGTTTGATGATCATCGCCACCTTTTCCGCTATCATGTTCCTGGTGGCCTTCGGAGCTGTAAAACACTACTCTCCAAGACATGCCTTGACGCTGGAATTGATCGCTCTAGCCGGATTCCTCTTCTTCAGCATCGTATGGCTGGTTGTGGCCGTAGCTACGCCCGCCCCGGTTGTAGTGGCAGACGTTGCCCGCATCCAGGCCCGCCGAATCCACGATCGCCTGCCCAGCCAGATCAAAGATCGGCTGCCGGAAGTTCTGAAAAACTCCTAAAGCACTCAGCGGTCCAACGAAATTGCCATGATTGCCAGAAATGCCAAAATTGCCATAATTGGGCGTGATGACGAACTTCCACACCCGCTATTGTGTTTGGCTGAAACTCTTGAGGCGCGATGCGAGGTGATGTTTTTTCAAATTTTGGCAATTTTGGGCAATCATGGCAATTATGGCAATTTCTCCGTGGCAAATTCCCTATAGAGGCTTTCCGCGCGATCGGATGATGCAGGTTCGGAAAGAATGACGATGCGATGCCGGAAGGTAGCGCTGCTCCCCGGATCGAGCGTGAAATTCAATTCTTCTTTGCCGCCACTGAGCGCCTTCTCACCTAAGGGGTTTGCGGCAAACATGCCATATCCTCGGGCATGCCAGTAAGTTGGGAACCCCGGGTTTCTGGGATGGTCCAGAATCGTAATTGTTACAGGTTGTTTTCCAAGGTTTCCACTGAGCGAACACCAGCGGCCCCGCGTACCCCACGCTGCCGCTCCGTGCTTGCCTTCACTGGTGAGATAGTCGCCGGTAGCCGTGCCGCCCTCCGTGGCAGCGACTTTGGTCTCGCGCCCGCTGGCATCCTTAAAAGTCTCAGGTTTCTCGCCAGGTAATTCCAGCGCATGGGTTACGCGCATGCCAAGCACGCCTTCCTTGTCATCTGTGAATGTGATTTTTCGCTCGAGGGCGGTTAACGTGGTAATGCGATCGATGCTGCGCATACCCCGGCTTCCACGAAAGACATACCTCGTATGCTCGCGCAGCATGGGTTGGTTATCGGGTCCCAGCCAGTCGGATTCAACTTCAAGTTCGCCTCTTTGCTCACCACTTCTGGCGGCAATCACATTCCGATGGACGATGGTTCCCATTTTGACGCGATCTTCCAGCTTGATCGCATCCGAGTTGTTCCAAAAATCAATCCCGTTGACGTTGCCGTAGTTGAACCATAGGCCGACGTGATGGGGATGGTCCGTACGCTCACCGGGGCCAGGCGGGAATCCTCGCGTGACTACCGCGTTTTCCGCGGTCCGCAGTGGAAACAATACCGGCTTTTTGAGGGTGGCGGGATAGATATACGAAGTGAAGGCTTGGCCATCGATCAAAATCTCGACCTTTCGATTGGCGGCATCCGGTATGACCTGAACACCTTTTGCCGGATGCTGGGTCCGCCCACTCACCATCGCGCCAATCGTACCGACCATCAGTAGCGCGATCCACCGATAGCAGTTACCCATGCTTCGCTCCGACTACGACCTCTTGTTTTGCATCGTCGAAGGTGATGCGCTGTCCGGTCTGGATGGCCGCAATCGTCATGCACAAAGCAACCGAATGGCTGTAGCCGGCCTCGATGTCGGCATTGGGCGTCTTGCGGCTGCGTATGCATTCCATCCAGTTGCGCACGTTTGCCGAAGTCGAATCATCGGCGCCGGTGTCGGCTGCGGTTTCCATCGCTACGGCTTGGGCAAGCTGTTGCTCAGGGAGCAAGTTGGCATGCATATCCATCTCTTTGGCATAACGCTCAGTCAATCCGCCCTCCGGACTGACTTTGTGTTTTTCCAAGTCCAATGTGCCGCCATTGGAGTAATACACCTCTTTGACCCCGCCTGCGGAATTCGTCTGGCGCGACGAGTAAATCACTTGAAATCCCTTATTAGGATTGTCGAGCGGCCCGTAGTCGAAAATTGCCGTCATGGTGTCCCAATTCTGGCGTCCATCGTGCCACAAGTAGATGCCGCCGTTGGCGACGACGCTGCGAGGGCGCGGCAGATGCGAGAACCAGTGAACGGTATCGATCTGGTGCACCATCCATTGGCACGGTATACCCGACGAGTACGGCCAGAAGAGACGGAATTCAAGGTGTTTGCGGGGGTTGAATGATTCGTGCGGACGGTTCAACAGGAAACGCTTCCAGTCGGTATCCGCCTCCCGCATTTGAGGAACGAGCTTGGGCCGCCGCCAGCGTCCCGGCTGATTCACATTCCAGGTCATCTCCACGGCCACAATATCGCCGAATTTTCCGGAGTTGATGAAATCATGGGCCTGCTGGTAAACCGGCGTGCTGCGGCGCTGGCTGCCGATCTGCACGATCCGGCCGGTCTCATGGACGGCTTTGCGCAACGCCCGCGCGTCCGCCATGGTGTTTGCCATCGGCTTCTCTACATATGCATCGCGTCCGGCCCGAACCGCCTCAACTCCATGCATAGCATGTTGAAAATCTGCGGTGGCGATGATGACCGCATCCACATCCTTGCGCTCGTAGAGTTCGTCGTTGTTGCGGGCCAAGGCAACGTCCTTTTTGAAGCGTTTTTGAAAGTAATCTTTCGCCTCTGCACGCCGTACGCTCCAGATGTCCGACACAGCCACGACGTCAAAATTCAGTTCGTCGGCGTGTTTGTAGAGAGAAGGTATCAGCGCCGAACGCGCGCGATCCGAACAGCCAACCAGGCCGACACGCACGCGGTCGTTTGCCCCCACTATGCGAGTCAAGCTGCGGGCATAGCTCGCGGTACTGGGGCTGAGCACGGCGCCAGTCACGCCGACAGTCGCAGCTTTCAGGAAATCGCGTCGTGTAGTGGGTTCTTTTGCCATATGGGCCTCCAAATTCCAGTCTCAAAAGCTAACCAAAGTTTGTCTCGGCATTCAATAGGAGAACGCATTATTTCACCATGCGAAACGCCAAAAATCTTTTGGGCCACGAATACACGCGAATGAACACGAATCAAGATCTAAACAAAAAGAGAAAGAAACAAGAGATAAGCAACCGCAGGAGTAGTGAGATCTCGGTTCTTGTTTTGTATTCGTGTTAATTCGCGTGCATTCGTGGTTAAAAAAGGTTTTGGTTTTTCTCAGTGTCTTCGTGTCTCCGTGGTGGGTTTTGGTTGTGATGTGGCGTCAAATACCGGTACCGGGCCTGAAAATCCTTTGAACGAGATTGGCGAGAGGGTTTGCAGAGCAACTGTAGTCCCCAATTCGATCTTGACTGCCTCCGAAACCAATACTTGCCCGGGATGGGCATTGGAGCAAAGCCGGGCAGCCATGTTCACCACGCTGCCGATAGCGGTGTAATCCTTGCGAGCGCTGCTGCCGATGGAACCGACTACGACTTCACCTACGTGAACGCCAACTCCAACACTGGTCCCGGGCTCTCCCTGGAAACGATCTTGCAGGGTAGCAATCATTTCGTTCGCGGCGCTTACGGCGCGCTGGCAGCGGTCTTCTCCTGAAAACCATGCAATCAGCGCGTCGCCAACAAACTTGTCGATATCGCCACCGCGCTTGTTGACGATCTCAGCCTGCAGGCTCAGCACCTGGTTGAGCAATTGAATGACAACCTCCGGGTCGCGCGTCTCGGCAAAATTGCTGAATTGCCGGACATCGGAGAACAGAATCGCCATCGAGGTGCGCTCGCTGATGGCGCTGGGGCTTTCGGGATGGCGACGGATATGTTCATAGGTAGCCTGGGAGAGGAACGTCGACATAGCCAGGCGTTCTTTCAACCCTTGCACCATCCGCAGAAACGATCTTCCCAATACGCCGATCTCATCTTTGGCTCCCAGTCGTTCGGGATTGCGTTTCATGAGCCCGTCCGCTACGTCCAACTGACCCTGCGCTACCGATTCGGCCGCGCTGGCCAAGCTCATCAATGGATTCGAGATCGGACGCGAAAGCAACACTCCGACCATCACACCCATGACCAGAGCCATCACGCCGAGGCCTACCAGGATCCACACGAGTTGGTGAAAGGGCTTGTACTTGATCGCGACCGGCTGAGCCAAAGCGATATGCAGGCCCTGCGGATTGTGGACAATGTCATCCGGGTCTTCAAAGGAGGCATCCAGGAAACAGAAGTCCTCTTTGGCGCTGTTGCACGGCGCCTTGGCGATAAGCCTGCCATCCTCAATCTCCCGTGTGAGCTGCGGCTTGAGCGCCGGGTCGCTGCTTCCAAGCAGGTGCGCCGAAGGACCTTCGACATGCCACAGGGCGGCATTCTTGCCCGTATGTGTTTCAATGTGCTTGGCCAAAGAGTCGGCTACTTCAAAACCGATCACCAATGTTCCAAGATCGCGGTTGTGGTCGTCCAGAATCGGCGCTTCGATCAGCTCGTAAAAAGCATCGCCTGCCGATTCCCAATTGGTGATCTCGGGCTGATATTCATCGTTGGCGATGCCCGGGAATCTCCACTTCATCTCGGCATCGCCACAAGGTTTTTTCCCGCGGAGACTGATGGAAAGCGTCTTTCCGTTCGCCAGCACGACTCCAACGAGATCGAAAACATCTTTGGGTTTGATCGGTCCTTCCTTGCGGGCAAGCAGATTCTCTGCCCATGAGCAGGTCGTCGATTGATCTTTGTGTTGAACCATCAGGACCAGGGCGTCATTACTCGCGATCACCCTAGCTTCCAGCGCATAGTCGTGCAGATGCTCGCCTTCGCTCAAGCTGAACTGGATGCGTCCATCCTCGAGCTCCTGGCGAACATCGTCGTTTACCTGCCGGTTGGCGGAGACTCCTACGGAAATCAGGACGGCGGTCGTCAGCAGCGCAACCGCCCCCGAGACGATCACGATGAGCTTGCTTCGTATGCTTATATCGTTGAAACGACGAAACAAAGTTTCGGCTCCCGATAGGCAGTAGCTTAGCAGAGCCAGGGCTAAAACCAAGTCTTCCTATCCCTGACCTTGGCCGCGACCCATTTACCGCACAGCGGGATTGGTTGGGCTAAACACTCCCAGCGGACTCTCTTTCCAGATCCAGGCATGGACCATCCATGGTGTTTCTGGAGAGAAGCGGCCATTCTGCTCGCGGCATTGTTTTTCTGTGAGCTGCGTGCTGGTGCTGCGATCCGGCAAGACGCAGATGTTTTCATGCCGATGCCAAGCTGCGAGGGATTTGGGCAAAGGGGCGTTAAGCGGCTGGCCGTCCGGGCCCTCGGGCGCCGCCAGCAGGTAACTTACACCGACCAGAGAGTAGCCACCAGGCACAGACGCATTGCTTTCATATAGCAAAATTGGGGGGTGCTCCGCATCAAATGCCGGCGAATGTTGGTTGGTGTGGACAAAATGTATGCCCATGCCCGGCACATCTGGGCCGATTGCCTGGTAACCGTCCTCTTGGGCAATGCGTACATCCTGATATTTTTCTGTCGCCTTCCGAGCGCGGTCGAGAATGGCTACCGTATCTTTCAGCTCGGCATAAGAAACGGGTGCGCCGGTTGCATGGGCATGGTGCATTTGCATCGCGGCTGGCGCGGGCTGCTGAATTGTCCAAGCCAGGACGGAAATTGTGACAACAGTTGCTGCTAACACGAGCTTTTTCATTTAAGTCATCCCTTTCTGTTTTTTTGAAAATTGACGTAAGTGCTGAACCCAGTCCAGCTCAGCTTTTATGTATTCGCGCCGATGCTGGACAACTTCTCCACCAAAAACTCCCAATTGCATGCCTTGCTGCAAAACTGCCATGTGTTGATCCTGCTGTTGCAGGGCGGCTTCCCGGGCAGAGAGAATTCGCTCGCGCACCTCTTCAGAAAGCAGCAAAAAGAAGCCCACTCGCAATTGAAATGCGTCTTCCGAGCGAGCATCTTGCTCACTGAAGTTGGCGATTTTCTCGATTAAGGTGCGCTGACCCAATACCGTGAGCGAATAAATCTTGCGTGTCTGCCCACGTTCTCCTGGCGCGGTTTTCTGCTTGACTAATCCTTCCGATACGAACCGGCGGAGCAAGGGATACACAAGGTTGCTATGAAGGTTCGCTTGCCCGAACATCAATCCTGCTTCCCGCTTTAGACGATAGCCATGCTTAGGGCCTGGAAGCAGAATCGAAAGGATTAATAGGTCATTCATGATACAGTCATAATTGATCTAATAAGGAAATTTGTCAACGAGAAACGTTTGATGGGCCAGACGAGAGAATCCCCAAAGATCACGAGCCTTCCAAGGTCAGATCAGTTTGTTCTTGGTGCCGTGAAGATGTCGTCTTAGATTATTAGGGACTGCCTAATTTATGGTGCGCCTTCATAAAAAAGGCAGCTCAGGGCAGCGGGACCAGGGATGCGCGTTACGAAAGTAGCCTATATGAACTGGACTCCGGGCACGTGGCATGATGTCCAAGCAGCCAGGACAATGAGCGTGTTGACTCTTCTTGTTCCCTCACAGGAACAAATCGGGAAAAACGTTTCAATTCGGGAAATAGAAGCCTATATTTCTGGCTCCAATTTCCCCCAACGCCATAGGAACAAACAAGATTAGGAGGTTCCCCAAAATGAAAAAAATAAAGATTCTTCTGGCGGCCTGCACCTTGATGAGTTCAATGCTTCTCTCCGGCCCAAGTATGTGGGCTGGCGACAAACCTCACCCTAAGCCCAAACCTGGACCGACAGGCCCTGACGGAAATCCAGTTCCACCAATGATTCCGGGAAGCCCTTCACCGTTCCCAGGGCCGCTTCCAGATCCTGGCCTACCCCCAAGTCCAAACTAGATTAGAATATTAAAAACTTGTGCGATGAACTCCCTCTTCACCATCGACCACATTCTCTGGATGCTTTGGCTGAGCATCATCTTGATCCAGTTCTGGGCGGCCTGGGTGGTGGTGAAGAAGGGCTTTTATACCAGTTGGAAGGCATTCAGTTATTACCTGTTTGTCATGGCTGCCAACTCGGTAATTTTGTTCGCGATCAGTCGATTTGTCCCCTCTATTTATGGCTGGAGTTATTACATTGCCGGGTTTATCGAGGCGGTTCTGCTAAGCCTGGTCGTCTTGGAGATACTGGTCAAGATCTTAGACCCTTTTGAAGCGTTACCGGGAAGAAATATTGCCTGGTTTTGTTTCTGGGCCGTCATTGGAATTTCGGTGGCCATTGCCGTGTCAGTCAGCCAGCCTCTACCACGGAACTTATACTTCACGATGCCTTTGATGGTCCAACGAACCATCTTCCTGGCCGATGCCGGCCTTTTGTGGGTTGTCTTGTTCCAGGCCCGATCCCTGGGAGTTACCTGGAGATCGTCGGTTGCCGAGATTGCTATGGGTTTTGTGCTGTTTCTTACCGTGCAGGCAATCACCAAGTTCCTGATGGGCATTTATCTCAATGATCCCTTTCATCAAATCGCGAGTGGCTTTGGCCAAGCAGCGTATCTCTGCTCACTGTGCGGCTGGATTTGGACGATGTTTCATCGTGATCCACTTCCGCCTGCGCCTTCGGCAGAAACTCTTACGCAGATGCGCGCCTTCAATCCACATGCGCTAGTGCCCAAAGAGAAAATCTTTGCTGCAGTAGGCGTGAAGATTAACAAGATTGAACCCGAGAAAGAACTCGACCCTGCAGCCGCCGAGGCACAACCGAAATAAGCTGTCTTAAGTTTGTTCAAAAACCAAAACCTCTTGGGCCACGAATACACGCGAATGAACACGAATAAAAAACAAGATCAAAAAATGTTCTTTTCACGTTCTGTCGCTGCGTATCTCTTTCTTCTTTCTTTGTTGTTTTGATCTTGATTCGTGTTAATTCACGTGTATTCGTGGCTAAAAAAGGTTTTGGGTTTTCTCAGTGTCTTCGTGTCTCCGTGGTGGGTTTGGGTTGTGGCTCAGCTCCACGCACATCTTGTACCCTGCCTTTCCACTTCCCGCCTTTGCCTGACCAGAACTGAATGGCAGAATGCAGCGTGGCGCCCATGTAGTAGAGGGTGATCAACGGCAATGTTATTGTCCACAAGGGATTCAACCGATAAAAACGTACTACCGGCAGATACGACAGTGCCATCGCAATCCAGGTAACTGCACCCAAGGTTCGCGCCGGCCAACTGTGAGAGAAGAGCAGCAGCGGTGGCAGCAGATAGGTCATGAACAAACCCAGCAATGACATGAACAACAAGACAGTCGAATGATTCAATTGGTTAAATGCGGTCCGGGAAATCATTCGTCCAATCTCGCCCAGACTTCTATACGGACGAATGCTTTTGGCGGAGTTGGTCAGTCCGAGCCAAAGCCTCCCTCCGGTGCGCTTTACCTGGCGCGCCAGGGCACAATCGTCAATGATCTCGTTGCGGATCGACACCAGTCCGCCGCAACGATCGAGGACTTCCGGGCGAAGCAGGATACATCCGCCAGCAGCGCCCGCAGTCCGCCGCTTGGGATCGACGATCCAGCGCGGGGGATATAGTTTGAAGAAGAAAAACACAAATGCGGGGATCAGAAAGCGCTCAGCCAGAGTTTCGCAGTGCAGCTTTACCATGTAAGAAGCCATGTCAAAGGCGCCGGCCTCGGCCAAAGCCACCAGCCTGGAGACGCTTTCCGGTTGGTGGACGATGTCGGCATCTGCGAACAGCAAAAATCGTGGATTCAATTTACGCGCACTCTCGACACCCTGGTGCATCGCCCACACCTTGCCCGACCATCCCGAGGGCAGCGGTTGGCCTTCAAGTACAGTCAGAATAGTCTTGCCTGCTGAAGCTGCGGCTTCGCGGGCAATCTCCGCAGTAGAGTCGGTGCTGGAGTCGTTCACGACAAAGATATGCAGAAATTCGCTACAGCTCTGATCGAGTAAAGAGCGAAGACTCTTGGCCAGCACGCCGGCTTCATTTCTGGCGGGAATGATCACCGCAACCGTGCCTTGAATCTTGCCCGGTCCAGACTCTGGGGGAATCAAATGCCTGACTCGCCAGAACTCTCCTCGCGCCGCAAGCAGATAAATCCAGATGAGCAGGCTAATCAATCCGGCGATAGTTGTGAGCATGGACTGACGTTTGACCGCTTAGTAAATGTATCTCAGAACCTGGCAGAGACGGCTCATGCAGACATAAAGGGCACAGGATAAAGCCTTTGCCCAAACTGGGAACCCTTCCTGACATCTATCAATTGCTAGAGCCACCATAGATTAGCGGTTTCTAATGGAGGATTACCTCCACTCATGCAATTCCTCGAAAGAGGGCGGCGATAGTGGTCTCTAATCTTTGGGCGATCACCAGCATGGTGGAGAGGGTGAGATTCGTCTCGCCTCGTTCAATCTCCCCCATGTGGCTACGATGGATGTCGCAAATGTCCGCGAACTGCTCCTGGGACCAACCTCTTTTAAGCCGCAACTCGCGGATTCTAGAACCTAGCGTCTTTTGAATGACTTGCATCGACCTCGATTTTCGAGGTATGCTTTGCATTCAGTCTACTAGTTATAACTGGTCTTGTTTTAAAGAGGCATGTTAAATAGGATAAAATGTAAAATTTACACTAATTTGCTGGTTATATACATCGAAATTATAGCGTCCGGGGCCATTTTGCCAAAAAAAAATTTTCGATGTTTTTCCCAAAAAAGACCATGCGCAGGTTTCAAATTACAGGATGAGGCATTTCGCCCCGACAGGCGATCTGGGAAGACCAGTTTCGGATGAATTGATTTGTCGACAAAAAGAAGAAGGGAGCTCCCGGAACGTGAGGTGGAGAGCTCCCTCATGCAGTGAGGTTATATCAGTGACTTGGTCTGTTTATAGCTGTTGCCAGTTAACAACAGGTTAAAACCAAGTAAATTTACTTCGATATATTTTGGCTGCTTTGGGGCGTCTCCGGCCTTACGGTGAGGGGCAACAGCCCCCGAACCACGATGTACAGGATGGGGATGATGAAGAGATTCAGCAAGGTGGAGACGATCATGCCGCCAAAAACTGTGGTGCCTACAGAATGGCGTCCTTCAGCTCCGGCTCCCGTAGCAAAGACCAGCGGAAGAACGCCAAAGATAAATGCTATCGAGGTCATGAGGATCGGCCTCAGCCTCAGCCGGGCTGCTTGAATCGCGGACTCCACCAGAGCCACTCCACGATGCTGCAACTGCTCTGCGAATTCCACGATGAGAATTGCATTTTTGCTGGCCAGGCCGATGAGCATGACCAGACCGATCTGGCAGTAGACATCGTTTTCAAGGCCCCGAAGCTTCTGTGCTCCCAGAGCGCCCAATACCGCCATGGGCACTGCCAGCAGAATGATGAATGGCAGCACAAAACTCTCGTATTGTGCCGAGAGCGTCAGGTAGACGACCAGTAATCCCAGCCCGAAAAACAACAGGGATTTGCTTCCTGATTGGATCTCTTCCAGCGAAAGCCCGGAAAACGAATAGGAATAACCCGCAGGCAGCGATTCTTTGGCCAGCTCTTCCATGGCCTGAATTGCCTGTCCCGAGCTGTAGCCTGGGGCCGCGTTGCCATTGATCTCGGCATTGCGAAAGAGGTTGAAGTGCGTGATTACGCCAGCATTATTTCCTTGCTTCACTGTGACCAGGTTGTCGAGGGAGATCATTCGCCCATCGTCAGAACGCACATAGAACTGCCTCAGGTCACGCGGCTGGGAGCGGAACTGCCAGTCTGCCTGCACAAACACGCGATAGGAGCGGTTGTTGAAGTCGAAGTCATTTACGTATTGCGATCCCATGTAAATCTGCAGCGCTGAGGTTATCTGGCTGAAGGGCACTCCCAGGCTCTTGGCTTTCTCGCGGTCGATCTCCACCACAATCTGCGGGTCGCGGGCAGTGAACGAGCTGAACAGGCCCTGCAATTCTTTGCGGGCGTTTCCTTTCTGTATAAGCTCCTGCAACACGTTCTCCAGATCTTCGGCACTTCCTCCTCCGGCTTGCTGAAGCTCGAATTGAAAGCCGCCATATTGCCCCAGTCCTTGAATGGCCGGAGGCAGCACCGGGAACACAACCGCCTCGGAAACAGCAAAGAGAGGCCCGCGAAGGGCGTTCACGACTGCGGCCGTGCTGTGCTGGGCCCCATGCCGCTCCCGAATATTCTTGAGGCTGGCAAACAATACTCCCTGATTGGGCGTAGCGCCTCCTGATCCACCACTGAACCCGGCGATAGAGAAGACACCCTCAACATCCGGGTTTTTGCTGACGATGGCGCTGGCTTTATCAAGCGCATGCTCTGTGTATTCCAGAGACGATCCCGGCGGAGCTTGTACTATGGCGATGAAATAGCCGTCGTCTTCCGTCGGTACGAAGCTCGAGGGCACTCTTTGATAAACCCAGTAAGTCGCCGCTAATCCTGCGACGAATACGGCGATCACAGCCCACCTCCATGAGGCCAGAAGGTGTAAGAACTTTTCATAGACCGTGCTGCTATACCGGATCATGGCGTTGATGGCGGCGAAAAAACGGTTCATGCTTGGGCGAGGCCGGAGCAAGAGCGCGGCGAGCGCGGGCGAAAGAGTCAATGCATTAAAGGCTGAGATGGCTATTGAAAATGCAATGGTCAGAGCAAATTGCTGATAAAGACGTCCGGTGGTGCCCGGGAACAGCGACACCGGCACAAAAACGGCAATGAGGACAAGCGACGTGGCGACCACGGCTCCTGTCACTTCTTTCATTCCCATTCGAGTAGCTTCGGCCGGATCTGCGACGCCCTCTTCCATGTGGCGTTCAACGTTTTCAATCACCACAATGGCATCGTCTACCACCAGGCCGGTTGCCAGCGTGATGCCAAAGAGAGTGAGCGTATTGATGGAGAAGCCAAACAACTTGGCGAAGATGAACGTTCCCACCAGAGACACAGGAATCGTGATGGCGGGAATGATGGTGCTGCGCCAGCCTTGTAGAAAAAGAAAGATCACCACGATCACGATGATGATGGCAGCGGAAAGAGTTTTCAAAACCTCGCGGACCGAGTCGCCGACGGCCGTTGTGGTGTCGAAGGCAACCGTGTATTTCAGTCCGGGTGGAAAGCGTTGCGCCAGTCGCGCCATCTCCGCTCTGACCTCCCGATCCACATCCAATGCGTTGGCATTGGAAAGCTGCATAACACCAAAACCAATGATCGGGTTTCCGTTGTAACGCAGGCTGCCGCCATAACTCTCAGCGCCCAGCTCGGCGCGGCCTACGTCGCGCAGCTCCACCAGAGTGCCGTCAGGCGTACGCTTGAGGACAATTCGCTCGAATTCTTTGGGGTCGGTGAGGCGTCCAACGGCCCGGACACTGATCTGGTAATTCTGGCCAGCTCTTGCCGGCGGCAAACCTACCTGTCCAGCAGCGACTTGCACGTTTTGCTCTCGCAGCGCATTCGTCACATCGGAAGCTGTAAGCCCACGAGCTGCCAGCCGCACCGGGTCCAACCACAGACGCATTGAGTATTTGCGCTCTCCGAAAATCAGGGCATCGCCGACGCCCTTGATGCGCTTCAGGGCGTCTTTTATGTAAACGTCGATGTAGTTGCTGATGAAGAGGTCATCATAGCGGTTATTCTCGGAATAAAAGGCGATGAACATCACGAAGGAGCCAGAGTTCTTATTGATGTTCAAGCCGGTGGTTTGCACCTCGATTGGAAGACGCCCCAGCGCCGTCGAGGCGCGGTTCTGTATATCGACCGCGGCCAGATCGAGGCTCCGGTCCAATTCAAACGTTGCCGTAACCGAGCTTGCGCCGTCGTTGCTGCTGGTGGAGCTCGAATACCTCATGCCCGGCGCGCCGTTGATGGCCTGCTCCAGCAGTGTAGTCACGCTCGTTTCAACGGCCTGCGAATTCGCTCCGGTGTAAAAGGCGCTGACCGTTACCTGGGGCGGAGCCAAGTCAGGGAACTGCGCAATCGGCAGAATCGGAATAGAGACCGCGCCCGCCAACACGATCAACAAAGAACACACCGTCGCAAAGACCGGGCGGCGAATGAAGAAATTGACAAACATGAATAGTCCCGAGACTTAAGACTGCGGTATGACTGGCATTCCATCAGCCAGCAATTGGATGCTGCTCACAATGAGGCGCTCACCCGGCTTGATGCCATCGAGCACCACGTAGTCATTACCTACAAGATCTCCCACCTGGATCACTTTTTGGCGCGCCACCGCCTGCTGGCCCTGGCCTTCCGCCACGAATGCGAATATTTTCCCGCTTAGCCGGGAAACTGCTGTAACCGGAATGACTGGTAGTTTCTGTTCCGACCATATCAGGCGCGCGTGAACCTGCTGATCATTTCGCAGTCCTTGTACCGCATTGCGCACAGAGGCTTTCAGCAACAGGCTTTGCGTGCCGGTATCGACCTGCGGCGAGATAAAATCCACGCGCACTCGAAGCAACGCCTTACCCGCTTCGTCAAGGATATCGACCGGCATGCCGATGCGTACGGATGTTGACTTCTCGGCAGGAACATAGATATATGCTTCCAGCGAACCACCTCGATCGAGGGTGGTGATGAACGTCTGTGTGGTGACCCGATCTCCGACGTGAACGGGAATGTCGCCAATGATTCCGCTGGTAGGCGCATTTACCGTGTAATAGTGGAGTTGCACTTTCTGCTCGCGGATGCCGGCTTGCAGGGCCTCTGCATCTGCTTTGGCGGCTTCGTAGGTAGTCTCGACCTGATCGAGCTCTGCATGGCTGACCACGCCCGCGGCAAAGAGTTTCTTCCGGCGGTCAAGTTCAACACGATCCAGCTCAAGGGTTGCCAGTTTCGCTTTTAAATTGGCTTCCTGATTACTGACCGTCGCCTGTTGCTTAAGAGGATCGATCTCGATGATGGGCGCTCCAGCCTCAACTTTCTCACCCGAACGAACATAGATCTTGATGATCTGGCCCTCTACCTGGGGCTGTAATGCAGCAGCAACTCGCGATTTAAGCGTGGTCAGATAGTCGGTGGCATTAGGAACCAGTTGCGCTTGTACAGTAACCACTTTGACGGGGAACGCCTTAGGCTGTTGCGCTGCCTCGGCATTTTGAGCAGATTTTCCACAACCGGAGAATGAACATAGCAAAACCACCCAAACCAAAAAAAGGATCGCACATCGACCGAAAGTAAGAGTGGAATTTGAGTTGGCCATGCGCATTTTCCATACTAGCGGACAATGCAATCCGCATACAAATTCGGTCCTGGGGACATTGATCAGCACACATAGAATTTTCGCTACACACCTCGTTATCCATTTTCGCTACACACTCGTTATCCAGATGAGACTCCGCAACCTCAAAGCAAAACACGCCAGCAGGCAACTCGGGGGCCTAAAACGAAATGCTCACTGGCAAATTCCGGCATGAATGACCCGGAATGGTGGCTAGCGCCGCTCATGAAAATGGAAGGGTAAAAGACGGGTACTCTAAGCATTAACTCCATGAAATTTCTACCAAGTATCTTCTAAATCAATAGCTTAGAAAGAATTTGAAAGGCCAAATCAACCTAAAAAATTTACAATCTGGTACTTGCCTAAACCAGAGAAGCTGGTTACACTCAGACACTCCCTTAGGTAACCTCTCCCGGGGCCAGGGCTGGTACCATCGTAACCCGATGTAAGTGCATTCGGGTACTCACGCTTCGACGCAGGGTAAAGGGGAGTACCTGCCGTTTATTAGAAGGCATTGGAATACCGTTGGAGAAGAGACTCTCATGCGCCTAAATCGTGGCAGCACCGCCAGATTGATTGTGATTGCGCTGTGCTGTGTTTTGTACACGATTTCGGGCCAGTGCCAGACCAGTACCGGCCAGCTCTCAATCAGTTTGACTGTGCAATCCTCGATCAGCCTGGTTTTTCAGAACAACCCCAGCGCCGGAACCAATGGATTTTGTCCGCTTACCAACTCCGGCACCAACAACGTAACGCTGGATCTGGGAACGGCCGCGTTCACCCCTGCGAGCGATAGCCTGGCGTGCGTCGCTTACAGCCATACCTCCGCCAATACATATCAGGTTAGCAGCGCCTTCGACGTGGTAGTGACTAAGGCCAATACCAGCAGCCCTAACTACCGGCTGGCCGCGGAGATATCAACTGCGCCGCCCACCAATGTAGTGTGGCTGGTTAACAATGTCACTTTGACCAATACAGCTTTTACGCAACTTGACGCCAGCGACAACTACTCTCAGGCAATTACCAAGACGTTGCAGGTACAGGTGAGGAACACTGTGCCGGCGCAGGCTATGGCAGAGACGGTTACGTTCCTGGCAACAGCTAATTGATTCGGGTGTAAAGATGTTGAATCGACTCTATCCAATTCGGACTCTGGCGCTGATCGTCATAACGTTATCGGGCACAGCTCTGGTCGCGCAGACCGCGACGGGTACGATTAACACAACTCTTGTCAATAAGAGCGGCATTTCCCTGATCTTTGATACTGCCCCTGGAAACGTGACTTTGGGAAACAGCGGCACTTCCTCGGCGAGCGCCAATTTCGGGATCATTTCTGCTTTCGGAACGCTCTCTGCAGGCGTAACCAGGCCCAGTGTCGGTCCAACAACTTTCACCGTGCAAACAAGCTTTGATGTCAACGTGATTGAAGGCGGCCTGACGAGCGCCAATTACACGCTAACAGCCAACTTGGCAGCCGCGGCTCCCACGGGAATTTCATACAAGGTTGATGCTGTGTCTTTGACGACGGCGGCCCAGACAATCCAGGCCAATGGGACGTATAACACGGACGTTCTCCATAGTTTGGGCTTGGTTGTCTCCATGTCACCGCCCGGCGCGGGCGGCCCTGCAGTGGGATTTCCAATCACTGCAACCATAAATTTTACGGCTACGGCCAATTGAGTTTTCAGCAAGTGAACGAAGCTAGGAACACAAGTTACAAGGAGAGGAACCAAAGATGAAGAAGGTCTATCTATTCACCATTATCGCAGTGATCATGATGATTCCAGTTTTGGCTGCGGCGCAAACGGCCACCGGAACACTCACGGTTACCGCCACAGTCAATTCGTCGATCAACCTGGTATTCAACAATGATGCCGCAGGCGTTCCGCTTGCATCGGGCGCCGGAACCAATACAGCAACTTTGGCGTTCGGCAACGTTTCCGCGTTCGGAGCCATCGCCGCCGGCATCACTCGTACCACTACGGCCACCACTTTTACCATCAGCACCCCGGTGGACGTCCTGGTAACCAAGGCCAATTCGGCCAGCGCCAATTACACGCTGAAAGCTCAGTTGGGCGCAGCCGACGCAGTGAATACCTGGCAAGTTGGCGGGAACACGGTAACCAACGCGGCCCAGACGACCATCACGGCAACTGGTACCTATGGCGCAAATGTGCCGGAAGCCATCGCTATTACGGTTCCCTTTACGACAGCGAATGCGACGGCCATCAGCAACACGATTAACTTTACCGCCACGGCCAACTAAGGTTTTTTGCAGATTGGCCGATCAAGAACACAGGATTAGCCTGTGACGATGGTTTAGGATTGGGCGGGAGGTGTGTGATTAAGTTTCGTTATGCCCTGCCGTTACTCGTGCTCGGTTCCTCCCTCACGATGAATGGTTGGGCACAGCAAAAGCGTTCAACCAAACGCACCTCCGCCCCGGTTGTGAGTTTGCAAGTCAAGAGGGAGGGCACCCTTATCGTGGCGTTTACCAATACACCGGATGGCGCTAATTTGACGTCCGGTGCTGCAGGTCAGCGTGGTTTGGAACTGGGGACAATTTCTTATGGAATGAATCCCCGGACTCCGAACGTTCAGGTGCGGCATTTGCGTGACCGCTTCATCGTAGTCACCAGATTTGGCTTGAGCATTCAGGATCCGACCTTGCACTCCTCCAGCGCCTCGGTCCTGGCTGCACTGGCATCCCCGGATGTAGGCCATCTTCTTTGGCTCGACGGCGTACGGTTGGGAACCGTGCCGAAGATCATCCACAGCCAGCTTCGCGTTGGACCTGTCTCCTCGCATCTGTTGGAGATTGAGGTTCCTACCTCATTGACAGAGCAGAATGCCCAACTGCACAATGCCATTATTTTTCAGGTCATTCCTAATTAGGGCGGGTTTCTATTCTTGCCTGGTCCAGCCCCTGGGCTCTCGTCAGTTTGCAAGAAGTTTTTGCGCAAGATTTTTTGAACGTTTTGGAGTGGATGTGGCGAAAAAAGCGTCTATGCTGGCACTGTTGGTTTTCGGCTTGCTGCTGGGTTCAATACCGGCTTTCGCACAGAACCCGGCCCCCGTTGCGCCTCAGAGCCAGCCGCCGGCTCCGGCAGTCCAACGAGGCGCGGATCCCACTATTCCACCTTCGATTGCCCTGAGTCCTGCGGTGGTTATGGCGCGCGGGACATTTGGACAGGGCCTTACGCAGACCCTCACTCTCAGCAACAAAACCGGCACCGAATTCGCATTTGATATGGAAGCCAACGATGTGCTGGTGAAGGATGGTAAACGGGTTTTTGTAGCAGCCGGTGAAACTGAACACAGCATCGCGGCGACCGCCATTTTTTCTCAAAAGCTTGTAGTAGTAAAGCCCAATACTTCAGTGAACGTCGATGTGCGGCTCACGATTCCAACTGAAACACCCATCCGGGCCGTGGTCGCCGTTTTCAAAGGTACGAATCGAATTCAGACCGCGGGCAGCACTGTCGGAATGACCGCATCCCTGGGGGCCCTGATTACGTTCAATTTGACCGACAATGTGAAACTTACTCCGGAACAGGTTCGAGTTACTCCCGCCTCGGACACCGCGAATCTCACCATCTCCCAATGGATCGCCAACGCCGGTACCGAACCGGTCTTGCCCGAAGGGCTGGCTGTGGTGCTCAATGCCAAAGGCAGTCTGGTAGGCAAGAGTCCTTTTGAGTCAAAGCGTCTGCTGCCTGGAGAGCGCCTGGAATTCACAGCCGAGTATCCCGATCAGTTGCCTCCCGGTGAGTACAAAGCGATGTGCTCGTTCCAATTTGAAGGCAAGACGCTGACAAGCGACACCGGTTTCAAGATCCCATGAATCACAGGCGCATTCTCTGGCTGGGGTTGCTGCTAGCAGCGAGTATCCAGGCACAAGTTGCGCTTCCCGGCCAATCTCCGATCATTGTCGGTTATCAGAAGAAGGTGGAAGTTCCCGTTGCAGGGTCTACTGCCGCCTATTCTCTCAACTCCAACATTGCCGACGTGATGGCATCGAATGGATTGGTCGAAATCGTTGGTAAAAGTCCTGGAACTACCAACATTGTCGTGGTTACCGCCGCTGGTGTGCAGAACCTGGCGGTGGTGGTTCCCCAGCCGCCACCCAGCTATCCTCCCGGCTTCATTCCTCCGCGGGAAGGTGGTGTGGCCGAAGAGGGAAGATACGAAGCCAGCTATACTTCAGACCCTGCCCAGGTCATTAACAGCATTGAGTTCAAGCGCACGCAGGGAGATTCGTTTGATAGAATCCAGATCGTCAACTCCAACCTGTTTTCCAATACTTCAGACTCGATGGTTGGGTTTCCACTGGCGTCATATCAGATCAGCAGGCCGCAACGCGATCTTACCTTTGTCGATCAGACGGTCCTGAACTCTCCGTTTACCGTCGATGGCTACCTAGTGCGAGGGCTGCATGTGCGCCAGGGACAATGGTATTTTCATGGGGGCTTCACCACGATCGCTACTTTTCAAGGGCTTTTTCTGGCGACTGATCCGGAATACGTGGCCGGCCTCTCCCGTGTGTTTCGAATCAATAAGGAAAACTCTTTCACGGCGAACTTTTTTTACTTCCAGAACCCCAGGAAGGATTTGTTGATTGCCTCAAACGGTGGTGTTGGTTCGCTGGTTTACAACTTTAAGCGGCGCGACCGGGCCAGCTTTTTAGCGGAGCTGGCCGCCAACCGCAATTTAGCCTTTGCCAGCCGTGGCAGCTACGATGATAAGAGGACCCATTTAGCCGGCAGTTTCCGCATTATGCCCCAACGCTTTGCCTCCCTGGCTATCAACAACCAGCATGGCACTTTTGGCGACTTCAATTTCTCGCGTGACGTTACCGCGCGCCTCTTCGCCAGTGGCAGTATCAACAGCTCAGACTTCAACCTGCTCACGCTTCGCCAGAATACATTTACCAGCAACGCTCTCCTGGGATTCAGGTTAAATCGCCATTTCACGGTCACGAGTGGCGGCACCTATTCCCGCTTCCAATCGAGATTGCCGTTGGGACCCATGATTGAGACGTTGAGTATTCCGGCGGGAATTGATTTTTCGTCGCGCCACTTCGGAACCGGCTTTCAATACCAGCGTACGACGACCTTCGACGGAGCCGGAGGAAATGATTACGCCATCAACATGCGTGGTTCCGCCCGCCAATTCACCTTGAGTGCTTTCTACCGCCATGACGTGCAAGTGCCCACGGTAACGACGATTCTTTCCCAGCTTCCTGGTTTGCAGGAGCTGCTGGATCGCGCCGGCATCGTGGCCAACACGCCTGATGAGCTGGCCCAACTGTTGCGTAACAGCGCTTTGCTTGCCACACTCGGGTTTACTACGCCGTTCACGGTAAACCTGGCGCCGGTGCGCGATGACGCGAGTGCCTCCCTGACCTGGATGAACCAGAGCTACAACCATCGCCGTCAACTGAGCTTGAGTTATTTTGACAGCAACAGCCAATTGATTACGGGAAGCTTCAGATTCACCACCGAAACCCTGAGCTATGCCGAGCGCCTGAATGCCACCAATGACCTGATTGCCTCGGTTTCTGTATTACGCACCAGCGGCGGTGGCGCTCCTAATCTGCGGCCAGTCTTCTCAATTTCCTTTCAGCATCGTTTCAACACCGTTCCTGCATTCATCTTGCCCGGCCGCCATGGTGTCATAGAAGGACACATATTCCGTGACGATGAGTCTACGGCGCAATATAAAAGCCAGCAGCCGGGGATCGCCGGAGTTGAAGTCAGGCTCGACGATACGCGCGTCACTCATTCCGACTCGAATGGCTACTACTCTTTCCACCATGTACCTTATGGCGTTCATCGAGTCGAAGCACAGTTTCATAGCTCCGAACCTTTTTTCTATACCACCGATTCTCCCGCTGCGGCTGACCTGAATTCCGTGGTGGATTTTGGCATTAACTTTGCCAAAGGTCAGCTCTTTGGGTTTGTGCTCAACGATGCCCGCAAAGGGATCTCAGGAGTAGTTGTTAATCTGAGCGGCGCGGGCGTCCAGAGAAGTCTTACTACTGATGCCGACGGCAAGTTTACCTTTCAGGGGCTTGGGCCGGGGATCTTTTCGGTCACGACTCAACCTGACTCATATCCCAACGGATACTCTTTGCAAGGTCTGGAACCGCAAACTGCAACGATCGAGCCAGGAAAACCAGCCAGACTCGAATTCTCGGTCAAGGCTATTCGAGTGATTTCGGGCAAAGTCACGGTCTACGACACAACTGCCCTCAAACCTGTTCCCTTGCCGGATGCGATTGTCTATGTGAAAGAGCTGTCCCTCTCCGCCAAGACGGGTCCCAATGGCGCGTACATCTTTCGCAATATTCCGGTTGGTACTTACACACTAGCCGTGGTTTACAAAGGACGGGAGACCGTTCGCAAGGTCACGGTTCCCGCCGAACCTGTCAACATGCGCGACCTGGACCTGGATGTGGGAGCCAAATGAAATCGGGTGATCGGGCCATCGGATGATCGGGTGATCTGAAACTCAATGCTTTGAGTAGTAGAATCGGAGCATGGGTGATGCGGAGAAAAATCTTTCGTCACAAAACCAACCATTTGGGACTCCTGAGAATGAAGGGAGAGGCCGTCCGTTCTGGGTCTCGTTGGTCTTAGGAATCGCGTTTCTCGCAGTGGTGGTGGCGGCAGTATTGTTTTTTGGACGCCAGAGGCCTGACCCAAATGCTCG
Source organism: Candidatus Angelobacter sp. (assembly GCA_035939495.1). Taxonomy (GTDB): domain Bacteria; phylum Acidobacteriota; class Terriglobia; order Terriglobales; family Acidobacteriaceae; genus Angelobacter. Next base: position 116,683 of record DASZFU010000161.1, on the reverse strand, counting down.
CAAAGCTGATCCCTACCTGGTGAACCTGAAACCCTCGAATCTGCACATATCCGTGGGAGAAGATTTTGCCGGCAATCGCATTACCTACGTCGAAGGCAATATAACCAATACAGGCGATAAGAAAGTAACGGGCGCAACCATGGAAGTGCGTTTTAAAAATCTCCTGGGGGAGACAGTCCAGCAGGAAAACCTCCCTGTCATGGTCCTTTTGTATAAGGATCCCGAGGATTATGGCTCTCTGCAGCAGGCCCCTCTTGCTCCAGGACAGACGCGCGAGTTCCAATTGACGCTCGAACACGTCACGGCCGACTGGGACCATCAATTGCCGCAGGTGAAGATGGTCGGGGTCAGTTACTGAACCAGGGACCTCCGTTACAATCTCTTCCATGCGATTGACAAACCGAGTTGCTCTCATCACTGGCGGCGGAAGCGGCATTGGCCGTGCCATTGCCCTGACCTTTGCTCGTGAAGGCGCAAAAGTGGTGATCTCCGGAAGAAGAAAAGACCGTTTGGAAACCGTTGCTCAGGAAATTGGCGCGAATTGCCTGCCCGTGCAGGCGGATGCAGGCAATCCTGCAGACATCACCCGTCAGGTAAAAGCATCGATCGGGCACTTCGGTGGCATTCACATATTGGTAAACAATGCGGCGCTACTATTCCCCGGCACAGCCGAGTCCCATACGGAAGAAGAATGGGACCAGATCTTCAATGTCAACGTGCGCGGCGTGTGGCTGCTTTCCCGCGCGGTCCTTCCTCACATGCGCGCCGCTGGTGGCGGCTCCATCGTCAACATTGCTTCCATCTTGAGCCTCGTAGCAGCCAGGAATCGCGTCGCGTATTCCGCATCGAAGGGCGCACTGCTTGCCTTGACTCGGGCGATGGCTCTGGATCATGCCACGGAGAAGATCCGGGTGAACTGCATCTGTCCCGGAATTGTAGACACAGAGTTGGTGGCTCGGTTTACGCCCGACGAGAACGCCCGCCGCGTGCGCGAAGCCTTGCATCCAATGGGACGCTTTGGGCAACCCGGCGATATCGCCCAACTCGCGCTATTTCTCGCGAGCGAAGAGTCTTCCTGGATCACAGGATCTGCATTCCCGATCGATGGAGGATACACGGCACAATAGCCGGTTTGCCGAACGCAATGGATTTTCAGAGATGACGAAGATCGTCACCTGGGCCCGCTCGCCTGTTCTGCCCTGTGACTCTTTGCTAAACCATTTAGAATCCGCACATCCTCGGTACGGCAAAGAATTGCAGTTGGTTTTCAAATTTTGGCAATTTTGGCATTTTTTGGCAATCCCTCCGAGTCACAGACTATTCAATCCGGCCAACCGGTGGCGGAGCTTTGTCCCGGACCTCTTCGCATACATTTTTCGTGAATTCCACAGAGCGCATCTCCTCGATAAAATAAATTATTTAAGATTGCTTGCAATATGGTGGGTACGTGACGCTATCAGCCAGACTGACTTCTTATTTCAGTAGAAAAATTCGCGACCGTGGCGCCCAGGTCTATCGTGACAAACTCGTCACGATTACGGATGGCTCTGACGTGGAGGTGGCAGCCGAGGTGCGGGGTTCGTATGTGTACGAGGTGGGGCTTGTTTGGGAGGAGGGTGGTGCTCTCACTGGTTGGTGCGCATGTCCATATTTTGACGGCAATGGAGCTTGCAAACATTTGTGGGCAACGATTCTGGAGGCCGAGGCCAAAGGTTATCTTGCCACGCCAACCTCAGCGGAAGAATTGGTTTTCGTTGAGAATTTTGAGGATGATAGCGATGACTACGATGAGGAACGTCCCCGTTCCTCGAAACCGCTATCGAAAAGTTTTCGGCTGACTCCCGCGATTACTAAAGCGCTGGCCCCGAAGCCTCCTACATGGCGCCAGAAACTTACTGGCATTGCCAGCCAACACGCTGCCTCTATCCGGGAAACCGATGAATGGCCAACGAAGCGGCAGATCATCTATGTGGTGGATGTTGACGCCAGTGTTCGACAAGGAGCAGTAGTCCTTGACCTAATGACGCACGACAAGAAAAAGGATGGTACGTGGTCGCGCCCTGTCTTTATTAGCATGAAGCGTTACCAGCTCTCACGGCTACCACTGGCCGAAGATCGCGAAATATTGGCAGCTTTGGAGGGCGGAAAAGAGACCTTTTACTATGGCACAGGCCATGACCCGCTTCCTGGCCAGCTCATGCTCAGAGATCCCCTGCCCGCCAGACTCCTGCCGGGCATCATTCGCACAGGACGCTGTTTTTTAAAAGGCGGCAAGGATCCCAACAGCGAAGGAGATACCTGGGCCCAACTCTCCTGGGACGACAATGGAACCTGGCGCTTCGGCTTGAAGATCGCGTCCACCGATCAGGGGAGATGGAGCGTAGGCGGCGTTCTGCGCCGTGGAGAAGAGTTCATGCCGCTCTCTGCTCCAGTCCTCATTGTCCCCGGCCTGCTTTTTACCGAGAATCTTGCGGTGCCTTTGGAAGACGCGTCATTTGCCTGGATGTCATCTCTCCGCAATGAAGGCTCGATCGAAGCGCGAGAAAGTGAGCGGGACGACTTCCTGACAGCACTGTTGAGCTCTCCCGATCTGCCGCCCTTGGAGTTGCCTGAAGAACTGCAATTCGAGGAAATTGAACCCCACCCACAGCCTCGTTTAACGGTGCGTGCGGAAAATGCGGCGATGCGCCAATTCGGACGCCTGCAAGCCGAAGTTTCCTTTCAATATTTGGATTGGGTGGTATCTGCTCACGATTCCTCTACCGGCCGGTACGAAGCTGATAAACGCCGTTTTCTGCGCCGCAATCTTGCGACAGAAAAGACCGCCACCCAAATGCTGGGTGAATTAGGCGCCAAATACGTAAAGCAGGGATGGTCTGGATATTACAATCCAAACCCGGCTTGGGAAATAGCTGTCAGCAAGATGCCCCGTACCATTCGGACACTGGTCGAGGCGGGCTGGCATGTCGAGGTAGAAGGCAAGTTTTTTCGCCGTCCGGGCGAGTTTCGCATCGAAGTCTCAAGCGGCGTGGACTGGTTCGAACTCCACGGCGAAGTGCAATATGGAGAGGTGAAGGCACATCTTCCCGCATTGCTGCAAGCGCTGCGCAACGGCGAAAATATGGTTCGGCTCGGCGATGGCAGCTATGGAGTATTGCCGGAAGAGTGGTTGCGCCGCATTGGGCCATTGGCTGGCATGGGCACGCCTGATGGGACGCACGTTGTTTTCCGTCAGAGCCAGGCGGGGGTGCTTGACGCCTTGCTTGCAGCCCAGCCTGAGGCCCGTTGCGACGAAACATTCACCCGTGTTCGCAAAGAGCTTTGCAGCTTTGCGGGAATACAGGCGGCCATGCAGCCTCCGGGTTTCAACGGACATCTGCGCGATTATCAGCGCGAAGGCCTTGGTTGGATGCTCTTTCTCCAGCGCTACTCCTTTGGGGGATGCCTGGCGGACGACATGGGAGTGGGCAAAACCGCGCAGGTGCTGGCCCTGCTTGAGACACGCCGCAAGTCGCGGGATGCCGGCGCCCTTGTGGGACCGTCGCTGGCCATAGTGCCCCGATCGCTTGTTTTCAACTGGAAGGATGAAGCTGCGCGTTTCACTCCGCAACTGCGCGTGCTCGATTACACCGGCCTGGAGCGCAAAAGCAGCGATTTCAGCGGATACCACCTGGTTCTTACCACCTATGGCACAGTGCGTCGTGACATTCTGCGGCTCAAGGACATTGAATTCGATTACATCGTGCTTGACGAGGCCCAAGCCGTCAAGAATGCGGCTACGGAATCATCAAAAGCTGTGCGTCTTTTGCGCGGTCAGCATCGCCTGGCACTGAGCGGCACGCCTGTAGAGAACCACCTTGGCGAGCTCTGGACACTCTTCGAGTTTCTTAATCCTGGCATGCTGGGTACAGCCAGCGTGTTCAAACTGGCTGGCGAAGCTGCGCGCAATCCCGATGGAGAAACCCGCCGGCTCCTTGCCCATGCCCTTAAGCCGTTCATCCTGCGCCGAACGAAGGAACAGGTTGCGCGCGAGCTGCCTCCTAAAAGCGAGCAAACAATTTATTGCGAGATGGAATCCGAACAGCGCAAGCTCTACAACGAGTTGCGGGAGCACTATCGAAATGCTTTGCTCAGGCGCATCGACACGGATGGGCTGGCTAAATCCAAGATCCAGGTACTTGAAGCGCTGCTTCGCCTGCGGCAGGCCGCCTGTCATCCGGGCTTGCTCGATCAAAAATACACCAAGAAGCCTAGCGCGAAAATGGAGGTATTGCTGGAGCGGTTGCGTGAAATTGTTGACGAGGGACACAAGGCGCTGGTCTTCTCGCAATTTACAAGTCTGCTCAGCATTGTGCGTCAACATTTAGATGACGACGGCATTGTTTACGAATATTTGGATGGCCGCACCCGCAACCGTAAAGAGCGGGTCGAGCGCTTTCAGAATGATGAGAAATGCTGTCTTTTCCTGATCAGCCTGAAAGCTGGAGGCCTGGGGCTGAACCTCACGGCTGCCGAGTACGTATTCATTCTCGATCCGTGGTGGAACCCTGCCGTGGAAGCGCAAGCCGTGGACCGTGCTCATCGGATCGGACAGAAAAAGCAAATCTTTGCCTACAGGCTCATCGCGCGCGACAGCGTGGAAGAAAAGGTCCTGGAACTGCAACAGACGAAGCGGGACCTTGCCGCTGCCATCATCGGCGCTGATAACAGCTTAATTCGCGACCTGCGCCGCGAAGACCTTGAACTCCTGTTGTCATGAGCGAAAATGTGTATCATTCCAACCTTAAAGGAGTGAATCAACTTTATGCCGCGCAAGTTCCAGGTCGTAGCAGCTCTCCTTCTCTTTTTTGTTTCCCAAATTCACGCTCAAGACGAGCTACCGGCGCACGGGACAATGCGCCCTGTGGTCCGGGGCCGCCAGGCCGCGGTGGCATCCATGAAAGCGGAGGCGACGGAAGCAGGCCGCCGGATTCTGGATGCGGGCGGCAACGCATTCGATGCCGCCGTCGCCGGCCAGGCTGCACTGGCGGTAGCCGATTTCGCGCTCAATGGAGTCGGCAGCGACGCTGTATTGCTCATCTATAGCGCTCGGGAAAAGAAAGTGTATTCGATCAACGCCGAGCCGCGCGCGCCCAAACTCGCCACCATCGAATGGTACGAGAAAAACAATGGAGGCAAGATCCCGGAAAGCGATGGTCTCCTTTCCGGCGGAGTGCCCGGCGTTGTGGATGCCTGGTACATACTGCTCGACCACTGGGGCACGATGAGTTTCGAGCAAGTCCTGCAGCCGGCCATTGAACTGGCCCAAAACGGTTTTCCGCTCAGCGAACGCAGCGCCTCCTACATCGCAAATTCAAAGAAGATTCGCCGTTATCCGACTACGGTAAAGGTCTATTTGCCGGCTGGACGGCCTCCCAAGGAGGGCGAGATTTTCAAGAACCCCGATCTCGCGCAAACCTTGACAAAACTAGTCGAAGCCGAGAGAGCCAATCGCGCGAAAGGCCGGCATGAAGCGCTAAAAGCGGCGCGCGACCGCTTCTATAAAGGCGACATAGCTCGTGAGCTTGCCACGTTCTCCGAGGCCAATGGGGGCTTGTTTCGCTATGAAGACTTCGCCGAATATACGGCTGAGGTCGAGACCCCGGTTTCCATCAATTATCGTGGGTACGAGATTTACAAGAATCCCTCGGCCAGCCAGGGCCCGGCAGAGCTGATCGCCCTGAATCTTCTCGAAGACTACGACCTGAAGGCTCTGGGTCACAACAGTCCGGAATTTATTCATGCGAGCGTGGAAGCCGTGAAACTCGCCATGGCCGATCGCGAAAAATATCTCGGCGACATGGACTTCATCAAGATCCCCTACGATGCTCTGCTCTCCAAAAACTATGCTCGTGAGCGCCGGAAGCTGATTGACTCCGAAAACGCATCTTTGCAATTGCGTCCTGGGTCGCCGGAAAAAGTTGCCGGCCAGCCGGAACTCAATCGGCCGGTACATCAGGTCCTCAGTGGCAAAGGCCGCCATGACGGAGATACGAGCTACATTGCCGTGGCCGACAAAGATCGCAACATGGTCAGCTTCGAGCCCAGCCTGCACAGCCTGTTTGGCACCGGCGTCGTCATGGGCAATACGGGCATCATCTTCAACTGTCGTGGCGACTATTACTCGCTCGTCCGGGGCGAGGCGAACGCGCTTGAACCGGGTAAGCGGCCGCGCAGCACTTTACAGAGCACTCTCATCATCAAAGACGCCAAGCCGTATGCCATATTGGGCAGCCCCGGAGGCGACGATCAGGTCATGCGTACGATGCAGACTCTGATCAATATGATCGACTTCGGCATGAACATTCAGCAGGCCATCGAGGCGCCGCGCTGGAGCTCACGCAGCTTTCCCTCCTCGCCCTTCCCACATACGATGTACCCGGGCGACCTGTCGGTCGAAGCGCGAATTCCGGAAACCGCACGGCAGGCCCTCATCACTCGCGGTCACAAACTCCGCGTGGCGCCCCCGTGGTCGCTAGGCTCAAATGCCGGAATCGTTCTCGATCCCGGCACGGGCATACTGAGTGCGGGAGCCGACCCGCGCGTAGACGCATACGCTTGGGCATGGTGATTGTTCTCATGAACGCTACTTGGTCAAATAAATGAACCGGCGCCGTTTCTTGGAATTGCAATGCGTGTCTAATTTGTGAAGCTATAAGAAAGTTACATCGGCGTCATTGAGCAAGCGCAAATCCATGTCCACAAGTCCGCTACGTGTCCACCCAGTCCACCGACCACCACGCTTACTTCTCCCCCTGCGCCCTCCGCTTAGCCTGAAAAAAACTCTTCAAAATTTCTGAACACCTGTCATTCAACACCCCAGGTGTGACCTGCACCTTGTGATTCAGCCTGGGATGGTTCAACACCTGAATCACTGACTCCACCGCACCCGCCTTAGGATCGCTGGCGCCATAAACCAGTCGGGCGAGGCGCGCGTGTACGATGGCCCCCGCACACATCGCGCAGGGTTCAATCGTAACCACCATCTCACAGCCTACAAGTCGATGGTTGCCAAACCGGGCTGCTGCCTGGCGCAAGGCGACCATCTCTGCATGGGCTGTGGGGTCGTTATCCAGCAGGTTGCGATTGTGCCCTTGTCCCAGGACTTCTCCATCTTTGATTACTAGGGCGCCAACAGGCACTTCGCCCAGTTCCGCAGCTCTCCTGGCCAGTTCTAAGGCCATTTGCATCCAGGCAACGTCTTTGTCCATGGTTGGCATGGGCATAAACACAGCAGTTCTTGCGCTTTTGGAAACCTTAGACATCAGGAGCAGCCGACCTGTTCTGATTTTACCAGCAGAGATATCTCATTCTGCTCTTTGAGGAGTCAACCCCAGACTATGTACTTATCTCTAAACAAGCAACGGCGTCTATTTCCACCTCGCGCAAGCCGTGAGGAATCTTAGTAGCCCGACGGGCAGATTGAAAAACTTCGAAGGAGCAACACATGACAAATAAACTATTATTGACATTGATGCTCGCTACCGGCATGGCATTAGCACAGTCCGGCAGTGGGAGCTCAGGCAGCGGAAGTACTGGCAGCGGTACGGGTCAAAGTACGCAGAGTCCTAGTGGCAGCGCAGCCAGCCCCACCGGCTCCCAGGACCCAAATCAACAACAGCCAACTCCAGGCAACAACCAGAGTACAACGAGTTCTGGCAGCGGATCGGAATCCACACTCCGCGGATGCTTGAAGCAATCGGGCGGCGACTGGGTTCTCTCCAGCGGTTCGGGCCAGAGCGTTACGCTTAAGGGCGATAGCTCCATGCTGAAGCCTCACGATGGACATCAGGTCGAGGTAAAAGGAACGCAGACTGACAGCAATAGCATGCAGGTCAGCTCCGTGAGCATGATCTCGGACTCCTGCAGCAACACCACCAGTTCCAACACGTCTTCGGACCAAAGCGCAACCGGAGCGGCTGCGACTTCACCCAACAATTCGATTCCGGCCGCCCCAAGCAGCGCTAGCCCTACGAACAGCCAGTCAACCACTACCACACCTCCCCCCACCTCGAATGCTGCGGGGAACACCGACCAAAGCTCATCCTCTGCGTCCTCGGTTGACCGGACCAATCCGTCTACCAGTTCTGCACAGAATTCTCCGTCCACCAGCAGTGCGGGCGCAGCATCCACCAATCCTGACCAGAGCCAGAGTTCTGCAACTTCAAGCAGTTCAACCATGCCCAGCACAACTACGGACCAGAAGGCTCCATCAACCAGCAGCACCGCTTCTGACCAAAGCAATGCCGGCAATGCCGATCAAAATGCAAAAGGCAGCGAGCTGCCTCAAACCGCTTCACCTTTGCCATTGCTTGGCCTGCTGGGCCTTGGTTCACTGTTGACCGGCCTGGTTGCTCGTAAGAAATAAAACTCGATTGCCGAATCCAGGCTACTAACAAACCTGCCCGGAAGCTTTTGAAGAGCCTCCGGGCAGCTTGTTCTGGAGAGCTTGCTCCACACGGTGAAGAGGTATCATCAGTAGGCTTATGAGTGAGTCGCCCTTGCTTGACTCCTATTTGTGATCTCTGAGCGTTTGCGCTTCGACACAATTTGCTTCAAAGTATCCAGTGTTTCATCAAGCTTCCGAACCTTTAATTGGCCCGAATCGCAATTCTCCATGAAAATCAGGAGATTGACACCACTTCCCACCAAGCTCTTAAACAGAAGCCCTTGTATGCGCGAACCAGCAAGAAATCGTCCAACATCTTGCGAGTAGCTGAGATCATCATCAAAGCTGGCGTTCCTAATCGCTGCCAGTGCTGGGTTCCTGGGCTTTCGAGCGAGGCTTACAACACGCTCCAATTCCACGTCGACCGCAAATACCACCCTGGGGTACTTGTCCAACGTGATCTGAGATGCACCGCCAAGCCGTTTCTTGCGGGCCAGCACTTCCGCTGACGCACCTGCATCTGAGTCGGCCAAATACACACCTTTGGTGCCAACTGGCGCGAAGCGTCCCCCGTGCAACTCTGTCCCACGGCCATTCAGAATTTGCAAAGGGTCCATAAAGCGGCGCTCGACTGAACGAAAGTAAGTACCTGATATCGGCTTCCGCTTTCTGATCAATTCCTTGAGCGTCGTCTGTTCGGCGACTGTCAGGCTCAAAGCGGTTGTCCCTCTCTCAACCTTTGGAACTCCACAATCAGATCACGCAGTTTTCCCTCGACGATCAGTTCGACAGGCTTCTTATTCCTGAATGTCGGATTAGGCGTGTTCAGCCAATTTGTCTCTTCTTTAGCGACGACATAGTCGTCCATGAGACCGAGCAATTCCCAGATATCTTTTGTCTTCCGATCCATCTGGCTTGTGCCAATGTTGCTTTCCCAATTCTGAAGAGTGCGGGTTGTAACATTTAAGGCCGAGGCCATCTGGTCTTGGGTCAGACCAAGCCTCGCTCGAGCATCAACCAACTTGGTTCCGCCCTGGGCGTATGGAGGGTCAGTCAAGACCGCGTCCCACCCTTTCAGCAGTTGCCTAACCTCTCGAGGATTTGAGGTGATTTCTGCATGCTCGCCCAATTCACGCCCGACAGCTACACCGATATTGAACGCCAAGTCCATTCCGTGATGTGCCACGTAAAACAATAAGTGGCGCTTCTGTACCTGCTTGATGTTTCGGAGCGCGGCAGAAAATTGCTTTTCTGGTAGATGATCTCGTATATAAAAAATGAAAATAGAGAAATAACGAGACCGTACTGATCGGTTACGAGCCGGATTGAATGTGCGAATTGCGTCGAAGGTCGCTATCTCGACCTTTGCGCCAATTCGTGAAAATATGTCACGTGCTTCTGGCAGGACATCTTTCTCCACAATTACGAAGCTGTGAGTTGAAGTCGACACGGTGTTCTCCTCACATAAGTATATTACGAATATTTTCGTGCCACACGAAATACTTCGCTAAAGCAACACCTCTCGTTCCCCATTCGGCTTACTCCGAAAGATCCTGATCCTAGCCAGATTTCTACATACACCAAACTAAACGAAACCAAAGTGGAATTTAGAAAAGGGCTCAAATTCTGATCAAGTCAGTGTCTCGACTTGCACAAGATCGCCGAAGTTACAGTCGACCGGGAAAGATGTGCCCTTGGGAGGCCCATGTCTATTGAGCTTTATGTCACCTCTTGTGAAGAGTACGTTTAGGCACTACTATCTAACATTGGAGGAAGAGGGGAATGTCGACATCGATTGAAGGCGTTAAGTGGGATATCTGCTGTGCTGCGCGCATTTTGTATCGGGCCGGATTGAGCGTTGGCGTCGCTGGTCACCTCAGTGTGGCCATTGGCGAAAATAAAATGCTCATGAATCGCTTTGGGCCTTCTTTTGCCACATTGCGTCCGGTTGACATTGTCACCTTTGATTTCCAGGGCAAAGTCCTTGAACACGATCCTTCCGTCGATCCGTATGTGAATGACACAGTCGCCCTGCACGCCGTCATCCATCGATATAACCCGCAGGTCGTTGCCGTCGCCCATACTCATCCGCCGATGGCCATCACCTGGAGCACCTTCCGCCGGGTTCCTGAAGTGTACGACCAGGAAAGCTGCATGCTTGCCAACGATGTAGCTATCGTCGAAGAAGACTACACCGGCTTGGCCGCGTCCGAGGACCGCGTGAAACCGTTTGCCCTTGCGCTGGCCAAGCAGGCCACCGCCATCCTGCCGAATCATGGCGCTCTCACCACCGGACCCAACGTTCAAGTAGCCGCTTTTCGGATGCTGTTGCTGGAAGGCATGTGCGCCCGCAACATTTCGGTCGCCGTTGCCTCGCAAGCGACAGGATTGAAACCGCACCCCATCAAGATGGAAGACGCACTCACGGCCAAGGCAGAGCTGGCGCGCATCCCCGGGTTGCAACCGATGTGGAAAGACCAATTACAACGGCTGCAGCAAAGCGATCCCGACCTGTTCGAGAATCGCCCACGCACAGCCGCAGCGTAGCGTGATTGGATCTGATTCTTAGAACCTTGAACCACTCGGAGCCAGTGGTGAAAAAGAGATGGAATTCTCTGGTTGACAAGCACCCAATGTTCGTATATATTTCGCTATAGCTTGTCGTCATACGCGAGGACGTTACCTTTGAGCGTTACGCGGGCGTGAAACGTAGTGGGAGCCTGCAAGGCGAAAACCTGAGCGAGGTGAACAGCTTTGCCCTGAGCTGCGATGAAGCCGTGGCGAAGGGGAACCAGACAATTCGGGTCATTCGCGAGGACCTTAACTTTCGTGGCTAATTTTCTACAGGGTTGGCGTAGCTCTGCCCAATTTCCATTGCAACTGTCACAAGGTCACTTCACCCAGTTTTCGAGCGGCTTGGAATTGCCAAAAACCAGATCACAGGAGGCCCCCCCACCCCTTTCGTAACTTTAAACCAACATTAAACCAACATTTCAGGTGTAAGTCTCGTGCTTTGAACGCTTTGGCAATTCAATCGAGAAACCTTTGCGAGATTCCGCCATAGCTATCAATCCGCCGGTCCCGCAGAAACGGCCAATTTCGGCGAATTTCGTCAATCTGGCGGAGGTCGCAGGTACCGAGAAGAATCTCCTCTTTGTCGTGGGAGCTTTCAACGATAACCTTGCCAAAAGGATCGCATAAGAAAGATCCTCCCCAGAATTCCAGGCCTTTACCTGCAGCGCGGCTGCCGCGAATATCTCCAAACTCATGTCCAACGCGATTCACCACGGCGACAAACACTCCATTGGCAATCGCATGTGCTCGCTGAATGGTGCGCCAGGCGTCGTGCTGCGTGGCTCCAAACTCAGACTTCTCATCTGGATGCCAGCCAATTGCAGTCGGATAAAAAAGGATGTTGGCCCCTTGCAAGGCCGTCAACCGCGCGCCCTCTGGATACCACTGGTCCCAACAGACAAGCGAGCCAAGGCGGCCATAAGAAGTGTCAAAGGCCTTGAACCCCAGGTCACCGGGAGTGAAGTAGTATTTCTCGTAATACAAGGGATCGTCGGGGATGTGCATCTTGCGATACAGGCCCTTGATGCTGCCATCGGAATCCAATATGACCGCAGTATTGTGGTAAAGCCCTCTGGCACGGCGTTCAAAAACCGAGGTAATGATCACGACCTTGGCATCATGGGCAATTGGCGCCAATGCTTCGGTCGTTGGCCCGGGAATAGGCTCGGCGAGGTCAAACAGGGCCGTGTCTTCACGCTGGCAGAAATATTGAGTGCGGAACAATTCTGGAAGGCAGATGATTTGTGCGCCGCTCTTGGCTGCTTCTTGAACCTTGCTTACAGCACGCCGCAGATTGTCTTCCGGATCGGGCGAACAAGACATTTGGACCAAGCCAACGGTGAAAACTTCAGGCGCCAATGCACACTCCTCATGTGATTTGAACTTGACCAACTAGGATAGCAAAGTCCTTCTTGACGGAATCGTTGACAATACGGTCAATATCGTATTGAATCGTATATCTGATATTTCCGCACTTTTCAATGGAAGACTGGCGCGACAACCTGAGCCGACGCACCCTGCTCCTTCAAAGCGCCTGGCTTGCGCTCGGGATCATGATCGGACGCTCCCCTGCAGCAACGCTTGATGTTGCTTATGCCGGTTCGATGAGTTCCATGATGGAGGGGTCGTTGAAAGCCGCCATGGCGCAGGAACTGAACCTCGACTTGCATGGCCGGGCACAAGGGTCGAGCGCATTGGCCCAATTAATTGTGGGCGGAAGCATTCGTCCGGATGTATTCATCCCCATCACCCCCAGCCCCATGCTGATTGTGTTGCGGGCGGGCAAAGCCGAAACTGCCCACGCAATCGCCCACACGGAAATGGTGATTGCTCATAGCCCCAAGAGCCGTTTCGCGTCCAGGTTTCAGGCTGCCGCGCAAGGGAAAGATAGATGGTGGAAGATTCTTCAAGAACCCGGGTTGCGTTTCGGCCGTACCGATCCGGTTGCCGATCCCCAAGGACGCAACATCATTTTCACCATGATGTTGGCAGCCAAGGCGTTCAACCAACCTGATCTGGTGGAGAGCGTTCTAGGCCCGGTGGTCAATCCAAAACAGATCTTTACCGAACCAACAGTGCAGGCCCGGCTCCAGAGCGGGGAGTTGGATGCAGCATCTGCCTACAAGATTCAGCCTGGGCCATTCAACCTGCCCTATCTCACACTGCCCAAGGAGATCAACCTGAGCAGTCAATCCGTACATGCTGAGCATCCGGACATCTCTCTCACCGTTGGAGGCAAGACCTATTTTCCGGAGCCACTCATTTATTACGCTGCTGTCCTGAAGGATGCTCCTAATGCCAAAGGCGCGGCAACATTTGTCGAATGGCTGAAATCCGATCAGGCGCGAGCCATATTCCGTCGCTATGACTACGATCCGCTGGGGGACGCATCCCCACTGCACTCATGAAACTCGGCCGCCGCTGGATCTCGACTGCGGGCGTCTCTCTGTTTGCGATCGCCCTGTTGTATCCGTTTGGTGCGCTGTTCGCGCGCATTGGCCCCTGGCAATGGGGGCCAGAGGTGCGCGGGCCGGCATTGGCTTCCATTCGGGTCTCGCTGTTGCTCACCGGCCTGGCGATGGTCATCATCATTGCCATAGGCACGCCCGTTGCAGCTTATATCGCTCGTTGCCGGCCGCGTGAACGTCTTTTGTGGCAAGCCTTTTTGCTGTTCCCAATTCTGCTGCCGCCATTGGCGCTCGGGATTCTCCTGACGTTGGCATTTGGTCCTTACGGATCTGTCGGAGCTTGGCTGGAGCGCTACGGCATCGTAATGACCAACAGCGCGGCAGCTTTTACCATGACCCAGGTGTATGTGGGCATGGGGTATTACGTCTTAGGGGCCGTGGCGGCTCTTGATGCAGTCCCAGTGACGTTGCAACGGCAGGCCGCCTTGCTGGGGCTTACACCTATAAAAGTCTTTCTGCGCGTCACACTCCCTCTCTCGCGTTTGGGATTGGCGGTGGCGCTCAGTATCGCGTGGGTCCGCGCCATCGGTGAATTCGGGGCTGTCGTGTTGACCGCGTACTACCCTTCCGGAATGCCGGTGCAGCTCTGGATCAATCTGCAGAGCTTCGGTTTGCCCGCAGTGATGCCTTTGCTGGTGGCATTTCTTGCTGCGGCTCTGCCGCTTCCGTGGCTCATTCATGTGCTGGCCCAGCGGCGGCGGTATGCTTAAGGCCCATATCATCAAAAAACGCCGGGAACTCACCCTCGACGTCTCGCTGGAGTTGGAGCGCGGCCAGTCGTTGGGTTTGTTTGGCCCATCTGGCGCCGGAAAGAGTACAGTGCTCGCTTGCATTGCAGGAATCGAGGAACCCGATGACGGTTATGTGGAATTAGAGGGCGTCAAGTTCTTTCCTCCGTCTCTTCCCCTGCATAAAAGATCGATCGGATATCTGACCCAGGAACCAGGACTATTTCCCCACCTGAGTGTGAGTGAAAACATCAACTTTGGCATTGCCAAGCGACAGGCAACCGGAAAGAGCCACATCGAATGGATTGCCATGTTGCGAAACCAATTGCAACTGACGCCAATCTGGAATGCTCCTGCCGCCTTGATTTCAGGAGGCCAGGCCAGGCGCGTCGGTTTGGCTCGCATGTTGGCGCGTAAACCACCGCTGCTTCTGCTCGATGAGCCTTTTGCGGGGCTTGATCGCGCGCTGGTCCGTGAGTTGATTGACAGCCTGCTTTCCTGGAGCAAGACCATCGGCTTCAGCATGATTGCGGTCGATCACCAGGCTGAAGTTCTGAGGCGGCTGTGTCCACAGCAAGCAGTGGTGCTGGAGCACGGGCAAATTGTGCAACAAGGCGCCTGGGAGGAGTTGTGCGAAGCTCCCGCAACATCGTCGGTGCGCGCGCTCTTGGCTCCTCTTTGATTCAGGTATCTGCTGGCGTTCAGCAAAGACAGGAGTATCTATGAAAGAGCAATCACGGCCGAAACTTTACCCTGTTAGCCATGCCTGCAAAGTGTTGGGCGTGAGCTATCCAGCTCTGAAACAATGGATCTATAAGGGAAAGATCAAGACAGTCAAAACACAGGGCGGACATCATCGCATACCGGAGACGGAGATCGACCGCCTGTTGCCTCCCTCGCCGAAAAGCGGGCCGATCCAAAAACGACGGCAAAACTTCAGGCGAATCAGCGGACGCAATCAACTCGTGGGCCGCATCGTCGATTTGAAAATCGAAGGCTTGCTGGCCCAGGTGACTCTCTCGATTGCGGGCCAACACCTCACGTCGATCATCACGGCAGATGCGGCCCGGGAGATGCGTCTTGAAAAAGGGCAGATTGCCTCAGCGCTGATCAAGTCCACCGAAGTCATGGTGATGCGAACCTAACTGCTTACGGCAAAACATAGCGCATCGATGTATAGACCATTACGAGATGGGCGTTTTTGGGCGCTCCTGCGGCCACAAACCATGGACTGCGGGTTAGATAAGAAGTTTGGCTGATGAACTGAATTGCTCCATACTGCGGGTTTCGCCAGAAAGTATGTGTCCAGTCAAAAGTGGGTTGCTGGATGCTCCGGTTATTGGTGTTAGCAGATCCCAGCCCGCCAAAGCCGATAATGGTATTGGGCTTTGCACCCGCGCTGGTATCCAGGAAAGCGTTCCGTTGAAAGTAAGCTGCACCGTAGTAGAAACCGAATTGGTCCTTGGAGATGGGTTGATACTCCAATCCAATAAGTCCCGTTCCTCCATGCACCAAGGATGGACTGCCGTCCGGGTGCACAACCGCGTTGGGTCCAAGCCCGATAATATAGTGACCGCCACCGCTGCCATATAAGGCATTGGCTAACACACGGAAATTATGGACGAGTTCGAAATTCACGGCTGCGCCGGCGCTACCGCCGGCCTTCGAATGCGACTGGAAGGTGGCCCCCCCTACTGGCGCCAGCGTCGCTGTCTTTATTGTGGTGAGCAACCCCAGCGCTTCCAGGTGGAAGTGGCGGCCGGAGAAGTCGGTGTCGTAGGCGATCTTCGAGATCACGTCGGGCGCAACGTTGGGGGTGGTGTTGTTGGCGTTGTTGGGATTGAACTGCCCGGCGAGCTGTGCGGTGAACGCATTGGGAAAAGCTACTTCACCCGCGCCACTGCCGGTGAACTGCTCCGAATTCTCAATCGCCACGCCCGCGGCGAAGTGATCGTTGGGATGATAAATCACGCGAAATTCTGCTGCTCTAGTGTAGGGTATGCCGACCTGGACATTCCCATCCTCATCGTAGGTGAGAGCCAGATCGGAGGGCATTGGTGAAATGCCCCGGCGATTCGGTGTTACCATGCTCCAAGTCTGTCCACCCAGGATTTCCCAATTGTGTCGCTTCAGGTCGACCCAGAACAGGCGCTCACGCAGGGTATGGCTGTTTCCAGTAACAAATGCATTGCCGGCATCATTTCCGTTAAAGTCCACCTCGGCAAAGCCGGTTATATCGTTGGCGCCAAGCTTGCCCGTCACCTTCAAGTTGAGCCGTGAAAACTGCCCAGTCAGACGATCTTCGGTAAGATGGCCTTGGGTTGTATTGCTAAACGGTATGGTGCCGAAGTTGGTGGTGATGATCGATCCGGAATTCGTGGTGCGAAAAACATTCTCGAGCTCGACGAAGCCACCAGGAGTAAAATCCATGCCGCCGATACGGAAGGAGAGCGGAGATTCTTTAACCTTGTCGGAGTCACTTTGCAGAGCAGAATTGGGCTCTGGCGTAGTTTTTAATGTCGCATCGACCAGGCGTGGAGCTAGGTGATCAGTTGCTAGATCCGTGATCTGCCGCTGCAGCCTTTCCATTTCTTCCTGTTCGCGAGCGATCTGCTCACGCTGCAGGTTCATCAGCCTTTGCTGCGCTGCCATCTGTTTCTGCTGCTCGTCCATTTGCTTCTGCTGCTGGACGATGGCGACTCGTAATTTGTTAAGTTCATCCGCAATACCAGGCCTATCCTGCTCGCCAGACGATTTGGGAGCTTCCTGGCTCAACAGACATGAAGGCAGCAGCAGTAAGACAATGGCTGGCAGATAGCGCATTTATTTTCCTCCCTTTGCGAATCTGGCATTGTTCATGTTTATACGAATAAAGTCAAATTGATTCGACAATAATATACGATATTGGTTGGAATAATTTCTTTCGGCAATGATTTCGTGGAGCGAACGGCTTGGCAGATCGCGGGAATCGTTCGTTGCAATCAGGTCTGCCTCGGGCGCAATCTCACCAACACGCCCGCGGTCGCGCAGCCCAATGGAGTGTTGGGAAGCCCTGCTTTTGGCACAATTACATCAACCATTACGAATCCGCGTGTGGTTCAGTTCAGGCCGAAGGTTCTTTATTGAGTGGCGCAAGATCAATTAGCAACTCTTACGATAATAGACTTGTGCCCAGTTTGGATACAAGCGTATCATGGATTCGTATGTACAGTATGAGATCGTGAGAATCATAGCACGTCGAACTCTGAATGAGTTTTCTGAATCTTTGCGGGGAAGCAAAGATTATAAGGTTGTAAAAGCGGCTTTGGATGCTTGGTTTCACGAAACTCAAGCAGCAATATGGAACTCGCCAGCCGAAATGAAGGAAAGTTATGGCAACGCAAGCATTGTCAGCGATGACCGCGTCGTCTTTAACGTTAAAGGGAATGATTATCGGCTTGTAGTTGCCATTGATTATCAGCGAGAGATCGTTTTCATCAAATGGCTGGGAACACACAAGGAATATGACCGGATTGATGTAAGGACGGTGCAATATGCGCATAAGGCCGATCAGAAGTGAAACAGATTATGATGAGGCGGTCCATCGAGTTGAAATGCTGTGGGGCTCAGCTTCCGGTACTGTAGAAGGAGACGAGTTTGATGTCCTTGTATCCTTAATCGAGGCATACGAGCGTGAGCATCACCCCATTGATTTACCGACTCCGATTGACGCCATTAAATTTCGGCTGGAGCAGCAAGGCAAGGACTATCGCTCTTTGATTGGGATCATTGGACAGCGAACTCGGGTCTACGAAGTAATGAGAGGCGCCCGGCCGCTTTCATTGAACATGATCCGGAAGCTGCACAGCAAACTAGGGATTCCCGCTGAGGTGTTAATCCAATCCACTCGACCACCGAAGATGCGAGCGAAAGCAGCATCCACAGGGCGAAATAAAAGAACCCGCCGTATTGGACGAGCAATCTGAGCCAACTCGCAGTCGTTAGAAAGTGACCAGGCATCTCTTGATGCTTGTCCTGCTTAGGTGCTTAGGCTCCACTATGTGCTCGCCAATTTGCGCAACAAACACAAAAGATGCGTGCACAACGGACGCACCCGCGACAACAAATAGTAAAGAACAACCGAGATCGGCGCTACGATCCGGCCCAGAGGAGGGGCTAGTGTGACTCGCCTGGTTTTCATTTCCAGGCCAGGGAAAAGGGATCGAATCTCGCGCTTGCCGATGCCACGAACGTCGGGATTCTTGGGATTATTGAAGCTGAAGTCGTACCAAAGAATTCGTCCGCCCGGGGCGAGAACTCTGATCATCTCGGCTGCTATGGCACGCTTTACTTCATCATTGAGGATGGAAGTAAAAAGCGTGAACTGGAGGACCAGGTCAAAACTTGAATCGGGGAAGGGCAAACGTGAGGCACTGCCGCAAATGATTTGCAGGTTGGGAGACCGGCGGCGGACCTGCTTGACGTTTTCATCGAGCAGGTCGATGCCGGCCAGAAGCTCCGGGTCTGCTCCATATTCCAGCATTTGCCGCAAGGTATCGCCGCGTCCGCAGCCAACATCCAGAATGCGCAATCCCGCAAGGGTCGTTAGGCCCTCGGCCCGGAACATGGCGGCCATCTTTTCCTCTCGCTCGTGGGCTGCACACAGCGTGAAAGGATTGGTGCGAGCATAGCGTCCGGGAGGAATCGTTTGCCGGCGGCGTGCATAGGCGGCACGGACTCGATCGTCCTCTCGTTCTGTCGCTTGCTGTGTTATTTCATCAACCATGTTGGGTTGCGATTGTTTTTGATTACCCAATTACCAAATTACCCAATTCTCTAATAGCTTGCTATTTTTTGTCCGCGCATTACTTTGACCATGCCCAGCAGGAAACCGACATTGGCGAGACAAAAAGCAAAAGGATAAGCAAACACCCAGGCTGGCTCTCCTTTGCGTGCACGTAACCATCCGATCAAGGCAGCGGCATAAAAAGCAATCTGCAGAGCGCACAGCAGTTTCCAATCGCCGCTGCGCACGCTAAGCAAAATGTTTGCCGCCAGCAGGACTGCCAGAAAAAAAGGAGTAAGCCACCGGAGCAGTTTATGCGAAATCAGCGCCCAGGCAGTTACGGGAAAGCGAAACGGGTTCAATATCCCCAGCCTGCTCAGCGTTCCACTCCAGTTGCGCGCCGTCATTCTTATGCGGGCTTTCAGTTCTCCATGGATGCTGTTGGGCATGATGTCGTAGACAATAACGCGCGTATCTTGCACGACGCGGTATTCTTGCAGGCGCACATCGAGAGGCAGCACGCAATCGTCTCCGTATACCAAGGGAAGGGGACGAAACAGCGCTTTACGCATCAGCAACGCCTGGCCGCTGCCGGTTGCCAAAACACCTAACTCGGACTCCAGCTTGCGCAGGAACAGCTCGAAGCGCCAATACATGCCTTGTCCTTCAGCCACTGCGTTTCCGGGTTCTCCGAGAAAGACATTGGCAGTAACCAACCCTACTTTTGGGTCAGCGAAGTTTTCCATCAGCATCTTCAGCATGTCAGGATGAGTGCGGGTATCCACGTCCGTGAAGAACAGCATATCTCCTGATGCGCTTTGCACCGCCAGGTTCTGGGCGCCGCTTTTGCCCATAGCGCCGTGACCAGCGAGCAAACGAATGCGGACATCGCGGGTGGCAAAGTTTTTGACAATTTCATCCGTCCGGTCAGTGGAGTTATCGGAAACGACCAGTATCTCGAACCAGTCAGGTGGATATTCGAGATTGAGACAATCAACGAGCTTGGCGGCTATCTTTGCTTCTTCATTTCGCGCGGCAATGATGATAGAGACTTTGGGACAATCCTGGTCCGGCCCTCGCTTAACCGGCCGTGAGAAGAACTTCCGCAAGAGCCAGAGAATCAGCGGATACCCTGTCCAGGTGTAGGCGAGGAGAACGAGGGCGATGACCGCCGATGCAAGCTCCAGGGTTTTCTCTGAGAGAGTCATGGTCTTCAACGAGGCTCGAAACAGACTCGGATTACCTGCTTCAGGTCCATCTCATTCTGGCGGTAGACGAGTTGCCGCGAGAACTTGCTTCGAATCCAGTTCCAAACCCAGCGAATGCTCGACGTAGTCACCACCATGGAGCGGACGGCAACGACCATGGCAGAAGAAAAATGCTTGCGGTAAAAGTGGAACAGGGCGCGGTAGGAATGTACGCTGTAGTTTCGCATTCGGCCTCCGGAACTGCCGCCCCCAAGATGGATGATCTCGCCCTGGGGGAGGTAATACATTTTCCATCCGGCGTTCTGGAGCCTTACGCAGTAATCCATGTCTTCAAAATACATGAAGAAAGTTTCATCCAGCAGGCCGACTTGCTCCATGGCTTCCCGGCGTAGCATCATGCACGCGCCAGAGATGTTCTCTGTTTCCATCGGACCAGTGTGCACGGAATAAGGAGTCAAGTAAGAGCGTATGGTCTTTCCCAAAACGAAACCGCACGTCCGCAAGAGCCAACGGCGCAGCTGGTCGCCGGAAATGAGACGCGAAACTCCGAGCAGGCGAAAGAAGAGGAGCACCGGGCCGGGCCGGTTGCTGATACTGGCCTGGATCGTGCCATCGACATTCAACAGTTTGCAGGTCACAGCGCCGGCCTCAGCGTGAGAATCGATATAATCGGCCATCGCCTCCAGTGCCCCGGCACGAACAACCGTATCGCTGTTCAGCAGCAGAAGGTATTTGCGCTTCGCCAGTTTCATGCCTTGATTATTGGCTTTGGCGAACCCGGCATTTTGCCGATTGCGGACCAGAACGACTTCCGGAAACTCACGTTCGACCATCTCCGCGCTGCCATCGATCGAGGCATTATCTACGACGATCAATTCGCAACGGCTTCCCTCGGTCGCTCGAAGCGAAGCCAGGCAATCTCGAAGCATGCCGCATGTGTTGTAGTTAACGATGATGATCGAGAGCAAATCTGTGGCAGATGTGTCTGTCACTTTGCCCTCGCCATGCGGCTCCGTAGGGTCAAAGCAGAGAGGAGCAAGTTTCGCTCGCTATGATCCAGCACGTAGGCCCAGACGGCAGTCGCAAACACCAGCAGAACCAGGCTGCTGAGCGCAAGCTGAGCCGTGAACGAAGTGTTGATCCAGGAGAGCGGCAATAACACGGCCGGCAGAACCAGAGCCATAAGGGCCCGTTTCAAAGGCCGTTCAATCATGACACGCGGCGAGACGAATTTGAGCTTCAGAACGGCAAACAACAGCAGCGCCGTGTCGAGCGAGATTCGAAGGACTGACGCCCAAGCCGCTCCTACCAATCCGTAGTGGGGAAGCAAGACCAACAGAGCCAAAACATAGAACGGTGTTTCCAAAACGTGAAACTTCGCAGTCAAGTCGGGACGGCCTAAGCCTTGAAGCAATCCAAAAGGTACAAAACCGATGCAGTTGATGAGCACTCCGAGAGCGAGAACCTGGAGCGTAGTTGCGCTTTTCGCAGCATAATCCCCGCCCAGCCATATTTTCAGAATTTGCGGGGCAAACGCTGCCAGGATCAACAGCAGAGGACCGGAAACCAGCAAGATGGACTTAATGGAGCGCGAATAGAGTTGTTCCATGCGGGCGTGAGATTCGCTCGCATGAAGCGTACTGAAGGCCGGAAACACCGTAGCCAGCAGGCTCGCAGGAATCAGAGATATCCTGGCCGTAATTTCATAGGGCGCGGTGTAATATCCCACGGCCGACATGGAGAGCATGGCCCCGATGAAGAAGCGGTCTACGTACATCAGAAAAGGGCCAATGACGCTGGAAACACTGATCCAACCGCCATAGATGAATAAAGGACGCACCAGCTTGCCTTCGAAAGCGATATTGTGCCGCAACGCCGGATAGAACTTAAAACAGAAAAACAGAAATGCGACCGCCGAAGCAATCCGGGCAGCAACCAGCGAAAACACGATTCCCGGAAGGCCAATACCCAAGGGTATGCCTAGCACCGGGAGCAGGAACATCGAAGCATTGGCTGGAATTTTTATGAAGTTGGTCGTTGTGAAGTGCTGCCCTGCCTCGAGCATTCCGCGCAGAGAGTTGCTGACGATGATTACCGGCCAGGAAGAGGCAAGGATCAGGAATACGGTCCTGGTTTCGGAGATTTGAGCCGGTGAAATCTTCAACACCTTGTGCACAAGAAACGGCGTGATGGCCAGCAAAGGCAGGGCGACAGCTAAACCAAAGATCATCTGGGTTAGAAGCGAGGTCCAAAATAACCCGGGGAGTTTTTCGGTATCGCCGCGGCCCAGGCATTCGGCCACATACTTGGTGGTGGCGCGGCCTAAGCCAAGATCGAGTTGCCCGGCGTAATTAAGCAACGTGAAGGTGATAGCGAGAATGCCAACTCGCTCGATGCCCAAGTAGTGCAACAGCAGGGGTATGGTCACTACGCCAAGAAGAGCAGGCAAACCTCCAATAAGATTGATGATCCAGTTTCGGGATATCAATCTTCCTGTTATTTGCTTCTGGTCCATGGTTTTGGGTTTGCGGCGCGCTTCTCTAATTTAGGCTAATGACAAACGCAAGGCCCCTCCGATCTCCCCGCGCTGGCGCGCGTGAAGACCGTGGGGGATGACGAGTTGTTCTTTACCGAACCTTTTCACTTCGAGTACCCGTTGTTGGATGCTACTGCTTCGAGCACCATTCCATTCGCTTTGCGATCGTTGCGGCTATTGCGCCAGTTAACCGTCGGCATCAATAACGTGGTGTCGATCCTTTGCCGGTATTGGATCGCGATGTTCAGCATGGAGTCCAACAGGGATTCCGAGAGCAAGTGCGGCTGCAATCCGAGGTCAACCAGCTTCGTATGTTTGGCGTTGTAATAGTGCTCCTCGGCTTCCACGCGCGGGTCGGGAAGGTGATCGATATTCACGTTGAGGCCCAGCTTTTTGCCGGCAGTCTGCACCATTCTGGCCAACTCCAGCACCGAGAACTGCTCGGTGAACTGATTGAACACTCGAAATTCACCGCGTCCCGCAGGGTGCGCGCAGGCCAACTCAATGCAACGCACGGTGTCGCGAATGTCGAGGAAGCCGCGGGTCTGGCCTCCCTTTCCATAGACGGTGATGGGATGACCGATGGCTGCCTGGACACAGAAACGGTTCAACGCGGTCCCAAAGACTTCATCGTAGTCAAAACGGTTGACGAGAGATTCGCTCATTGAAACCTCGTCGGTGACCGTGCCATAAACTACGCCCTGATTAAGGTCGGTGGCCCTGAGTCCCCATATCTTGCAACAGAATGCAATGTTGTGACTGTCGTGGACTTTGGAAAGATGGTAGAAAGAGCCAGGCTGTTTGGGAAAGGGTAGGAAGTCTTCGCGTCCGTTATGCTGGATCTTGATGAACCCTTCTTCTATATCGATATTGGGAGTGCCGTATTCTCCCATGGTGCCCAGCTTCACCAGATGACAGTCGGGTTGAAACTCCTTAATCGCGAAGAGCACGTTAAGGGTGCCGACCACATTGTTCACCTGGGTGAAGACTGCATGTTGGCGGTCGATCATCGAATAAGGAGCGGCTCGCTGCTCGGCGAAGTGCACCACAGCTTCCGGTTCAAAAGCCTTGATGACTGAGCTCAGGAACTCGTAGTCGGTTACATCCCCTATGTAGGACTCGATGGTTTTTCCGGTAAGACTGGTCCAGGAACGTAAACGCTCGGGAAGGGGAGCAATCGGTGTGAGCGTCATCGCGCCCAATTCGTGATCCCATAGGCGGCGAAGAAAGTTATCCGCAATCGCGATTTCGTGTCCCTTGCGTGAGAGGTAGAGGGCCGTAGGCCATCCACAATAACCATCTCCTCCCAAAACCAGTATCCTCATTGACAGCTCCTCCGCCGAATCGTCCGTTGAGCTCAAGACAGGCTATGACCTGACACAAACCCAGTCTTCAAACCCAGTTTTTCTTCAATTGTTGAGCCGCATTGAAGCGAATCATATGCTATGCCACTAAACCATTGTACTGCAATCACTTAAATAAGCGACAGATATGACCATTGGGCTGCATCCATTGAGATTCTCTCAGTGGTCAGAAAGATTTTTTATGGATGTTTCCCCCGAACCCACTAACGCACCAGCTTTGCCCTTTGCCGACAGATAGAATTTGAACAATTGTAAATGTGCTGCGTATTGGGAGTCTTCTTTGGCGCGTTCTATTGCTTCCATCACAAACATTGCGATCACTCCCACCAGCAGCAAAACCAGAGCTATCGCCACCCCAATCAATAAACGAACGTGCCAATCGCGCAACTGGATTTCAGGGCGGACAGCCTTGTCAACGACCTGGATGATGGCAGCATCCTTAGCTTCATCGATTCGGGCGACTTCATACTGTTTTATCAGCAACTCGAAGAGGGCCTCGCGATACTTAAGCTCGCGCAGACGCCGGAGGTACTCGAGGCCAGCTCCCGGCACTTTCGATAGGGGAACATCAGCTACGGAACCCGCATTCTGGCCGCGCTCGAATCGTCCGAGTTCAACTCGCAAGGCTCCAAGTTCATGCTGGGCACGCACCAAGTCTGGGTTTTCCGGGGTTGCAAACGAACGCATTGCCTCTACTTCTGCATCTTTAGCCGCTACCTGGGCGCGCAATCCCATGTACGCCTCGATCATGGCCTTCGCCTGGCTGTCGAGCTGAAGCATCCCGGTTTTCTCCTGCGTCTGCTTCAAGGCCAGTTCGGCTTTGACCAGGTCCTCGCTCGTATTTTGCACTTCACGTTCAAAAAAGATGCGCCGCCGGCCGGCCTCAGTCACGGCCAGCGTTTGTGTAAGTTGGCGGAGTTCCTCAACATAACCATTCGCCAGGGCAGCCGCTCTTTCCGGGTCCCGGTTGCGCACAGCAACTGAGATTACGCCCTCTTTGCCCGCCTGTATCTCCGTTTGCTGTTCCAGCCGTTTTCGTGTATCAACCAGAGTTTTCTCGCCATAAACTTGCATCAGGGAAAAGTTCCTGATCAGGCCGTCGGCAACGGTCCGGCTCTTCAGCAAGGTAATGTAGAGGTCGCTATTGGAATGCAGGCCAACCTCTTTCCCAGCCAGCGCCGCCAGAGGCCCCAACTGGCTCAACATGGCATTGGCAATCGATTGGCTCTGCTGGGGGGGCATGAGCCGGGTGGTAGCTTCGTATTTTTTAGGCAGAAAGACTGCAATCAGAACCGCAGCAATCACGGCCAACAGCAGACACTTGAAGAGGAAGCGTTTGTGTTTCGCAAAGACGATCAGAACCTCCAGCATTCGAAACTCGGAGGATTGCTGGCCTGAATATTTTGATGGTTCCTCTAAACGGAGCCCGGAGCCCAAGTCTTCTCTACTCTCCACAGGTTACCTTCTTGAAAACATTTCGGATACACGCAGGTTAAAAGACCTTCCATTATGGGGCCATGATTCACAACTATATCGCATCAGGAGCGTTTTCCATAGTCCCCAGGGCTATTCATGCCTTAGCTGAAGAGCAGCATCATCTCAGATTTCTTTTATGAAGACGCCGTTCTCGGTTGAATAACCGACTGTAGGCCGGAAAGGGATTGCGGTTTGATATGGCAAATTCGCGATAGATGGCTCAATGGAGGCGGAATCCGCTCGCAGTAGCGCAAGCGTGACATGCGGCGAGTAAGTTTCTACACCGGTAAAAATCTCAAAACCAAACCGTGCAAGATGTGTGAAGCAGTCCTTTTGCAGACTAAGCAATACAGGGTCTTTCTCCACAAGGATCTCTGCCCACACCATCCCCGCATGTGCTTCCCTACCCTTGCGGAAATGGAACTGGCCCATGCGCAAGTCGATATTTCGCTTGCTCGTCCAAGAATTGAAGACACTTCTCGCAACCTCAGAGTTTGCTGTACGAAACTGACATAATGTCACATGTGCAAGTGCATTTTCTCCGAGCAAATAACCTTCCGCACTCGACTCAAAGAAACTAGCGAGTTCAACAAAAAGAAACTGGAATATTACGTCTATGGGAAGGAGTGCGACGTTAAATCTATTCATCGATTAGCTCAGCTTTTCTTGGGCTCAGTATCAAAACGAATCGCTTCGATACGCACAAATATCGTTTCCGTTCATGGCTAGGACGCACAAAATTCTGAATTATAGATGATCTCTATCTCATGCCCTATCAAGATACAATATCCTCGGCTCACACCCTCAGACGATTCTGCCTCTTTTGGCGGCTGGTTGGCCCAAACTGTTGGTTTCAGGACCCAGGCCAACACGTCTTGAGCTGCGAGTTCGCCGTGATGGATTTCCTGACGAGTAAGCGAGGAGTGTGAACATGAAAGATATCCCGTTCTTCTACTTTGATATTCGTGCTCGCATCGTTCCGGGATCCCTGATGCTGGCAGCCGTTGTCCTCGGTTGTGCAAATATCGGGTTGAAAATCCCGAAGCCATACGACCAGTGGATGATTGGAAACGAAACTTGGAAATCTGTAGTTATTCCCCTTGTTCTAGCATTTGTGGCCTATCTGATTGGAGATGCGACGAACGCAATATTTCGACCAATTGCAACCAGATTCGGTCGAATTATTTTCTCGATTGCCGCGAAAGAGAGATTGAAGCTCTATCCGTCAAGCATTCCCGAATTCACATGTCCACAAGACCGGGATTCATATCGATTAGATCTTTGGGAATGGCTTTTGCTAGATAAACAACCGAGGGAATCTGGAGCACTCTTACACGCACATCGCTTTTTGTCCGAAGCAAGAATGTTCCTCAATTCTTCCGTGCCAGCAGCCGTTGTTATTTTTGGAGGCATCATGGTGCAGCATCATTTCCATGCCAGAATAATTAATTACTGCTTTGCCAGCATATCTGGAGCAGCGACGTTCATGGGTTTTCTTTATTGTGGGTATCTCTGCGAAAAACGGCGATGGACGCAAACATTCTCAGCGGCGAGACAACTGCGTTTCAACTGGAGAGGCAGAGAATAATAACTTCAGATAATTTCAGGTGTTTCGGAGGGAGATGCCCCTTGAGGCATGTGGCGTTCTCCTAGCTTGTTGAACCGTAGAGTCCTTGAGGCTTTGGTAGTTGCAAAATCATCACGCTTGAAGCCTATGACAAGCTGTCTTTAGATCTCCGGTATGCCCGTGGGATTACAACAGTCGAGGTATCGCGCACATGGAAGATATTCTGTTTGAGCCGATCAAAAGGGAGCCCTTCGCGTTAATGCTCGCTGCGATTGCAGTGTGCATCACCGTCTTCCGGCTATTGAACGAACGGAAGGGGGAGAGGCACCACGCGTTTTTCTATCTTCACGAACACTTGGCAAAGAGTGAGTTTAGTGTTGCTCGACGTCGAGTTCGAACTACTCTTTGGAGGAAGGAGTATAACGAGTGGGATGATGAAGACAGGAAATGGCTAATCGCGTCTGCGCCAGCTACGATCAGGCGGGTATTCTGATTCTCGACAAAGCTGTAGACGCCAAGTCTGCTGAGCTGTTCCTGCGAACTTCATGGGGTGAAAGTATCTGCGACCAATACGAGGCGCTCCAGGATTTCTTGGAGGACTGGCAAACCCCTTGGAAGAGGGGAAAAGAGTTCTTTATTCATTTTGGGCGTCTCTACAAAATGGCACGCCGGCATCACAGAAAACGGATTGGCATCGTGTCCGGTGGGCAAACTGGTGCTGATAGGGCAGCTCTTGATGTCGCCATCGATTTAGGCCTGCCTTATGGTGGTTGGGTGCCCAAAGGCGGTTGGGCAGAAGACCAACCTACTCCACCCGGTCTCTTAGCAAGGTATCCGAATATGCGAGAGGCGGACAGCCCAGAGCCTGCTCAAAGAACCCGCCTCAATGTGAGGGATAGCACTGCGACAGTTATTCTCATAGCCGGAGCCTCAACCTCTCCAGGGACTGATTTGACTCGCGATGAAGCAAGAAAGAGGCGACGCCCACACAAAATCGTGGATGTGGACGATCCTAACGCGGCAGAATTGATTAAGAACTGGCTTCGACAGATCGACTATCTGCACGTGTTGAACGTGGCTGGCCCTCGCGAGAGTGAGTCACCAGGCCTTTACGACAAGGCACGCAGGCTGCTTCATGAGGTTCTTGCCGACTGTAGCGCAGGCTAGCAATCTTGCCCTGAACGAAACACGAATCCGTGTTTCGGATATCGCATTGATTAGGTCCCTGGGCCCAATCAAGCCAAGGCTGTGTCTTAAGGCCTCGGTCTGAATCGGTTATCAACCACAGAAATCATCTACCTACTTTATGGCAAGTGGCCGAAAACAATGAAACCGAACTGTATTGTGGCTAACCGGGAATAGTCTCCGTTCTTCGCGCGTAATGACGCTCGAAGTACTCGCGATACTCTCCGTTCAGAATCTCTCGCAGCCAAGCGGAGTTTGCCTGGTACCAATCAATCGTTTCCGCTAGTCCCTGATCAAAATTCCACGTAGGTGTCCATCCCAATGACTCTTTTAGCTTCGAGCAATCCAAGGCATACCGGCGATCATGTGCAGGGCGGTCGGCCACAAACTTCAGCAGGTCCTCCGCGCGGCCGAGCGCTTTCAGAATTTTGCGTGCCACAGCAATGTTTTCCAGTTCACACTCACCACCGATGTTGTAAACTTCGCCTTCCTTGCCTTTGCGCAGGATGGTGTCGAGTGCCTGGCAGTGATCCTGAACATGGATCCAATCGCGGACCTGGCGTCCGTCGCCGTACACCGGCAAATGCTGGTTTGCCAGAGCCCTGGAGATCATCAATGGGATGAACTTTTCAGGAAACTGAAAGGGACCGTAATTATTAGTGCATCGGGTCACGATTGCGGGGAACCGGTGGGTCTTGACCGCGGCAAGAACCAAAAGATCCGATGCGGCCTTGCTGGCGGCGTAGGGACTCGTAGGCGAGAGTTGCGACGATTCGCTGAACTTCCCTTTCCCTTCGATGCTGCCGTAGACTTCATCGGTACTCACATGCACGAAGCGCGAAACTCCTCGGGCACGGCAGACCTCCACCAGCCGCCAACTGCCCTCGACGTTGGTCTTGACGAACGGCGCCGCATCCTCAATGCTGCGGTCAACATGGCTCTCTGCGGCAAAATGGACAACCACATCGCAGCCCGCCACAACGCCGGTTATTGCTGCATCATTTATGTCCATGCGGACAAACTGGCAGCGCGAATCATTCAGCGCGTTGCCTAAATTTCGAAGATTTCCAGCGTAGGTCAGCTTGTCTACAACTACGACCTGATCCGTGGGATGGTTCCTGAGGACGTGGTGCACAAAGTTTGAGCCAATGAACCCTGCACCGCCAGTAACGAGGATCTTCACACCTTGAGCCCTGCATGTGCGGCGGAAACTACATCCGCTTCGCTCAACATTTTTTCGCGGACCATATTGCTGGCGCGCCAAAGCGATTCAAAGGTGCCGGCATCGGTCCACCAACCTTCCAGGATGTCATAGGCAAGCTGGCCGTCCCGCAGATAGGAATTGTTGACATCGGTGATTTCGTATTCTTTACGGCCCGAGGGCTTGAGATCGCGGATGCGGTCAAAGACCGTCCAATCGTAGAAATAAATGCCGGTCACAGCATAGGGAGAAGCAGGGACTTTGGGCTTTTCCTCGATGCGGACGATCTTGCCATCTTCAAATACCGGGACGCCGAAGCGCTCCGGATCGGGGACTTGCTTAAGCAGGATTCTCGCTCCCTGCTCCTGTTTTTCGAACTGTTGCGCCGCCTGTTTGATGTCGCCTTCAATAATGTTGTCCCCGAGAACGACGCAGATCTTTTGCTCTTGGGCAAAGTGCTCCGCTAACCGCAATGCATCGGCAATTCCGCTTTCGCCTTCCTGGTAGGCGAAGTTGAGCTGATGCAAACCAAAGTCTTTTCCGTTCCTTAGAAGGCGCAGAAAATCTCCGGCGCTGCTTCCGCCTGTAACGATGAGGATGTCGTCGATCCCGGCATCCACCAACGTTTGCAGCGGGTAGTAGATCATGGGCCGGTCATAGATCGGCAGCAGATGCTTGTTCGTGACCCGGGTCAGTGGATATAGCCGCGATCCAGTCCCTCCCGCCAATACTACGCCTTTCATTTGGCCTCCCTATAGTTCGACTTTGACAGTTCCCATTACGGGAACAATACCTTGGCTGCTGCTGCGCCAATCACAAACTGTCCAATAACGAGGGTCCAGTCTTTGAAGCCTCGAAGGGTAGCGCCTTTGTCGAGCTTTTCAGGCACCACAATCGTGTCTCCAGGCATCAACCTGAGGTTGTTGAAGTTGAGTCCTATCAACCTGTTGAGGTCCTGGCGGCTTACCGTAGAGCCATCGGCCCGAATCACAAAGGTGTGGGCTTTGTCTCCGCTGCGCTTGGTTCCGCCGGAAAGGCGGACATAATCGTTGACGGTCTTGCCCGGCTTCAGGATGAAGGCATTGTTGTTGTAGACGGCGCCAATCACGTTGACGACCGCCGGACGAAATGGAATCAAGAGCCGGTCACCGTCTTCCAAAACCAGATCAGGCAATTGATCCACACTTTTGGCGCTGGGCTTTATTTCAAGCACAATTCGACCCGTGGCTTTCAGTTGCCGCAGCTTGTCCAGGAGCCGGCGCTGCCCTTCCTGCGACTGCCGTTCTGCTACCGCCTCTTCGCCAGTCAGGCTGCGCTGCGCTCCAGCGTTGCGCTCAATCGACTTTTCGAGGTCGCTGATATATTCGTCGAGCCGCTTCTGCTGATCTTCACGGGTTGAATCGCGGGTGAACTCAGAACCATAAAGGTAGGCTTGAGGAGTAATGCCTCCGGCGCGCTTAACCAGTTGGCGCAATGTTTCGCCGGGATTGACCTGGTAGACACCCGCCGACCGCAATTCTCCCTCAAGACGGATAAATTTGGCCTGCTGGCCGATGGGTACTTGCATGTCCGCCTGAGAAAAGATGGTGATGACATCTCCCGGCATCAGCACCAGGTTCTGGGCGGCATCGCCTTCGATGGCCTTACCTAAATTGAAAGGCAATAGATGAAAAGTAAGATCAGCCGGATTCAGGCGCTGGATAACTGCATATTCCCAGTTGATTTCCGCCGTGGACCGTTTGACCTCATTCTTAAGTTCTTCCTCTTTGATCCTTTGCAGTTCGGTCCGTCCTATACGATCAGAGGCCGTCTGACCTGCATCGCCCTGTACTCCTACCTGATTACCTTGGAGTGCCCGGGCCCGGGCAAGAGCGTCCGCAGATTGGGCCGGATTGGTTGTGGTGGGCAGGGTTCCGATG
Organism: Candidatus Angelobacter sp.; assembly: GCA_035939495.1. Lineage (GTDB taxonomy): Bacteria > Acidobacteriota > Terriglobia > Terriglobales > Acidobacteriaceae > Angelobacter. The sequence continues at coordinate 85,264 of DASZFU010000161.1, read as the reverse complement.
GCGCTGGTATTCGCGGGCGTGGAAGGCAGATTGCCGGTTTGCGAAGGTTGGGACCGTTTGAGTTCTTCCGCGAGCCGGAAGCTCTCACTCGCTGGATTCAAGGCAAGTTTATTCTGGCGCTTCCAGTATTCGTAGGGAACGAGAAAGTCGCGATTAGGAATAAGGTCTTTCACCTTCATGCCATCGCGCCAGGGATAGCGGCCAGGTACCGCCACGTTTCCACGCAAAGTAACCGCGTTCTCGAATTTCGGTGAGATGTGAAGAAAACGAATTACATCGCCATCCTGCAACTCTCGTTTGAGTCCGTCAGCAGAGAGCGGGAACTCGTCGGCGGTGCGGGTATGGCGCTCATCAATTCGTTCGATGATGGCGCGCTGGCCCGCCGCTGTGGTCGTCAGGCCACCAGCAAATGCGATCACATCGGACAGAGCGTCATGGTCTTTCAATTCAAAGATGGCGGGAAGGTTGACGCTTCCGGCCAGAGCCACCAACCTGCCTACGGGCGGCACGTAGACGACATCGCCCGGGAGCAATTGGGAGTCTTTGGATTTGTCGCCATTGGTGATCAGGTCGTACAGGTCAAAGCTTGTAACCACCTTGCCATTGCGCTTTAGCTGGATGTGTCGCATCGATCCGCGCTTGGAAGGCCCACCGGAAGCGAAGAGCGTATTCACCAGCGTGCTCAGTGAGCTGACGGTATACGATCCCGGACGCCTCACCTGACCCACAACAAAGACCTGGATCGAGCGCAACCGTCCCATGGTTACATTCAAATCGAAGTTCTTAAAGACGCGGCTTATCGATGCGCGAATATGATCGTTCAGTTGATCGTAACGCACGCCCGCAACGCTGATGGCGCCAATCTTGGGAATATAGATGGAGCCGGTGCGATCGACGACGGTCCGGTAGTTTATTTCAATCTGCCCCCAGGCCCGAATCAGCAATTCATCGCCAGGGCCAATCAGGTAGTCGGGAGTGACCGGAACACGGTCCAGCGGAGCGAAGGTTGAGGGGACATCTTCAAACAAGTCGTGCCCAAAAATATTCAAACCGTAGCCTAGGGAGCTGGCAACGAACTCCTGGAATTCAATGTCCGGTTCGGGTGGCAACGGCGGTAAAGGCTGGAGATTCATTAACATCTGGTTCTGCATCTCCCGCTGCTGGTCCAGGATTTCCTGCCCCGGAGGCACATTCGTAATTTGCGTTGGGTCTGGACGAATCTGGCGCGGGAGGTTCTGCATCGGTCCCAGGTTAGGCGACGAGGTGTTCTCCTGATTCTGCCCTGTCTGCGACTGTTGCAGAAGACGTGGGTCAATCGTCTGCGACAACACAGCAGTTTTAAAGACAAAAAGAAGGCAAAAAATAAGGGTTGGTTTAGGCAAAATGATCCGGTCCAGTAACAAAATCCCTAGAGGCAATAAGCCCTAGCATATCAAAGGGGTTCGAGTGTTCCCAAGAATTGTAACCTTAAAGCGAACCTCGCAGCCAATTGGAATCAATAAGCCGGCTGCTGTTGGGTCATGCAGTGAATCGCTCCCAGCCCCCAAATAAAATCTCCGCAATAAATGCCGACTACCTCCCGCTGCGGAAATAAGCGGGCAAGAATATCGAGGGCAACACGGTCGTTGCCATCATTGAAAGTCGGAACCAAAACCAGGCCGTTGGCAATGTAGAAGTTGGCGTAGCTCGCAGGCAGACGACGGCCCCTAAAGAAGATGGGCTGTGGCATGGGCAGCTCAACGATCTTCAGTTTATTGTTACTATTCCGCAAGCGTCGCAGGTTGTCTCGAAGCGGACGATAGGTCACATCACGACGGTTTGATTCTGTTACTGCCACGACTGTATTGGAGGAAACGAAGCGTGCAATATCGTCTACATGCCCGTGCGTGTCGTCACCGGCAATGCCGCGTCCGAGCCAGATGACTTGATCAATCCCCAGATAATCGAAGAATATCTTTTCCAATTGGCGGCGAGAGCAGCCCGGGTTACGCTGTTGAATCTTGCTTAACAGGCATTCCTCGGTGGTCAACAGCAGCCCCTTGCCATTCACGTCAATGCTGCCTCCTTCCAACACGACGCGCATTTGATCGGAACGCACCGGGACGAATTGTTCTACTCCGATATACCCGGCAATCAACTCAGGCAGGCGGGCATCATGCTTCCAGTCCGGATATTTGGCCCAGGCATTGAAGCGCCAATTGGTGGTGGCCAGACTGTCCTTGCTCGTTTCGCGGCGAACAAAAATCGGGCCGGAATCGCGCAGCCAAACTCGGTCTGTCGGCCAGACGTGAAACTTGATTCGCTCGAAATCTACATTGCTGCTCTTGAGCACTCTTTGGGCTTTGCTGCGCTCGTTCCTGCTGGCAACAATGATGTTTACAACTTCGACGCGGCTCAGATGGCGGACGATCTCCGCGTAGACCCAAGGGATAGCTTCGAACTTGCCGGGCCAATCGCTGTGATTATGAGGCCACGCAATCCAGGTAGCCTCGTGCGGCTCCCACTCGGCCGGCATACGATAGCCCAGTTCTCGCGGAGTTTTAAGGTTCATGGCTCAGGAAATCAGCACCAACTCCTTCAGAATCCGATCGCCCGAATTGCCGCTCCGGCAAGACCACCGCCGATGAGCGGACCGAATACGGGCACGACCGCATAGCTCCAGTCGGATGTGCCTTTGCCGGCTATAGGCAACACAGCATGAGCGAGGCGTGCGGCAAAATCACGGGCAGGATTGATCGCATAACCAGTCGGTCCGCCAAGGGAGAGTCCGATGCCCCAGACCAGAGAACCTACAAGCAGCGGCCCCAGGCCTGATGCTAGTCCTCCGGCGGCAATTGATTTCGAGAAGATCGCCCCCGCCACTAAGACCAGAACGAATGTTCCTATGATTTCACTCAGCAGGTTCGTCGCGAAGTTGCGGATCGCCGGAGCCGTGCAGAAACATGCCAGCTTCAAGTCGGCCTCCTTAGTCTCCTTCCAGTGGGACAGATAATGCAGCCAGACAAAGATCGCGCCCGTAAACGCGCCTAGAAGCTGAGCGGCAAAATAGGGGGCCAATTTTGCAAAATGTCCTGTAGACACCATTGAACCAAAGGTTACGGCAGGGTTCAGATGAGCGTCATTGCTACCGCAGGCAATGGCCGTGAACACACCGGCCATCACTGCAAAAGCCCAGCCCGTGGTGATCACGATCCAACCCGCACCCTCCGACTTGGAACGCTTGAGAAGAACGCCGGCAACAACACCGTCGCCCAACAGCACCAGAATAAAAGTACCCATGAACTCGCCGAAGAACGGTGACGACATTAAGAACCCCCTTTGGGAATTGCCAAAATTGCCATGATTGCCAAAATTGAAAACCCCGCTGAGATCGATTCCTTGCCTAGATCCCCAAGCAGTTTCAAATTTTGGCAATTATGGCAATTATCCGGTTTGCCAATCGAATGATTTTGTTACTGCACGTTTCCAGAGCTTGTACATTTCATCCCTTCGATCCTGCGGCAGATTGGGTTGCCAGGTTCGGTCCATGGCCCAGTTGGCGCGGAGATCGGCTAAATCTTTGAAGTAGCCGATAGCAAGACCCGCAGCGTACGCCGAGCCCAATGCGGTTGTCGCATCGCGGGTGACTGGGCGGACAACCGGCAGGTTCAGGATGTCGGACTGGAACTGCATCAGAAGATCGTTCTCGACCATGCCGCCATCGGTGCGCAGCACATCGAGTTTGATATTCGAATCTTTCTCCATAGCCTCCAGCACATCGCGGGTCTGAAACGCAGTAGCTTCGAGCACGGCTCGCGCCAGGTGTCCTTTGTTGGCGTAACGCGTAAGCCCGGCAATTACTCCACGCGCGCTGTCCTTCCAATAAGGCGCGTAAAGACCGGAAAATGCCGGGACGAAGTAAACTCCTCCGTTGTCGCTTACCGTCTTCGCGAGAGCCTCGATCTCCGAACTCTTTTGGATAACGCCCAGATTGTCTCGCAACCACTGCACCAAGGCGCCGGTGATGGCAATGCTGCCCTCCAGCGCATACTGGGCGGGTTGATCGCCGAATTTGTAAGCCAAAGTCGTGAGCAGGCCATGTTTGGATTGCACCAGGCGGCTGCCGGTATTCATGAGCAGGAAGCAGCCGGTCCCATAAGTATTCTTGGCCTCTCCCGGACGAAAGCAGGTTTGACCGACCAAGGCCGCTTGCTGGTCTCCGAGGATACCGGCTATCGCAACGTCCTTGAGCGCTTCCTCTTTGACCTGACCGTAAATTTCGGCGCTGGAGCGGATGCGCGGCAGCATCGCTTCGGGAATTCCAAAGGCAGCAAGAACCTCACGATCCCATGCGAGGGTTTCGAGGTTCATCAATTGAGTGCGGCTGGCATTACTTACGTCGGTGACATGAATGCCTCCGTTGACGCCTCCGGTCAGATGCCAAACCAGAAAGGTATCGATGTTGCCGAACAGCGCATCTCCCGACTCCGCCAATTTGCGGACACCCGGAACATTTTCGAGAATCCATCGAAGTTTGAGCCCACTGAAGTAAGTACTCAGTGGCAATCCAGTCTTGCTGCGAAACCTGTCCTGCCCGCCGCTCTTGGCGAATTCAGTCACAGCATCGGCAACGCGCGTATCCTGCCAGACCAGGGCATTGGCCAGGGGCTTGCCGCTCTTGCGCTCCCATACGACGGTGGTTTCCCGTTGATTCGTAATTCCTATGGCAGCCAAGTCAGCAGGACGAAGTGACCGCTTTTGCATGGCCTCACCGATCACTTCCCGGGTCCGCTGCCAAATCTCAGCGGGGTTGTGCTCCACCCAACCTGGCTTGGGGTAGATCTGCTCATGCTCTTTTTGGGCTATCGATACAATGCGCCCAGCGCGGTCGAACACGATAAAGCGGGTGCTTGTAGTTCCCTGATCAATTGCGCCGATATAGCTTGCCAAGCTTGTTTCTCCTGATATGACAGTGCTTTCCAAATCCATGCGCCGAAACACTGATTGTTTTTGACGCAACAGCTTAGCATGAGCTATCGAACAGGCTTGAAATTGACAATCCTCGGTCGGTTCGAGCATGGGCAGATTATGCTGTTCAAGCCGACATAGAGCCATAATGCAGGAGGGGCACACACTGAGTTTTGATAAACTGCGCTCGAGCGCGGAGAGGAGAACAGTCCGTATGCGAGCCGGTCTCAGAAGCTATTTGATCTTATTTTTTATTGTTTGCAGCGGATCTTTGCCAGCCGAGCAGCCTCCGAAGAATAACTTTGCCCCTCTGCAATTCCTATTGGGAAACTGGAGCGCTGAGGGTGGTGGCACGCCCGGGCAGGCCACCGGAGGCTTTTCATTCACAACAGATTTGCAAGGCGCTGTCGTGGTCAGAAAGAGCTATGCCGCATACCCTGCAACCAAGGACAAACCGGCTTATCGGCACGACGATTTGATGGTTATATACTCCGACACCGCAAGCAACCAGCTTCGGGCCATATTTTTTGATAATGAAGGCCATACGATCAACTACGGTCTTCACGCTACGGATGACGGCAACTCCATTGAATTCTTGAGCGAGCCGCAAGGCCCGTCGCCGCGGTTTCGATTCACCTATCAGAAGACAGGCGCTGATGCGGTAAAGCTCAAATTTGAAATAGCCCCTCCGGGCAAGCCGGATTCCTTTCAGACTTATGTGGAAGGCACTGCACACCGGCAAAAGAGTTAGTTTTGATCGATAGCCCGCTTAAACATGGCAGACCAACGCTCAGCGACTTCGGTTGAAATACCTCGGATCAGCAATTAAAACCGACACATTATCGGGGTCCTTCTCTTCGTTCAAGGGCAAGCTCTTCACTCCGCGCCCATCTTTATTTCCGAGGCTCAGCTTTTCGTGGCGCTCCGTTCAGGATGCCAGGAGGATGAGCATCGCAGGAAGCGACCTCTTGGCAAATTTTTGCAAACTGGTTTGCAAATCGTTCCCAGTTGTAGGTTTCGCGCACCAGCGTCATGCCTGCCTGCGCAACTCTCCGGCGCAACTCAGGTTGGCTTGCCAATTGGTCAATCTTTTGAGCGAGCACCTGTGGACTTCTGGCCGGAAACAGGATCGCGTTCTCGTTGTCCGTGAGGACCTCATGAACGGCGGCCCCGCTTGATACCAAGACAGGGCAACCACAGGCCATCGCCTCAAGCACGGCCAAGCCCCAGGTTTGGTTTTCATTGGGGAACAGAAACGCATCACACGCACAGTAGAAGTCGCGGATTTCTGTGTCCTCCACCTTGCCCGCGAAGGTTACGTGTTCTCGAAGCCCCAATTCGTGGACCAAGGATTTAAGCGAACTGTAATACTCCGGAAAGCTCCGGTCTGAACCTGCCAACAGAAGTTTTATCTTTGCTTTACTTGAACGCAGAAGACTCATCGCCTCGATAGCGTCCTGCAAGCGCCGGTGAGGCATGAAGATGCCCAGCCACAGCAATACAAAATTGCCTGATTCGTAGCCGAATCTTTGTCGAATCTTGAGCCGGTCGCCACCGGGAGCAAAGCGGTTCGGGTCTGCTCCGCTTCGGACGACGCGCGTCTCGCCCGGATAAATGGCCCTGAATTCGCCTTCCGCCCAGTTCGAAAGAAATAAAGTCAAGTCGGCTTTTCGATTCTGCGATCGATCATAACGGTAGTACAGCCAAGCGAGCGCTGATCGGAAAAGACCGAGAATCTCGCGCTGGTGGGCCTGCTGGTGGAAGTTCGGAACATCGTTGCACATCCATACGACTTTGCCGCCCAGCTTATGCTTCAGCCATATTGCACCCCACTGCGCAGGCCAATGATGCGGGTTCCAGATTTCATGGCTCGACGCCACGGTTCGCGCCATGTGGGTCATATCGAGATATCCGCGAATCAATGCAGGCTTACGCAGCCTGCGAAAATAGCCACGGCCAACTTCTATGATCTTGAGGTCCTGGCATATCTCCGGAAAGCAGTGGGAGGGATCGTAGGCGGAAGTGTAGACCGTAACCTGGTGGCCTTGCTGTTGTAACGCGTGGGCAAGCGACAGACACTGTCTCTCGCCACCTCCTTCAACCAACAGTTCGTGCATGAGCAAGGCTACGTTCATGGAACCATGTACGGGTAAGGCTGAATTATGGAGGGACTCTCGTGGGTTGATCCGGGACTTAGAGAGAGATGACGGCTCTTAAATGGCGCATGACAACTAATGGCCGGAACCCCGCAGTACTTCCGGTATGGTTTTCAACATGATTTTCAGGTCTAAGAAAATATTCCAATTCTCGATGTACTCGAGATCGAGCAATACATTTCGTTCAAAGGAAGGATCATGCCGGGCGGTGATCTGCCAGAGGCAAGTAACTCCAGGCGTCACATCCAGACGCCGCAGGTGTTCCAGGTCATAGCGTTGGAAGTCATCCACTGGATGAGGACGCGGACCAACAATACTCATGTCGCCTTTGAGAACGTTAAAAAACTGCGGCAGCTCATCGATGCTGTATTTGCGCAGGAAGCGTCCCACTCGCGTAATTCGGGGATCGTTGGTGATCTTGAAAGTGGCCCCGTTACGCTCATTGAGGTGTCGAAGGCTGTCTTTGCAATCGTCGGCATTCGCCACCATCGTCCGAAATTTAAAGCAATGAAACCTGCGTCCTTTGCGTCCCACTCGCCACGCACGGTATAAAATCGGCCCCTCGGAATCCAGCTTAATGGCAATGGCGGAAATGATCATGATGGGAGAAACCACAATCAAAGCTGCCACGGTAACGACCAGATCCATGATCCGCTTGAGAAAAAGACCAAAGGCAGGAATGGGCTGACGATTGAGTTCCAGCACCGGAACTGCGCCGATGTAGTTCATGGTAGCGCCAATCGCCAAGCCCCCATAAAGATCAGGAACCACTTTGACTCCGATCCTTTCGCGGCGGGCCTCCAGCGCGATATCCATTACCAATTCGCGGCTGGTACCGGGGGTAAAGTAGATTTCGTCGATGAAGTGTTCCTTGAGAATGCGCGGCAGGTCTTCAGGTGTGCCGAGCCAATTCTGGCAACGGGTGCGATCCACAAACCCGCAGAAGGTCTTTCCCAGATAGATGTTGTTTTGCAGATACCGCTGGAAAGCCTGGCCTACCGGTCCGGCTCCGACAATCAAGACATGGCGCGTACCAATGCCCCGCTCGATGCGTTTCAAATTATGGCGCTGCATGGCATAGCGCAGAGCTACCAGTCCCATCAAGCTCAACAGCAAAGTGCCGACAAACGCCATTCTCGGAACCGATTTTTCCTGCGCCAGCACCATGACCATGACCGTGAGCATGGAAGAGAGCAGAAAGCTCTTCAGAATTCTGACCCGCGAAATATGCGCAGAATGAAGAGCGGTCTCGGTATAAAGGTTCTGGGCAGTGTTGCAGGTAACCGTCAGGATTGCATAGCAGACAAGAAAACCCAGGAGCCGCAAGGGCAGATGCACGCTTGCGCCCTTCCCCTGCCACAACGCAGGCAGCGCATACACGAGCAGACCCGATCCAAGGACGGCGAGCGCGTCGAAAAATGCAAACGCTACGCCCACTCCACTCCGGTTCTCGTGAACAGGGCGATGAATCTGGATGTGGCTGGTTGCGAGATGAGACACTTCCGGGAGTGTCTCTCGTTCTGCGATTATCTTCGGGGTAGCGGACACCATAGCCTCCTGCCGAAACACCCTTGGTTCAAGTTAATAATTTGATTCCTGACGACTCAGCCTGCCTGTGCGCCCCCGGTGAAACACACCGTCATAGATACGCGAGACCAAAACTCGCCGGGGATCCTGCGGGTCCAGCCTGTTCCAGCGGTCTCTCCAATGCACTCCAATACATGCCAGAAGGAAACTAAGAATCGCTCCAGGCAAAATCACGTACGAAGCCCTGGGATATTTCCGCTCCGAGACCGAGGGATCATCCAAAACCTTGACCGTCGGCATATCTTTGGCTTCCTGGATTCTCGCTACTTCGTATCGTTGCGTGAGCAATTCGAAGACGGTTTCGTGGATCTTGGTGTTACGGTAAAGTTCAGTCCATTGCACACCGATCAGAGGAAGATTCTTGACCGAAGGATAAGGATTGGAAGGGTCCTGAGCGACATCGTTCACGACCTGCCCCGAGTTGATTTTCACAAGATCGCGCGAAAGCGCTGCAATCCGGGCACGAAGGCTTTTTACGCGCACGTTGTCGGGAGCATAAACCTGCTCAAGGGCCTCAAGCTGCGAGCGGGCGTCAATCATCTCGCCCTGTAGCCTGGCTGCCGCCTCTACCGTAACTTTGGTCTGCTGCGGCATGTCGAGCGTCATGTGGCTGCTTGCGAACTTGCTGAATTGCTGTTCCGATTCTTGCAGAGTTTTCTTTTCCTCGGCCAGGCGTTGCTCAAGAAAAACGCGCTCCCGCCGGGCAGCCGAGGTGGCCACTTTGGCCATCACACGGTCCAACTGATCCAGATAGGCAGCAACCAGCGCGACCGCCAGCTTGGGGTCCTTGTCCTTTACGGTAATCGTAAGAACCATGCTCTTCTTGTCTTCGGTTACGGACGTTCGCGATGTCAGCTTGCCGCGCGCATCTTCGAGGTATTTCAGGTGGTAATGCTCGCAAAGATTGAAATCTTTGATGAGTTGGTTTTGTATCGTTTGGCTCTGGAGTACCTTCGCGAACAAAGCTCCTGAGCCTTTGGTGCTGCCCAGCACATCGCCGGCGCCGAGCAGGCCGCCGATGCTGCCCCCGTCAGAGGCCTTGCCTAAGAGTGGAGCCGCAAGCGCCGCCAATCCGGAAGGAGCATTGCCATCAGGCGGCATAAGTTGGGCGGTCGCTTCGTATTTAGGCACGAAGAAGGCCAGACCGATAAACATGATTGTGCCCAAGAGGGTCCAGGCCCCAATCCTGATTCGGTGTGACCACAATTGAAGAACAATTTCTGTCCAGGAGAAGCGCGGATGATCGGAGGGTGGAATGCTGGAATTTCCGTTTGTTCCTAGCTGGAGTTCTCTCTCGGTTTCAGTCAACGGCATCGAGCAGGCTCCAGTACGCGGGCCAAGGTAGTGCTCTCGACGGCAAGCCCTGGCCAGAATTCATCAACATCTCTCATCGGCAAAATCCTTATTCAACATGCAAGTCGAAGGCGTTATCTATTGATAAACACCCTAAACGGGCCTAAAGTTGCCATTGACCTCCGACCTAAAATCCCTTAGGGAACTCTTCCGAATGTTTCACTCTTATAACGTAACGAAAGAAACTAAGTCTACCGCCAATGGCGATATCCGTTACTAAAGAGATAACCCGTCTGGATCAACTAATGTTGGTAACCACCGATGAATTCCAGGATTGCGGCGTTCTCCCTTGAAAGGCCACGAGATGGTTCCTTGATTGTAATCGAGGGTACTAAGTCTAGAGGGAGAAGCAACGAAAATCCAATCTGGTTTCGCATCGGCATTTTTGACCGTTCAGGCTCGAAATCAAAGACTCGCGCGACTCGTCAAGACCGGAAAGCGCTCTTGCGGCAACAGCACGAATCAGAGGCATTAGCTTTCTTAGGATACATCACACCGGAGAAACATACATTAGAAAATGCATATTTGGCGTTGATTTCTGCCGCCAGCCAACAATCTGGATCTTTACGGAAGCGGTTAAACGAAGATCTGATTGAGTCCGGCTAAGCAAGTCACGGTACTTCGGTACTCGTGTCAGTAAGATATCTTGTTCGCGCATTCAAAAAAACACTGCTAGCCTTGAACAAAATTCGCGTTGATGGAGAGCCTGCCTAAAGAACAAAATCTGAGTTGCCGAAGTTAGATGCAGGCTTTCTGATTTTAGTTACCTTAGACTATGACCGTGTAGAAAAGAGATTCTTTGGCCAATATGGGTTTGACTAACAGCAGAGTTCTCTTGGATACTGAGAAATCCGCCAGGGAAATTCCGCCTTTGGAGGTTCGATGAGGATATCGGTGATTGGTTCCGGCTATGTAGGCCTCGTTGCTGCTGCGTGCCTTTCTGAATTGGGACACACCGTGATTTGCGTGGACAACGATCTGGACAAAATCAACACCCTGAACTCCGGCGGCACGTTGATCCACGAAGATTATCTTCAAGAACTTCTTTCCCGTCATCGCCACGACAAGCTCACTTTTTCAACATCCATTGAAGATGCCGTGCGTGAATCTCTGGTGATCTTTATAGCGGTCGGCACTCCGTGTGGCGTGAATGGACGAGCGGATCTCTCTTATGTGGAATCCGTTGCGAGGGCGATTGCGCAATCGACCAATGGATACAAAGTGATCGTCGAAAAAAGCACGGTCCCGGTTTACACCAATGAATGGGTGCGGCGCGCCATGGTGCTCAACGGAAGTTGTGGTGAGGATTTCGACGTCGTCTCGAATCCAGAATTTCTCCGCGAAGGCACAGCAGTTACAGATTTTCTCTATCCTGATCGCATCGTCGTAGGCGCCAACAGCGAGCGGGCTGCGCGGGTCTTGAAGCAGGTTTACGCGCCTTTGATCGATGGCAGCTATGCCCAGCAAACCAGCGCGGTGCCCCGGCCAGAAAATAACCGGCCTATGCCGCTTTATATTGAGACTTCCGCCCAGAGCGCCGAACTGATCAAGCACGCCTCGAATGCATTCCTGGCGATGAAGATTTCATTCATCAACGCGGTTGCCGATATTTGCGAATCCGTGGGCGCAGACATCGAAGAAGTCATCCAAGGTATCGGCAGCGATACGCGTATCGGTCCTGGCTTTCTCCGGGCAGGAATCGGTTTTGGCGGATCATGCTTCCCGAAGGATGTATCGGCTTTCCGGTCCGTGGCCCAGGAGTTCGGTTATGAGTTCCGGCTGCTTGATGAAGTCAACAAGATTAATGAAGAGCAACGGCAGAGATTTATCAAGAAGGTACGTACCGCACTCTGGACTTTGAAAAATAAGCGCGTCGCCGCTCTGGGGTTAGCCTTCAAGGATGGGACTGACGATGTGCGGGAATCTCCCGCAATCCACATCATCAAGAAACTTCTTGAAGAAGGCTGCGAGATTACGGCTTTTGATCCGGCTGCCATGGACCGGGCCAAATCGATTTTGGGCAACAAAATCCGCTACGCCGAAGATGCTTACTCCGCCGCCAAAGGCGCCGACGCTCTGCTGATCCTGACCGAATGGAAAGAATTTGCCAATCTGGATTTGGCTCGATTGAAGGAACTTCTGAGTTATCCGATTGTGTTGGATGGACGCAATCTCTACAACCCTGCGGATATGGCCAACGCCGGGCTCAATTATTACAGCATTGGACGCGCTCCCTTGGAGATTTCCCGCCTCAGATCCGTGAAGTCGAAGGTCACCAAAGAGGTTGCCGGACGAAACGGCTCAAACGGCGCTCACAGCGCTCATAAATCAGTCAATCGCTGAAAATAAGGGGAACAGCGTCGAGCCGCTCCCCTGTAGCTTGTTACGCGCTTGATTATTCTGCGGTCGGACGCAATACCCGGAACGTACTTCCTCCATCAGACCAGACTAGAACCAATGCATCCTGGCCTGCCGGAGTGTTGCCGAGTTCGCGCTTCACATCAGCGGCGTTCTCAACCTTGTGACGGTTGACTTCCACGATCACATCGCCGCGGGCAAGGCCGGCATTATCTGCCGAGCTGCCAGGCTGTACATTCGTGACAACCGCGCCATGAATCTCGCCGGGCAATTGCAATTGCTCACGCAGTTCTGGCGTTACGTTGTCCGACCCGATGCCCCAGCGGGCCTTGCCGCGCTCGGTGTTCGAGGTTTCACTAGAGTTGCCTTTACCGTCGTGAAGCGAGTCCACCGTCACCGGGACGGTCATTGTCTTGCCATCACGCATGATGTCCAGATTCACTTTGGAGCCGGGACGCTCCTGCCCGATGATCACCTGCAGGTGGCCCACGTCACTGACCTGGCGGCCGTTCACTCCAGTGATTACGTCTCCCACTTTCAACCCGGCCTTGGCTCCCGGAGAATCCGGCTCTACCTGACTGATCACTGCGCCAACGGTCTGGTCCATGTGGAAGAACTTGGCGTTTTCTGGAGTTACATCCGTTATGCCGACGCCAATATAGGCATGGTCAACCTTGCCATACTTGATGAGCGTTTGCACCGTAGGACGCGCAATCTCCGAGGGAATCGCAAATCCCATTCCTGAAAACGATCCTGAGTTTGATATCAGGAAGGTGTTGATTCCGATTACCTGGCCGCGCGCATCCACCAGCGCTCCACCCGAGTTGCCTGGATTGATGGCGGCGTCAGTCTGGATGAACTCGCCTGGCTTGCGCGGATCGTCGGTATAAGGATTGGCCCGGTTCAGGGCGCTTATGATTCCCCGGGTAACGGTAAAGCGGAAACCAAAGGGATTACCAAATGCCAATACGGTTTGTCCGGGATGCAGAGCTGTTGAATCTCCCCAAGGCAGGCTCACCATGTTCGAGCCGTTGACCTTGATCACCGCCAAATCCGTCATGGGATCGGCTCCAACCAGCTTTGCCTGCAGTACCCGGCGATCGTTGAGAGTGACCCGGATGTCGGTGGCATCTTTTACCACGTGGTTGTTGGTGACGATGTATCCATCGGGAGAAATGACGATCCCGCTGCCCAAGCCATGCTCAATCTCTGGCTGGCGAGGCATCATCCTTTGTCCGAATGGATTGCCGAAGAATTGTTGTAGCTGGTCCTGATCCTGCCCTTGCAGAGGCACAGCTTTCGCGCGCGCGGTTACGGTAACGTTGACTACTGCCGGAGTTACATGAGCAGCCACGGTTTCCATGGCGCGATCCAAAGAAAGTAACGCGCTCACGGTGTTGTCGTCGAGCGGCGTGGCAGCGGGAGCGGCAGTTGCCGCGCTCGCCCCAGTCGGTTTGAGGATTTCATAGGTTCCGAAGCCCGCCGCCATGGCCAATGCCAAGACCGGCACAATCAGGCAACGCTTCAAGACTTGCTTCCAATTGTCGATTGTCGATGTATTCATTTTTGCCTTCCGTTAAATGGATTTCGAAAATTTTAAAAACTAATTAATTAGTTGACGAGCTGGATCTGTCCCTTTCAGAGCGATTGCGTGTCGCTCAATTCTTTCTAAGTTTTTCTGGGTGTGGGTTTCTCCGTTTGGTGTGCTGGAACGAGGACGCGCAGTTGCCAAACCTGCACATGCCATTGTCCTGGCACGCCCTGGCTGGCCATCGTGATAACCAATTCCTCATGCGCGACCACATATCCCGAATAGCTGGCCAGAACCGCGGTTGCTGGAGGTGCTTTGCCCGTGTGTTCAACCGGATTCGATTGCAGCACGTGCTTCACTGCTCTGCGTGAAATCAAACGTTGCGAAACTGAGGGGCCTCGATTGTTCAGTTTGAATCGTGCACTGATGAGCTGTGCTCCCATATCTTGTGGATTCGCCGGTGGATAATGGTGCGCGATTCCCGCATTAGCTGGGATCACCGGAGCGACGCTCCTAGAACTTGTTGTGACTGGAGTTGTCTGGCCTTCAGTAAAACTGACCAGCGCCGGGGCCTGCCGCAAAGAAATAGCGCAGGTCAGGGCCAATACTGCGACCAGGGGAATGGCTGGCTTCCAAAGCCGTGTTGTTCTAGGCCGCTGACTGTCTAAGATCTGCATCACGCGGCAGGAAAGATGGTGCATGCGGCTCACGGCTGCCTGGGCCAGCGCAATCTGCCGCCGCAAGAAGCTTTTCTCGGCTATCCGCGCAAGGCACTGAGCATAAACTCGAGGGCACTCTGTGTGCGCCAAAACTGCGTCATCGCAGGCCAGCTCGCGCTCGAGCGATAGGCGGCTTTCGATCCACCACACCAGCGGGTGGAAGAACAGGAGAGCTTTCACCAGCTTTTGCACCAGGTTGGTCCAGTCGTCACGCCGCCGGAGATGGGCCAGTTCATGCAGCAGAACATGCTTGAGTTCCGTTGGTGAAGCTTCAGCGACCAGCCACGCGGGCAACAGGATAGCCGGGCTCCGAAAACCGATGGCTGTGGGCACATCCAGCTTAGGAGAAGTTGCTATCAGGACTGGCCGGGATTTCTGCGATTGTTCCACAATCTCTCGTACTTCGGGACTGAGATCTGCCAGGTTGATCGCAACACAGTTTTTGCGAAGCCGCAGAACCTGCCAGAATCCAACGGCGACGCGCAGTAATCCGACTGCGGCAACCGCCGTCCAGCCAAGAAAAGCCCAAACTGCCAGCGATGCCGGCAATGTGAGTATCCCGTGCGGCGAAGCCGACCGGGCCGCCGAAAGTGCTTTCAACGAAGGCAGAGTGACCACGGGTGCGAGAATTACAGCCACCAGCGTGGCGAACCAGATCGCAAAACGTGTTCCAGAATTCTTTCGCGGCGCGATCCGCAGAACAAGATAAACAAAGAGGCCCAGCAACGTGCCCTCAATCAGGCAAAACATCATTGCTTTAACAACGGCTGGCGCAATTGCATGGAGCGCGCTCATAGTTTCTCGGCCTTCCCTTCCAGCAGTTGAGCAATGCGCTTCAACTCCTCGGCATCGATGCTCTTGTCTTCAAGAATGTTCAGCAGCAACAACTCATGCGAGTCCTTGAAAAAACGGCTCACCAGATTGCGAACTTCAGACCTCGTTGCTTCCTTGCGACCCATGACCGGAATATAGACGTGCGCCCGGCCATCTTTGGCGTGCCTCACGTAACCCTTCTTCTCGAGAATGCGAATGGTGGTTAGCACGGAGTTGTAGGCGAGAGATTTTGCCGCGTCATTCTCCAATAATTGATGGACGGTAGACGGGCCTCGCTCCCAGAGGACCTCCATGAGGCGCAACTCAGCTTGTGTCAGAGTTGCTGATTTAGTGGGCGGCACTTTTTTTGACCTCTACTCATGGCTTAGGAATTATCTTGCCTATTCCATTAGACGCGGCTTCGGCCAATTAGTAACTAATTATTTAGTTTTTCGATAGGAGGTTGTCAAGAGGTCCGCCATGACCAGAGCTTTGGTGTCTAAAAACGTTCCCAACGGGTTCGCCATGCTAGCTAGAGCTTAAGGGAGCATCTTTGACTGAAACGTTCTTTGAGTTCTCAATGGCCTGTAGCGGTATAGGGGGGGCGACGCCTCAGGAAAGGCTCGCACTCCGCCCCGATCATATTCGCAATATGAAATTCTTTGTTGCGCTACGTTCGGAATGACAGGGTGTAACGGTTTATAGAATAAGAACAAGAAAGGCAGCAACCATCGGTGCTGCCCTTATCCCTTTAACGCAATCCTGCTTACTCTGCCTTCTCTGTTGCGGCCGGCTTGGTGACCGCGATCGTCTCGCCTACATCACCTACTTTGAACCGGGCAAAGCGGCGAACTGAGATGTTTTCGCCCAACTTGCCGACCTTGCTGGCGATCAGTTGATGAATGCTGATGCCCGGTTCTTTTACGAATGGCTGGTCCATCAGGCAGACTTCTTCATAGAACTTGGCCATCTTGCCTTCCACGATCTTTTCCACCACGTTGGCGGGCTTGCCAGAAGAGGCAGCCTGGGCGCGGTAAATCTCCTTCTCCTTTTCGTAGGCCTCGGGGGTCACGTCTTCCTTGCGCACGAACTTGGGGTCGGACGCGGCGATGTGCATGGCAATGTCTTTGACCAGGTCTTTGAAATCGTCGGTGCGGGCGACAAAGTCGCTCTCGCAATTCACTTCCACCAGGACCCCAATTTTTCCGCCAGCGTGGATGTAGCTGGCCACCGATCCTTCGCTGGTAATGCGGGACGCCTTCTTGGCCGCAGTGGCGATGCCTTTCTTACGGAGCACCACCAGCGCGCCTTCCATGTCTCCTTTGGCTTCGGCAAGGGCATTCTTGCAGTCCATCATGGGAGCGCCGCTGCGCTCACGGAGTTCTTTTACCTGAAGTGCCGAAATGTTGTTGGTAGCGCTTGTACTCATGATCGTTAATCCTTCAATCTATCTCTATACTAAAAGACCCGCGTGGCTGTAGACCACGCGGGTCTCATAATTTTTTGTTTTGGGCCAGACTTTTTAGCCCTGCAAGCTTGCGCCTCAGAACTAGTTGGTGGCTTTGAGCTCAGCCACCTCTGAGGGAACATCCGCCGGAACAACGCCAGCAGGCGCTTTGCGAATCTTGCCACCCAGCACCTCTTCCATGTCGAGTTCCTCTTCTTCGGCGAGGTCGGCTGAGGTGGGAGCCGGCGACGATCCCTCGTGTACCGGGGCTGCGGCCTGATCGCTCGCAATCGCGCCCGCGATATCGGCGGTCTGCTTATCGGTTGAAGACTGAACGCCTTCCGCAATGGAATCGGCAATCTTGGCGGCAAACAGACGTATGGCCCGCAACGCATCGTCGTTGCCGGGAATCACCCAGTCAACTTCGGTTGGATCGCAATTGGTATCGACCACGGCGACTACCGGAATGCCCAGTTTGCGAGCTTCCTTCACGGCGATGGCTTCTTTATTGGAGTCGATTACAAAAACGACATCCGGCAAGCGGTTCATCTCTTTTATGCCCGCCAAGTTGGCTTGAAGGTGCTTGCGTTCGCGTTCGAGCTTGATAACTTCCTTCTTGGGAAGCAGCTCATAACGGCCGTCCGTGGCCATCTCATCCAATTCCTTGAGACGCTTTACTGATTTCTGAACCGTGACCCAGTTCGTCAACAAACCACCCAGCCAGCGATTATTCACATAAAACATGCCACAACGCTTGGCTTCTTCGGCGATTGCATCCTGGGCCTGGCGCTTGGTGCCGACGAACAGCACAGTTCTGCCTTCGGTGGCTGCATCTTGCACAAACTTGCTTGCGTCCTTGAACATCTTGAGGGTTTTCTGCAGGTCGATAATGTAAATTCCGTTGCGTTCCCCGAAGATGTATTCCTTCATCTTAGGGTTCCAGCGCTTCGTCTGGTGCCCGAAGTGAACGCCAGCTTCGAGCAATTCCTTCATGGTGATATTGGCCAAAAGACCTCCTTATTGGATTGCATCCTCTGCGGCCGAAATTGCCCGCTCGGGATTGATTCCCTTGTCCGCTCCCGTCGGAGCGGGAGGGAAATTTCCGGTTCCGAACTCTCTTACCTCCAACGGCTTACGGAACCACCAACCGTTGGAAAACTTGTTTCCAACAAATTAACGCTTGCTAAACTGGAAGCGCTTGCGTGCGCCTTTTTGTCCATACTTCTTGCGCTCTTTAGCGCGCGCATCGCGAGAGAGCAGGCCTTCCGTTTTCAGCTTCTTTCGCAATTCAGCGTTGAACTCCAGCAGGGCGCGGGCGATCCCCATTTTGGTTGCTCCCGCCTGACCGTTGACTCCGCCGCCGGAAACATTGGCAACCACATCAAAAGCGCTGGCGGTTTCGCTGGTGACCAGCGGAGTACGGGCGCTTACGCGCTGGGCCTCGGTTACGAAGTACTGTTCAAATGGACGTCCATTCACAGAGAACTTGCCGGTTCCGGGGCGCAGGAAAACTCGAGCTACGCTCGATTTGCGACGCCCAGTGCCGTAATACTGAACTAATTCAGCCATCTGTTAATTATTAGCTCCTGGCTTAAATCTTAAAAATCTTTTCGCCTTGTTTTATGCGCCTTTGCGTTCAGCCAATTCCAGGGGTTTCGGCTGTTGCGCCTGATGGTTATGTTTATCACCCGAATAAACTTTAAGTTTCTTGCCCATGGCCCGGCCAAGCTTGTTTTTTGGAAGCATTCCCAGAATCGCCTCCTGCACCACGGCTGCGGGTTTGCGCTCAAAGCGCTTGCGGAACTGCTCACTACGCAGGCCACCGGGAAACCCGGTGTATCGATGGTAGATCTTCTGTTCCGACTTCATACCAGTGACTCGGATTTTGCCGGCGTTGACTACGATCACGTGATCGCCGGTATCCTGAAACGGCGAGTACATTGGGTTTTCTTTGCCCACAAGAATGCCGGCAACGCGAGAAGCCAGACGGCCAAGGGTTTGGTCCGTCGCATCCACGACATACCATTTGCGCGCAATTTTCTGCCCGCTTGGAAAACGGGTAACCATGCTCTAACTCCTGAGAATAAAACGACTTATGAAAGACCGCTCGATGACGCCGCGTACTCACTTCCGAATGGAAGACACAAGGGCGGGCAACTGCAAGAGCAGTAAAGATTTGATTGTACACAAGAGGGCGTGTTCAGGCAAACATTTCGGTTGGTCAATGTTGATTTTTTTCTGAGGACCGGCTACGAGCGCTCTTTTTCTTCTTGCCTTCCAGTTTCTTCAACCTAAAACCGATCTTCGGCTCTTCCTGGGCGGGCCATCAACTGTCGAATTGCATCGAGGGGAGGCTTGCCATCATGCAGGATCGCGTACATCTGCTCGGTTATCGGCATCTCCACCCCTGTCCTGCGCGCCAGACCAATCGCGGCGTTGGTGGTAAGCACACCTTCGGCAACCATGCCGTGCATATCGGTGATGATCTCTTTCAGCTTCTGTCCCTTTCCCAGGGCAACACCCACGCTACGGTTGCGGGAGAGGCCTCCAGTACAGGTCAGCACCAGGTCGCCCATGCCCGCCAAACCCGCCATGGTTTGCGGTTTTGCACCGCAAGCTACTGCCAGGCGAGTGATCTCAGCCAACCCCCGGGTGATAAGAGCGGCGATGGAGTTGTGCCCCAGCCCTAAACCGGAACAAACTCCGGCAGCAATCGCGATCACATTCTTGAGGGCTCCGCCTAATTCGACCCCAATCAGGTCGTCGTTGATGTAAGGACGGAAACTAGGATCGCTGAATTCTTTTTGAACAATCGCGGCCAGGGAGGCATCGCAGGAAGCTACTGTAAGGGCCGTTGGATCACCCTTGGCCACCTCCTGAGCAAAGGTCGGGCCGCTCAAGGCTGCGATTTTTGGAGAAAAACTCGAGAATCGAGCCACGACTTCGTGAATCACCTCGCTCATTCTGAGCAGCGTGTCATTCTCGATGCCCTTGGTGGCGCTTACAAAGAGCATATTGGGCAGCAGCCACTGCGTCATGTGCTCGAAGCTTCGGCGGCAGTAATGCGAAGGCATAACGCTGACGACGATCTCCGCGCCCTTCAAAGCATCTTTAAGATCATTGGTGGCTCTGACCTCACGCGGTATTTGAAATTCAGGCAGGAAAAGCTGGTTGACTCGCAATCGCTCGATGCTCGAGCAAACTTCCCTTTCATACGCCCAGAGTTGGACCTGATGGTCGCCCCGCCTGCCTAATACAATGGCTAGCGCCGTCCCCCAGGCTCCAGCACCAATCACGGCAATCCGGCTCAAGCGTGTTCCCCGGCTTCGGGGGCTTTTTTAGCGCCGAAGCGGTTCTCGTTTCCCGCCAGAAGACGGCGGATATTTTGGCTATGCTTCAGCACAATCAAGGCTCCAATTGCAGAGACCAGCAGCACCGAAGGCAGTTTTGCATGCTCGACAAAATATGCGGCCACCGGAAACATGATTGCTCCCAAGATGGAGCCGAGCGAGACGTAGCGGGTAAGTGCGACTACCACGACAAAAAGAACCAGGGTGACCAGTAGCGCCTTGGGAAACAATAAGCCAAAGGCTCCAACAGCCACAGCGACTCCTTTCCCCCCGCGAAATCGCAACCATACAGGAAAGATGTGTCCCAGCACGGCTGCCAGAGCTGCCGCAGCCATCAAGCGGGTTGCAGGAATACAGGGAACTCCAGAGCATGAGTTATACGACGACGAGCCCAATATCGATGCAAACCAAACCGCAAGAAATCCTTTCAATGCATCCAGGATGAGAGTTGCCAGGCCGAGTCCCCTAGCGCCCGAACGGGCGACATTGGTAGCACCGATGTTGCCGCTGCCCGAGAGCCGTATGTCTTCGCCACGAAAAATCTTTACCAGCAGAAAACCGAACGGAATGGCGCCCAGGAAATATCCGGCTGCCGCAACGATGATGTATGGAACCAGCATTAATTTGATAATTTAAAAGGTTCCGACAAGCGCAATCGCACGTTCCACGCAGCTTATGAGGATTCCAATCTAAATTCCTGGAGCTTGGTGTAACGGGCGCCGCCACGCAGAAGCTCGCTCTTATACAAAAAAAACTCCCGCGCCGTCATTGTACCGAACTGTAGCGATTCATCCGGATCAAGCCGCTGCTGAAGATTCTGAAAGCTCCTGCCGGCTCCTCGCCCCATTTGGGCACGCGCCAACGTGAGATGTGGGCTGTAAGGTTTCTCTTCCTTCGCGATTCCAAGCTTCTCTAATTTTTCGTCAATGGTTGCGGCTAATTGCGGCAATGCCTCAGAGGCATGGATGCCAATCCAAAATACCCGTGCCGACCTTGGAGTGGGGAAGAAACCCACATTCTTAAACTCAAGTTCGAACGGTGGAACTTTGATTTGTTGTAGGGTTTCTTTCACTGCTTGGACGCCCCGTTCGGCGGTTTCGCCGATGAACTTCAGCGTTACGTGCAACGACTCGGTGCGTACCCAGCGAGCATCGGGCGCAAATTGACGAACGCTCTCCATGTACTCCCCGATTCGGCAACGGATTTCCTCGGGTATATCGAGTCCAATAAAGATGCGCATGATCACATCAGCTTACGACGAAGCACATCAAGCGCCTGCGTGGTTGCCCAGTAACGAATGCGTTCCCGATCGCCCGGGAACCGGCGCTCGACTACTTCGGTTTTTGTACCGTCCGCCAATCCATGAAAAACAAGCCCGACCGGTTTTTCCTCACTCCCGCCAGTAGGCCCTGCGATCCCGGTAATGCCAATACCAAATGAGGCTTTGCAGCGCTCCCGGATTCCCTCTGCCAAGGCAGCGGCAACCTGGCGGCTCACGGCTCCATGCTCCTTGATCAGGAGCGGTGGCACCTCGGCCATCAGCGATTTGATGGAATTGTCATAAACCACCGCGCCGCCCAGGAAATACCGGGAACTGCCGGAGACTGAGGTAATCCTCTGGGCCAACATACCGCCTGTGCACGATTCTGCGACCGCCAGTGACGCTCCCCGCATTTGCAAATAGTAGCCGACGATCTGTTCGAGCGTTTCACCCTGGGCAGAGAACACGGAATCTTCAAACTCGTCTTCAAGCTTCGACACCAGGGCGTCTACTTTTCCTTGTGCTACTTCCAATGATTCCGCCTGCGCTTGCAGATGAAGTTGAACTTCGCCTCCATGCGCCAGGATCGTTGTCTGCACGTCGGTGTGCGGCTTGTAGATGGGGGCCGCCCTGCGGTCAACCTCAGATTCGCCGATCATAGCTACTTTGAGTACGCGACTGGCCATGTAATGTGCCGGGATGATCTTTTTCAGGCGCTCCATGCACTGCTCATCGAACATCGGCAAAATCTCGTGCGGAGGGCCGGGCAGCAACATCACAATCTTGTTTTTTCCGGCGAATGTTGCTTGCAGAAACTGTCCGGGAGCCGTGCCCCTAGGGTTCTTGAGCACCTCTGCCCCGTCAATCACGTCTGCCTGACGAAGATTATTTTCCGCCATAGGGAAACCGCGTGAGGCAAAACGCCTGCGCAGCCACTCGCAGATGTCAGGGTCACGGTTCATCTCCAAACCCAAGGCTTGAGCGACCGCCTCGCGTGTCAGGTCATCTTCAGTGGGGCCGAGCCCGCCCATAAAAACCACGATGTCGGATCGAGAAAAGGCGATACGCGCCACGCTCACCAAGTCCGTTAGACGGTCTCCGACCACACCCTTGAAATCTACCGCAGTGCCGAGTTGGTTGAGTTTGCCGGTAATGTGAAGGGAATTGGTGTCCTGACGAAAAGGAGTCAGCAATTCGGAGCCAACAGCGATGATCTCTGCATTCACCTCAGCAGTTTAAATGAGTGGAAGGCCCTGTAGGCCCCAGGTTAGATAGAAAACCGCGCTTGTAGTGGCAAGAACCGCGCCTCCAGTCCGGGTGAAAGCCAGACCAATGATGTTGTATCCCGCAACTACCAGAGACGCCTTTTTGTCGGGCGCAATCTTGACGATGCCGCGCTTCCCGGCTAACGAGGCGGCGACGTAGAGATTCCCCTGAGCATCAAAGGCCAGCCCTTGAGGACGGCCCAGCCCGCGATAGAACGTTGACACGTTGCCATGAGGATCAATCGCGGTTACCGTATCGAAGCTAGAGGTAGTCGGTCCAGTCACATAAAGCGTGCCGTCGGGTGAAAATGCCAGGTGGTATGCGGAAACGCTCGGCTCCAACGTGGCAAATACAAACATCTGGCGGTCTTTGGCGATGCGCCAGATGGTCCCGGTGCGGTCGCCCACGTAAAGGTTCTGCTGGCGATCAAAGGCAATGCCGGTAGCGATGCCCATTCCTTCCGCATAAGTGCTCATAGTGCCACTGGGCGCCACCCGGTAGACTGCACCTTCGTATCGGGAGGAGACATACATGATGCCCTCCTGATCAAAGGCGACACCAGTGGCGTTCATCAGATCGGAAAGAAATGGCCTGACGTTGTAATTGGTATCGATTTTGTAGACAGAGACTGGTACCTTCTGTCCGCGAGTGCCGGAGAAGGTAACGTATATATTGCCTTCCGCATCCAGGGCGGGATTCGAGACGGGATGCAAGTTTTCGGCAATGGGCTGAGCGACCCTGATATCGCGCCCGTTGCTCTGGTGACCGTTGGTTTGGACTGTGACCTGGCCGGAGTGAGCGCCGTAGGGCACGCGTGCAATCACAAACTCCTCAGAGCTAACCACAATTGATCCACGGACGCCGCTGAAGACTACTTCGGGGCGGGAGAGATTAGGAGCTTTGAGGGATTTGCCAATAATCCGCACTTCGCCACCGGGCAGCGCCGCAGCAGGCTCAATGGCCTCGATGCGGGGATTGCCGTCTGCGCTTTTCCTGCCCAGCAAAGTATCAGAGATGCCCATTGCACTCGACTATCGCGCTATCCAATGTATCCAGATTTGCAGCAGGAAAAGCGCGTATAGTCCTGCTCCCACATCATCCATCATAATGCCTATCCCTTCGGGCAGAACTTCCAACCGGCGCAAAGGGAAGGGCTTTGTGATGTCGAACCCTCGAAAGAGTATAAAACCCGCCAACAGGTATTTCCAATCGAGTGGCACGGCGATCAAAGCGATTAACTGTCCGGCCACCTCGTCGATCACTACAAAGCCCGGATCTTTCAAGCCACTCTCACGCGCAACCACAGTGCTTGGCCTGATCCCCAACAGCGTAACAACGAGAGCTACCACCACACCTGCGAAAAGCTGCCATCGAGCATCAATCAGGCGAGCACCTGCCCACCAAAGCAAGACTGTAACTGCCGATGCATACGTTCCCGGACCAGGACGAAGATGCCCAATGCCAAAGAAGGTTGCCACGAGCCATGCCCCCTTGGATTTTTTTTCTGAAGCTCGGCGGGTGTTGTCTACTGTTTTCGTGGCGGAAAGTCCTCAGAATCTTCTGTCTGCTGCTTTTCTAGAATGCTCTCCAATTGCTCCAGATCGGTGACCGGCGTGGAAATAACATAACTCCCACTGGCCCACTTCCCCAAATCGATCAAACGACAACGCTCGCTACAAAATGGAAAATTCTGTTCACCGGCCAGCACGAGCGCGCGACAAGTAGGACAGCGGAGGTCACGGACTTTTTTCTTCGGCATAGAGAAATTTGTAATTTGAAGATATTTTGAAATTATAATTTTTAAGGTCTAATTTAGTCGTGGACCGCAGCGTCGTGTCCTTATGCAACAGCCGAAGGATCCCTGGCTGCGTCCCGCAAAACGGAGCCTCTCATCGACCAGCAACTGCTCCAACTCGTAACCTCCACGCCGCCGTCGGACATCGCCGGTGTGGTCGCTGTAATGGAAAGCATCGACAACCTGCTTCCTGGAGATGACGGTCTCAAGTGGTTCAACCTACTCTATTTGCTCGTCACAAAACAAATCCGTAACAACCCACCTGCGACTGGCTTTGCTGATCCGGTCTGGCTTAATCGTCTGGATGTCGTCTTTGCCAATTTCTACTTCCGGGCCATCGCCAGTTTTTTGAATCAGACGCCTACCCCCAGTTCCTGGCAAGCATTATTCGAAGCGCGACACCGGACGGGAATCGAACGTATACAGTTCGCGCTGGCGGGAATGAACGCCCATATCAACCACGATCTCGCCCTGGCGCTGCTTCAGACCGACGACGAGCTGCATCTGGTCCCCTCTCTCAATAGCCCCGAACATGCCGACTATCAACATGTGAATGACTTGCTGGAAACAGTTTTACCGCAAGCTCTTCAATTCCTGGCTACTGGGATTCTGGGCGAGCTTGCGCAGGACACCGGCAAGATCGGCAGACTCCTCGCCATCTGGGATGTGCGTGTCGCTCGCGATCTCGCCTGGGATTTTGCCGACCATTTACGAAACCTGAACGGATTCGCCCGTGAATTTGCCTTGAAGATACAGGACAAATTCACTGGCGCGCTCGGACGGACATTATTGCTGGTCGTTTAATCCACATCAGTTCCGCAAGAATGCGCTTCATGGCCCTAGCGGTAAAACGAACCCTTCTCAGCGAGGGCTTTCTTTCGAGATGCGTCTCGTCATTTCACCCCATATCGAGGACCATGATCCAACGCGCATGGCAATCGTTTATCTGTTGTCTGGATTATTGTGGCGCCAGTTCCAGTAGCCGTTCTGCTGCCGCTTGCTGCTGTGATCGAAATCGCGCTTCTGATGGTGCTGGGTCTGGTATTGGTGGTACGCACGATCTTCATTGCTGTCCCAGGTGTGATAGTCCTTGTGGCTTCTGTCGTAGTAGCGTTTGTTGTTCTCGCCTTGCCTGTTTTCGTGGTCCCTGTCTTGGGGAGCGGCTGCGGCCATCATCGCCACAGGTGTGGCCAGCGCGGCAGCCAGAAAAAGTGAACTGAAATATCGGTATCCACGGTGCATATTCGTTCTCCTTAGGGCGAGATTCACATTCGTAGAATCCCGCTAGTATCACTATCTACTCTGGGCGTCTTAAAGTCTGGTCAATACTGCTCAGACAGGGATTGCTGAAACGAGTGGACGAACCGGGGTGCAACGTTCTTTTGACGATTGTGGAGCTCAGCCGCCGACTGTGGAGATTAATCCGCAACTAACAAACGCTTTGTCTGCACCAGTTCAGAAATGGTTTTAGCTGTATGCTTCGCTGAGCAGCTCAACTACGTGCTTTACCGGCAGGTTGATCCCGCGCATTTCAGCGCCGGCGCGGAGTTGGATCATACAGCCCACGTTGGCTGTGACCAGCATGGTCGCAGATGCAGCGACGGAACTCACGTCATCCATTTTGGCGTCCAGGATTTTCATGGAAAGCTCATTCTGGGCCACGTTATAGACGCCAGCGCTACCGCAGCACTGATCGGGATGAGGAATCTCAATCACCTGGCAGCCGATGGCTTTGAGCAGTTCACGTGGTGCTGAGCGGATCCGCTGAGCGTTGGCCAGGTGGCAAGGATCCTGGTAGATCACAGCTTGCGATAGCTTCTTGGCGGGCGTACGCAATCCAATCTGCGCCAGGTACTCAGTTATATCCTTCACCTTGGGCACAAATTCTTTGGCGCGACCGGCGAATTCCGGATCGTGCTCCAGAAGATCGTGATACTCCTTCAGGTTCGATCCGCAGCCTGCGGCATTGGTCACAACGGCGTCGTAGTCGCCGCTGAGAAACACTTTTATGTTGTTGCGCGCCAGCTCTCGCGCCTCATCTCTGAAACCGGCGTGAGCGTGAAGAGCGCCACAACATCCCTGTCCTGCCGGAATATGAACCTCAATCCCGTTTTGCACGAGAGCATTTACCGTGGCGCGATTGAGATGGGAAAACGCCACATTGTTGATACAGCCGGCCAGGAAGGCCACTTTGCCCCGGCGCTCGCCCGCAGCCGGAAATGTCTTTCCGATTTCGCTGAAGAAGAACTGCGCATCGATGGCCGGAGCCAAGCGGTCAAGGTCCGCTACACCCAGCAATTTCAGTATGCCGAGCTTCCGCAGTACTGTTTGCACACCCAATCGTTGATAAAGGCGGACCAGTTTCGCCATTGAACTTAGTAGTCCGTAGTTGCGCAAAACCTTTAGATAGAAAAACCCACGCAACCAGCGGGCCTTCGCCGGGCGATGGTATTTCTGCTCAATCTGGGCGCGGGCTCGCTCTACGATTCGTCCGTACTGTACGCCCGAAGGGCAGGCAGTCTCACATGCCAGACAGCCCAGGCAGCGGTCGATGTGGGTCACAAATGAGTCGCCAATTTCCAGCTTCCCCTCGTTGACCTGCAGCACCTGGTAGATGCGCCCTCGCGGCGAATCCATTTCCAGGCCAAGTGCCTTGTAGGTAGGACAATGGTTCAAACAAAGACCGCAATGAACACAGGTCGAGATCAACTCCCAGCTTGGCTGGTCGGATCCAACGGCAACGGACTGAAGTTGCTCAGACAATGAATCTACCCCGGTTCAGAATCTTTTTCGGATCGATAGCGGTTTTGACGGCTTGCATCATGGTCAGGTCTGAAGGAGAGCTGCCCCAAACATCGAAGTGCCGCTTGGCTTCCTTAGGACAGTGCCTGACAATGGCCGACGATCCCGCGGGCAGCAACGAGCGAAACGCCGAAGCGCAATTAGCGTATTCCATGGCAGAAGGTGGACCCACCGCAAGTGGAATGAATCCCATGACCAGATTTCCAGTGGCGCCCCGGCCCACCATGGCGGGAACAAAATTGTAGTCAGGCGCGACCTTTTCCAGTGCCTGAATCGCGGGCCCACCATTTTGAATGCTCACATGCGTGTAAACCACCAAGGCATTGCGATGCCGCTCAAGAATGCTGTACTCGAAATGCGCGACCCATGACCAATATTGCGCTTCATCGCCGCCTTCCAACTCTCGAGCAACCTGCTCGCCTAATTCACGGCGAAAGCGGCCCAGCACGTTATCGCTTCCAGTAGCACGCAGCGCAATGTACCAGGTGCTGGGAGGCTGCCCGACCGGCTGTGAGGGAGCATAGTCATCGGGATTGCGTGGCGTAGGAGGATTGCACAGATACTCAGAAGCCTGAGGAGAGATAATTTCCAGGCAGATAGGCGTAAGCGGTGATTTCAGAATGGCATCTCGAAACTTGAGCGCCTCCGGTAACGACGGGAATGAGCAGACGAAAGTGCAGGTCTGCCGGGGCGCTGGAAAAACTTTGAAGTTCGCTTTAGTGATGATGGCCAATGAGCCAAAACTTCCGATCATCAGCTTCATCAGGTCATAGCCGGCCACGTTTTTGACGACTCTTCCGCCGCCCTTGGCAATTTTGCCGTCTGCAGTGACAAATTGGAGACCAATACAGAAATCACGCAGGCCGCCGAATCCCGATTTGAGCGGTCCAAAGGAAGCGGTCGCCAGCAGTCCACCTATAGTCGCCGCCTTCGGCTTGGAAGCGGCACTCGAAAAGGGTGCATCGAGCGGAATCCACTGCTGATGCTCGGTCAAGGCGCGTTGCATCTCTGAAAAGCGAATGCCAGCTTCCACGCCGATCGTGAGATCGCCAGGATCGTAATGCGCTATTTGGTTGAGACGTTCCAGCCGGAGCAGTATATCGATGCGCTCCGGGATGCCCCCGACTTGCTGCTTGGTAGAACCTCCTGCCGGAGCTACAACCAGATCCCGCTCGTTGGCGATGCGTAAAATGGCGGCCACTTCTTCCGCCGATCCAGGAGCAACAGTCCATGCAGGGCGAATGCCGTTAATTTCGAATGCTTCAGAATCTCCCGTCGATACCCACGCTTCGCCGGCTACAGAGGCTAACTCTCTCTCGATCGCGCCACTCTCAGTGACTGTACTCACAGATGCAGCTCCGGTACAGGCTCGACCTTCGCCTTGGGCAGCGGGGCCGTAATCTCCCGGCACATGTGGGTTTCGGGCAGCATTTTTTGCGGATTGAGAATCGACTCCGGGTTGAAGGCATTGCGCAATCGCATCATGACGTTCAAGTCGTCCTCATTGAACATGAGCGGCATGAGGTTCATCTTCTCCATTCCAACCCCATGTTCGCCGGTGATAGACCCGCCCACACTCATGCAATAATTCATGATCTCTTTAGCGGCGAGCCTGCTGGTCTCCCGGCCTCGTGGATCACGGCCATCAAACAGGATGAGGGGATGGAGATTGCCGTCCCCCGCATGGAAGACATTGCCGATTTTCAGACTATATTTTTCGCCGATGCGTGCAATCTCCGCCAGAGTTGAAGGGATTTTGGTGCGGGGAATCACTCCATCCTGCGTGTAATACGATGAGTTGATGCGCCCGATCGCTCCAAATGCCGTCTTGCGTCCCAGCCAAAGTAGCTGGCGTTCTTGCTCCGACTTGGCCCGGCGAACCTCACGCGCCTTTTGATTCAGACACGCCAACTGCACTGCTTCAGCCTGCTCCTCTACCGCTTCCTTCATGCCTTCCAATTCGATCAGCAGCACCGCTCCGGCATCGAGTGGATAACCAGCATGTACAGCAGCCTCAATGGCTTGCAACAACCATCCCTCGATCATCTCCAAGGCCGAGGGCGTAATGCCGCTTTGCGTGATCGCTACTACGGTGTTGGCAGCGTCTTGAACGTTGTTGAAGATTGCCAGCAAGGTCGCCACCGATTCTGGAAGCCGCGTGAGCCTTACGGTAATGCGCGTAGCAATGCCGAGGGTACCTTCCGATCCAACAAAAAAGCCAGTCAAGTCGAGGCCACAGGAATCCTGGGCTTTGCCGCCAAATTCAACGACACGGCCGTCGGGCAACACGACCTCCACGCCGGTGACGTGGTTTACTGTAACGCCGAGCGCCAATGTATGCGGCCCGCCGGAGTTCTCAGCCACATTGCCGCCAATCGTGCAGGCCTTCTGGCTCGAAGGATCAGGAGCATAGTAGAAGCCAAGGGGCGCAGCCGCATTGCTCAATTCGAGGTTCACGACTCCCGGTTGTACCACGGCGCGCTGGTTGGGAATATCAAGCTCCAGGATTCGGTTCATGCGCGCGAGTGAAAGGACGATTGCCTCTTTGCGTGCTATCGCGCCGCCGCTCAGTCCGGTTCCCGCGCCACGCGGCACCACGGGAACTTTCTTTTCATGCGCCAGTCGCATGATCCGCGATACCTGCTCAGTATTCTGGGGAAAGACAACCGCTCCAGGCCGGCTTTTATCCACCCCTGCGTCGTACTCATAGAGCATGAGGTCTTCAGGACGGTCAAGAACAGCTTCCTGACCGGCAATCTTCCTGAGCTGGCGTAGAACAGAGGAATCCATAGGGGACCCGCCAAAATTGTAGCAAGTAATGAATTTTTACGTTTCCATGTAAATGATGTAAGAACTGGCCCACAAAGCCGTGGGAATGCTGCCGGGCGTGCGGGCCGTAATCACGATGTTGTAATCTTCCGAAACCGGCAGGGAATCCAAAACAGATTCACCTCCGGCCGGTTGAACAAGAGCCAGATAACTCCAGAAATCGTGCAGGTTAGTTCCCCTGCTGTATCCGGGCGCTGCGTAGGAGAGTTCTACGTTTTGAGCAGCAAAATGTTCCGCCAGAGATGCTGCCATTGACACAGCACGTTCATACAAAAACTCAGGCACTCTCCCGGGAGCAGCATTATCAAAGACGATGCGCAGGCGACGCTCGTCTTCACGCGTGAACTCGCGGACCTTCAATGCGCCCGTCTTGGCCGTGGCCTTCCAATCGACAAACCGCACGGGATCTTCCGGGGTATGCTCGCGAATCCGGTAAAGTTCGCTGCCGCGGCCTCGGGTGTGCGATGCAAACTCCCCGGTCACCATAGGTAGCACATCCAGGAAATCGTCTGCCTCTAATGGAGCCGGGTAGACCAGGAGCTCGCGGGTAATGTCGATTTTCCGGCTCTTGATGAGAAAAGAGAATGGGAAGCGCGTGGCCAGATTGAATTCATTCTGGCGATAATAACCACGCCGGGGGAATTTCAGTTCCACCTGTGCTTCGGCGGTGACACGCGGGGAAACATAGGTGAAATACACCGGTGCCTCGAGGATCGCCGGGGGCTTCGCCGCTGGAGGTTTGCGTCGTAACGTGTAGTCGGGCAAACGCAACCATCTGCGTCGTTTGGGAAAGACAAATTCGCTCTTTTGCCATTGCCATTTAGGTTTCTGTTTCTTCTTGGATGAAGCAACGGCCACGCTGACGGAAAAAGCCGGAATCCGGCGCCGAGGATTGACCAACCTGATGCTGGCAATGATCGGACGGCCGGCAAATGCAGTTTCGGGCACGATCACCTCTAGTTTCAGGCCGCGCAGCACAGCCGCGGAGGCAAATCCGGAAACAGCGATGGCGGCCAGCATGGCTGCCAGAACAATAAACAGCAGATTGTTATTGGTGTTCAGGGCCGCGACCGCGATGATCAGCGCCACGCCCAAATAAGCGACGCCTTCCCGCGTGACTTCGTAGTTGAAGGCGTTCCGCATCCGTCCACGGACAACCCTGCGGGCCAGATAGGGGACAGTCGTCAACCCCACAACACCCGCCAGCAGCAGCGCGGTAGTCGCAAATATCGTAGTGGCCGCCACATTGCCTGCTTCGCGCGTCACCGCCGAAAGCAGCGCTGAAACAAACGCGAGGGCCAAACCTACAATAGAAAGGCCGAAGCGCAACCAGGCTTCGCCATCGATATTAGAAAAAATCGATTTAACGCCGTTTGGAAGTTGCATTTTCTCTTATAGAACGTCGCTACTGCTGAATATTGCCCTAATTCCTCGTAGCTGGACAGTCCAGATTCGTGAAGCGATCAATAACCCATGATGTTGTAACCGCAGTCGACATACAAGGTCTCTCCGGTAATCGCTGTACTCAAGTCCGAGGCGAGGAGGAGTCCGGCATCACCAACCTCTTTTACATCGACATTGCGCTTCATCGGGGAGCGTTCCGCATGGGACTTATGCATTTCGCTAAAACCGGCGACTCCGCGCGCCGCCAAAGTTTTGATCGGCCCGGCGGAAATTGCGTTAACTCGAATATTGCGCGGGCCCAGGCTATAAGCAAGGTAACGGACGGTTGCTTCCAGGGCCGCTTTAGCCACTCCCATCACGTTATACGAAGGCATGACCTTCTCTGCGCCAAAGTAAGTCAGGGTAATAATACCGCCTCCATTGGTCATAAGCGGAGCAGCAGCCCGGGACAAGGCGATGAGCGAATAGACGCTCACATCGTGGGCAATACGGAATCCTTCCCGCGAGGTATTGATGAAATCTGCCTTCATATCTTCCGCAGGAGCAAAGGCAATGGAGTGTACCAAGGTGTCAATGCGCCCGTATCGTTCCTTCAATGCGCCAAAGAGTTTTTCGATTTCACGATCTTGAGAGACATCACATTGAAACGCTTCGGCCCCCGGCAACGCAGTAATCAGGTCATGGGCTTCCTGCTTGAGGCGCTCGTTTTGGTAAGTAATTGCCAGCCGTGCCCCGGCTTCGCTGAGGCGTTGAGCAATCGCCCAGGCAATACTGCGCTTGTTGGCCACTCCAAAAACAACTGCATTGCGTCCCTGCATGGTCAGCATCAATAAACTCCTCACATGAACGAAACTGGACAGAATAACAGAATACGAAAGGTCAGTAAGAGCCACTAACCGTAACGGTCCGTAACGGTGGTCGCTAATCCGAAGAAACGTTTTAGGACTCAATCATCTTTTGAAGAAAATCTTCGAGCAGAAACCTGGAAACATCTTCCACGCACAGAAATCTCTCACCCTCATATTCAAACCATACTCCCTTGTCGATTTCAGCTTTCAACCAGATTGTCCCACCTTGCCTTTGCTTGGGGCATTCTGAGTTCGCCCAGCTTTCCCGTTCAAATTCGACTGCCGTTTCCGAAATCCTATATTCGAGACTGCATGCCGGAAACCGATCGGATATCAGAAACCATGCTCCTGTGCTGGTCCTTTCCGGCCCTCTAAATTTTCTGTGATCGGTGAACTGTTGGCTGAAATAGCGGAGATCCTTTTCAATTTGTTTCAGAACAGCCGGCATGAGTAACTGAGCGGCATCTCTCACCATGCGTGTCTCTTCCACCTGGCGTTTGATTTGCTGATGGTCTTGCCGCAATTTGTCGATCCACCCACTCATTGAGTCCGTTTCCTAACTGATGTCTTAGCAGGAGTTTTTTTGTTATGCAATTGGGCTTGCAGTTTCTTGGGTAGTTTCTCAAAGACCATTTGGTAAGAATTACGGATCAACTCTTTTATTTCCGGTGGCCGCAACGCGCTCACTTCCACGATGCCGACCCAATGATTTCTGGCCATATAGGGCGCTGGTATCACGCCTTGAATTTCTACAAGCTCAGCGAACTTCTCGGGCTTGCATTTAAAGCTGAACTTAACGTGGGCGGAAGGCTCCAGGCCGGCTATGCAAAACATCTTTCCAGCAATTCGAAATAGCAGATTGTTTTCCCACTGGACATCCTCGGTTGCGTGGGGTAGCGAGAGACAATACTCCCTGAGCCAATCAATGTGGGACGGCATGAAGGTAACTATAAATTGCTTTCAGGTTCTGGGGCGAGCACTTAGCAGTTAGCACTCAACACTATCAATTATTGCTCATGCTCTTAGTGCTTCTTTGATGGCTTCGGCGCTGGTTCCGGGTCCTGGATCATGCCTGCAAAGAAATCATCGTCTTTGGCGTCGGCTTTGCCCTGGCTGGTATTGCCGGAAGAGTTGTCCGCATTGGACGAACCAGCATCGGTCTTTGCGCCTTGCTGCTGTTTTGCCAGCCGCTGCTCTTCCCACCACTTCTTCAGCTCTTCCTGCTGCTCGGGAGTCAGCATGGCCAGCACTTGGACCCTGTTCTGTTTATGGATGGCCCTTATCTTCTCTTGCATCTGCTCTTCATTCAGGGATTCGTCCATCCGTGCGGCCTTGATCTGCTGCGCCGTTTGCTTTTGAATCAATACCCATTGTTGCTTCTGCTCCCCGGTAAAATTCAGCCGGCGATTGAGCTCTTCCTGGCGGCGCCGTTGCTGCTCCCGCATCTGGGCAATATCATTCTGCTGGGTTCCATCCTGTCCGGTTACAGTCTGTGCCGGCGCGCTTATGGGAAACGCCGCAAACGCCAAAAAGATGGTTACAAAAATCGATTTTCCCCATGTAATCATACGTAGCCTCCGTGGTTCGCTCGATAGTAACCCAGGCCCGGAAGCAAAGTTTGATCCCGGAAAATCGAAAGTAACTTTTGAGGCACACCCGTGTTTGATAATGTTGGAAAGCAGAGTACTCGGGGGAGAACTATGCGAAAACCATTCATTCTTTGGGCCTTTCTGGCCTTGGCCGTTCTGGTCTTTGCCCACGATCAAAAACAAAAGTCGTCTCAATCCAGCGCCGATTTGGACGCCTCCACCGAATCCATGGGACATGGTCACCATCACGAGATGGGCCCCCACATGTTCATGAGCACCTTGCGCACTCCCCAGTCCGGAGATGAGGAAAAAGCTCAACGGATCGCCGATGAGGCGCGACAAGCATTGGAGAAATATAAAGACTATAAAGTGGCGCTGGCCGAAGGCTTCAAGATATTTCTGCCTAATTTTCCCCAGAAGCAATACCACTTCACCAATTACGGTAATGCAGTTGGTGAAGCCTTCCGCTTCGATGCTTCCAAGCCAACTTCGCTTCTCTACGAGAAAAATGGCAGTGGCTACAAGCTGATTGGCGCTATGTACACGGCCCCTGTCCGCTTCTCGCTAGACCAGCTCAATCAACGCATTCCTTTAAGCATGGCGCAATGGCATCAGCACGTGAATATGTGCAAGCCTCCTAAGGGAC
This sequence comes from Candidatus Angelobacter sp., assembly GCA_035939495.1. Classification (GTDB taxonomy): domain Bacteria; phylum Acidobacteriota; class Terriglobia; order Terriglobales; family Acidobacteriaceae; genus Angelobacter. The sequence continues at coordinate 50,563 of DASZFU010000161.1, read as the reverse complement.
GCGAAATAGAAATGCTCTCTAAAACGCCCAAGTTCGGTCTGGCTGGCTCGATCTCGACCCAGAATGAGTGTGAAGCAGCAGGTGGCACGTTCGTTCCCCATGTTTTTGGATGGATGGTCCACATGTATCCGTGGGAAAAGTCGCTGGACGATATATGGTCGGTGGAGCGCCAAGTCGAACACAAGCCCGGCGAGGAACACCATCATCATGACGGTATGAACCATTGAAGCTTTAAAGGATCTGAACTTCAATTTCCCCGCCCTGTACCTCTTGTACAGGAGTGGGCGTCGTCAACCCTTGGCAATATTCATTTTCCCGGATGATAATCTGTTGTCGCTGCGTCAAGTCGCGAACTGTGGGAGTGGATTCATTGATACCGCCTGGTCTTTTTGTCCAATCGCGAAGTGCGATGGGTACAGTCTTCACCATTTATCTCTACGCAGGCGATGACCTGGAAGCACAAGCCTCGCTCGATGCCGCTTTTGAAGAAATCGAACGCATAGAAGAGACATTGAGCAATTATCGGGCGTCGAGCGAACTCTCCCGTATCAACCGTTTAGCAGCTGAGCAAGCAGTTACGACCGATCCTGAGGTATTTCATTTGCTCGAGATGGCCCTCGCCTTCGGCCGCCAGAGCGATGGGGCCTTCGATATTACTGTAGGGCCGCTCATGCGTGCTTGGGGATTCTTTCGAGGGGAGGGCCGGTATCCCACTAGCGATGAACTATCCCGAGCCCGAGGGATCGCCGGTCAGGACAAGGTGCAACTTGACGCGGCCATGCGTACGGTCCTGTTTGCCTGTGCCGGTGTGGAACTTGATCTGGGTGCTATCGGGAAGGGCTATGCCGTGGACCGGGTTGTGCAGATTTTGCGTGAAGCTGGAGTGCAAGCTGCGCTGGTGGATGCAGGATCCAGCACGCTTTACGCCCTGGATGCTCCGCCTGGGAAGAATGGCTGGACCGTGCGAGTGTCCAACCCGGAAGACCGGGCACAAACGCTCTCGACTGTGGTGCTGCGAAATGAATCGCTCTCGACATCCGGATCTTATGAAAAGTTTTTTCAGCTCAATGGCTGGAAATACTGTCATGTGATGGATCCGCGTGAAGGAACTCCAGTACAAGGAGTCCTGCAAACCACGCTGATCGCTTCCGACAGCACCACCACCGACGCTCTTTCCAACGCCATGTTTGTGCTGGGACCGGATGCAGGGATGAAGATGCTTGCGACCGTTCCAGACGCGAGGGGGCTGTGGGTTTTAACCGGGCCGGCGCCGCAACGACTGGCGCAATGGCAATGGCAGGATTGCGCATTATTGGAACCTGCATTGCTGAATACAAAGGGGTAGCACATTCAATGAACAGACGTGAATTTATTGGTTGCGCAGCCGGAGCGATAAGCGGCGCTCTGCTCCCGGCGGAGAGCGGTAATTTGTGGGTTGGATCGCCTTCCAGCCAGATCAATCTAGGCATCATTGGGGTTGGTAGCCGTGGACAACAGTTGATGCGAACGTTCTTGCGTGTTCCTGGAGTTCGTTTTGCCGGTCTCTGCGATGTGTATGAGCCACGCTTCTCCGCAGGACGCGCGATTACCAAAGAACAAACGCCCATCTATCGTGATTACCGCGAGCTTCTCACCGCACGAGATGTTGACGCTGTAATCGTCTCCACTCCACTTTCTTTTCATACCGAGCATGTGACCGCCGCGCTGGAAAACGGCAGGCACGTGTATGGCGAAAAGAGTTTGGCGCTTACCGTCGAGGGCTGCCGCAGCATCGTCGATGCGGTCCAGCGAACAGGCAAACACTTCCAGGTGGGTCATCAATATCACTATGCGCCCTGGTATCGCGAGACGCTGCACCGCATTCAAATGGGAAAGCTGGGCCGCGTCACCCAGATTTATGCCTACTGGCATCGAAACAACAGTTGGCGTCGGCCCGTCCCTGATCCGAACGACAAGAAGATCGAGCGTCTGATTAACTGGCGGCTTTACAAGGAATATTCTGGCGGACTGCTGGCCGAGCTGGGCTCTCACCATATCACTTTTGCCAATGAAGTTTTTGGAAGTGTGCCTGAATCGGTCATAGGCAGCGGTGGAATTGATTTCTGGAAGGATGGTCGCGAGACCCACGACAATGTACAGGTGACCTATCGCTATCCGCAAGGCCAGACGCTGGTTTTCTCATCCATCACTACCAATCAGATCGACGGCGCCCAGGTGCGCGTCTATGGGTCTGAGGGCAGCGCTGTCCTAACGGAAATGGATGCCACCATTTATTACGAGCCCAAGAAAAAGCAGACATCGGCGACGCAAAAAACCATTGTGGAGCATGGAATTGCCACCGGCGCAACCTTCCGTGGCGAGATGCCGTATCGCGGTCCCGGTGAACCCATTGCGGTGCCGGAAGACAAACAGGGCAATCCGGATTACCTTGCGTGCGCTTCCTTTATCGACTGCCTTCACAAGAACCAGCGCCCCGAAGCGGACGTACAGCTAGCTTGGGCAACCGGAATAGCCGTGGCCATTGGCAATCAGGCAATCGATCAAGGCAAACGCATCATGCTTCCACAGGACGCGCACACGCTGGCTCATGTATCAATGGCTGTTTCATCTTCGGCATGAGCAGCATCGGAATACCGAGGAAGATGGCAATCAAGCATTTCCTGAAGTTCATGAAAATCCTTTCTCAACGGGCCAGTGTTGGCGGAAAAGACTTTAGTTAGGATTTCCGTTTTGGAATACTTCTCCGGAATTGCCAAATTGCAAGGGCTAGTAGTAGTTAAAAACTGCTAATGATGATGCCTTACTGGGTGTTCATTTCTTCGAGAATGTTTGGACCTTTGCATACAAGATCGGGCTTTTCCGACACCCGGGACATGGTGAATTTATCCTTGCCCAATACCTGGAAATAGAAGGAGCGTGCATCTTTATATTCCGGCCCGAACTCTTCGCCGATTTCCACCTGGTAGTGATTGCTGCTGTCGGAACATCTTTGTATGGAATCGAATTCGAGCAACCCGCTGCCTGACCTCACCTTTCTGGCCAAGACCCTATGTGCGTGACTGAGGGGCTGGACCGCGGCTTTTGAAGACCACTGCGAGGCTTGCCGCCAGGGAGAGATAAGCCACTCATCAACAAAGTCACGGGGCGAAACGGCGACCGGTTGCGTACGCTGAACAGTATCCCCCACGACCGAATAATGACGTATCCATACCCGGTTGTGAACACCGCCATCGATGCTGCTGGAGTGGAAGCGCAAGTCCAAATCGTCTTTCTCGACGGTAAGCGTTCCGAAGTCTTCGTTACCCCACCACATCCCATCGGAACTGGATAACAAAACTTTGGGACGAAGCGGGTCGGCCGTGGGCCTCAACACGTCGTACCGAATCGCAGACCAAGTTGAACTGCACCAAGGGGCAACATCGTGGGTCACCACAAACCACTGGCCGGCTCCGTCGGGAGGCGAGATGCCATAATCAAAAGCTATCGTTCCGCCGTCTACTCTCTTGTACGGTTTTTTCTGCCAGCGCAATGCTTCCTTCCACAAATCCTCAGACCGGGAAAAAATAAGGAGCACGGTATCGCTGCCGCATTCAATCGAGAAGTTAGCGGCAACGCCTATCAAACGGGGCTTCTCGATCACTTTCACATCGAATGAAAGCTCGAAGCCAAACTTGCCGGAATCAGGCGGAATTTGTTCGGAGCTGAGCACACCTGACGGCAATGCGAATGCGTGTCCGAGGCTCGAAAGCTCCTTGTTGACCTTGGCTGCATCTGGTTGGAGAGGGACACAGTGCAGATAAGCATTGATGAAATTGCTCAGAGTGTCTTTCATGCTGGCAATTGCCGCCTGCGCTTGAGGAGAAACATCGGTCTGGAAACCATCCCCGATAGAAAGACCAAGCAGGCGCTGGCGTACCAACTGCAACTCCGCAGCTTTGCGATTCACTTCGTCTTGAGAACAACTACCTGCCTTTGGCTGGGCGAAGGAGATGGAGGAAAACAGGAGCAGGAATCCGGTTACAACAATGAACTTCACAACTAAACTTTACCATCTACCCGCTTTTATCTTTCCAAGGTCTTTCGTATTTGTCTTGTATTTCCCAGGGTTCCGCTGCGCTCCACCCTGGGAAACGTCAGTATTACCGCGCTACCTGCCCGCGCTACTGCTGGATTAAGACCGCCAACCCCGCCAGTGCCGCCGTCTTCTGATCCGTAGTCCAGGGCGGTCCAAGGGCACGTCCAAGCAAGGAGACCTGCTGGTGCATCCGGGTTCCTTTCGAGCCGAATGCTTTACGCAAGCATTCGTCGAGATCGCGCTCGCGAATCCCAGTGACAACGAGGTCGAGATTCTCGCAGGCTCTGCCAATGGCATCGCGAAAGAATTCACCTTCCGCTGCATGGATGAGCGCATGCGATGCGAGGATGTTGGAAAGCGCTGGCAGCGGACGGCCCGAAGCCCGAAGGACCGCGATTCCTGCTACGGAGTAATGACGGCTGCCCAATTCGCCCATCAATTCCTTGAGCGCCGCCAATGCCAGTTGAACCGAGGTACGAAAACAGCCTTTAAGAAACTTCTCCGCTTCTTGAAGCTTGAGATTTTCAGCAAAATGGTAGGGCTGTTTAGCGCCCGCAGTATCGGGTGGGATGACCGTAATGTTCCGGCGATCGAGTATCTCCACTTTGCCGGCGTCAAAAGAGACAGCAACGACCGCTCCCCACCCGGAATGCATTCGAACGCCGATGGCGGCCCGCTTCATTGTCATTTTGCCGAGGTCCTGCCGCAAGTTTAAATCAAAGCTACCCCGCAACCTGTAACAGGATCATCGTTTCGCGATGAAGCCTTCGGCTCAGGACAGGCTGAAGGCACGGCGATTCTGATACTCGCGGTTCACTTTCGAACGAAAGTGAACCCCTTGCTCTGATTCCAAGACACAGTCCAGGCTGGTTTCCAGACTTCAGACGTGTCCACAAAAGTCTCCAAGTATCCTTGTCCTTAATTCTTAAGTACTTACAACCGCTTAAGGTTTGGCCCGGTAGTTGCCTTAGTCATGATCAAGGTGGAGAAGAACAATGACTAACAATACTCACAACATCAGTAACCAGCCAATCGCACAACAGGTAATTGTCCAGGACTATTTCAACCTGGTAAGGGCCGTGGCCACTAAGATTAAGCGGCGTCTTCCAACTCATGTGGATGTCGAGGATTTGATCCAGACCGGCATGATTGGTCTTCTCGAAGCTTCCACTCGCTTTGACGCGTCGCGCAAAGTTGAGTTTTCAAGCTACGCGACCACGCGCATTACTGGCGCCATCCTCGATGAGCTGCGGCGCGCAGATACCTGCTCACGCCAGGACCGCAAAACCGGCCGCGCGATTGAGAACGCGAAATTCAATCTGCGCACGGCGGGTTGCCAGGAACCATCGAGTGAAGAAATCGCTCAGGCAGTCGGAATGGGACTTGCGGAGTATGAGCAAGCCCGGCAGCGGCTTGATTGCGGACAACAATCCCTGTCGCGCATGGACGATGCCGGTGTTGATGAGGTCAATGAGTTGAACCAGATTCCAGCCAAAGACGAGAGCGCTTTCGACATTTGCTGCAAAGGCGAAACTGCCAGAATCCTGCGGTCCCGCATAGCCCAGCTCCCTTCCCGGCTTCGGACCGTTGTCAAACTCTACTATTTCGAAGAAATGCAGCTCAAAGAGATTGGCCAGCGTTTGGGAGTAGGCGAAGCCCGGATCAGCCAGATCCTGAAACAAGCCGGCGAAGAACTGCGCCGCCTGATGAACGCCGAAAAGCGCACACCAGCCAGGAACGTCAGCACCATGGTGCAGTAAGCGCGTCCTAAAGAAAGCTGAGTTCAGGACGATAGTAAGTCCAATAGCAGGTACATATGTCGAGTCAGATCATCACTCCTTCAGATCGCAGCAGTTTGCTATATCCAGGAACATCTGCGATCGCCGGGACTTCCTGCCAAACAGGCATGCCTTTGCGCGTGCTCGTGGCGGAAGACGATGCATCTTCGCGGCATCTGCTCCAATACCATCTCCATCGATGGGGATTTGATTTTGAGACCGCCTCCGATGGAAACCAAGCCTGGGAGCTGCTGCAATCCAAAGATGTTCCGACGATTGCGATCTTCGATTGGGTCATGCCGGGTCTGGAAGGAGTTGAGCTTTGCCGCAAGGTCAGGCGGCTGGCCCGGCAACACTACACTTATGTGTTACTTCTCACCAGCAAGACAGAAAAACAGGATGTGATTGAAGGCCTCGGCGCAGGGGCCGATGATTACGTTTCCAAGCCATTTAACCCCAAAGAATTGCAGGCGCGTCTCCTGGTTGCCCAGAGGATCATCGGCTTCCAGGAACAGTTGATCGCCACGCGCGAGGAACTAAGAATTCAGGCTACCCATGATTTCCTTACACAGCTTCTTAACCGGGCCGGAATCATGGAGGCGCTGGCGCAGGAGATGAATCGCAGCGATCGAAGAGAAGGAGTCTTTTCGGTCGTTCTCGCGGATATCGATCACTTCAAGAAAATCAACGACACCTATGGGCACGCCACAGGTGATCAAGTCCTGCGCGAAGTCGCAGCCAGGATGAAAGCATCCTTACGCTCCTATGACATTGCCGGGCGTTACGGAGGAGAAGAATTTTTGTTAATTCTTCCCGATTGTGATGAACTCGCGGCCATTCATGCTGCAGAGAAAATTCGGAAGGCGGTTGCAAGCACTTCGATCGAGAGCCTGGGAGAAACGCATACCGCAACCATCAGCTTGGGCGTCAGCACCAGACCCCCCGGAATATCTGCCGATGCATTGCTCTGCGCAGCCGACGCAGCCCTTTACGAAGCCAAGAGCCTGGGCAGGAATTGCGTAAAGGTGAACAGCCTGGATCCCAGGATTGAGTGTCCGCTCGGTCCATTACCCCCACCACGTCCACTTCCGTCCAACTCGAATCGGGCGATCGGCTAATCAAGGGCTTTGGTACCGGTCAACGCGCAGCCGCTCAGAGACGTTGCCGAAGTAGCCTGCACTGAGGTGTGCCGAGTGATTCGCCCGATTGAAAAGCCTGCGGTCTCAGGTCCTTAGTAACTCTTCGGGCAAAATAATGAACCGTGTGCATCAATACCACAATAAGTTGTGGTATCAGTAAACAATACTCACAAAATCTTCGGGAATGTTCTGGCACAAAAGGCCAATGAACCCCCGGAAAACGGTACTAATACCGGAAGAAACCCGAAGTTCCTGCTTGACCTCCCCTTATTAACCTAGTTATAACTCGCATGACCTGAAGTTTTCCCCCCGAGAAGACAACAACCGATGTTTCGCGGCAGGCCTCATTGATGCTGGGGCCGAAAACCCACTGTGGAAAGGCTACAAGTTATGGCAGCAGATTCGCGTGAGGTAATGAATATTCGTCAGGCGTCGCAGTACCTGGGGGTCAGCCCGGACACACTCTATAAGTATGTCACGGAAGAAAAAATCCCGGCGTTCAAATTGGGAAACCGCTGGAAATTCAAGAAGACAATCCTGGACCAGTGGATGGAGCAAAAAAGCACCATGAACATGAGCAGCGCCAAAAAGAAACCTAAGGCGGCGCGCGCAGCGTTAGGCCGTTAAACAGCAAAAGAATTTCTGGAAATTAAAAAGGCGGCAGGCATGTTTGGATCAGCAAAATCGATTGTGGGGCTGGACATAGGCTCCAGTTGCATTAAGGCCATTGAACTGAAACGCGCCAAAGGCGAGATTCAGGTTTCGCATCTCGGCGTCGAACCACTGGCCAGCGATATTGTCGTCGACTCCATGATCGTCGACTCGGGTAGCGTTTCCAGCGCGATCAGCAAGATCTTCGGCGAACACAGCATCAAAACCAAATCGGTGGCGACTTCGGTAAGCGGCCACTCCGTGATTGTGAAGAAAATCGCCGTACAACCGATGACTGAAGCGGAACTGGCCGACAGCATTACCACCGAAGCTGCACAGCACATACCGTTCGATATTGCCGACGTCAATGTGGATTTTGACATCCTGAATCCCGAAGATCAGGGCTCGCACATGGATGTGCTGCTGGTAGCGGTCAAGAAAGACAAGATTCTCAACTACACCAATGTGCTCTCGCTTGCGGGCAAGAGCCCGGCTGTCGTGGACATCGACGCGTTCGCCCTGCAGAATTGCTACGAGTACAACTACCAGCCGGGCCATGATTCCACGGTCGCGCTACTGAATCTGGGCGCCAGTGTCATGAATATCAACATCGTCAAGGGTACGACTCCGCTGTTTACCCGTGATGTCAGCGTTGGTGGCAATCAGTACACCGACTCCCTGCAAAAAGAGTTGGACCTCAGCTTTGACGATGCTGAGTCGCTCAAACTGGGGAAAAAAGTCGGTACTGTCAGCGAAGATGCCAAGCTGCCCATCCTGCAGCAGGTGACCGAAATTATCGTGTTGGAAATTCAGAAGACCTTTGACTTTTTCCGAGCCACGGCTTCGGGCGAGCATATCGAGCGCATATACCTGGCTGGAGGCTCGTCGAAGGTGCCAGGATTGGTGGAAGCGCTCCGGCAGGAATTCTCGTTGCCGGTGGAGATACTGAACCCCTTTCAGCGCATCATGCCACCGGCCGATTCTACTGAAAATGAAATTCTCGAACAGAATCCGGGACAACTCGCAGTTGCGGTGGGATTGGCCCTCAGGAGTTTTGAAGATCTATGATTCGCATTAATCTACTTGGCATCCCTAAAACAAAGCGTGGCAAGCGGGCGGCCGCGCCCTCGTTGCCCAGTGAAGGCCCCAGCCCCGTATTCCTGGGCTTAATCATGTTTCTGGCTACGGGCTTAATACTCGGCTATCTCTATCTGCAAGTCCACAAGGAGCACGACCGCCTGGAGACTGCTTTGCAGGACGCCAATCGTGAGAACGCGCGGCTCTCCCCGGTGAAGGCCGACTACGAGAGGACAAAAAAAGAATCGGAGCAGTTCCAGCGCCGCCTCAACGTTATCGAGCAATTGCAAAATGCGCGGGTCGGTCCTGTTGATTTCATGAACAAAATTGCCAACACCATCAACAGTACTGATGCCATCTGGCTTCAAGCCATCACCGACGATGGCCGGATCACCAGCTTTACAGGCATGGCGCTCAGTCCGAATGCAGTTGCCGACCTTATGGTGAACCTGCAGAAGACCGGTCTCTTCAAAACGGTAGAGATTAAAGAAACATCCCAGGACAGCACGATCAAAGAAATGCAGGCCTACAAGTTCGAATTGAATTGCGAAAAGGTTCCTGGGCAATTGCAACCGCAAGCGCCTGCACAAACGAAACCTGACACTACCAAGAAAGCGTAAGCATAGTCTCGGTCGAAGAGCATACATGGGAAGGGCTGTATATGGCGAAAATCGGTGAATTAGGTTTTTTGGCAAAGGCAGGCATCCTGCTGGTCATCTTTGCCGCGATCGGGGGGACGATTTATTACTTTGTCTTGATCCCCGAGTACAAGAAAAACGGGGATCTGCGCAGCGATCTCGACAAACAGCAACAGGAGAACAACCGGCTCCGGGAACTGGAAAAGGAACGGGACAAGCTTCGCGCGCAAATGGTCCAATTGCAGTTCGAATTGGATAACGAGAAAAAAATTGTCCCCGCCGACAAGGATGCCGATGAATTCATCAAGTTGCTTCATGACAACGCAGCCAGTGCCGGCATCGAGATACGGCGTTACACGGCAATGCCTGTGAGTGCCAGGGAGTTCTACACCGAAGTACCCTTCCAGATTGATATTGACGGGCCTTATTACTCGGTCTTGAATTTCTTCGAGCGCCTCTCTAAGACTGACCGTATTGTGAATGTCAACAGCCTGCAGATGTCCAATGTTGCGAATCCCGGGCCCTCGAAAGTCAAAACGAGCGGCTATACCTTTGCACCCGGCGAATCGGTACTGGCCAGTTGCACGGCAACTACATTCTTTAGCCGCGACTTGCAGGAAGGCCTGCCAGTAGTGCCGCCGGTAGTGCCGCCCAAGAAGTAGTTATGCCCGATAGGTAAATTTAGGGAATGGATGCCCGATAGGTAGATGAAGGAAAAGATATGAAGCTGATTCAAATTCTCGCTGTAGCAGCAGCCTTAGCGGCAACCAGCGCGGCCCAGACAAGTGGCCAGACGGGCGATGCGGCCGCTTCGTCCACGTCTAAATCGCAGCAGCACGCCACTACGGATGCGAAAAAGAAGGATTCTGCCAAGCCCAATGCTGCGTCGAAAAAGACGAGCAGTGGCGCGACCCAACCCGGCGGAATTAAAGTGATTCCGATCACCAATGGCTCCCAGAGTGCGTCGTCGAGCAGCAAAAACACGGCCAAAACTGCGACTCCTGCCGGTTCGAATATGCCCGCGGGTGCTAACAAGGCTCCCACGCCGGTTGCCGGCAGCAAGCTTTCCACACCAACTTCAACCAATGCGGCGGCAAAAAAGACCACGGGAACTACGATGGGCAAAAATGCCCAAACGACCGGTACAGCGCCGTCAACAGGTGCAGTTCATGGCAGAAAGGCAACTGCCTCCGGAAAGCAAGGTATCCCGGTAACTGGATCAACTAAACAAGGCTCTTCAACGGCGGGAGTTAGCCCGTCTTCCAAAACAACGAACACGAAGAATGCCTCTACGGCCAAGGCCGCTGCTAAGACTGCGCCGGTAGTAAAGGTTCAGACACCCAAGATCGTGCCGAAGAAGCCTTCAAAAGCAGATCTGGTTGTGGCCGCTAAGGCGTCGTCAAGGATCTCAAGCGGTGGACGGCGCGATCCATTTGTGAGCCCAATTCGTACTGTCACTCCCACTGTTGTTCCCACGGGACCGAATTGTTCAACCGGGAAGCGCTGCCTTGCCATTAACGAACTGGTCGTGCAAGGGACAGCGAAAGATACCGATGGCAGGATGATGGCCATTGTGGCCAGCAGTGCTCATCGCGCCTATTTCTTGCGCGAGAATGACCAGGTTTTCAATGGAACCGTCCAGAAGATCACCAGCGATTCCGTGATTTTCCGCGAATCGTATGTCGATAATCTTGGCCGGCAGAACACGCACGAAATTGTAAAGAAAATCAACCCAAGCTAAGAATCGACGGAGCAGTAGTTCTACGAGTATTTAAGTAGTAAACAAGTATTTGCAGTTCGGGCCGAACCCAGGGGAAGTAGTATAGCCATTATAGGCTGGCTAATTCTAAGCGGAGGAAGCGTAGGTGCCCTTCGCAATCGCGCGCGTAAAGCGAGACTTCTCGCAACGCGGGGAGACAATGTAATGATGAGGCTAAAGCAACTGCTAGGAATCATCCTGTTGGCTGTTCTGACGACAACAGTGGCTGCAGGTTCCTCTTCGCAACTCGCGGGCATCCGTGTTGAGCACCAGGATAGTGCCAGCTTGGTTACCATCCACGCGAACGGAACATTTACTCATACTGAATATCGTCCAACCGACACCTTGATGCTGATTGACCTGGCAGGGGTATCGATCGCTCATCCGGATCCCGCAATCCACAGTGTTTCCACGCCGGGAGTGCAGTCCTATCGCATCGTCGGCTATCGCTCCGTGAGCGGTACCGATGTGGCGAGGATAGAGTTGAATCTCGCTAAGGGCGCGACCGTAAAGGTGAACGAAGTGGAGAGCGGGGTAGAACTCCAAGTCAGCGGAGGCCCCACCGCCACAGTTGCCAAAGCGGCTGCGCCAGCGCCCAAGCAGCCGGTGGTGGAGAATGTTCCGGCCATCGCTCCTCCTCACCAAAGTGTCCAAAGCGTGAAGACCAGCCACATCAACAATGTTTCTGTGGCGCGTGGTAAAGACAGCATCAACATTGAAGTCACCGGCACCGAACCGATGATTGCCAAGACAATGAAGTTGGACCATCCTGACCGCGTGGTGGTTGATATTCCAAACTCCGTGCTGGAAGGCCGTGCCCGCGAAATCCCCGTCAACAGCAACGACGTCAAAGACGTGCGCGCCTCGCGGTATCAGTCGGCGCCACCATCGACTCGCGTTGTGGTGGATATGAACACCATGCACGATTTTGAAGTTGTGCCGTCAGCCAACAAGCTGGTCGTCAAGCTCAAGAACGCTGAACCTGCTCGCCAGGGTGGACCAAGCGCGCCCACAGCCAAGACTTTTGAAGCGGCAGTCTTGCCCCCGGCGCCCACGTCGGCTGCCATCATCGAAAAACCTCAGGCTTCGGCGGCGGATAACGCCGCATCAATCCAGCTAAAACCATTGCCAGGCACAGCTTCGCAAGCGCCCGATAAAGTTTCAGGAGCGAATGACGCTAAGCCCCATGATGTGGCGCAAGGTCCTGCTAAGGCGCAGGATGTTGTCTTCGTGAGTCCGTTGTTCAGCACCAAGGCGCAGGCGGCAACAGAAAACGTATCGAACGGTTCTGACGAAACGCAATCCAAAGCCAACCGCGCAGCTTCGCGCTTCGCCACTCTCGCACCTGTCGTGCCTTCCAGCAATCGCCCCCTCCAGACTCCGGCAAGCGCTAACCTTGCTGCTCAGCCGGCGGCAGTGAATGCCGCGCTTCAGCAGCAGCAACAACAAGCGCCGGTCCAGGGTGGAACTTCCAACCAGACGAGCAGTTGCACTACGGGCCGGTATACAGGCGAGCCGGTCAACATGGATTTGAAAGACCTGGACCTGAAGGATTTCTTCCGTTTCATCAAAGAGATCAGCGGTCTCAACGTGATTGTCGATCCAGCCGTGAAAGGCCAGGTCACCATTGACGTTACCGACATTCCATGGGACCAGGCGTTGGCGCTCGTCCTGAGAAACAACAGCCTGGAATGCGAGTTGCAAGGCAATGTCTTGCGAATTGCCACGCTCGACACCCTGCGCGGCGAGGCCGAGGCCCGCAAAGCGCAACAGGACGCCCAGGCTTTACAGATTCCCCGCCAGACTTTTACGTGGTATCTGAGCTATGCCCACGCCAAGGATGTCGTGCCTATCATCAAGAAGTTTCTCTCCACGCGTGGCGATGTGATCTCCGACGATCGCAGCAATGCCCTGATTGTCGAAGACATTCCACAGACGCTGCCCACGATTCAGTCGCTGTTGAAGGAATTGGATCGGCGGACCCCCCAGGTCGAGATTGAAGCGCGTGTAGTGGCTGCAACTCGTACCTTCTTCCGCGATATCGGTACACAGATTGGCTTTGGCTGGGGCAGCGGCACGACCGCCGCCGGAGGCACCTCTGCCACTGGTGGTCCCAGCCCTATCAGCATCGCAAGCCCGACAGGCGCGCCACCGGTGCAGTTCCTTACGGTTCCCGGCACTGGCAGCACTGGCAATTCGATTCCTCTGTTCTCGAACCTGGCCGCGATCGCGCCCACGAGCGGTCTTTCGTTCACCAACTTCACGAACAACTACCGGTTGGACTTCATTCTCACCATGGCGGAAAACCGCGGCTTGGTGAAGATTCTGTCCCGTCCGCGCATTACCACCTTCAACAACCTTCAGGCGCTGGTGAAACAGGGAACACGCATTCCCGTTGTCACCCAGGCCCAATTGGGCGGCCCGCCAACGGTTCAATACATTGACGCATTTCTGCGGCTTCAGGTAATCCCGCAGATCACATCCGACAACACCATCTTTCTCCAGTTGGATCTGGAAAACACCGTTCCTGACTTCAGCCGCGTGACCGGCACGCAGTTGAACCCCTCGTTGATTACACAACAGGCAACCACCAACGTCCTGGTTACCGATGGCGGCACGGTCGTCATTGGCGGTGTGATCCAAACTCAAAATTCGGTGGCTATCAACCAGGTTCCTTTGCTGGGAAGCATTCCGTTGCTGGGCAATGCTTTCAAGCATCAGGTTGTCAACACCTCGACTCAGGAATTGATCTTCTTCATTTCGCCCAAGATTGTTCAAGGCTGATTGGGACAAAACTCGCGCATTCAGTCGAGCCGGCACGCGCCGCGGAAGCGCGTGCCGCTTCTTTTTGCGATAGGCTGGTAAGCATGAACTATGGCGTCAGGCAGAAAAAGCTGGCTGCTCAGCTTCACCGTACCGGCGTGGAAGCGCTGCTGATTACTCATCTTCCCAACATTCGCTACTTGTGCGGGTTTACGGGCACTGCTGGCGTGCTGCTTCTCCATGTTCGTAGTGGGCCGCCTAAGATGGTTTTTTTCACCGACGGCCGCTATACGCAACAGGCAACCGAGCAGGTGAAATCAGCTAAAGTCGTCATCACAAAAAAACCAGCGCTGGTTCACGCAGGTGAATGGCTGGTGAAATCCAAAATCGGGAAAGTAGCATTTGAAGCCGAACATCTTTCTCATGCGGCCTATAAGCAAGTACGGCAACTCCTGCCCGGCAAGGCCAAGTTAGTGGCGGCGGGTGGACAGATCGAAGCGTTGCGGACCGTTAAAGACTCCGACGAAGTCGACCAGATACGCGCTGCCGTCTTGATGGCCGCCGGCCTCTTTCCTGCGTCGTTGACAAACATCCGGCCGGGAATTGCGGAAGCCATGATTGCCGGCGAACTTGAACTCCAGGCGCGGCGCGCGGGAGCGGAAAAAATGTCGTTCGACACGATTGTGGCCGCTGGCGTGAGATCAGCCCTGCCGCATGGGCGTGCCTCAACTCAGCCTGTTCCCGAGAGCGGATTTATAATCCTGGATTACGGTGTTATACTCGCCGGTTATTGCTCAGACATGACCCGTACTGTGCATGTGGGTGGAGCTTCCAAAGCACACCGGCGAATGTATGAAGCGGTTAAAGAAGCGCAGCTTGCCTCAATTGAGATGGTTCGCCCTGGCGTTGAAGCCGGAGCGGTTGACCAAGCAGGACGCCAGGTATTGAAAAAAGCCGGGTACGGGGCGTACTTTACTCATTCCACCGGTCACGGAGTGGGTATCGAGGTGCACGAATCGCCTCGCTTGGCCAAAGGCCTGACCCAGAAACTTGTTCCCGGAATGGTTGTGACCATCGAGCCGGGTATTTACATAGCTGGCGATGGAGGAGTGCGCATAGAAGATATGGTTCTGGTCACCGAATCGGGACACGAAATACTGACTCCCACGAGTAAGGATTTGATTGAGGTGTAGTCTCTAAAAGGCATTCATGAACCAAAAAGAGCTGAAAGAGCTTATAGATTTCCTGATCGAGAGAGACATCTCCGAATTTGAATTGCAGCGTGGAGATGAAAAAGTCAGGATCAAGCGCGGCGCCGCTACTTCCGCTGCTCCTGTCGCTCCTTTTGTGGCGGCATTTTCCCCTCCTCCTCAAACGCCGCCCCCGGTTGCTTACGTTCCAGCAAGCCCTTCTTCTCCCTCTCCGCCCAAAGAGGTAACCGCGGTGGGAGAGGATTTGCACATTGTAAAGTCTCCCATCGTGGGGACCTTCTATGAAGCTCCTGCTCCGGGTGCTCCACCTTTCGTGAAAATTGGCGACGTTGTTGAAACCGGTCAAGTCCTTTGCATCATTGAAGCCATGAAGCTCATGAATGAGATCGAAACCGATATTGCTGGCGAGATCGTCCAGAAGCTCGTGGCCAACAATCAGGCTGTGGAGTACGGTCAGCCATTGTTCGCGGTTCGTCCACGCAAATGACGGGGGCTTGCGCGGCTATTTCGTAACTGCATGTTCAACAAGATTCTCATTGCGAACCGGGGCGAAATCGCATTGCGAGTGATTTGCGCCTGTAAAGAGCTGGGCATTAAAACCGTTGCGGTTTACAGCGAAGCTGATCGTAATGCGCTCCATGTGCGCTTTGCCGATGAGGCGATATGCATAGGGCCGCCTCGTTCTTCCGACAGTTATCTTAATGTCGTTGCTGTGATCAGCGCCGCAGATATCACCAACGCAGAGGCGGTGCATCCGGGTTATGGGCTTCTAAGCGAGAATGCCAATTTTGCCGATCTCTGTGAAAAGGTCGGTATCAAATTCATCGGTCCTCCAGGCGATGTAATTCGGCTGATGGGCGAGAAAGAAAAAGCGCGGCAAGCCATGAAAAAGGCTGATGTTCCCATTCTTCCCGGATCCGATGGCGTGATTGCCGATGCACAAGAAGCCCGGGGTTGGGCAGAGCAGATTGGTTATCCCGTAATTGTGAAGGCCTCGGCGGGTGGCGGAGGCCGGGGCATGAGAGTCATCCGGGCCGGAAGCGAACTCGAAAACCTTTTCAACTCTGCCCAGTCCGAGGCGGCCGCGGCTTTTGGCAATGGCAATCTTTATATGGAGAAATTCATAGAGCGTCCGCGCCACATTGAGTTTCAGGTGCTGGGCGACGCGCACGAAGTCATCAGCCTGGGCGAACGGGAATGCAGCATTCAGCGGCGCCACCAGAAATTGCTGGAAGAATCTCCTTCACCCCGGGTGACCGAAGAAATGCGCCGCCGCATTGGCGGAAAGCTCGAAAACTGTTTGTCCGAAATCGGCTACGTGAACGCCGGTACCGTCGAGTTCCTGATGGACGAAGACGGAAGCCTGCACTTCATCGAGATGAATACGCGCATCCAGGTGGAGCATCCGGTGACTGAGATGGTCACCGGCATCGACTTGGTGAAGGCGCAAATCCTTGTAGCCAATGGGGCCAAGGTCAGAGACATAATTCCTAAGATAGAGCGCAAAGGACACGCGATAGAGTGCCGCATCAATGCCGAGCACCCGGAGAAATTCATCCCCTCCGCCGGTAAGGTCAAAGTCTTCAATACTCCGGGCAGCATCGGTGTCCGTGTGGATACCGCCACCTACGCCGAGAGCGTGGTTCCTCCCTATTACGACTCACTGATTGCCAAGCTCGTCACCCATGGTAAAGACCGCGATGAAGCCATCATGCGCATGCAACGCGCTCTGGAGATGTTTATTGTGGAAGGCATCCACACCACGATTCCACTCCATCGCCGAATCCTGGCAGACGAAGAGTTCCGCGCAGGCAACATCGACACCAAATACTTAGAGCGGCTCTTCGCCAAAACCCAAGAAGAAAAGGCTGAAGGGGTAGTTGCACAGCCTTGAGCACCCATCATTTTGCCTTGCTGCATAAACCAAACCAGGCGTTTGCAGCATTCCGCTGTTTCCTTTCGAATCGTGAATGTCTCGGCGCTTTAACGCAGTGTTAAGGTCTAACATCTACTGTTAATTTCTTGCGTTTTTCGGGTGTGGTTGCCCACAAACCAGCAAAGATTTTTTATAATCTCCTTACTGCCCCGCGTGCGCGTGCGGCAAGAACGAATATGGATCAGGAGTCAAAGCAGTATGGCAACAAAACCCCCCGTAAATCGTCCCCCTAAGACCTCTTCCCCCAAGAAGGCGGTTAGCAATCAACCCACTCCCATCAACAGCTACCCAAGCGCAACAGCTTTGGATAACGTGCCAGCCCCTTCGACGCAGCCCTTCATAGAAGAAGAGATTCGCCGCAGGGCCTATGAACTTTATGAAGAGCGTGGAAGAGAGCATGGATTTGAGCAGGAAGACTGGACCCGTGCGGAAGCCGAAGTTCGCAGCAAATATCAACAGGAGAAAAGCGCCTAAGTTGCAATGAGACAGGTTCTGCTGCTGGATGACAACCCGGTACAGCTTACGGTTCGGGAACTGGTACTGCGCAAGGCCCAGATCGAAACCCACGTAGCGACCAACGCCCCCAGTGCCCTTGCGTTGTTGCGCAGTGAAGTTGGTCGGCAGAAGATCGGAGCAGTGGTCACCGACCACCTAATGCCCAACATGGATGGCGTGGAGTTCGTCAAGCAACTTCGCGCATTCAATCCGGAACTGCCGGTCATTGTCATCAGCGGGATGCCGGATGCCGACCTGGAATATAACAATCTCAATGTGATATTCCGCCTTAAACCTTGTGATCCCGACGATCTTATAAAGTTAGTGAAAACCGCATTGGATTGGCCTGAACAAAGGGCTTCGGCCTGATTTTCGCTCTGGTTGACCGGTTGCAAACCGGCCCAAACAATACTATGCTTCCAACGCTCATATGCCATTACTAGGTAGCTTCTGTCTGCTCTTCTCCTTGGCTCTGGCGCTCTACTGTTTGGGTGCCGGGATCATCTCGCTGGTGCGCAGCAATCCGGCCAATGCACGCCTGGGCGAGACTGCACGCCGGGCCGGCTTGGCGTGCTTCGTTACCCTGTGCGGGGCGGGATTCGCCCTGATTTGGGCCGTGCTAACCAATGATTTTTCATTGGATTACATCCACGCACACTCCAACAAGGCATTGCCTGTGATGTACAAGATCTCGGCCCTGTGGTCGGGCCAGGAAGGCTCGCTGCTCTTCTGGTCTTGGGTGTTGGCTGGCTATGGCTTTATCTTGCGCTGGCGGCACCAAGTCGATCGCCGGCTCTATGCTCACGCCTCCGTAATATTGGCAGGGATTCAGGTGTTCTTCCTTCTGGTCGTTAACATATCTGCTAATCCCTTTGGAGTTATGAGCAAGGTGCCGGCCGACGGCAATGGCCTGAATCCGCTGCTGCAGTACTGGGAAATGCTGATCCATCCCCCCATGCTGTACATGGGTTATGTAGGGCTCTCTGTGCCCTTCGCCTTTGCTCTCGGCGCGCTGATCATGAAGTATCCGGGTGAGAAATGGATTCATATCACCCGGCGATGGACCATGGTAGCCTGGCTTATTCTTACTTGCGGCATCTTCCTGGGCGCGCATTGGGCCTATTCCGTGTTGGGCTGGGGCGGCTATTGGGCTTGGGACCCGGTGGAAAATGCCTCGCTGCTTCCCTGGTTGACCTGTACCGCCTTCCTGCACTCCGTCATGATGCAGGAGAAGCGCGGCATGATGAAGGTGTGGAACGTCTGGCTGATCTTTATTACCTTCATCCTCACCATCTTGGGCGATTTCCTGACGCGAAGCGGTGTCGTAGCTTCAGTCCATGCCTTTGCTCAGTCTGATATCGGTACCTGGTTTGTCTGGATGATGAGCTTCACCTTTCTGGTGTGTCTCTTCTTCTTTATTAAGAACTACGCCCACCTGAAGTCGGAAAACCAGCTCGAATCTCTGGTATCGCGTGAGTCGAGCTTCATGTTCAACAACGTCCTGCTGCTGGCCGCCGCCTTTTTTGTGATCTGGGGAACGCTTTTCCCGATCATCACAGAATGGGTGAAAGGGCACAAGATCACGGTGGGCACGCCTTTCTTCAACTACATCTGCATACCCATTGGCTTGGCCTTGCTCTTGCTGACCGGTGTGGGTCCACTCCTGGCCTGGAGAAGGACTTCTTGGGCCAGTGTCCAAAAGAACTTCGCTATTCCCGCAGCTCTGGCTCTGCTGGTATTCATTGCGCTGCTCGTGTTCGGTGTGCGCCCGGTGGACTTCTCTCATACCATGGCTTTGAACGCCATTCCCCTGGCAACCTTGGTAGGCGCCACGATCGGGCTGGAATTCCTTCGCGGCGGACGTGTGCTGCAGCCCAAGCTTGAGACCAACTTAGTCGGCGCCATGTTCCACCTCACGCATCGAAACACGCGCCGCTACGGTGGGTACATTGCACACTTTGGCGTGGCTCTGATCGTCCTTGGCTTGGCAGGCTCGGCTTTTGACAAGGAAAACGAACTGCCGATGAGGCTGGGCGACAAAATGCAGATCGGTCAGTACACACTCGTGAGCCAGGATCAGACTCAGGACGACAACGATAATTACGCTTCCTATTCTGCCGCTTTGGAAGTGCAGAAAAATGGGAAGAAGATCGGCAATCTTTATCCTGAGATTCGGATTTTCAAGGTCAACGAACAGCCTGACCACATGGTCGCTATCCGTTCCACCATTAAAGAAGATTTGTATGTGATCTATGCCGGCAGGGGTGAAGACAACGTCCCGGTGATTAAAGCTTTTGTAAAACCTCTCGTGTCATGGCTCTGGATTGGTGTAATGGTGCTGATTTTCGGTACGAGCGTCGCGCTGGTTCCAAACGCCGCTCAGTTGAAATCACCGGTTACGGCCGGAGCTGCGGCTCCAGTTCCGGCTTCTGCTGCGCCGTTTGAAAAGCAGATGCAGCCCATAGGAGCGGGAAAATGAGGCGTTTACGATGCTTGGTTGTAGCGCTCGTGCTGTTCCTTCCGGCCACTCTGATGGTGGGCGCCGATGATGAACAAGCCCGTACTCAGAGAGTTGGCGACAAAATTCAGTGCATGTGCGGCTGCAATCAGATGCTGCTCAAATGCAACCATGTAGGTTGCCCGGTTTCTCCGGTGATGATCCGCGAATTGAAGGCCAGCGTCAAGGTCAAGTCAAATGACGAAGATGTTCTGGATTGGTTTCGCCAGAACTACGGGGTGACTGCGGTCATACTGCCCTCCTCGCGCGGCTTTGAGCTGACTGCCTGGGTTGTGCCCCCGGTAATTTTGTTGTTTGCCATAGGGATCATGGTGCTGGTTATCGTCATCTGGAGGGGACGCAACACTCCTGAAGCAGCGGCCGGAACCAAAGTTGCCGTGGATCCGCAGATGGAAGCTTTGCGTAACCGCGCTCGTCGCGAAACGGAGATCTGATTTATGGGTTTCATGCAGACCATCCTCGATTTTGTCTTCAAATACTTACCGGAGATATTCTGCTGTCTCCTGGCTTGCTGGCTGCTCATCTATATCTTCTCGCCTAGCCGGGACGTCGAAGGCGCTGTTGAGAAGACCCGTCTCCTGTATCTTCACGAGCGCAAAGATGTAGTTTATGAGAACCTGCGCGATCTGAATTTTGAACACAAGGCGGGCAAATTTACTGAAGCCGACTTTGAAGCCATGCGTAACAGCATGGAAGCTGAGGCTGCCCGTATCCTCGCGGAAATTGAACAGTTGGAAGCCGCCCAAGCCTG
Organism: Candidatus Angelobacter sp.; assembly: GCA_035939495.1. Taxonomy (GTDB): domain Bacteria; phylum Acidobacteriota; class Terriglobia; order Terriglobales; family Acidobacteriaceae; genus Angelobacter. Next base: position 29,772 of record DASZFU010000161.1, on the reverse strand, counting down.
AAGGAGTACCTGAATTGAAACGCCTCGCCCTGTTTTCCATTTTCATTCTACTGTTCTCTCTGGCCGTCATGTCTCAAGCCAGAAACCAGCAACCGTCGGGAGCGCCTCGCACGGGCGCCGTGCGCTTGACGGGAGTCGCCACCAACGGTACTACCAACAAACCGGCGGCCGGAGATAACGTCGTTCTCTTGAAACCTGGCCAGAGCATGGAAGAGGTAGCGCGTACCAGGATTGATGCCCAGGGAAATTTCAGCCTGTTGATTCCCGAGGATGGCATGCCGGTCCACGCCATTCGGATCCATCACCAGGACGCCGATTTTGTGAAGATGGTGCGGCAGGGGGAAAACACCATAGCAATTACCGTTTACGATACGGCGCACGCTGTGGATGGCATTCGGGTGACCGACCAATCCGAGGTATTTCAGACGAATGGCAGCACCCTGATGGGAGTGGAGCTTTTCACCATCGAGAACAACTCCATCCCTCCCAAAGCCCAGCCGGCATTTCAATTCTATTTGCCCGAGGGCGCCACTCTAAGGGACGGGTCAACGGCCTTCTCCGGCGAACTCATTCCCGTGAAGCGTAATCCGGTCGCCGTGGAGGGTGAAAAAAATAAATACGAGATCAAATATCCCGTACGTCCCGGGATGACCCGCTTTGAGATCACTTACACCCTTCCTTATTTCGACGCGGCCAAGCTCACCTCCAAAGTAGCCGGCAACGTGGAAAAGTTTTATGTTGTTGTTCCCCAGACCATGGTCTTCAAAGACAACGGTACCGGCTTCCATCCTGATAGATGGCCGATCGAGCCTGATTTGGCAGTTGCTACCAATGCGATTGACAGGCCTGAAGCCGGAAAGCAGGTCACTTATGAACTTGCTGGAGCCGGACAGTTCCCTGATGCTCCCAGCCAGGGTGCCAATAGCGGTGGAGGAGGAGCAAATTCCCGCCAGGACAATCGCCCAGGCGGTGGAATGGGAATCCCCAACTCTAGCCCGATTCCACTCGATTCCAGCAAATGGGCTTTCCTGGCTGCGTTAGTTGGCTCTTTGGCGATTGGTGGCTTCATCGTATTTTTTGTGAATCTTCACCCCCGAGCCCCGGAACCGGGCATGACCTTGGGCCGCTCCTCACAGGACCGCTCCGCCGCCCTGCTGGAAGCCCTGAAAGAAGAGATATTCCAGCTTGAATCGGAACGAGTAAAGAACAAGATTTCCCAACAAGATTACGATAAAGCAAAAGCCGCGCTCGACAACACGCTGCAGCGCGCCATGAAACGCCGGTAACAGAATTACCGGGTCTGTACGTCAGGTATCTTTTCCACCTGGGGCTTGCAATAGAAGCATTTTTGACGTAGCTTCTGCGGGATTGACAGGAGAGCCTCATGTCAGCACCTGACCAGGTTCCAATCCCTGCCCCACCAGGGCCGGCGCCACGCCAACTCCAGCGAGTCTTGGGAATGGGCGATTTGGTTCTGCTTATTATCGGCACCGTAATTGGATCGGGAATTTTCCTGGTGCCCGCGATCGTGCTGAAGTCGGTCGGCAATTCGTTGCCTTTGGCGTTTTCGGTCTGGATCATTGGCGGAGTGCTTTCGCTCCTCGGAGCTCTTACCTATGGTGAGCTGACCTCGATGAAGCCCGAAGCCGGAGGCTTGTACGTCTACATCCGCGATTGTTTTGGGCCGCTGATGGGATTTCTTTTTGGCTGGACCTTCTTCTTCGTGATCAGCACCGGCGCGGTCGCTACCTTGACGGTCGCATTCAGCACCTATTGCCAGGAATTCGTACCGTTAACCAAGTGGAATGCAAGATTGGTGTCGATCATCGTGATTGCCGTGATCGCCACAGTAAACGTACGGGGCACGCGCAACAGCGCCAACCTGCAAAACCTCACAACTGCAATCAAGATTTTGGCGGTGGTCGCAATGAGCGCGGCCTTGCTCTGGTTCGGGAAAGCGCCTCATGCCTTCGCCGCTTCGCCTTCAAGTTTGCACACCGGGGCCTCTCTTCTCTCCGGTGTTGGATTGGCGATGGTCAGTGTGCTTTGGGCTTTTGAAGGCTGGCAGTACTGTACTTTTAGCGCCGGAGAGACCTTAAATCCGCAGCGCAACTTCCCCTTGGCTTTTTTGGCGGCAGCCCTCGCGCTCATTGGCATTTATCTGTTCGCCAACCTGGGATACGTCGTCGCCCTCGGATCATCGGGCGTTGCCAGGGCTGATCGAGTGGCAGCCACAGCTCTTGCCACCATCAGTCCTGCGGCGGCGAAGCTGGTGACCATTGCGATTCTAGTCTCGATGTTCAGCGCCGCCAATGCGGTCACACTCACTGCGCCTCGCGTCTACTATGCCATGGCGAAAGACGGCCTCTTCTTTCAGCGCTTAGCCCAGGTGCATCCTCGCTTTGGTACGCCCGCATTTGCCGTAGTTACAGGTGCGATTTGGGCCGCACTTCTGGCAGCCAGCGGAACCTTCCAACAACTGCTCACTTATGTAGTATTCGTAAGCTGGACGTTTTACGCCCTCGCAGCCGCCTGCGTTTTCGTCTACCGTAAACGCCAGCCCGATGCGGTCCGGCCATATCGTGTACCCGGATATCCCTGGACGCCGCTTGTATTTGTTCTGGTAGTTGCGGCATTCGTAGCTAACACGGTCTACTCTCAGCCCATATATGCGGTCGTAGGATCGGGTATTGTCGCCGCCGGTATTCCGGCATATTTGATTTGGCGGAAGCCTCCCAGCACAATTCGGGTGTAGGCCGTATTCAATCACAAGACCTGACCCTCCGAAATGGTTTTGATGCCGGGAGCACCAAATACGAAGCTCACCCTCCGTAGTCAAAATGCTATGCACAGTGACTCGCACTTTACGCCCGGCTAAAGGACTAAAATCCGTCCCAGAATCGATTGTCTTAGGGGTGCAATTAAAAGTGCGAGTCAATCGTCCAGGCTACGAGAAACCAGCCCCGGAGGGGCGGCCGAAAGTAGCCCAGCATGTCGAGCCAGCGTGGGCGCGGTTTTGCGCACACGCTGGTTCGTAAATGCTGGGTAAAGAAACGAAAAGTCCTTTTCCTTGCGCCGCAGGCTTGCGTGCAGCGAAGCGGAGCGCAATAAGAAATAGTTTTTGATGCCGGTAGCACCAAATACGAAGCTCGCCCCCGCAGTCAAAATGTTATGCACAGTGACTCGCACTTTTAATTACACCCTTGTCTTAGAATCGATTGTCTTAGAATCGATTTGACAAACCATAGATCTTCGTATACCATTCGCTTATAGCAAGCTTTTTGAGCCGAAAAGCGCGACGCGCAATCCTGACCCTGAGCGGAGCGAACGGGGAAGGATCTACAATTCGAGTCATTCGCGGGGACTATAACTTCCGTGGCTTTTTTTCTTCAGGTTGGCGTAGCTCTACCCAAAATCCAAGCAACAAACCACGACCATGATAATTGCTTTGCGAGGGCTTTTTATGTCTAAGAAGGATCAGCCCGTAGACGATTTCCGATCGCCCGATCCAGACAGCCCCCCCATTGGTACCTTTTAACCACCCTTGAACCACCTTTTTCGGAGAATTCCATGCTCTGCAACGCCCAAATTCGCCGGGAGGACCTAAGACCCGATGACCAGATCACCCGATGACCCGATGGATACTTGCCGGTCGCTGAGAATCTGCAAAAATGTTAGTATTCGATGGCACGCCTTCATTTAAATGCAGTGAAAATACTTAGCGATCTTCCGATCTTGCGGCCCAATTCTCGCCGCAAAACTAACCTTTGGTCTCTACAAACGTCTGTAGTTTTGTGTGGCCTGTTCCTTGCAGAGAACTCTCTAACAGGTTTCTTCTGCCCCACGGTGTATGCACAGCAGAGTGGTCCGGGGGCGCCCGTCATCGTTCAGCCGGGGGCGCCGGGTAAGCCGAGCAAGAAGCTGCCGCCCTCTGCAACGGCCAAGCTGCCGCCAAGGTCGCAGGCGGACGTGGCGTTCATGCAAGGCATGATCATGCATCATGCGCAGGCAGTGGAGATGACGGCCCTCATTCCATCGCATTCGGAGAACCAGAACTTGCGTTTGTTGGGCACGCATATTGGCAACTCGCAGACGGACGAGATGAAGTTCATGCGGCGCTGGCTGACAGCTCGCGGAGAACCGGTAGCCATGTCGATGCCGGAAATGTCCGGCATGGATATGTCGCATCACGCGATGCTTATGCCCGGTATGCTTACGCCGGAGCAGATGGAAGCGCTGCGCAGGGCCAAAGATGCCGAGTTCGACCGTTTATTCTTGACCGGGATGATTCAACACCACAATGGCGCGTTGAAAATGGTGAAGGATTTGTTCGACACCGCAGGCGCAGGACAGGACGCCGAACTGTTCAACTTCGCAACCGATGTCGATAATGGTCAACTGGCTGAGATCAAGATCATGCAGACAATGTTGGAGAAAAAAGTTTCAGAGGAGAAACGATGAACCGCATGTCCAGTTTTGCTTTTCGCGTGGCGGTCGCCGCGATCATTTTATTTTTTGGTTTGAACCGGCTCCAGGCCCAGGCACAAGTGCAAGCCCCCCAGTCACAGTCGCCCGCCCCCCCAGCAGCGGCGGAAGAAGATGGAAATCCGTTTGTCCCGGATCCTCCTCCAACGCTCCCGCCGGGCATGACCGGCTCCGATATAAACGATCCCCGCGCAAAGCTTGCCGCAGGCTTCTATGACGCGGGTGAAGCATCGCTGGGCATAAAGCACCTTCTCCTTCTCAGGAAGCCCGAAGCATTTCAGCTCGGCACCAGTGAGTCTGCCGATGCCAAGGTGCAGAAGGCACTGACTTCGATGGGCGTGCCTGACACCTCCAAGATTCCCAAGCCGATGCAATTAGTAATGGCACAGCTTGCTTTTGCGAACTCAGATATTGCGTTCCAGGGACACTACCTGTTTCAGGGGAATTTTTATGGCGTAAGTATCTTTGACATTTCCGATCCAGCGAATACCAAGTTGGTGACGACGCTGGTTTGCCCTGGCGGACAGGGCGATGTATCGGTGTACAAAAACCTGCTGTTCATGTCGGTGGAGATGCCCAATGGACGCCTGGATTGCGGCGCACAGGGTTTTCCGCCCGAGCCTCCTCCGAACCCACCCATTGTAAAGAGAGGAGCGCGCCCCCCCTTGCCGGTAGCGCAAAAAGATCGTTTTCGGGGAGTGAGAATCTTCGACATTTCCGACATCCAGAATCCCAAGCAAGTCGCCGCAGTGCAGACCTGCCGGGGATCGCACACCCATACCCTCGTGCTTGATCCAAACGACAAAGACAACGTTTATATCTACGTCTCGGGCACATCGTTTGTGCGCCAACCGGAAGAACTCCCCGGGTGCTCAGGCGAAAAGCCGGACAAAGACCCCAACACCGCTCTCTTTCGTATCGAGGTGATCAAGGTTCCGGTGGCGGCGCCGCAGGAGGCCAAAGTGGTCTCGACTCCCCGAGTGTTTATCGATCCCCGCACGGGTGTGATGAATGGTCTCAATAACGGCGGCACGCACGGCAGGAAGGGACTAGAGAAGGCGTCGGACTCGGACAAGTGCCATGACATCACGGTCTATTCGGCGATCGGTTTGGCCGCGGGCGCCTGCTCGGGAAATGGAATTCTGCTCGACATCAAGGACCCCGTAAACCCCAAGCGTGTGGATGCCGTTAACGATCCAAACTATTCCTTCTGGCATTCGGCTTCTTTCTCGAACGATGGAACCAAGGTCCTCTTTACTGACGAGTGGGGTGGTGGCCTTGGTGCGCGGTGCCGTCCAAGCGATCCGAACAAGTGGGGCGCTGACGCGATCTTCAGCCTTAACGACAACAAACTGGCTTTCCAGAGCTATTACAAAATGCCGGCTGCCCAGGGCGATACCGAGAACTGCGTTGCCCACAATGGCTCGCTGGTTCCGGTTCCAGGCCGCGATATCGAAGTGCAGGCCTGGTATCAGGGTGGCGTCTCCATCGTGGACTTTACTGATCCTGCCCATCCATTTGAAATTGGCTATTACGATCGCGGACCGCTCGATCCGAAGGTGCTGATATTGGGCGGCGAATGGTCGACCTATTGGTACAACGGCTACATTTACGGTTCGGAGATTGCGCGCGGTCTTGATGTATTTGAGCTAACGCCGAGCAAATTCCTGACACAGAACGAAATCGACGCAGCGAAAACTGTTCATGCCGATGAACTGAACGTGCAGAACCAGCAAAAGATTGAGTGGCCGGCAAAACTGGTAGTCGCCAAAGCGTACCTTGATCAGTTATCCCGGTCACAGGCCCTGCCGGCAGGCAGAATCGCAACGCTGGAAAAAGCGATTCAAAGCGCGGAAAGCTCGCACCTGGGCAAGAGCGACCTGGCAAAGCTGAAGCGCCTCGCGCCGTCATTGGAAAAGGACGCCGTCAAGGCCAAAAGTCCATCTGATGCGACACGGCTCCGCGGTCTGGCGGAGATACTGCAGCATCCGGCAGCATGACACTGGCAACGGTGGGGTGTAATTAAAAGTGGGAGTCAATCGTCAGGCTACGAGAAACCAGCCCCGGAGGGGCGGCCGAAAGTAGCCCAGCATGTCGAGACAGCGTGGGCGCGGTTTTGCGCACACGCTGTCTCGTAAATGCTGGGTATAGAAAGGACCAACCCTTTTCCTTGCGCCGCAGGCTTGCGCGGAGCGCAACAAGAAATGGTTTTGATGCCGGGAGCACCAAATACGAAGCTCAACCTCCGTAGTCAAAATGCTATGCACAGTGACTCTCACTTTTAATTACACCCGGCAACGGTGCTTCTGTTGACTTCAATCCAACGGACACCCTCGAACGCGATAGAGCCAATCGAGGGGTGTCCGCCAATCCCATGAACCTTATCTACTACTCGCATAGCTATCGGCCTGGAGATGCGGAGCTTAAGAGGTTCTTGCAGGACTTGCTCGTTAGCGAGGTACTGACGCCGAATCTGGTGCGGAAGCCGCGAAACAAAAACCGAATATCACGAGCGAGGGCCTGAAGGAGGCAGCCAAGGCCGTCGCCGACATCGCCCCCGCAGTGATCGGTGTTGCGACGAAAATCGCAACCTTCGTTGCCGGCCTTGGGGCTTAACCACGGCTATAGTCGATCCAAATATCTGTCCCGCCGCTCTTGCTGTCGAGTACCACGCTGATTTTCCCCCATGGGAACGTATCTATTCCTCCGAGCTGCGTGGCTAGCCCAAGTTCGTCACAGAGGGTTCGAAAAATCAGCTAACCCGTATTTCTCACAAAGATAATAGGCAAAGGCCGCGCTCTATGGCATAACTGTTTTGACAAGAAGCAGTTAATGCTAAGAGGGAGCGGCCTTTGACAATTACAGAGTGTAATCAAACCAGCTTCGGATTTAAAGGCTGTGCGCACGGGAAGTGGTGGCGCGGCTTGATGGAGGAACCATCAGTTCCGATGCAGGTGGACTGCTGTTACGGCAAACCGATGAGCGGTTGAATCTGTTACCGCGTTTGGCGCAATGCTTTCTGGACGGACGGGACCAGGATCTAGTGGAGCATTCGCTGGAGCAAATGCTGGCCCAGAGGGTCTACGGTTTGGCTCTGGGCTATGAGGATTTGAACGACCACGAACAGCTACGGAACGATCCGATGTTTGGGGTTTTGGCGGGTCGTGCTGACCAGCAAGCGTTGGCCGGCAAGAGCACTTTGAACCGCTTGGAGTTGGGGAGCGGGGTCCCCGACCGCTACAAGAAGATCACCTTCTGGAAGGCCGCCGTGGACGAACTTTTGGTGCAAGTGTTTCTGGAGTCCTATGAGCAAGTCCCGGAACAGATCATTCTGGATATCGACACCACGGATATGGCCCTCCACGGGGAGCAGGAGGGGCGATTTTTTCACGGCTACTACGACCAGTACTGCTATCTCCCGCTGTATATCTTTTGTGGCCAACAGCTTTTGTGTGCACGACTGCGGGAATCCAACCACGATGCGTCCTACCGTAGCCTGGTGGAAATCCAAAGAATTGTGAAGCAGATCCGAGCGGCTTGGCCGCAAGTCAAAATCATTTTGCGCGGGGATTCCGGCTTCTGCCGTAATGAGCTGATGAGTTGGTGTGAAGAACATGCTGTGGACTACGTATTCGGATTGGCCCGCAATCGCAGACTCTACAAGATCATTGGCGCCCAGATGTGGGAAGCCACCCAACAATGGCAACAGACCGGGAAAGCAGCGCGGGTCTTTACCGAATTTCAGTACACCACCAAGAAGAAACCGGCCCAGGGTGGTTGGAGCCGGGAACGCCGGGTGGTCGCCAAAGCCGAACGCCTGGAGGGCAAGGAAAATCCACGCTTCGCGGTGACTTCGCTGGCTGCGCAACAATGGGCCGCGGCAACTCTGTACGAAGACCTCTACTGCGGCCGGGGCGATATGGAAAACCGCATCAAAGAACAGTTCTGTTTATTTGCGGATCGGGTGAGTGCGGAAACCCTGAGGGCCAACCAGATGCGTCTGTACTTGTCGAGCATGGCCTATGTGCTGGTGAGTGGCTTCCGGCGCTTGGGACTCCAGGCTACGGAGTTGGCCCGGGCCCAGGTGGCCACCATTCGTACCCGGTTGTTCAAGATCGGCGCCCAGATTCGGGTGACGACCCGCAAGATATGGGTGTCCATGGCGTCCAGTTGCCCGTGGCAGAATCTATATCAGCAGGTGTGGGCCAATTTGCGCTGCTGAAAAGCTCTTGCTACCGATGGATTCCTCGATTGCTGTCAGCCCCATCCTGGAGCTTGGATCGGGTGTGTCTCCACTGTGTTCTTACAAGCACCTGTAGCGCTCCCCAAGAATGAAACACTCTTCCAGAGTCGGCTTCCCACCGCCCTCTTGGTACCGCTGTTCCGATACTGGCCGCTGGTCCTTCTCCGCCGCGCAAAATTTCCTCCTCCAATTATCAGTGTGAGAAATGCGGGCTAAGTGCTTTGGAATCAGTCCAGGCTATCGCCGAGTCTACACTACATTCGCGGTTGTGTTGGAGCCGATCCGGGAGAGTCAATCCTAGTTGGTGCAGTAAGGATTTTTGCTCAGCCGTGGGTTCGGTAATGCGACGCAAACGTATTTCCCGGCCATCGGTCGTCGGCAGAACAATGTCGGCGCTTTGCAGCGTGGATAGCAAGGAGATTGCCTTCCTGGGCGAAAACGGCTGAGCGTTTTCTACTCCGTTGGTGGTCGGCTTGGGCTCCATCGGTGCTCTGCGTTGCAGCAAGTGTTTCAGGGTAACCCAGAGCGCATAGCCCAGAAAGGCCACCAGCACATGGGCTTTGACGCGCGGTTCCAGTTGATGAAACAGCGGTCGAATGGAAAGCTCACTTTTCAGTGCCCGGAAGGAAGCTTCGGCTTCAGTCAGCTGCATGTACTTGGACCATAGCTGTCCGGCAGTATCGGCGTGGAGATTGGTGCGCAGCAGGTAAGCTCCTTCGCGCGCTGTGCGCCAATGCTTGCGGTCTTCTCGGATCTGCCAAAACAGGCGCACGCCCTGATCGGTCTCGCGGAGCGAAACATCGTACAAATCGTTCACCGAGGGATGCCGGGCCTGAATCTTTCCCAGACGGCGCTCCATCTTGTTGCGGTCCTTCAGCCGCCCTTGGGCGATGGTCTTTTGCAGACTATTCAATGCTCGTTCCATGCTGCTGCTGAAACGGCTGCGGATGGCCTGTTCCTTTTCCTTGCGCCCTGCGGTGCGACAGAGAATGTAAGTCTCCTCGCCCTGGGGGATCGATACCTTTTTGACCTCGACCTCTGGCCGCACGCACGTCCAATCGTCTTGCAGCAGTTCGGCTTCGAATTGCTTCATCTGGCTCCGGGGTGTGCCCACCAGATACTGCCCGCCGCGCTTGCGAATCGCGGCCAGATTCTCTTCGCTCACAATGCCTCGATCCAATACCCAGATTCTTCGCGCTTTCCCATATTTACGTTCCACCATGCGTAGAATCGTCTCCAGGGTGGATACATCGGCCCGATTGCCATTAAAGGTTTCGTAACTGTAGGGGAATCCTTCTTGGTTGACGATCAGCGCAATTACCATCTGCTCGCAGTCCGGACGATGATCCCGGGAATAGCCCCGGCGCATCATCGCATTCTTCTCCGCCGCCCCTTCCACATAGGTGCTGGTCAGGTCATAGAGGAGGAGGTCGAACTCGGCCCCAAACAAGGCTCCATACTGATCTTTCAGATGTTGTTCTAGCTTGGTCTTATGCGGCAGGATGCGATCCAAACAGCGATACAAACGCGTGTCGTTGATCTTGCCTTCTTCAATCCCCAACAGATCGTCCAACGCCGTCGCGGGATACCAACGTTGTTCAATGGCCAGCTCGCTGCCGGGCGCGCACAAGCGGTTGATGGCCAACAGCGCTGCCACCCGCGACCAAGGCACATCGGCACACTCGCCATCGATCGTCTGCTCGAAGAACTCATCCAACTTCAGCCGTCTCCACAGTTCCAGCCCCAGGTAGCAGGCTCCGAACTGTCGCGTCCGTTCCAGGCGCACGCGATGGATTAAAACTCGCGCCACCTGGGGATCATCGCCAGCTACATCCACATGGGAGGGGAACAGTTTCAGTTGTCGCCCTTCCCCCTGTTCGTTAAAGACCTCTACCGTGCGCACCCATCGCGCCTGCTCCGAACCGTTGAGTTCGCCCAGATGGCACAGGGTTCTTTGTCGCGGGCCATCGGCGGTACGCACCGACTCTACCAGGGACCAGTAGGTGTGCTCTTTGCCGTCTTTGCTGCGATGGTTGGGCCGCAAAAACATTCTGCGGCGATGCTGTCATGAGAATGTTCGGAAACACAAGAGGGTAGGTCTACACTACCTCGCGTTTTAAACCACGGTCTGTGCAAATACAGAACTTACCTTATCTGAAGTTCTCAAGATTCCTGAAATAGGCGCGTCGGTGACGAACTTGGGCTAGCTCCTTGCGATACTCTTTTTGGCGTTCCAACTCGCCTTGTTCCGTCCATGTCGCCCAGCTTTCGTCTTTGTGGGCATAGGCGAAGCTGAGCTTATTGAGTGTGCCATTCAGAAAGATGAGGAAGATCCCCAGTTGTCGATTCTGTGAAATCAACTGCCGGATAGAGTAGCGCTGCCAGCCGCCGGTCAGGCCCAGATTGTCGCGGTTCAGCTTAGAGGTCGCGGCAATGAATTCTGCTTCGGGCATCATGGGACGCAATTCCAGAGAGAGGTCAGGAAAACACAACCGGCCAGTTTCAGGGTCGATGGTGAATGGTGCGTTCATGGGGCTACATCGTTGTAACAAACTTCTCGAGCGATTCAAACAGCGCGGAAGCTGGCAGCCCATTGATTCCAATCAATGGCTGCCTGGGACGGGGGCGAGATTCGATTGACTTAGCTAAGTCTAGCTAATAAAATATCAATCATGTACACGATGCACAAAGCCAAGAGCATGCTCTCGCAGTTGGTGGAAGAAGCCGCCAGTGGCAAAGAAGTAATCATCGCCCGCGGTAAAGTTCCGGTTGCAAGGCTGGTGGCTATTCAACCCGCCAAGGGCCGCAAGCCTGGGACCATGAAAGGCAGGCTGAAGGCTAAACCTGGCGCTTTCGATCCGCTGACTGCGGAGGAACTGAAAGCCTGGGGAATCGAGTAGTGCTGCTCGATACGCATACTTTAATTTGGTATTTAACCGACGATCCTCAACTGCCCAGCTCAGTGAAGGAAGTGATCAGTAAGGAGCGGTTGGTGTATGTATCCGCAGCCGTGATTTGGGAAATTGCCATCAAAGGGGCACTCGGAAAACTGGAACTGGGCGGCAAACCTATCCAATCTACGGAAGCGGTGCACGAGATCATCGATCAATGCATCTCTCAGCGATTTGAAATCTTGGAAATCTCGGCCTCACACGCGGCGATTGCACCATTCCTGAAAAGCAGTCACAAGGACCCGTTTGATCGAATGATTGCGGCGCAGGCGATGGAACTCGGGTTGACATTGGCCAGCGCTGATACGGCCTTCGACGAACTGGTTCCGGGAATCCAACGCTTTTGGGCAGCGGCAGCGGCGGCTGTTCAGTCGCGCTCAAAACAACCTAAGGCCGTAAAGAAGAACATTCGTTGATGTCTTCAATCTCATTAAGCATCAACCAACCTTTCTCCTCATCCTCGCCACGAGTGCTGGTGGAATTTCTTTGAAATTGCCATTCCATGAAAGCGGTGTAAAGCCACCGGTGTTTTCCGCCGGGAAGGCGCGTTCCTCGAGAGCGTCCAGGACGAGCCCTGCTTCGAATGCCGGCGCAAAAAGCTCACTTAGGGGTCGATGAAAATAGGGATGCGGCACCGGTTGCCCAACCATGGCCAGGCCCACCTGGGTGAATGGCGTCAAGTATCGTGAAACCTTGATCGAATACGTAGTGACAAAGTCGCCTGCCCGGTCTTCAAGTTCGCCCATCTGTACCGTGGCGGGATTGTTGAAGCAGGGATGCAGCACCGAGAAAACGAAGCGTCCATTGGGTCGAAGGAGCGACGCCAGGGCGCTCATGAGCGTATCGATCCTGGCTATATCCATGATTGCCATGTTGCAAAGCGCGCCGTCGAAAGCTCTGGCTCCAAGATCGAGCAGCGCCTCACGATTCGTCACGTCGACGATGCGGTAATCGATCTCCGGCAACCCGCCTCGTTTTTTGGCGTGATCGATCATCGCCTCAGAGAAATCAAAGGCCGTAACACGTGCGCCTGCCTTGGCAAGCCGTCGTGACGTCAATCCATTGCCGCAGGCTACGTCAAGCATGCGCTCGCCCGCCACGGGATACAATAATTTCTCCACGGCTGGCCATACGAGCATATTGAAGAAATCATTTCCCTCGCCCATCCGCTCATCCCAGAACTCCGCATTCGTGTCCCAGGATCGCTGGGCCTGCAAGTTGGGGTCTTCATTCTGTGGCATGTTGTTGTCTCGGAAGCACTTGCATCAATCACTCTAACGCTTGGCGCCGGGACGAGACAAATTAGCGGGCGGGGAAAAAATCGCCTCGTTTTGGGGTGTAACAGCCAGAAATAGTTTGAAACGCTGGAGCCACTCTGTTCACTATTTAACTGAGAATATATTTCTTTTCGTGATTAGGAGACTCTAAAGAATGTTACGTCTTGTATTGAAGCTAACCAGCATTTTTTGCCTTGGTGTGTTCACGCTATTGTTTGCCGAACGGACAGCGAGAGCAGACGTAGTTTGCTACGTTTGTGTTACCCCTGTAGGAGGGGTTGGCAAAACCGTTTGTACCCAGGTTCCTTGTGACTCATGTGGTCGTCCCTCTATCCCCAAATCAATTTAATGCAGCGGGAAGCAAGAAAACTAAGAGGCCAGCAAGCCCTTACTGGCCATCTTAGTTTTTGTTGTTCGCGTCGTGGTTGACTAATATAACTAGACCTGTTATAACTGTCAATAACAAAATTCGAGCTTAGGAACAAACTTGTTATGAGATACATACAAATGTCTGTTGGCCAGAAGATTAGAGAGTTGCGCATCCAGGCCGGTCTCTCTCAGGAAGCCTTCGCCGAGCGGGCCCAGATTCACCGCAGCCATATGGGAGAGATCGAACGAGGCGAGGTAGATATCTGCATTTCACAATTAACGAAAGTCGCCGAAGCCCTGGGAGTGAAGGTTAGCAAGTTGGTTCAGGGGATCGCGTAGGATTTTCTTCTGGCCAGCAGCTAGAAGCCAGGAGCTAGCAGCTAAATCAGCTTCGCTGCGTCCTTCGCGAAATAGGTCAAGATCATGCTCGCGCCTGCGCGGCGAATGGACTGGAGCGATTCCAACATTACACGGTTCCTGTCCAGCCATCCATTGCGAATTGCCGCTTGGAGCATCGCGTACTCGCCTGATACTTGATAGGCTGCCAAGGGAAGATCGAACCGGCGATAGGCTTCGGCAATTACGTCGAGATACGGCATCGCCGGCTTGACCATGATCATGTCGGCGCCCTCTTGAATGTCGAGTTCGATCTCGCGCATCGCTTCGCGCAGGTTTGCGCCATCCATTTGATAAGAACGCCGATCGCCAAATTGGGGCGTCGAATCTGCAGCTTCACGGAAAGGCCCGTAGAAACCGGAGGCGAACTTGGCCGCATAAGAGAGGATGGGTGTATTCGTGTACCCTGCGTGGTCGAGGGCCGTGCGGATGGCAGCCACGCGTCCATCCATCATGTCTGAGGGCGCAATGATATCCATCCCCGCTTTGGCGAGGGAGACGGCGGTCTTGGCCAGGATTTCCAGCGAAGGATCGTTGAGAATCTCAAACTCCGCCTCTGCTGCAGGCTGCGCCGCGGCCCCGCTGCCGGCTTTCGATGACGACGCTCCCGGCTTCTGCGATTTCTTTCCTACCACGCCGCAATGTCCATGTGACATGTACTCGCACAGGCAGACATCGCCGATGACCACCAGGTCCCGAACAGCGCTCTTGATGGCCCGCGTGGCCTTTTGCACGATCCCATCATCAATCCACGCTCCCGTGGCCATCTCGTCTTTCCTTTCCGGCAGTCCGAAAAGGATAATCCCGCCTAACCCCAACGACTTGCCTTCCTGGGCCTCTTTCACGGCTTCATCGACCGAGATATTGAACACCTCTGGCATCGAGGAAATCTCTTTGCGGACGCCCTCTCCCGGACAAACAAATAAGGGATAGATGAAATTTGCCGGTGTGAGACGCGTTTCACGCACCAAGGACCGCAAAACTTCTGACTGGCGCATTCTTCTGAGACGGGTAGCTGGAAAGGACATTTGCAAAATTTTAGCACTATTTTCGGAACCCACAGGACCCTAACCATGCCACGACAATGTGTTCCTTTAGCCCAACCTGCTTGCGGGCTGAATGCGGAGTACTGATGGCGGAGTACTGATGGCTGAGTGCTGATGGCTGAGTGCTAACAGAGTGCTATCCTTTAACTCATGCCGCAGCCGTTGCAACACGTCTCGTCGCGGGTTCTCGAATTCGACAGTTTTCGTGACGTCCTGGGCGTGTATGTATTTTCTCCTTTGGGAAAAGCCAAAACCGCCGCGCTTGCGCCTACGGCCGACCGGGAATGGATTCTGCGCCAGCAGCAGCTTGCGGAGGAGACCCGGCGCTTCCTGGCTTCTGGGGCGCGCTTCGAATTTGCCGGGCTTTTTGATGCCCAACCGTTGCTGGCCAAGGCCAGGGTCGCCGGCGTTGTCTTGGAAATCGACGAGCTTCGGGACACCCTGCTGGTGATTGACAAGGCTTCCGAGTGGCGCGAGATTGCATTGAATCCGCCGGTGGCGGTGCAAGACAGTTGGTCGGGAATGCGCGAGTTGTCCCAGGACATCGCGGACTTCACGGACTTGCTTCGGTTCTTCCGCAATAAAATCCTTCCCGATGGCACGCTTGACGACCGGGCCTCACCAGAGCTGGCCCGGATTCGCCGCGAGGTCGAAAAACAAAAGCGGCTGATCCAGGAGTCGTTGCGCAGCTATTTGCGTCATCTTTCCGAAGGAGGCGCAGTTCAGGAAGAATTGGTTACGATCCGGGGCGAGCGATTTGTCATTCCGGTCAAGACTGAGCAGCGGCGGCGCGTGAATGGCGTGATCCATGGGGCCAGCTCCAGCGGGCAGACGGTCTTCATCGAGCCTCTCGAAACCATCGAACAGAACAACGATCTGGTGCGGCTGCTGGAACAGGAACAGGCCGAGGTTCATCGCATCCTGCTGGAGATGACGGCGCGAGTCGGCGAAGCAGGCCCTGCGATCATTCAGGCAGTGGAAATCATGGCCGAGGTGGAGCTGCAATTTGCCAAGGCCAGGTTTGCGCAGGACTACGACTGTACGCGGCCCGAACTGACGAAGGACTTTCTGCAAGTGCAGCAGGCGCGGCATCCTTTGCTGGAGCGTAACCTGCGCCAGCGCGGCGGAAAAATTGTTCCCGTTACAATGGAGCTTGATTCGCAGCAGCGCCAACTCGTCATCAGTGGACCCAACACCGGTGGAAAGACCGTTGGATTAAAAACGATCGGCCTGTTGGCGCTGATCGCCCAGGCTGGAATTCCTGTGCCGGCTTCTTCGATGAAGCTGCCTGTCTTCGACTGCGTGCTGGCCGATATCGGAGACTATCAATCCATTGAGCAAAACCTTTCGACTTTTTCCGCGCATGTAACCAACATCGATCTTATTTCCCGCACCGCGACGCCGAACTCGCTGGTGCTGCTCGATGAGCTTGGCTCAGCCACCGATCCTGAGGAGGGCGCCGCTCTGGCGGTGGCGATTGCCGGCCATTTCCGGGAAACTGGCTCGATCAGCGTGATTTCGACTCATCACACCTCGCTGAAAGTCTATGCGGCGAATACTGAAGGCGTGGTGAACGCCGCGGTAGGCTTTGACGAACGCACATTGCAGCCTACCTATGAACTCCGCATCGGCGTGCCTGGAGCCTCCGCTGGAATCAACATTGCCCAGAGGTTAGGACTCAACCGGCAGATCATCGAAGCGGCCCGCGCACGGCTGCATACTCAAACCCAGGACGTGTCAAAGTTTTTGGATCGGCTCCACTCCCAGTTGAAAGAACTGGAAGCCGATCGCCAGACGATGCAGCGGCGCGAACTAGAGTTGAGCCGTGAGCTGAAGCGTCTCGAGTCAGAGGGCGCACAGGAACAGCGGCAGAAGACACGAGAGTTTGAGCGCAAGATCGAGTCTCTGCTGCGCGATTTCGAATACCAGATGCGCGAATCGGTGAATGCGGTGCAAGAACGGGCAGCCGCCCAAAAGCTTTCAAAAGAAGCAGAGCGGCGCATCGCCAAACTCCGGCGGGAATTCAAAGAGCAGTTCGACGCTTCGGTAGTCGCCCACAAGACGGGCGCTGACCACGGCGATCCCAATGCTCGCCCGCATGAGGTGAAGCTGATTAGCGAGGGGGATACGGTCAAACTCAAGTCGCTGGGGAGAACTGCGGTCGTCAAACGCAAGATCGATGACAATACTTTTGAAGTTGAGATGGGCGCCATGAAAATGAAGATTCCCCGACATGATGTGGCCGAAGTGGTGGTCCAGGGGGGACAGTCTCCAGTGGCGGCAGCGCGGGCCAAGGGCATATCGGTTTCCGTGCAGGACGACCTGAGTGCATCAACGGAGCTCAACGTGATTGGCTTCACCGTAGACGACGCCACGCGCGAGGTGGAAAAGTTTGTAGATCGCGCATTTCTCGCCGGAATGCCCAAAGTGCGAATCGTGCACGGCAGCGGCATGGGCATTTTGAGAAAGGCCCTGCGGCAGTTTTTGCAGAAACATCCTCATGTGGAAACCGTGAATGAGCCGCCCCAGAACGAAGGCGGGGCCGGAGCGACGGTGGTGGAATTGAAGGTGTGATTTTTAATCCGCGTCAGCATCCCTAACACGAACCTACATCTCTAAGTACAATGGTTCGCAACATTATGAAGACACCAACCCTCATCCTGTCTCTCATCGCTTTGTGCGTAGCGGCCCTCTCGCAGCAGGCTCCGGCCGGCAAGACCCGGATATTTGTTCCCGGCGTTCAAGGGGTACTCGAATTAGATACCGGGTCGGCCAACGGGAAAACCACAGTGCAAAACGCCCAGCATCGGACGCAGTTGGACGCCGCGCCCCGGCCCGACCGCCTGCAGATCACGGCTTTCATCTGGCAAGTGGGATTTCCTGCGGCTCCGGAGAAGTGCAAAGAGGAATCATGGCGCGAGATCAGTAAGCAGCCGGTAACCCGGCAGAACCTTCAGGAAAACAATGCCGGACAGATGGATCGCGTGGAGTACATGATTCCTGAATACAACGGCGCGGCTGTGCGGCAGAAAAATGTCCACGCATATCTAGGTGCTCGTGATCTTTGCGCCGAGGTACGCCTGGCCAAGATGCTGTTCAACCCCGGAGACCAGAAACTTTTTGATGATGTATTGGACAGCGTCCGTCTTCTGCCCGATGAAGCGGGTTCGGCGGCAGAGGTGAACAAATCCGGCGCTGACCAATTGTTTGAGGGCAGCAAGTCAATGCTCTTTGACGGCACGATGGCTTATCTCGACAAAGATTTTTCTTCAGCAGCCGATCTGTTACAGTCGACTCTCGACCGCGAGAAGCAGAAGCGCACCCTCAACCGTGAAGATTTCCGGCTGCTCATCGACAATCTGGCGATTTCCTATCGCTTCACTCACAACCAGGCAAAATCCAAGGAGGTCCTGGAGTATGGTCTCAGCCAGGACTCCAAGTATCCGCTCTTTCACTACGACTTGGCCTGCTATTACGGATTGGAGGGTGACATGAACAAGGCGCTCGACGAACTCCGGCTTACCTACAAGAACAAATCGGAACTCAGCCCGTCCGACCAGCTTTCCGATCCTCTACAGGAAGCTTGTTTCGGAAAATTCCTCAAGAACAAGGAGTTTGTAAAGGCGGTGGAGGAGATGAAAGGGCAATAAGAACATCGATTCCACCATTCTTGTGTCCCAAATCTTCCGCAGTTTGGAAACGCAAGCCTTCTGTGTCCGAATCACCAGATGTGATGAAGGCCTTTATATAATTTGAGTTGACCATCGCCGCCCACCAAGGGAATCTTTTCTGCAAGCGCCGTTGCGATGATCATTCTGTCGAATGGATCCCGATGGTGTAACGGCAATGTAAACATCTCGTAGGCGTGCTTTGCATCGAAGGACAAAATTGAGAGTCGTAGATCGCGGATCGCTTGTCTAACGACTTGCTCCGAAATTTGGATTTTGCCAATTGCGTTTTTTATCGCAATTTCCATCAACGAAACCGAACTGATTAAGAGATTATTGTTGTCGTTCTCGATGACGGCAAGCACCTTTTTCGGAAGACTTGCAGGATTGAAGCACGCCATTACAACAACTTGTGTATCCAGTAAGGCGCGCACCGACGTATTAATACTGGCCCTCGACAAAAGCTTCAACTTCCTCGTCGGTCATTGGAGCGGCCCAATTCGGATCAATGATCTTGATCTTGCCTCGGAGAGTGCCTAACTTTCTCTTCGGTTTTGCGGCCTCGGGGGCCGGGCTTAAGACCGCGACTGGCTTGTTATAACGCGAGATCGTAACGGATTCGCCGCGCTCGACAGCCTTTAGGAGTTCCGGCAGATTAGCTTTTGCAAAAGCTGCTGTAACGTTCACTTCTATATAGTACAACAAAGTTGTACAAAATAGAATATTAATCTAATGCAAGGCAGCAGTGCTTCTCGAGAACAAATCACTCAATAAACATGCAATCGCCGTAAGAGAAAAACCGGTATTTCTCCCGGACTGCATGTTCGTAGGCCTTCAAGATGTTTTCCCGCCCAGAGAACGCAGAAACCAGCATTTGCAAGGTGGATTGCGGCAAGTGAAAGTTAGTTAGCATGGCGCTGACGATCCGGAACTGAAAGCCAGGATAGATGAAGATGTCGGCCTCACCTGACTCGGCGGTGAGGTCGCCCCTCATCGCCAGGTATTCCAATGTCCGGACCGTTGTAGTTCCCACCGCAACCACTCGCCGCTTTTGCTGCATGGCCTGATTGATCTGCCGTGCTGTTTCTTCAGAAATGGCAAAACTTTCGCGATGGATGACGTGCTCTTCCACGATTTCCGCTCGCACCGGTTGAAACGTTCCCAGACCTACATGCAGCGTGAGTTCAGCGATCTCAATTCCACTTTGGCGAATGCGAGAGAGAACGTCTGGCGTGAAGTGCAAACCGGCCGTGGGAGCTGCGGCGCTGCCCGGTTGGCGAGCATAGACGGTCTGGTAACGGTCGCGGTCTTCTAATTGATCCGGGCGGCTAATATATGGCGGCAGGGGGACATGACCCAGTGCCTCCACTGCAGCAAAAAAATCCGGGACTGGATCGAAGCGCAGCGTCCGCTCCCCAGATTCATGGCGTCCGATGATTTGTGCCTTGAGTTCCGCTTGGTTGCCGAATACAATTCTTTCACCCACTCCTAGTTTGCGCCCTGGACGCACCAGGGATTGCCACTCCCAGGGTCCCAATTGGCGGGTCAAGAGCACTTCCACTTGGCCTTGCAGAAACTCCCGGGCTGCGGGATTTCTGGGACTTACGGGCTGCGCGCGGAGGCCTGTCCGGCGTCCAAATAGGCGAGCGGGAAAGACCCGGCTGTTGTTGAGAACCAGGAGGTCATCGGGGCGGAGTAGGTCAGGGAAGTCTATGAATCTACAGTCTTTATATTCGCCTGTCTGCCGGTCGAGGCGCAACATGCGGGAGGCGCTACGGTCGGCCAGGGGGTGCTGGGCGATTAATTCTGGGGGAAGATGAAAATTGAAGTCGGAAACTAGCACTACTCTGGATTATATTTGCGCGCGCATCGGTTTTGTGTCACCCTTCACCCGCTAGGTTGGAGTTGCTTAATGGTTTGTGAAAGTGAAAGCTGGTTTCGCCAGGAAATCTGCCGGATTGGAGCCATGTTGCACCAGCGCGGCTATGTTGCGGCCTGTGATGGCAATATCTCTGTCCGGCTAACCCAGAACCTTGTTCTCTGTACTCCTACTTCCATTTCCAAGGGCATGATGACCCCGGACGACCTGGTGCTGGTGGATATGGAGGGGCAGCAGCAGAATGGGAAGCGCCATCCTTCAACGGAGCTGGGCATGCACCTGCTTTTTTACAGCTTGCGACCACATGTCCGGGCCGTAGTTCATGCCCATCCTCCCACTGCCACCGGGTTTGCCGCAGCTGGAATCAGCCTGGAAGAGCCGCTCGTGGCTGAGGTGGTGGTTTCGTGCGGGAAAATTCCGCTGGCCCGCTACGGAACTCCCGGCACGCCTGACCTGGCGGACGCTCTCAAGCCATTGATTCCACGGCACGATGCCCTCCTGATGGCCAATCACGGCGTGGTCACCTGCGGTCACGACCTCCTGAATGCCTATATGAAGATGGAAACCGTGGAACACTATGCCCAGATCGCTTTGGTAGCTCGCCAGCTTGGTCCCACGCGTCCGCTTCCCGCCGATGAGATTCGTAAACTGATGGAAGCCCGCGAGAATTACGAAGCCAACAAAGCTCCGGCAGTGGCCGAGTGGGAACAGTGAATGGATTGGGTAAGTGGGTAGTTTGGTAAGTGGGTAATTTGTTAAGTGAGTAATTTACCCATTTACCAAATTACCCATTTACCCAATCGTTCGGCTCATTGCTGGCTTAAAATAAGGGTGTGCGTCTCCAGGTCATCAATGTCGTTTATCTAGGCCGGGCAGACTACCCCACCGCCTTGGCCCTTCAGCAGACCATTGTAAGGTTGGTGAAAGAGGGGCGCATTGGGCACACGCTTCTGCTTCTGGAGCATCCGCCGGTCATCACGCTGGGCCGCAATGCTGGCATGAAAAATGTTGTTGCTTCGCGCGATTTTCTCGCCAGCCGGGGAATCGAATTGATCGAGACGGATCGCGGTGGTGATGTGACTTTTCATGGCCCCGGTCAATTGGTGGGCTATCCCATTTTTGACCTGCGTGCCTTTACTCCACGGATGGGCGTGGTGGAGTTTGTCCGCAAAATCGAAGAGGTGCTGATCCGTAGTTGCGGCGACCTGGGTGTGGTCACGCGTCGTATCCAGGGTCTCACCGGCGTCTGGACGGAAGCCGACAAGCCCGCCAAGATCGCTGCGATTGGCGTCCACATCTCCCGAGCTGTTACCTCGCATGGTTTTGCCCTGAATGTCAGCACTGACTTGGATTATTTCAAGCTGATCGTCCCTTGCGGGATTGCAGATAAGCCTGTGACCTCTCTCGAACGCGAACTGTCGCCGGGCACGACGCCCACGCTGGAAGAGACAGCCGAGTTTGTCTCACGCAATTTCGGGCGAGTTTTCGAAGCCCAAACACTCTGGCTGGAATCGCTTGATTCTCTGCTGACCTCCCCACAAGATACCCCGGCCCGAGCGCCCTCAGAGCTGCGCAGGCTGGTGGGTGAGGAAGATAAGTTTCTCGTGTAAACGTCAGCCGCTCGATCGCGTGTAGAAGGGCGTCCGCAGGTATAAACTAGTACTTGTCTCATGGCTACGAAAACGAAACCTACGAAAGCAGCGCGTGGAAAGATTTCCAGTCACAACGCCACGTCTTCTAAAGCCGCAGTTTCCTCCAATGGAAGAGGCGGCAGGAACGGCAAAGGCATCGACAACGGGAACACTGGTGTTCCCGATTCCGCTCCTGGTGCTCCCGGATCAACGTCTGGGGCCAACAAATATGGCATTCCTGACTGGCGGATGGAGCATCCTGAGTTCCAGGTGGTTGAGATAAGCGATGGGACGGAAGTCCACTATGAAATTCGGGGCCAGCTCGATACTCCGGTTCCTCCGATTCGC
Organism: Candidatus Angelobacter sp.; assembly: GCA_035939495.1. GTDB lineage: Bacteria > Acidobacteriota > Terriglobia > Terriglobales > Acidobacteriaceae > Angelobacter. Next base: position 7,479 of record DASZFU010000161.1, on the reverse strand, counting down.
GAATCGAAATACCTTAAGAAAGAGCAGTACCTGGAAATCTATCACTGGATGCTCCTCAACCGCCGCATGGAGCAAGCCCTTGAAAATCTTTACAAGCAAGGCAAAGTTGTGGGCGGCGTGTATTTCGGTTTAGGACAGGAAGCTTGTTCCTGTGCCTCTGCTTATGCGCTTGGTCCCGACGATTGGTTTGCGCCCATGATTCGAAATCAGGGTGCGCAACTGGTACGCGGATTTCATGCTCGCGACATCATGATGCAGTACATGGCCAAGTCCGGCTCACCGACCAAGGGCAAAGACGGAACCTCGCACTACGGCGACATTGAAAAACGCAACATGGTTTCTCCGATTTCAATGCTCGGTGACCTGCTGCCGGTTATGGCTGGGGTCTCTCTTGGCGCCCGCCTTCAAGGCCGTGAACTTGCCTGCCTGACCTGGATCGGCGATGGAGGCCAATCTACCGGCGTGAGTTATGAGGGCATTAATTTTGCAGCCGTTCGTAAACTGGGATTGGTGTTGATTGTGGAAAGCAATCTTTGGGCCTACTCGACACCCACGGAATACCAGGTAAACGTGAAAGACTTAGCCAACCGCGCGATCGGCTACGGCATGTCGGCGGTGATCATTGATGGCACAGATGCCTGCCAGGTCTATGACGCAACCTACGAAGCCGCGGAGCGCGCCTATCATGGTGAAGGCCCCACGATGATCGAGGCCAAGATGATGCGCATGAAAGGACATGCCATCCACGACGCTGCCGCTTACGTGCCCAAGGAAATGCACGAGTTCTGGCGGAAGCGCGACCCGATTGATCGTTTCGAGAAGTTTCTTTTAGGCAAGCGGTGGCTCACCCATGAACAAAACCAAAAACTGATCGCGGACGTAGAAAAAGAGCTTGAAGCCGAACGCGAGTTTGCCGTGAACTCGCCCATGCCCGAACCCCACATTGCCGCCGAAGGCGTGTATTGCGATGAGAGCTGCCACAAGATCCGGCCGAAATATGGCACACCCAAAGTACATCGGGGTGGTGGGAAGCTGAAGGAATCGGAAGCGGCGATACATTTTAAGTAGCTGTGAGCTACTGGCTTGCTAGGTGCTAGCCAAATCAAAGGCTGTGCAGGCCGAGAGTTATGGGCATGGCTAGTCATGTCCTGTTACATGTTTCGCAAAGATATACAGTAGTTTTTCGAAGACGACAAAGCTAGGAGCTAGCAGCCAGTAGCTAGAAGCAGGTTTATGTCCCAAGCAACGTATCTGGAAGCAATTCGTCAAGGACTGTGGGAAGAGATGGAAGCCGATCCCACGGTCTTTTGTATTGGTGAAGATATCGGCGTTTATGGCGGCGCGTTCAAGGTCACGGAGGGCTTTATCCACCAGTTTGGTCCGCAGCGGGTGATTGATACGCCGATTGCCGAGTCTGCCATTGTGGGCGCGGCTTTTGGGGCGTCGTTGACCGGAATGCGTCCGGTGGCGGAATTTCAGTTCATGGATTTCATCGGCTGTGCCTTCAACCAGATCGTCAACATGGTGGCCAAATCGCATTATCGTTGGAATGCTCCCGCGCCTTTGGTGTTGCGTGGTCCTGCCGGAGGAGGCGTGCATGGCGGTCCCTTCCATTCACAGAATCCAGAGATGCATTTTGTCCACACGCCGGGGATGAAGGTTGTTGCTCCTGCTACTCCGACTGATGCAAAGGGCCTGATCAAATCCGCCATCCGCGACAACAATCCTGTGCTCTTCCTGGAGCATAAATTCCTCTATCGCCGTATCAAAGATGAAGTGCCGGAAGGCGACTACACCGTGCCCATTGGCAAGGCCCGGGTACATCGGCAGGGGCGCGACCTGAGCATCATTACCTACGCTGCCATGGTCCATACTGCCCAGGAAGCTGCTGGAATATTGGCCCAGGAAGGCATTGACGTCGAGATTGTTGACCTGCGGTCGCTGATGCCACTGGATCGCGAAGCCATCGTAGCGACAGTAAAGAAGACCAACAAAGTCATCTTGCTGCATGAGGATACGAAGACAGGTGGCTTGGCCGGCGAACTGGCAGCCATCATCAATGAAGAAGCCTTTGACGATCTGGATGGGCCAATCGTACGCATTACAGCTCTCGATACGCCGGTTCCTTTCTCGCCGCCGCTGGAAGAATTCTTTTTGCCTAAGGTAGAAGATGTGGTTCGCGAGGCAAGGAAGCTGCACGCTTACTAATGTCGGCGGCAACTTGACAATGCCGTGAACCATGTCGAAGAATAATTTTTGAATCCCACCGGGGCGGTTATGGTGCAGAGGTGTACATTTTTGGCCCCTATTTTCTTAAGCGATGATAAGCGTTAAAGACCTTACCAAGAAGTATGCGCGCAGCACGGCTGTCGACCACATTTCATTTGAGGTCCAGAAGGGCGAGGTTGTTGGATTCCTGGGACCGAATGGCGCGGGCAAAACTACGACCATGCGCATCTTGACTTGCTTCCTGCCTCCAACCGAAGGCAAAGCGACTGTGGCTGGGTTTGATGTGCTGGAGCAGCCGCTGGAAGTGAAAAAGCGCATCGGATACCTGCCGGAAGCGCCGCCCATCTACCCGGAAATGGATACAACCGAATACCTGACTTTTGTCGGCAGGCTCAAAGGCCTTTCAGGCGGTGACTTGCGTAAGCGTGTTGATGAGGTATGCCAACGCTGCAACATTACCGATGTGAAGAAGAAACTTCTGGGGAAACTCTCGAAAGGATACCGGCAGAGAGTAGGGCTCGCTCAGGCCATTATTCACAATCCTGAAGTACTGATCCTCGACGAGCCAACAGCAGGTCTCGATCCGAAACAAATCAATGAAACTCGTGATCTGATCAGGAGTCTTGCCGGAGGCCACACGATTATCCTCAGTACTCACATCCTTCCTGAAGTGGAGCAGACCTGCGAGAAGGCAATCATCATCAACAGAGGCCAGCTCATCGCAATTGACTCTGTCGAGAACCTGCGGAACCGCGCACGCGGCGCTGAGTCCGTGCTCGCGGAAGTAGCCAGCCGTAACGGCGTTTTGGATGCCCCGGGGGTCGTGAGGCGCCTGGAGCAGATTGCCGGAGTAACACGCGTGCATTCCAGGGAGAGCCGGCAGGATCGGGCGATACTCGAAATCGAGAGCAAACAGAATCCGTTCCTGAGGGGCGACGTAGCCCGCGCTGTGGTGGAAGGTGGCTGGGATCTGAACGAGTTGCGTTCCGCAGCCGCCAGCCTGGAAGAGATATTCCTTCAACTCACGACAGAACAAAAAGAAGTTCAGCAGGAAGCTGCGGAGGTGTCCGTATGAGGAACATCTGGATCATCTTTCGCAAAGAACTGCGAAGCTACTTCGTTTCCCCGGTTGCTTATCTGCTATTAACCTTTTTCGCTGTCATATTTGGCTTCTTTTTTTGGAACGCTCTCGGTTACTTCGTCTTTGTTGGCATGGAGTCGCAGCTTCGTGGGCAATCCTTTCCGATGAACATCAATGAGCAGATCATCCGGCCCTTGCTCTCGAACATCGGAATCATTGGATTATTTTTGATCCCGTTGATCACCATGCGGCTGTTCGCGGAAGAGAAGCGCACGGGAACCATCGAGCTGCTGGCGACTTCCCCGATACGCGACTACGAGATCATCCTAGGGAAATGGCTGGCGGCGGTGGGCCTTTACGGTCTTATGCTGCTGGTTTCTGGCTTGAATTTCCTGTTCCTGTTCATCTACGGAAATCCAGATTGGAAGCCGCTGGCGCTTGGCTATCTGGGCCTGCTGCTTCAAGCAGGCGGGTTGTTGGCCATCGGAACGCTGATTTCCACGATGACCAGAAACCAGATTATCGCCGCTGCTGCTACCTTCGCTGTCTGTCTGTTGCTGTGGGTGCTCGACTGGGTCAGTGGATATGAGACAACAACGACGGCGCGCGTACTGGCCTACCTGTCGGTGATCCCTCATTTCGAATCTTTTGCCAAAGGAGTCTTGAATACGAAAGATGCCGTCTATTACGTGTCGATGATCTTCTTCGGTTTGTTCCTTACAACGCGCTCCATGGAATCTTTGCGCTGGAGGTCATAAGTGAACGTCCGGTTCCTGAAAGCCCGGCAGACGAAATATGCGGCGTATGTAACGCTCTATGTCGTGATCGTTCTTGCAGTGTTGGTGATTGCCAATATATTAGGAGACCGTCACAACAAGTCTTACGACACGACGACCAACAAGCGCTACAGTTTGTCGGCCCAGACCGCCAAGATTGTCCAAGGCATCAAGCGGGATGTCTCCATCACTTATTTTGACCAGCCAACGCGCTTCAAGCAGGGCAAGGACGTGCTGGATCAGTACGCCAACTTGTCGCCTAAGATCCATGTCGAGTATGTCGATGCTGACAAGAAACGCCAAGTCGCGCGTGAAGCCGGAATTACCAATTATGGAACGGCAGTCATCCAGATTGGGGACAGGAAAGAACAGGCAAAGTCGCTCACTGAAGAAGGCATTTCGGGCGCCTTCATCCGCGTTTTGAAAAACAACGCTCGCAATATCTGTTTTGTTGCCGGTTCCGGTGAGCACCGAATCGACGATGCCGACCGGAACGGCTATTCCCGCCTGAAGTCGGCTCTGGACAAAGATGAATACGCCGCCAGGTCGATTAGCTTGTTGGAAAAAGCTGAGGTTCCTCAGGATTGCACCGTTGTAGTTGTAGGAGGCCCGACGCGAGACTATCTTCAGCCTGAAGTCGACGCTCTCAGGAAATATGTCGAAGGTGGCGGGCGTGCGCTCTTTATGCTTGATGCGCCTTTGAAGATGGGCCGGTCGGAAATAGCCGACAACGACGCGCTGACCGGCGCGCTCCAAAGCTGGGGTGTCACCATGAAGAAAGATTTGGTCCTCGACCTCAACCCTGTTGGCCAGCTCGTCGGTGTGGGGCCGGACGTGGCTTTGGTCAAAGATTACAACGCGCATCCGATCGTGAACGAAATGAAAGGCATGTACACCGGGCTGCCGATTTCCCGCTCGTTGGAAGTCAAAAACACAGATAAGACGGCAGTCGAAAAGCTTTTTGATTCTTCAGCCAGCAGTCTTGCCACCACCAACCTGAGCTCACCCGACATCAATCCGAAAGATCCAAAGAACAAGCGAGGTCCCCTGACCTTGGCTGCTGCCGGGAGTTACAAGACGGGCAAGGAGAACTCGCAAGGCCTCTTCATTGTGATTGGCAGTTCGGCATTTGCTACGAACTCATTTATCACCTTCAACGGCAACGCCGATCTCGCTTTGAATAGCATGAACTGGCTTGCCTCCGACGAAGATCTGATCTCCATACGCCCCAAGGACCAGGATGACCGCCGCATCACTATGACGGCGGCCCAATTCTCCTGGGTCAGGACGATAACCCAGTTCCTCCTGCCATTGGCTGTCGTATTCGCTGCTGTCATGACGTGGTGGAAGAGGAGATGAAACTTCGCGGATTATTCTTTGCTCTCTTGATTCTGGCTGCGCTCACGGGAGCGCTTTATTGGTCGAACCATCGCTCCTTGGCTAAAACTCCTGAACCTTCTGCGAGCCCCTCTCCGAAAATCCTGGCGTTGAATCAGGACGACATACTTAAGCTGGAGATCAAAAAGAAAGGAGCCGCCGAAGTATCGCTGGCCAAAGAAGGCCCCGGCAACTGGCGCATCATCGCCCCCAAAGAATTTGGAGCCGATTCGAACGCAGTTGCCAGCGTGATCTCTGCGCTTTCTCCCCTTACGGCCGATCGGGTGATCGAAGAAAAAGCCACCGACTTGCAGTCGTATGGTCTTGCCCCGCCTGCGGTCGAATTAGTGGTGACCACAAAGAACAATCAATCGCAGCGATTGCTCATTGGCGACGATACTCTCAGCCGCAGTGAGACCTATGCAGCCGTGGCCGGACAACCGGAGGTTTTCACCATCGCCAGCGTTACCAAATATAGCCTCGACAAGGGGCTGAATGACCTGCGTGACAAACGGCTCCTCACGGTGGAGACCGACAAAATCAAAGAGCTGGATCTAACCGCCAAGAACTCATATATCGCTTTCCAGCGCAATGAAAACCGTTGGCAGATCACAAAACCCGTGCCCTCACGCGCTGAGCAGAGCCAGGTAGACGAACTCGTTCGCAAACTGCTCGACGCCAAGATTGACCTTGCTGTAGCTGATCAGGCCCCGGCGAAAGCAAACTCATCGTTTGCCAAGGGAGCGATCACTGGAAATGCGAAGATCATCTTCGACGCAGGAACTCAAGAAGTAGAGGTCCGCAAAGTTGGTGACGACTATTACGCAAAATCAAGCGTAACCGGCGCTCCATATAAAGTTTCAAGCGACGTTGCCCAGGTATTCAGCAAAAATGTAGACGAATTCCGCAACAAAAAGCTCTTCGATTTCGGCTTCACCGATCCTGCCAAGGTCGAGTTCCACAATGGAGGAAAGTCCTACTTCCTCACGCGTAGCGGTGTTGACTGGTGGGGATCCGATGGCAAGAAAATGGAACCCTCAGGCGTCAGTTCTTTGGTTGACCACCTGCGCGATCTGCAAGCGGCCAAGTTTGTAGATTCCGGCTTTGGCTCGCCGGACATAGAAATCACCGTAACACTCGAGGGTGGCGGCCACGCTGAAAAGCTGCTTCTGGCAAAAAGCGGTGACAACTATGTGGCCAAGCGCGAGAACGAGCCTCAGTTGTACCAGGTAGATTCCAAGGCTGTCGAGGAACTGCAGAATGCAGCCGGGCAGCTAAAGGGGCAGGAGAAAGGTCCAGCGAAGTATTGATCGATCGTCCTCTTCATCATGGATACTTTCTTTGCCTTGTTTGCCCAGGGAACCTATCGCCCATCCACGGAGTCTAAAGTAGCGAGGTGCTCCGATGCGTACCCACTTCAAATCAGCCGCTGCGTGTGCTATAGCCGTGACAGTTATTGTTGCGGCCACGTCTTTTCTGGTTTTTCAGATGATGTCCCATCCGGATTCGTCCGTAATTTCACCCGTGAAAGCCGGTTCGGCAGTCCTGCACATCGTCTCTGCAGCAGGCAAAACATTGCTGCTCGCCTATATAGCGGGAGCGTGGGTGTGGATCACGATGTTCGCCCTGCGTCGTTTCGGAGTGCATCGCCTTGCCGAGGTTTCGACCTTTGGGCCAAAAGATTGATAGAGCAAGGCGCACTTCCCTAATATCAGGAGAAGATCGCCTTTCATGGCCGTTCGGTGCTGGACGACGTGCCCACGCGCAAGTCATTTTCCTCTTGTCATCCTGAGGAACGTACTTTGTTCCGAAGGATCCCTACAGTAGCGACAAGCCTGCATTCCACCACTTTTCCTGGAAACGACATCGTGAGGATAGAGATTCTTGTGCGCCGGGATAAACCGGCATGAAGTAGAGAATGAAAGAGTCTTACGAGAAAGGAGTAGCGATCCACTCGGCCCCGAGTTTTGCGTTGGATACCGCGAGGTAATCAGCGAAGCGTAAACAGGGGTACAG
>DASZFU010000160.1:0-14263 GCA_035939495.1 Candidatus Angelobacter sp. | reverse complement strand
TGCTCCTCAGGTGTCACCATAGGCTAAATTGCGTTGAAGCTTCCAGAGCTTCTTAGCATGAACCAAATTGTCCAATTTGCACCCTCTTTATTATGATGGCCTGTTGAAAAGTAAGTGACATTGGGCTTTAGCCCCTGTGGGTTGGAGTTTTCGCTGGTTATAGCATTTTTGAGATAGCCTCTAGAATTAAAAACTGGAAATTAGAAATCCTCGGACTCCTTCTTCTCGTCCATCAATTGTTGCAACGCGCGGAGATTAGCTGCAAAAATCTTTGTGGTCGGGTGGTCAGAACCATAGACCTTTTCGTCGATCTGGAGCGCACGGCGGCTGTACTCCAGCGCCCCCACCAGGTCTCCTTGCTCCTGCAGAATTTGCCCAATTTTGTTGGCATCCCTGCCCACGCTGGGATGGTCAGGGCCGTACACCTGTTCGTCGATCTGGAGCGCACGGCGGCTGTACTCCAGCGCCCCCGCTAGGTCCCCCTGCTTCTTCAGAATTGTCCCGATGTTGCTGGCACGAATGGCCACGCTAGGATGGTCAGGGCCATACACCTGTTCGTCGATCTTGAGCGCGCGGCGGCTGTACTCCAGCGCTCCCGCCAAGTCCCCTTGCTCCTGCAGAATTTGCCCGATATTATTGGCGCGAGTGGCCACGCTGGGATGGTCGGGGCCATACACCTGTTCGCCGATCTGGAGCGCACGCCGGATGTACTCCAGCGCTCCCGCTAGGTCCCCTTGTGCCGCCAGAGTTGCCCCGATGTTGTTGGCACCTCTACCCACTTCGGGATGGTCAGGGCCATACACCTGTTCGTCGATCTTGAGCGCGCGGCGGCTGTACTCCAGCGCCCCCGCCGGGTCCCCTTGCTGTAGTAGAATTTGCCCGATGTTGTTGGCAATAACGGCTACGCCGGGATGATCGGGGCCGTACACCTGCTCACCGATCTGGAGCGCACGCTGGACGTACTCCAGCGCCCCCGCCAGATCCCCTTGCTCCCGCAGAATTTGCCCGATATTGTTGGTATCTCTACCCACACTGGGATGGTCCGGGCCGTACACTTTTTCATCGATCTTGAGGGCTCTCTCAAAATCCGATTTGGCTTCCCGCAAGAGAGCGAGATCTTGGCCGTGATAACCCAATTGGGTATAAAGATCTCCCGCCGGTTCAGATTTGTGGTGCTCGGCTTCCAGGGCGGCATGCCTAAGATGAACCCGTTCCTTCGACAACGCCTGCGGCAAAAGGGTGGCATTTTCTTTTTCGGCGAAGCTCAGCAAAACATTGGCTACGCGTAGAGCTGCGCCCTCTTGGCTTTGTGGAAGATCATGGTGGCGCGCAAATTCCCACAACAGACGATGCAGCAGCAGGCGCCCATCTGGTCCTGGTTCTTCGGTCATGAGCGCCAACTCTTGCAGGCGGGCCAACGCGCCGTTGAGCTGTCGCCGGTCTTCTTTTTCCTTTGCCTTTTCCTTTTCCGCCAGGTCGAGTTCGGCCGCTTCCGCCAACAAAGGGCGCGCGATGGAAGCCGGCGCAAAATAGCCTGCCAATTGAAACAGCCGCAAGGCCAGCGCGTCGGTTTCTTCCTCGGGCTTCAGCTTCCGGTAGCTGACTGCAAAACAGCTCCATACCTTCTCGAGAGATGAATCAGCGCCGGCCGTCTGGCGAAGGTCTTCAAGATAGTCCTGGACGTGTTCGCTGGGGTAGCGCTGCAGATAAGCCGCGGCGACTTGCAGGGCCAAGGGCAGATCTCCAAGATGCCCGCATAATTCATCGGCGGCCTGCCGTTCTGCTGCATCCTGCAACAGTCCGGGACGCGACTCGGCCAGCAATTCCAGGCTGTTGGGCCGGGGTAACGTCTCGATGGGCACGGATTGCACATTCATCGGACGCGGCCAGTAATCGCGGCGGCTGGTAATCAGCACCGCACAGGGTCCGTATTTGGGACGCCATTGCTCAACCAACTCGGGGTCCTCGGCATTATCAAAAATCAGCAGGCGGGCTGCCGGTCCCTCTTCCCACAATTTGTGAACGACAAAGGCAGCCTGTTCCGGTACCGGTCGACCGCTGAACCCTTCTATATCCATGCCCTGAGGACCGCCGCAACTCGCCACCTCGGTGACTGCATCTTCGGCTTTCTCCATGTTCAGCCAAAACACGCCTCCGGGATAGCGGCGTCCGTAGCGGTGCGCATACTCGATGGCCAACTGGCTCTTGCCGACTCCTCCCAGGCCGGTTACCGCAGCATGAACTCCCACCAAAGATCCGGAGCCGGGCGTGAGACGACGGACCAGTTCGCGCAGCTCTCTTTCCCGGCCCACAAAATTGCCGATCGGGGCTCGGGGCATCCGCGAACCCTTAGGTAGCGGGCTAACCGGTGGAATATGTTCAGGGTCTGGAGTTCCCCGCTGCCGGCGTTGTTGCTGGAAGCGCTCAAAGTCTTTGGGCCGCTCATAAAGATCAGGCCGCAGATCGGCCAGCAATTGGGCCAAGCGGTAGGCGTAACGCTCCTCATCGCTATGGGTATCGCGAAAATCAATCCAGGTGAGCCGCGATAACCGTGGTGGCAACTGGCATTCGGCATAGAGAATGGGAACCAGTTTGCGGTCACGGTTGGCAGGACTCAGAACCATGGCGATCTGGGTTTCGTAATCAGTCCATTCGGAGGATAGAAACTCGGGCGACAAGACCAGGAGCACATGGCGGCTTTGCTGCAACCCGAGTTCCATGCCTTGGGTAGCTACTGTTCCTGCAGGCATATGCCAATCGTCAAACCAAACGGTAATTCCCTTGTCTTCGAATTGAATGGCGAGTTTACGGGTCCAATCTTTCTGAGCCCGATTATGGCTGAGGAAGACGTCGAAGGAAAATGATGAAGTGCCGGCCATGATCTTCGTTCCTGTTAGTATGCCTTGAATGGGGAGAAATAGTAATAAAAAGGACTTGACAACAAAACAACGTGAAGAACTACTCAGAACTTTGAAAGTCCGTTTTGAGAAAAACAGGAACCGCCATAGAGGTCTTGAATGGGCCAACCTACAAGCCAAGCTGGAAGCTAATACTGAAAAACTGTGGTCACTCCATGAAATGGAACGAACTGGCGGTGAACCCGATGTTATCGGTCGTGATAAAAAGACGGGCGAATACATTTTCTATGATTGTTCTGCGGAAAGTCCTAAAGGCCGCAGAAGTGTTTGCTACGACCGTGAAGCGCTGGAGTCAAGGAAAGAACACAAGCCAAAAGCTAATGCCATTGAGATGGCCGATGCCATGGGCATTGAGCTTTTAACGGAAGAACAATATCGAGGGATGCAAAAACTTGGAAATTTCGATACGAAAACATCGAGCTGGGTGAAAACACCTTTGGATATCAGAAAGCTCGGCGGCGCCCTCTTTTGTGATCGCCGCTACCATACTGTTTTCGTGTATCACAACGGTGCGGAATCTTACTATGCCGCCAGGGCGTTCCGGGGCTCGCTAAGGGTCTAAGTTTTGCATGCCGCACATCATTATCGACCAAAATTCATAGAATCCTCTGCGTAACTCTGCGGTTGGTCTTGAATTGAGGTTGTCACTGGTACTGCTGTCCGCGGCGGCTCTGCTGGGCCAGAGCCTCCGGCGTGCTGCAGGGGTGGAACCGACGGTGGCACTGCGGAACGGGTAATCACGATCGGGTTGGTGTTCAGTTCGGCAATCGAAATTAGCCGATGGGCTGACCTCAGGTCCGTGACGGCGGGGAAAAATCGGTCAGCGTCAAGAAGGTCGACTCAAGTCTCTCCACCAGTTTGCCATTCTCTTCGGACTTGGCTTTCACGGTCTTCCATTCCACATCGTCCTGGAAGGCTTTCCAGTTCGCGACCGCCGCCTCCCGGCTCGGATGCTCCAGAATGTAAAAGAACGTGCTGCTTTCACGGGCTCGTCCATAGCCGTCCAGTAGGCAACACTCTTCATTCCATGTTTCGCAAAGAGCTTATCCGTATGGTCTCTGAAGCGGGCGACGAGGCTATCCAGCTTTCCGGGGACCACGTGATAAATGCGCAATTCATAAACCTTCGATGGTCCTGTCATCGAGTCACCTTGGCTCTTCTCCTCCGCATTCGGACTCCCGATTGGGGCATGTAGAAACGCCCGCTCCATTGCCTTCGTTATGCCAGCCGGCAGGAACACCGACAGGGACGCAGCCCGCAACCATGTTCGCCTGTTCATGCGGTGCATTCTAGCAAACCTTCCGAAGTGATGATCAATAAATTCTGCCCATCGTAGACCTCATGCGCTCCTAGTGCCTGCATGTCCCGTCAACCGACCCGGAGGCGGCACTTGGGAATTGCGGCATTCGTAGAGCAGGCAATATATTGACGCTTATGAAAGTCGGATTCCTTGCAGTTGCATTTTCCATGCCGGCGCAGAATTCTCGGTCAGGAACAGTCGCGTCCGCTGCTGGTTCCTTCGACCCTCCACTGAAGTAAGGAAGTTGCGGATTTTGGCCCTTCTCCGTACTATCTCAACCCTCAGACCGCCCCACGCATTACGCTGTCTTACTTTTACTTTCCTACCTTCATGGTTAAGGAATATGACGAAGGACAGAAGGGTGCGGCGTGGCTGGCGATTGTTCCAACCGGCAAGGGCGAAGCTCCGCTTTCATGCACGCGGTCGCATGTCCCGGATGAAATGGTTATTGGGTGGTGGGGGTACTTTAAAGGTGCCAAGACGAATCTTGCGTTCTTTAACGCTCCAGACGGACAGGATGGAGGAATGCCATTCGCCGTTTTCGATTCAAGAACTGGGAAGAAGATTTTTGAGGATGTCGCTTACGATACAGGGTTTGTGAAGAGACAAGTTGAGGTTTCTCCATTCGATAGCCTGCGGGTCGGCAGTGCTCAAGACCGATCTATCGCGGGGCCTGTGGCGTGCTGGCCAATCGACTGAAGGTTCGCGTCAGGTCCGTTAGCTTGCCGCAACAGCCAAACAACCACCCAACAAAATAGTAAGCCAAGCTGGCAGTCGGCTCAGGGCTTACGCCAAATCGCCGCCATCACCGTGCCGCAGGTGTAGACCGACGTCTGCTTGTACCCCTGCTTGGTGAATTGCGCGTTCTTCGCTGCATGGTCGGCGATACTCATGCCATGATGCGAAATCCAGCTTCCTTTGGCCGGAATCCAGGTGCTGTCATAACTGGCGCCATTGTTCTTGCAGCTCACCGTATCCGCCATTTCGCCCGAATCGACGAAATGGTCAAACACGCGCTGATAGGCCGAGCCTTCGATGCCGTTGTCCGTCCAGTTGCCGATCGGGTGCGGTGGCCAAACCAGGATCGTCGCCATCGGCAGTGCGTTGCCCTCCAGTCTGGTCCAGGGGCCGTTGAGGCTGGCGGTGTTGTTGTTGAACGGCGTCGTCTGGCCGCGTGCGAACTTCATTGGCTGCCAGGTATTCGATGTGTTGACAATATGGACGTGCAGGTGCGGCTCGCTCGAGTTGCCGGAATTGCCGACGTGATAGAGCAACTGTCCGGCGGTGACGGTTGCACCGTCAGCAACGGTCGCCTCGGGCTGCGTCCAGATCGGGCCGCCCAGCGCCTTGCCGGTCAGGAACACGGCGTTGTTGGGGCACAGGCTGGCCGGGATGCCGCCGGTGGGGGCATGCGCATACAGCGCAATGTTGCCATCCGTCTGCTTGATCCATAGATGGTTGCCCTGGAGGAGGATCTTGCCGGTGGCGATCTCCGGGCGTTTGGTGTGGCCGGCGTTTTCCGGCGCGTTACGCCAGCAGCCTATCACCGTGCCACTGGTCATCGCGTATACCGGCCGGCCATAGACCAGGTAGTTGGAATTGATGGCGTCGTTGGTTTGGCCCTCTTTCAGCACCTGCCAGTTGTTGTCGGCGACCCAGCGCAAAATGCGCAAATCCTTGGCGCCGGTCTGCGGGCCGCCGCCAGTGGCATGGACGGTGGTCACGATCCGCTCGCCGGGTTTGAGGTCGTTGGCGTGGATCGGAAATTCGACGGTCTGTGCCGCTGCCGACAGCACGCCCGCCAACATAACGGCGGCAAGCATAACACCTATGGGTATACAACTTAGTTTTCTCAAAAAAAACTCCTTCTGTCAGCTTGCGAATAGATTCTCAACTTAATGTTGCTCTCGATTTTACGTGGAAATGCGTGTGTAAGCGCCAGGTAACTCTAGCCGCAGCCATCTTGTCGAAGGTTGAGCCATGAGGATACCTGAAACCGTCCACTGTCTCCCACTCAGCAATCTCGGTAGAGGTGGGGCTATGGTTCAGGCCATTCGACGACGCCCCATGCAAGAAGAACCGGTTCGGCCAGGTGGGGGCGGGAATGGATGAGAACCACTGGTCGCAAACCACAAATATAAATAATGTCGGTTTACGTGATACATCATTGATTGATGGTCCGGCAACTCTTGCGTTCAAAACGCGCTCTTGGGCTAAAATTTCCGGGAACACCTAAGAAATTTTGTAACGTTCAGCTCTTTTTTTCACTACCAAAATAGCAGTATCAAGATCTTGGGAATGAACCCCTTAGGTAACAAAGAGTGGACTTCTCCCCATTGATTTTTATTTCACACTCCACAGCGGATTCACCAAGCGCTGTGAGCATTAGCTCAAGTCTCCAACGGGCTGGAGCTGAGGTGGTTATCGATCAATCAGACGTCCTGGCGGGCAGCGACATCATTGAGTTCATGGATTCCGGACTCCGAAGAGCGGATTATTGTCTTCTATTGTGGTCCAGGCACACTGAGGGCCGCTTCTATTCTTCCCTCGAATGGCATTCGGCGCTGGCCAAAGAGGCGACCTTGCGCCGAGTATTCCTGCTTGTAGGGAGGCTGGAGGCCTATCCAGTGCCAACATTGCTTCGCTGCCGGAGGTACATTGATTTCTTCCCGGATATGCAGGAAGGCATAGAAGAGCTTATCCACTTGTGGACATCGGACCGGCAACGCGCTCACCAGGATGAAAGACCCGTCTTTCCGCCTCCTACTGCAGGTTCTGATAGTTTTCCGCCAAGCACCGAACTCTACCTTTGCAGTGAGCTGTTTGACTGCACGATTGCCCTGCCGGCTGATCTGGACAAGCCTGCAGGCTTATTCCTCGAATCGGTACTCAGCCGATTGATGCTGCCAAAAAGAATCTCTGTACGTGGCCGCATAGGACTGGATTTGTCCTACGGGCTGCTTTGGAACGAACAGAAGCTACGCCGCGACCAAACCCTCCAGGAACAGGGCATTTCCAGCGGACAGGCGCTGATACTGGAAATTGAAGCGGTCAATTTTCAGGCCAAACCGTCGATGGCGACTGATTCGCCTGACCGAAGAGTTTTCAGGAGCCCTTTAAAAACGCCAAACGAGTTGCTCGACTATCTCAACCGGGTGGGACTTCGAGCGCCATGGACCAATGTTCAATCTGTTCCCACATCAGGTGAGGTGAATTCGTGAAACATTCTGTTGCTCTCATGTGGTCTTCTCTGTTTCGGCCATCGAAGCTTTGCGTGCTCATCAACACAACAGGCCGGCTTAGCCATTTGCGAAAAGCATGGGTCTTGCTTGCCTTCTGTATAAGCCTGGTGCTTTCAATTGTTTTTGTACATCCCCTATGGAGCCCGATCACACTGCTTCTGCCACTTATTGCTGTGTTTACGGTCCTGGTCGTATCTCTTGGTCTGAAAGACCCATCGACTGATGCCTTGGGCGCCATGTTATTTGGTTTTTTGCCCGTGGCGCTGCTGGCTGCCGCCGGCCATTCTTGGGAAACCGTAAAACCAATGTCAGGAAATTGGCAGAATACATTTGTCTTCTTAATCGGCATACCCTTGTTTTTCGGAGCTTTGTGGAAATTAATGCGCAGCGGTCTCAATCGCGGCTTTATCTCATGGCCATTCGGAATAGCCATGTTCTGTGCTGCTCTCGCGCTCCTTCCGGGAGCTGGTTTCTCTCAGCGGGTCAGCCGTTTTGGAAACATCGAAGCCGTACTCATCATCATTCTCTGTACGTATCTTCTTGCAGCCAAGCTATGTTCGCCTGTTATTGTCATCCAGAGTTTTATTCGGCTTTACGCAACACCCTATTTTTCAGGCCACGCGGTTGCAGAGTTTAAGCGGCAGCTCAGCCTTTTCTATGCTGCAACCGGAGTATGTTTATGGCTGGTCGTTTGGCGTTATCCAAGCTTTGCACTCTTAAAGCTTGGTGGCTTGGTGTTCTTCATTTTTGCCTTTCTTGAAATGGAGTTGCCGCTGTATTTTTACGCTTGGCTTCGGTTGCGCATGGAGACGAGCAGGCTTGCAGCCGGGGAAAAAGTCATTTCTGCAGGCCAAAGCGTCCTCTTTCGCTTTCCCTATATTCCGCTGGAAATCGCAGGCATTGATCGGTATTTGACAACGCTGTCCGAAGCCGCAGGACCACGTGAGGCTGCGGTAGTTGCCATGCACGTTCTTTTTGATACCAGCTACCACCAGGCTCCACATAAATTCCTGCAGCTTATGCAACTTGAAGAGCCTTCTCTGGTTTATGAAGTACAATCCCAAATTAATGAGGTTGTTGAAAAACTCAAGACGACCCACCGCGAAATTAATAGCGGTACCGTAAGCGCTCGACCTTCAGGCCCCGCGTGGATGCCCCCAATTTCACCTTCCACAGCCTACTCCGCTCCTGCCGCAAACAGGTTTCTGAGAGGTGCTATTTTCTCTCATTGGTACTCGGCGCCCCGAGGACGTGAAGGCAGCCCCCTCGCAGCTATGCCGCTGTGGTTCCCTGTTGCCGAACATCCGGAAGAAAACATGTCGTTGGAGCAAGTGATCTACAGATGCCTCTCTTCTACACGAGAGCCTTTTCGCAAGGCCACAATTGTCCTTCAATCTGCGGACCAGGTATCTCAGATGACGGATGCGGTCAGCAACTGGGCCAGTGAGTTAGCGCTCGAAAGTTTTGGGGCCAGTCTCATTCCAATCCACGTCTCTCTGAGCTCTCTATTGCAAAAATCAGCGGATTTAGCGGAATTGGCAACTCGCGTGGAAAAGCAGAGAAAAGCCATGGCTGTCCAAGAAAGAGATAATGCTTATGATGCCACTCTCCCGTGCAAAGAGTTCTTAAGACTGGCGACCGGGCGCTCAGGCCGCCTCATCGAACAAATGACGGATGCGCTGCGATATGGGAACGCGTGGATCATTGTGGAGGATGACTGCAGCAGCAGCCCTGACTCCACTGACATGAAAGTCATTCGGAAAAATTGTGATCTGGTTTTCGGAAACACCGGTTTCTCTCATGTGCCGGTAATGTTGATCACCTATCACTCTGGAGTTGGAATATTGTCAGATTCACAGATCTTTCGGTTGAGGCCAAAAGCTGATTCAGTGCAACGTCTTGCAAAAAAGCCGGGACAGTTTCCAAGAGGAGCACTGGCTGCGATCTGCCGCATAACCTCCTGGCTCGGTACTCCACCGATGCAAGCTTCTTTATACGCAGCCGGGGCCATAGGTTTGACAATTGCCGCGGCGGTGACCATCAAGTATGAAGTTGCATTAAAGATCATGGACAGTTTCCCAAGCGGCGGCGGACACCTTCCCAGAAACATTGCATGGTTACCGATTGCGCTGCTCGTGGGGTTTGAAGCAGTGCCTTTTGTCCTGGCTTATGTTTATGGTCTTTTTTATGGATCGGAAGAGGTGCGGCAGTCATGTGTTGAGGTGCTGTTTGCATCTATTCCCATGTTTCTGCTCTCGCTTTTAGTTTTCATACCCAAACGGTTGCCCCACAGCTCTTGGAAGAGTCTTGCGGTCTTTACACTATCTGCGCCAGGCTCTTTCTTTCTGGCTATGACTTTCTTGGGTTTGGTGGCGACGGTTGCTAATGTGATATGGCTTGTCCTCAGTAACCGTATCCTGCGGCATTGCAATGAAAACAAGCTGCAAACACTCTGTGGCCGCTACAACGTGGTGCTCCATGTCGCCAAAGGAGGACTAACACTTCCCCTTGCCAGTGGCATGGCTCGTCCTTTGTTGCCTTTGCTTCTATCCGTGAGGACTGTTGGAGTTATTCCCTTAACTCTGTCGCTCTTTCCCCGCCTTATTGGCAAGGTGAAGAACATGACGATGGATTGCCTCGACAAAGGCGGCTCATCGGCCGCGGCATCTCTGCTACTGAGCGGGCTGACGTTTGACATTGAGAATGCAGCTTGTTCACAATGTTCAAAACTGATCGCTGATGATTGCCGCGCTGAGTGGGAAAATCGTGATGAATTTGGCGAATATCTCCAACCCAGCACCAGCTTCAAGATGAACCTACTGGAATACACTGCCAGAAAATTATGTTATCTAACCAACCTGGAGGAGATCGTCACCGTCCGATAGAGAGCAACAATCATGGCCCCAGCATGGTCGTATTGTACCTGCTCTCCCTTACCTCCAGCACCTGCACTTTCATCTGGAAAGGGATTTCCGGGGAAATATGTAAATGGGTTCCTAAGATTGAGTTCGACAGGCTGGTTGATTCGTCTGATCAAATCCGGCAGGCATTGTGGAAAAAGAAGGAGGTTCGCGAAGAGGTCCATGCACTTGGCGTCGATATTGGGCGGCTTCTGATTGGCTCTGACACCGGAAAGTTCCTCGACTTATTAACCAGCAAGGACGGCGCCCCGGTTCTTCTGGCATTTTCATCCAATATTCCCGGAAATGTGATCTGGGAGAGCCTTGTCGTCCCGGAACAGGACGGACCGCTTGCGGTCCAACCAGGACGCCCTCCTGGAGTCGACGTGATACGCGTTGATGGAGTCGATGCTTTGAGAATGAATCGAGAGTCCCGGCTCAAGTGTTTAGCGGTGTGGTGCAACTCAAGGCAACGCCCCTTAATGACGGAGGATCAAGTTGAACTCTTAAGGCAGCGGTCCAAACACCACAGCTTCATCGCCCTCAGGCAATCAACCAATCCAACAGCGGACGAACTGAGAAGCCGTCTCAGACTCGAGTGCGCCTTGTTTCTCTTTGCCGGACATGGAGCAATGTCGGGAGCGGTCTATGAAATATATCTTCGAAATGGCGCTCCCGTCGCAGTCACACAGTTGACAGCCGAACTCGATAAATCGCGTGCCCAGGTGCTGGTATTCGATAGCTGTGAGTCAGGAATCGGGGACGTACAAACAGGACTGCCGAAAACCTTCACGCAGCTAAAATATGCAGATTGTCTCATCGCTATGCAAGGTCCGGCAGATGACCTGATCTCGCGCGCTTATGTTCCGGAATGCATCGAGCAAATCTTGATTGGAGAACCAGCCTGGCGGGCCATAGGGCTTGTCCGGAGGCTGGTATTTGGCCGTGGACACGATGACTGGTTTGTGCCGGTGATTTATCTTAAAAGAAATTATCGGCCTCTTGAAGTCCACGAAAACATGAAAGATTACCTGGAGTCTCTTCGCAAACCCGGAGCGGGTCAAAGTTCGTAGGTAAGAGCAATCATCAGAAACCCACCGCCGGTCGGAGTGCTCGTGGATCCACTATTAAAGCTCTGTCTTTTCCTTTTCCGGGAACAGAATTGAAGCCAGAACTGAACCTGTGAGCACGATCGCGATCATTGCGAGCATAATCCAGGTGGGTATTTCATACTTGATCGAGGCCAGCATCTTGGCCCCGATAAGAATCAGCACAATTGACAATCCGAGATTCAGACGGTGAAAAAGCTTCATCAGCGATGCCAGCACAAAGAAGAGCGATCGCAGTCCAAGAATGGCAAATACATTCGATGAAAAGACGATAAACGAGTCTCGGGTAATCGCCAAAATGGCTGGGATGGAATCGGTCGCAAAAACGATGTCGGTTGTTTCCACCACCAGCAAAGCAATAAACAAGGGCGTTGCCAGACGCTTGCCGTTTTGGACGGTGAAAAACTTGCCGCCGTCGTAATGATCGGCGACCGGCAGAAACTTGCGCGCAAAACGGACGGCCAGGTTGCGCGAAGGATCAACACTCTCTTCTTTCCTTAGCATCAATTGAAAGCCGCTGTAGATCAGCAGGGCGCCCAATAAATAGAGAATCCAGTGAAAACGGCTTACAAGGGTCACGCCGGCGAAGATGAAGGCCCCCCGCATCAGTAGTGCGCCAAGAATTCCCCAAACCAGAACTTGTCTCTCCTGCTCCGGCGGAACCTTGAAATAAGCAAACAGAAGCAAAAAAACAAAAAGATTATCGACACTTAGAGCTTCTTCAACCAGGTAGCCCGTGATGAATTCAAGAGCTTTTCCGGGACCCATGAAGCGATGGACAATGAGAGCAAACAACAGCGCCAGACCGATCCAACTTGCGCTGTTCAGCAACGCCCGCTTGAAGGGAAGGACCCGCCCTTGCCGGTTGATAACAGCCAAGTCGATAAAGACCAGGACCAGGATTACGGCGTTAAAAAGGATCCAGAAACTAATCGGCATTGGTTACTCGACTCATGGCGGCTGTTATGACCTGGCCAGGTGGAGCGTAGTCGAATTGGCTTCACTGTTTAACGCGGCCATGGGTTCCGTTTTCCCAACCTTCCCACAAATCGAAGCCCTTGAGCTGGTCATCCAGATGTGTCTCGCGAATGAGCGCTTCGATCTCTCCGCGGCTTTGCCGTGGTCCCAGGCGCTCCGGATTGTCAGCAATGGCATAGGCCAGGTAAGCAGCTTCGGCTACGTGTTTTTTGAGCTGTGGGATATCGACCTTGTCATAGGTATCGGAGGAAGCGTGATAGTTGATCAGATAGTTGGATTCTTCCTGGTTGGCAACCAGCGTGGGCACGCCTTCCAGCATGAAGTCCAGGTTATCGGTGCCCACCGAGGCGTCCGTGGTCAACTGAGCGGCATCAAACTGCTTCAGTGGTTCAAGCAAATGCGTCACCTTGTCTGCGACGTCCTTGCGTCCACCGAGCGAGAAGCCCGTAGTACGACCTGTGCCTGAATCCCAAGTCATCATGGCGACCACGTTATCCAATTCCGAACGATGGCGCAGAACGTAGGACCATGAGCCTAGAGTTCCTTCTTCTTCGCCGGTGAATAAGACAAAGCGAATCGCGCGCCGGGGCTGCAGGCCAGACGCTTTGATCGCCCGCAAAGCTTCAATCACCAAGGCGGCATTGCAGCCATTGTCGAGAGCGCCAGTCCCCAACTCCCATGAATCAAGGTGTGCGCCGAGGACAACATATTCGTTGGGTTTTTCTTTCCCCTGAATCTCTGCCACTACGTTGTGCGACACGATAGGACCACCAACATGATTCGGTATCGAATACCGCATCATCACCTTCTTGCCTTCAGCCAGCAGGCGGGCAATGCGCTCTCCGTCTTCCCTGGCCACCAGGAATTGAGGATATTTGTTGATGCCCTCTTCGAAGTTTCCAATGTGCCTGTACAGCAGTTGGTTAGGACGCGTGGAAATAAAGGCGATCGCCACTATTCCGGCCTGCTTGGCCGCCCGGAGCAGCGGCCCCTGGCGGAAATATTCTTCGAACAAGTCCTCCCAGGCCTTCATGACGTTGGAATGCACCAGGGCAACGGCGCCTTTGAGATTGACATCCCGCTTGAAATCGTCGGGCGTGCCAAAACCAACATCAACGACACGAGCTCCGGTCAGCGGCGAACTTGATGGCGCTGTCCAGGTCAGCGAAGTAGCACGAACCCGGAATCTCGCCGGGCTGACGATCTCTACCTGAGTATTGCCTTCCATCCAGGAAGAACTGATCTTGACAGCTTCGGTGTGTACGCTGTCCGCGCCCGCGGCCTTGAAAGCATTCACTCCCCATTGGACGGCACGTTCCATGGCAGGCGTTCCCGGTACTCGTCCGCCGATTTCGTCGGTCAGTACGCGTAGATTTTTCTCCAATGTGGGAGCTTGCTGCGCTTCCCCGATCAGCTTGTCGGTAGCCGTTTGGCCGAAGAGGCTGGAGGCCACCAGCAGAACCAAAACTGTGATATTTCGCATGTGAGGAATTAAAAATGAAACCCACGAAAGAGGCAAACAGGTAGCGCCCTGTCATTCTGAGGCCGTACTTTGGCCGAAGAATCTCTATGTCCTCCCAAACACCTATGGCCAAGCACTGCCAAGAGCGCTTCTTCGTTGATCTTCGACATGCTCGCCATTCCATCGTGCTCAACCGAAAATTAATGGGCAAGGTAGAGATTCTTGTGCGCCGGGATAAACCGGCATGAAGTAGAGAATGAAAGAGTCTTACGAGAAAGGAGTAGCGATCCACTCGGCCCCGAGTTTTGCGTTGGATACCGCGAGGTAATCAGCGAAGCGTAAACAGGGGTACAG
>DASZFU010000159.1:0-101114 GCA_035939495.1 Candidatus Angelobacter sp. | reverse complement strand
GGGGCGTTGAAAATGGCGTCAAGGGTCGAGATGAACGGCGCCAAGAACGCGCCGCCCTTGACACCATTTTCAACGCGATACCCCCGTCTGTCTTTTTTTAGCTTGACAGGAGCCGTCGTAGTCATAGACGGGATGACAGAGGGATAAGGAGGTCGCAAAAAACCGGACGATTTTCTAAAAGTAAGTGACATTAGGCTAAAGCCAATCAATCAACAGTCCCGAACTTGCTGCAAAATCCTTAAGTAGAAAAGGGAAAAACCGAGTTCCTGCGTTACCTCTACGTACACAACGTAGCGGAGCCACAAGCAAAAAGCAAAACCCACCACGGAGGCACTGAGACACGGAGAGAACACCGAGAAACCAGTTGCACAGCGGAGGCGTAGAGACGCAGAGAAGAATGGGATTCTAGCCAATTTAGAATTTGCGAGAAAAAGCACGATTTCAAAACATCGCGTGGTTCGAAGCGATTCCGGTTAGATTTTTTTAATAGTGCTGAAATGGGAACAAAAAAATTTTGATGTTTGAATAAAGTAGTTGCAATTTTTTGACTGGAAGCATATTTAAGAACATTCAAAAACAATCAACTCAGGTTTGAAAAGCAAAGTAAGCCGTCCGGCATCTGTTCTCCGGCAGCTTCAGGGACATTTTTCCGAATGGAGGCCCAAATGGTCCGCTGGTTTGCGAAGTATTCTGTGTTGTGCGGCATGGTTTTAGCCACCTCGATTTTGACGTTTGCTCAACCTCAACATGTTTGCACCGACGGCAAGACCGTGGTCGCTAATGTCGTGGCGCTTTACCAGCCGTTTATGTACAACCGCCTGGGCGCTGCGGAGCCCCAGGGAATGATTTTTGCCCTGGAGTCGGATGTGGTGCCGATGAGCAATCCTCTTGATCAATTTGGCAATGACCAGAAGCTCCACGTTGATCCCAGCCAGTTGCAGCCGGGCCAGGTGCGCCTGCGTTCGGACAAACGTGCTCGTCCCCTGGTGCTGAGGGTCAATCAAGGCGAGTGCCTGGAAATCCATTTTCGCAATCTGCTTGGATCCGATCCTGCTTATCTCAACGACACGGGATTGGCGCCCAATACGAATGTCGCCAGCATTCATCTCACCGGCTTGGATTTGGCCGGGACCATCAACAGCGACGGATCATGGGTTGGCCAGAACAGCTCGAGTTTGGCGCAACCGGATGGGACGCCGGTCATCTACAAGTACTTTGCGGCCGCCGAAGGCACGTTCATCCTCTACAGCACGGGCGATATCGAGAACGCCCAGAATGGGCAACTGGTGAACGGGATGTTTGGGGCGGTGAACGTCCAGCCTACCCAGGCCGAATATTACCGCAGCCAGGTCACGCGGGAAGACTTGCATCTCGCTACTTTCAACAAAAACCACCTTCCGCCGAACATGCACCTGACTCCCAAAATGGGCGTTGGCGGCCAGCCCTTGTTCGCCAAAATACGCGCCAGCGTGTTTGCCACGCCGGTGCCGGCGGCACAGTTGAATCGGCAGATCTTTGTGCTCACCACGATCAGCACGGATCGCCAGACATTCCAGACCGCGGACGTGGTCGTGGACCCGGATGGATATATCTATGCCCTGGATTTTGAGGATGAAGGCAACGAACTGGAACAGGGCCAGTACACGGCTCGCGCCCTTCCCAATCCTGGGGCGCACACCGGCCATCCAGTCGTGAATTACGCAGCGCGCTATCTGGCAAACGATCCTCATGGGCGGGCGTGTTATCCCATCCTGAAGATGGATGATCGAGCGCAAAGCGTACAGAACGGCAAATGTACGCCTCTGCTGGGCTCCAAGCGCCAGCTCTTTTACACCGATCTCACAGCCGTCATCACTGGTCCCCAAGCAAGCCGTTTCCCTTACTCCGAGGTGCAGCCAACGTTCAACGAGAATTCGGCTGAACCGGACCGCCGGGAACCCTATCGAGAGTTCACCATCATCTATCACAACCCCAATCCAGTGCAGGCATTTGAGCAGTTTGCCTCGCCTGAACTGAGCAACGTTCTAGGCGCAGGGTCAGATGCATTTGCCATCAATTACGGCATCGCGGGAATTGGCGCTGAGATTCTGGCCAACCGCCTGGGCGTAGGACCGGAAGGCAATGCCGATGCTGTTGACCTTAAATTCGAGGAATTCTTTCTCACTTCGTGGGCCGTCGGCGATCCAGCCATGGTCGTGGATGTTCCGGCCAATGCGCAGAACCAGGTGCTACGAAACCCACAGCAGGGCAGCACACCTCCGGCTCCGGGCGAATGCCCCGCAAACACCACTCAGCAGTACTCTCCCGGCGGACAGTGCGTAGACAACAACCTGGTGGTGAACGAGCCCAACGACAAAGGCTGGACTCCCTACACCAAACAGCAGGCCACCAAAGCTTACTATCCTGACGATCCCTCCAATGTCTATCACAGTTATATGCGCGATCATGTGAAGTTCCGCATTCTCCACGCAGGCGGATCCGGCGCTACGCATGTCCATCACCTGCACGCGCACCAGTGGCTGCACTCGCCCAACAGCGCGGACAGCCAATATCTTGACAGCCAGATGCTGGTTCCAGGCGCCTCTTACACACTGGAGATCACCTACGGCGGCAGCGGCAACCGCAATCTTACGGTGGGTGATTCCATCTTTCATTGCCACTTCTATCCTCATTTCGCGGGCGGGATGTGGTCGCTCTGGCGCGTACATGATGTTTTTGAAGAAGGAACACAGCTAGGGCCCGATCGCGTAACTCCTGTGGCCGGTGTCAATCGTGTTCTCCCGGATGGAGAGATTCGCGCAGGCACGCCAGTTCCCGCGCTAGTGCCCATGCCAACTCTGGCGATGGCGCCGTTTCCTGCCGATGTGAAGCTTGCAGACATCACTTCCGGCAGTGGCGATCATCGGCGAATCGAGGTAATCCCTGACAAGGTTGTCGGTACCAAGCCAGTCTATTCCAATCCTGGTTACCCCTTCTTTGTTCCGGGCGTGGCTGGGCATCGCGCACCGCATCCGCCGCTGGATTTCGCCTGGAAGGTGGACGCAAACGGCATACCGATATTCCAAAATGGTCACAAGGTACTGCTCACGGGTGGCCTGCCGCGCCACCTGGTGCTGGACGGCAAGATCTATCGCGAGTTCCATACCAATTGGGATTTCACTAAGGATTTCGTGCTCTACGACACCAACCACGTTTTGAGACAGGGCAATTTGAAGGCATTTGAATTGCCCGAGGAGGGAACGGCCGTGGAGCGGGCCGCTATGGCCGCGCATTCCAAACGCGCTCATCGGACTTTCCTGCCCAATGGCGATCCCGGCAATTTCATTCTCAACGGCTTGCCGCCGGCTTCCGGGGCGCCCTTCGCTTCACCGGGCGTTACCGCATTTGGCGATTCTGTGGTCAATACCCGCCGTTACAAAGGCGCGAACATCCAGATTGATACTGTTCTGAATAAATCAGGCTGGCACTTCCCGCAGCAACGCTTAATCACTCTGTGGGACGATGTAAAACCGACCGTAGCGGGACAGCGGCCGCCGCAACCTTTCTTCTTCCGCTCTACTACCGGAGAAACGGTCGAGTACTGGCAAACCAATCTTGTTCCCAGCTACTACGAGATGGATGACTTCGAGGTTCGGACACCCACTGACATCCTGGGCCAGCATATTCATCTGGTAAAGTTCGACGTACTGGCTTCGGATGGCTCTTCCAATGGCTTCAATTATGAAGACGGGACGCTCAGTTCGGATGAAGTCAGGGAGCGGATCTTTGCCATCAATCAGGTGGGCGGATTGTATGCTTTCGACGATGGCGCGCGTCAGTTCTACAATCCTAATCAGCAGACCAAGCTGCGCTTGCACCCCTATCCTGAAGACTATCAGACCCCGAATTGCGGTACCCCGCCCTGCCCAGGCATTTTCGGCCAGCCTCCTGCCGGCCAGAATTGGGATGGAGCGCAAACCACCGTCCAACTCTGGGGCACCGATCCACTGGTCAACAACAGGGGCTTTGATCGCACCTTGCGCACGGTTTTCACCCATGACCATTTTGGTCCATCGACCCACCAGCAGGCCGGTTTGTATGCGGGCCTGGTAGTCGAGCCGGAGAATTCAAAGTGGTTTGATTCCACGAGCGGACAGCAGTTGTATGACACTACTTCCTGTTACAACCCCAGCACCCAGCAGTATCAAACGGTGCCCGGGCAGTGCCCGTCCGGCACCTATCGCCGTACGGATGGTGGACCGACAACCTGGCAGGCCAACATCGTCGCCGCTCATCCTGAGGACAGTTACCGGGAATTTGCCTTGGAATTCCAGGATCTTCAACTGGCCTACACCAATCAGAGCATTTCCCATGAGGGAATTCC
Source organism: Candidatus Angelobacter sp. (assembly GCA_035939495.1). GTDB lineage: Bacteria > Acidobacteriota > Terriglobia > Terriglobales > Acidobacteriaceae > Angelobacter. The sequence continues at coordinate 96,751 of DASZFU010000159.1, read as the reverse complement.
CACAACCCCGATGTTTACAAATTCAGCGGCTATCACCTTGACCCCTGGAGTGATTCCTGCCAACGATCCTGTTCGAGTGCTTTTCTCGAGAAACGGCATTACCTTGACCAGTCAGGCTACGGCATTCGACGCGCCTGGCGGCAAGTGCACAGGGCTACTCAGCAGTGTTGCCGCCACCTACCTGATCTCCGATCCGGCTCCACCAGATATGAACGAGCAGTATTGCATCGCCAATGCAACAAGTTCGGCCAGCGTGTATCTGCCTAACATGGAGCCAGGCTGGTCTGACACGGCTCATTCCATTAACTCACCAGGGCCCGGGCAGAACAACACGGTGCCAAGCCCGGTAATCATCAGCAACGCCACCAATGGTACATATTCGCTAAATTACCGGAATGAACCTGTCCCGTCGCGCGTAAATTCGACGGTCTCTGGAACTTCCCCGAGTTGGTGCCTCTCTGGAACGCCAAGCTCCAACGCAACTGATCTCTCGTATGGCTTCAGTTCCATTCAGCGTAACGATCCGTGCTTCAATGCCCAGCCACCTGCCGGTACGCCAATTTCGACTGGGAGCAGCTTTAAATTCCCACCGCCGTTGGTTCCTACGGGAGGATCTACCTCTGCACAGGGAACTGACCCGTTCACGCCCATGCTGCGGGCTTATCAAGGCGACAAAGTGCAAATCCGCACACTGGTTGGCGCGCACACGAACATTCATTCGCTCCACATTCCGGGAATCAAGTGGATGTTCGAGCCGAGCTACGCTAATTCCGGCTTCCGCAACACGCAAGGCATGGGAATCTCGGAGCACTGGGAGATGCTTTTCGATTTGCCGCATACCACCACCACGCCGGTGAACCCGCAGAGTCCGCCACCACAAAATCCATACTCCACAGATTACGTTTACGAAACCGATGCGGGCGTGGACGGCGTGACCAACGGGCTTTGGGGAATTCTTCGCGCTTTTGATTCCGCCAAGGCTCCGAACGGGGGCTACTCGGATCTGAAACCGCTGCCCAACAATCCCATGCCCTCAACCGCACCGGCGGCGAACCCATGCTCGGGGAAGACTCCTAACCAGATTCAGGTAGTGGCTATTTCGGCAGCGGAAGCGCTCGCCAATCAAAGTTCGAACCCCGGCCAGCTTATCTACAACACCAGGGGACAGACTCAGAGTTCGGGCTTCGCCTATCCCGAGGCGCTGATGTATGTTCGGAAAGATGATTTGAATACATCCGGAAGCAGTTGGACCCTAAAACCCAATGTTCCTGTTGAACCACTGATTTTGCGGACCACTGCCGGTTCGTGCATTCAAGTTACACTCACCAACCATCTTCCCGGCCCGTCTACGGCAGAGCAGTTCCAGACCAACATTTTGCAAAGCAGTCCATTTGGCACGACGAATGTTCCAAACCCTGCAAGCCTGCCCGTGTCGTCTTCAGCGGCGGTCATTCCAAGTCTATTGTTCTACGATCCCAACATTTCCGGCGGTATGGGTTTCAACGTTGGTTTCAACAATCAGCAGACGGCCAATGCTTCAGGAGGCACGGCAACTGTTACCTGGTTTGCCGGAAATGCGGATGGCACGCCCATGGAAGCCGGTACCGTTCTGCTAGAGCCTTCTGATCCCTTATTGCAGCACTTCAGCGGCTTGGTAGGTGTGCTGGTGGTCGAGCCGCCGAACGCTCAGTGGCAGGAAGACGCCAACACGCGAGCCGCGGCTACAGTTACCCTGGCCGACAACCACGCATTCCGCGAACTGGTGTTGGTCGGCCAAAACGATATAGACAACCAGAACAATTCCGGCAACTTCCCCAACGTTCAAGCCGGCTTCAACTATCGATCGGAGCCGTTCGCTAAAACTCCGTCATCCGACGGCGCCGTATACAGGTGGCCGGCGCAATCACAGGCAAAACAGGTCACCAAGCCTAAGACCCTCTCCGGTTTCCTCGATGAGGCGAAACAGGAGCATAGGCCCATCAACCTTTCCTCAATCGAGCGCAAGGGGGGAGAGTTCAACCTGCAGGCGCTTCAACGTCATCCGGAAACACTGGCTCAGTTGATCCCGTCGCTCCGGTCGGCGGCCGCCAGCCAGCCGGAATACATTCCAGAACGCTATTCCAACTCGCTGGTGGGTGGCGATCCGGAGACGCCGATTCTTTACACCAGCGCCGGGATGCCGGTGCGGATTCACATGGCCTTTGCTGGTGGCACCGCCGTCTTTCCAGGAGTGTTCAATATACATGGACACCACTGGCAGGAGGAGCCTTGGGTGCGAGAGGGCAGCCGCCTCGGCTTCAATTCTCTCTCCCAGACTCTGGGCATGGAGCAGGTGGTGCCTTACCAGGTCCTGAACACCTTGCTGGATAGCGCCGGTGGCGCCGATCGCGTGAGCGGCGACTATCTGTACGAGATGTTCCGTGACAACGCCCAAAATGGCATGTGGGGATTGCTGCGGGTTCAGGATGTCTCGGTGGTCATCAGTAATGCGTCCACCACCCAAATTGCAGGATCAGTGATGGTGAAGCCCGGCACAACCATGCCAACTTCAGTCACCGTTACACCCGCTTCAGGGAGCGGATGCAGCGCTACGGTTAATTCCAACGGGAGTTGGTCGTGCTCGATGAGTTCTTCTGCCGGCACAAAGGTGACCGCCACTGCTCAAAGTGGAAGCTCCAGTGGAAGTTACACGGCAACGGTTCGGTAAGCACAGAATCCCAGGACCGGCGATTACCGTCGCCGGTCCCTGGCTACCGTTCTTTTTACATATAAATGTTTGAGAAAACAGATTTACGAAGGAGGGATCATGATTTGCCGCCAACGATTCTTAGGGACTCTGCCGATTTTGGTCTTGGCCTTGATTCTATTGCCGGTTGAAACCACAGGACAGGCCAGTAAGAACGCCGCCCAACCATACAATAAGAACGCCGCCCAACCATATAAGCTGTCTGCTCAAGAACAGGCACACCTAAAATACATCGTGGACCATACTTCGCGTCTGATTCCGCACAAGCTGAACCTGGCCGACCCACAACAATATGCCTATGTAATGGATACGTTGCGACATTTTGGCCGGACACCCAAAGACAACCCACAACTTTTTCGAATGACCAATGCCCTTCGCAAGGGTAAAGCCGGACCGCCTGTGATGATGAAAACCGCTGATTTGTCCGGAGCACCGAATAGCAGCAGTAGCGGGGCCATGCTTGGAGGAGTCAACTATGTGACCAAATTTGGCGAGGATACAAATCACAACTACGAAAGCAATGCCTATTCTTCCTACCCGGCTGGCCAAATCCCGTACAACACGCAAGTTTTCATGAGCCTGTTCGATGTAAATACCGGTCAAATTCTCAATAAGGGACAACAGGACGTCTTTTCAACCAGCAACGTAAACGTGCCGGTGAATGCGCCAGCTCCCACGAGTGCGAGCAGCATCATGGCAAATGCACTGTTCCTGGTCGCGCCTACGAAAGGTGCTCCGTTGCAGGCTTTCAGTGTGATCCTGGAACTCGAAGTAGGGGCGTCCAATGGTTGCCAGCAGTCTCCTGCCTATAGTCCGAGTATTGGCACTCAACAGCAGTGCATGACAAATGCGAATACTGCATGTGTCGTCAACAACCCGGCCAAAGCTATCTCAGTCTGTTATGGGAATCGCATTCAGTCGGATTGCGACTACGGCTGCCAAGGCAGTTCAAACCCGCCGAATATCATCTTTCCAATTCAAGGCTCGGTCAATATGGGGTCAGCGCCGCTTACGCCGTTGACCGGATCTCTTTACATTGTGCTAAATATGGTTCAGGGCGGGTGCGTATTGGAGGCATCAAACAATACTACCGACTTGAGCAGCGTCATCACAATGAATCAAAATGTAGCTTCCTGGAACCTTCCCCCGGCTTCTTTTCCAAACTCAGGCTGCCTCGTTCCAACTCAAACCGGCACAACGTTCAATTACACTTTCCAGCTCTTTATGCAAACCACCGCCGGCTTTTCGGGGGCCACATTCACCAGCGACAGCACGCAATGGGGATTGCCGGATACCTTTCCCGTGCCTACCATGAAGATCGCAATCGGCTGTTTTCCCGATGGAGTCAAGATACGCATGGCCGACGGATCGGAAAGAGCTATTGAAGACTTTCAGGGCAAGGGCGATGAACTGGTGAGATCAAGCGGCGTCAACCGCAGCGTGAGCGCGATCACTTGGGGAAATGAAACCAACCCCTTGGTCTACCTGCGCGACGACCGCGGCCACACCTTACTGCTGACCGAGGGACATCCGGTCATGACTCCGCGCGGCCCCGTGATGGCATCGGGTCTGAAGGCGGGCGACGTCGTGATCACGGAGAGCGGGAATGCGGAGTTGATTGCCGTAGAGCGGCGCGAGAGTCCGGTACCGGTTCCCATCCACAATCTGCGAATCGGAACGGATATTGAAGCCGGCAAGGGGCAAACGAATTTTTTTGCCAACGGCATTCTCGTGGGCGACGAGCACATCCAGCGGCTGCTCATGGACCAGCAAGCGGCGCCCCGTCACCTTACCAACTCTCAAATCCTGAATAGCTTGCCGCCGGAATGGCGCCGGGATTTCCTGAACAGTCTAAAGCAGAGGTAGTGATGGACCGACAACCTCAGTTGGCTTTAGCCTTTGAGGGTATCAGGGCATGAGTTTTACTCATGCCGAACGTGGTCAAAAAACCACGAATTCGTGGAGCAAAAAGCGGCCCTGCTTGCGATTTTGTTGCATGACGTCAATCAGGAGCCCGGCCATGCGGTGAGATTGAAGGATGGCCTTTCGTCCATCGGTAACGGAAGGGACAAAAAATGTGTGAATTTCCTGGGGAGCAAGATGCATATGCATAGGAGCGGCCGGGGCTAAAGCCCAAAGATTGTAAATGAGCAGGAGACGCGGCCCTAAAGGGCCGCTCTGCCACCGCTAAAATGTATAAACTCCAGGGCATGGCTGAAGCCATGTCCTGTTACCGGCAGAAGCTAAAGCTGGAGTGAAGAGCCTGTCTGGAATTCAAACTGACCGAACATGAAAACTATTCCTCTATTTATGATCAAAATTAATCTCGTGCTGGCTGCTTTCTTGCTGCTTGGCGTGACAGGTGTTGCACAGATCGATAAGGCCGGCGCGGTTCAACCAGCGGACGGATTGCCGGACAAGTCCGACAACGGCGCGCACCGACGCGTCGTGCAGGAAGGCCTTGCCGTAGATTTTGCGGTCGATCTTGCTAAACCAATTCCCGTCCCGAAACCGGAGTTGCGACAGGGCGATGCTGTTACTTTTCGCTTCCAGATCAACGACACCGCGAGCGGCCGCCCGGTCACGAATGCTCACCCTGCTGCCTGGGTTGATGTAGTGGCGGCCGGACAAAGCCGCAGCCCCGAGACCTGCGCCAACAAACTCAAAGCGTTTCTGGGCGGCGGATTTAACGCCACGCCCACCAGCGATCTCAACGTGTTCTTTGTGGTCGCCATGAACTCCGATGCCACCTTGAGCGTGATTGACCCGCTCCTGGGCTACGGAGACAGCAAGCTGTTGACGCTGGTCTCTCTTCCCGCGCCAGCTTATGACTGGACGCTGACCGGTAATCAATCCACCATCTTTGTTTCCCTTCCTCAGGCAAACAAGGTCGCTGTGGTAGACACAAAATCCTGGACGGTCGCCGCTACTGCGGAGGTCCTGCTTCATCCATCACGCGTGGCCCTTCAACCGGACGAGCATTATCTCTGGGTGGCGTCCGGTGAATCAGCGCCCGATGCCAATGACTCGGGCGTAAGCGTTCTGACGGCCAAAGATCTTAAACTCGCAGCCCGAATTGTTACCGGGCGCGGCGATCATGAGACCGTCTTCAGCGCAGATAGCCGTTTTGCTTTCGTCTCCAATCGCGCGCAAAATACCGTTTCCGTGATTGACATTCGGAGCCTTAAAAAGATCGCAGACGTTAATACCGGCCTGGCTCCTTCTTCTCTGGCCTACTCCAGCAAGGCCGGACTGGTCTATGCGGCCAATCCCGGTGATGGCACCATCACCGCGATTGATGCGTCCCGGCACCTCGTAGTGGCAACCATCAAAGTATCGCCGGGCGTTACGCAGGTCCGCTTTGCCCCCAACGGGCGCTACGCCTTTGCCATTAATTCCGACAAAAACGAAGGCTACATTATCGACTCGGCTTCCAATGAGCTAATGCAGACCTTTGATACCAAGACCAAGCCTGACCGGGTTTCATTCTCAGATACTCTGGCGTACATCCGTCACAAAGGACACGATGAAGTGCTCATGGTTTCGCTGGACCAGATTGGTAAACGTGGAGCGCCGGTTGGGGTTGCGGATTTCCCCGCTGGAAACAACCCGCCCGGCCTGGGCGCTGATTCTCCCGCAGATGGCGTAGTACAAGCGCCTGGGGAAGAAGCAGTGCTGGTTGCCGATCCCAAAGACCTGTCGATCTACTATTACCGCGCGGGCATGGCCGCGCCGGTGGGAACATTTTCCAATTATGGTCGCGAACCTAAGGCGGTGATGGTCGTGGACCGGAGTTTGCGAGAGAAGTCCTCTCCTGGGCTCTACGAGTCCAGCGGCGTTCTTGGCCGCCCTGGGATGTATGAAGTTGTTTTCTTTCTGGATTCGCCAAAATTTGTGCATTGCTTTCCCTTACGCGTAGATCCGAACCCGGCCCTCCTCGCGCATACACCCAAAGTGCAGTTTTTGGGCGACCGGCACACGACTCGATCAGGAGAAAAAATGCGCGTTCTGTTTCGGCTGTCTGAAGAACCGGGCAACCATCCTGAGGATGGAATCAATGATGTGCAAGCATTGATCTATCTTGCGCCCGGAATGTGGTCTTCGCGCCAGTTGGCGCAGCCAGCCGGCGAGCCGGGAGTCTATGCGGTTGAATTTACCCCTCCCCGTCCCGGCGTTTATTATCTTCACGTGGCTTCGGCTACACTGGGGCTTAAGGAAAGGGGCCAGGAGTACCTGATTGTGCGCGCGATCGCACAGGACTCATCGGAAGTTCCTGCTGGTAAGGGCGCCGATTCCCATTAAAATTACAGCTCACCGTGACTGACCAAAAAACAGAGTCCAAACCCCGAACCTGGGAAGTGATTTGGTCCATTGCCATCTATTCCGGCCCTTCGCCGCTCGCGCTGGTTCCTGCGCCTGAGACCAGCGTTCCCACAATTACTCGCGAGCATATTACGGATGTGAAAGCTGCTTTTGTCGCAGATCCTTTCATGGTGCGCGTAGGGAACCAGTGGATGCTCTTTTTTGAGGTGCTCAATGCGGACAATCGTCGTGGCGAAATTGGCCTTGCCACCAGTAGTGATGCCCTCAGGTGGCAGTATCAGGGAATCGTCCTGCGCGAGCCATTCCACCTCTCTTATCCCTGCGTGTTTTTCTGGGATGGTGAATACTACATGGTCCCGGAAACGCTCGACCTGGGATGTATCCAACTTTATCGTGCAGTGCAGTTTCCCACACGCTGGGAGCGTTGCGCCAGCCTGGTGCCGGGCGTTTATGCCGACCCCACCATTTTCCAACACGATGGAAGATGGTGGATGTTTGCCTGCAGCAGGCCGCGCCGCCACGACGAAGTTTCCCTGTTTCACGCGGATGACCTGCGCGGACCCTGGACGCCGCATCCGCAAAACCCATTGATTAAGGGCGATCCCAGGCGCGCCCGCCCGGCAGGCAGGGTGATCCCCTGGAACGGAAAAGATGGTAACGGCAGCCTGTTACGTCTGGCTCAGGATTGTGTGCCCGAATACGGCACCCAGGTGCGTGCCTTTGCCGTGAGCGAGCTTACTCCGGAGGCTTATCGCGAAACTGAATTGCCCGAGAGCCCGTTGCTGTCTCCCGGCAAAACATGGAACGCAGATGGCATGCACCACATCGATGCTCATCGACTGGAAGATGGGAAATGGATTGCCTGCGTGGATGGCTATGAAACACAGTGGTTTGACTAGTGTCAATTAGTTTAGAACTATGATCGGGTTTTTGCGACGCCTTATCCCCTGTCATCCTGAACGGAGCGCGGCAAGAATCTACAACTAGGAAATATGATGGGCGCGGAGTGAAGGACCCCGATGATGTGTCAATCGAAATCGCTGATTCGAGGTATTCAACCAAGATTGCGAAGCGTCTAGGTTCAAGTCTAGAGTGGCATTGTGGTCATCCTCTATCGCGCCGGTGACAAAATCTGGGTAGAACACCTCGTATCAGTAATTCAGCCCCAAAACATTATCGGGGTCCTTCACTCCGCGCCGATCATCTTCCGTAGTTATGAAATTCCTTGCCGCGCTCCGTTCAGGATGACAAGGGGGTACGACAAAGAGAGTTTTTGAGATGGACTCTAGATGAAACCTCATGGAACAAGCCACGCAGAGAAAACTTTTGAGTTTTATAGCGATCCAACGATCGTAACCGACTATGAAGAGCAGACGTACATTACCGCTTGCGAACGTCTGCTGGTCAGCACCTACATAAAACCCGGCATGGCAATTCTGGACATAGGTGTTGGCGGTGGACGCACCTCAGAATTGCTCGCCGCGGGCGCTTCACGCTATGTCGGCATAGATTATGTGCCGGAAATGATCCGCATCTGCCAGACGAAATATCCACAATGGGAATTTCTTGTCGCTTCAGCCACTGACCTATCTCCTTTTCACGATGGTTCTTTCGATGTTGCCGTCTTGTCCTTCAACACGCTGGATGACATTGTCCCTGACGAAAACCGTTGGCGATGTCTTCGCGAATGCCATCGTGTGTTAAAGGACGGTGGCCTGCTTATTTTCTCGTCGCACAATCCACGCGCAATCTTTGCCCGGCCTGATTGGAAGATTGCACAAAACACCGCTGAAGGGAGTCGTCGCTCGATCTTGAATTGGTTGAATCGCTGCGCGACAGCATTGCGCCGGGCAATTCGATCTTCCATCCAACGAACCAGGCTTTATGCGTTGAAGACGCCGTTTTTGCGCGGGGAAGGGCACATGCTGGATACTTGTCACCTGGTGACGCATTTTTGGGTACCGCGAGCGGTCATCCGCGAATTGACGCAATTGGGATTCCTGTTTGTTGCGATGCAAGGGGATGACTACCCGTCGAAAAGCCATCAGCTGATCACTGAGTGGTACTACTATGTGTTCTCGAAAGATCCAAAGCAATGCTGTGCATCGCGGACATGAGCCGCTCTACATACCGGTTGAGAGAGTACTCCCTATGGACCAAAGCGTTCATTTCTGCCGCTTGACGCTGCAAGGAAGGCTTATTTTCAAGGGCAGTGAATAAACGATGCAGAATTTCTGCGTCGGACATGTCTTCTTCAAGCCGCAGGTAATTTTCTTGCCAGATCGGCAGGCCCTGGGTTGCCATCTTGCCTGCAACCATGGCGCCGGCTGCGCTGATCTCAAAATATTTGGCGACCAGATAGTCATGAATGGAAGGAGTCGCAATGGCAATCCATGATTGGTTGATGGCGCCGGCCAAGGCCGCTCCACATCGCGCCGGATCAAACGTTTCATAATCCGGATGCTGAATGACGTGTACTTTCAATCGCGACCCTGCCAGCAGATTTCGAAGCCGGGTGCGAAAAGGATATGTCCGAATATCGTCGTTGCCATAAAACAGTACGTCATGAATCTTGGGCAGTTTTTGGTCCTTATATATGTCGGTATTAATGTGGTGTGGAATGATGTAAGTTTTCCGAAGGCCCGGTAGTTCCTGCTGTAACCGGATCAGATGATCGCAATCGTAGGTCGAGACCAGATACTGATATCGATCCTTCAGTGCCTCAACGAGCGCTGATCGCGGTAACAGGTCCTCCACCATTACGCACCGTTGTTTGATCCTGCGAATCCAGCCATCGGGAACAGGCGGCAGGGGCCGGCTGTCCTGGTACGCAAGCGCCGCAAATACACCGACGAGCAGAACCGCATAACGGTTTGGTCCTGTGTCCTCCGACCAATGTGCCCGATCAGCAAAGCTGAATGCATGTGGCTCGAGCAGCTTCCTGATATGCTCATACTTATAACGATAATTCCGGTCCATACGAGTCCAGAAGGGCCCGCGATGTTCTGCGAACAAGATTCGCGGCGAAACAGTTGGCAGGGAAGAAGTCGTACGCGCTCCGCCACGCGGAAGTATCAGAGAATCAGCAGAAACCTCGGTTCTGGCATTGTCCATAATGTTTGTATCAAGGCACAAGAAAACGAACATGATACAGCAACTTCTACTGCATGAGCAGGCGGAGAGGTCGCGACGGACATCGAAATGCCTTTGATGGCTGTGGCTCTCCCGTCAGTGAGCCACGGGAAGCGATGAAAAGCCCGGAGAGGGGTTCGGAAGATGGATGGCGAGGATAAAAGCGGGTGTCTACCTTCTCTGCTCCTTCCCCAAGGGCTTTCCGGGTATCCTCGGCTGTTAAGTCAACCGGTGCTTCACCAGGGATTACTAAATCGTGGTTGTGGCATTGGTGCAGTGCCGCCAGCAGTTCCCAGTTGGAAACGTAGGTATCGGCAGCACAAGCAAAAATGTACTGGCAGTCGGATCGAAACAATCCCACCGAATCGCGCGCGAGGTCCCATGGTTCACAAGAGACAGGCTCTTGGTCGCAGCAGATGATTCTGCATTTATCCGGCATCTGAATTGCAGCTAAAGCGTCACGGTCTGCAGAAGATGCCAGAATAATCACTTCAGGCAGTACAGAACAGATGGGCGGCAAAATGAGTTCGAGGACATCCCTTCGGAAACGGATTGGCTGTCTCGATGGCAGAATCAAGCCGCCCGTTTCTTTTGCTTGTGCTTCGATTTTGGTTCCGTCCAATACGAAACCACCCTGGAGCCACCAGTGATTGACCTCTGCACCGAGCACATCGGAATAGTCACGAGCCACCCATGCGAGGTGTGGCAGGAAGCAGTAGAAGTTGAACTCTGCTTGCAGCACTTTCATGGTTTCGTCAACGGGCGATTGGAGTTTTTCGTTCAGCGCAATAAATGCATCGAACGCTTGATTTCTCAATATATAGGCGTAGGTAGAGTTGGTTTCCCTTAAACGGACAACATTCTCTGCCAGAAACTCCGGATCGCTGCGGTGAATGCCTCCGAAATAGAGCCCATCCCAGCACGCGGGAAGTTGAGCCATAAACTCTGAAAAAAGGACGCGAAATTGGCTATGCAGCTCCACGTCATCTTCAAAGATGATCAGCGACTCGTAGTTGTTTGTCCTGGCGTGGCGCACTGCGTCCAAATGGCTGACAGTGCAACCGTAGGCGCCGGATGAATAGCGCCACTGTGGTGGCACTTGGACCGCAGCCCCGTCCACAGCATTCCAGCGAGAGACTTCGATCTGGTGTTGCTGGAACTGCGCTTGAACTCTTGTCCAACGGTCAGGGCGTCGCGCAAGATTGATGCAAATCCTGTGCGGAAAACAGGCCTCCAGTTCAAATGCGCGGCCAGCGCCATGCCTGGGTTCCGGTATGCGCGAATCAGCCAACGCCATTTTCCGATCTATCCAGATACCGGGACTTCAAACGCTCATAGAGGCAACCTGGATCGTAGTTGGCATCTTTGGAGCAGTTGTTACGCCGCCACATTTCATTCCACAGGTGGACCGCTTGCGTGTCGTTGCCGAAATTCCACTCCAGGCCGGGCGTGAGTAGCCGGTTCCATTGATCGAACGGAATGGGACAGAAGACGGCGGGCGGCTGAACATACCGAGCGAGGGAAAAATTGTCAATCGCACGCGCGATTAGTTTCGGGCCTGTGTCGCCCCATTTCAATGTGCGGCTGTCTGCCCGGTCACAATGCTCCCAGCAATATTGCATCAGTTCTGTGTGGGACGGCGTCCGCATGATCCCGTTATTGACACAATAGCCGGATTCCGTGTCCGATTCGGCCGCGCTATTCTCGCTGGAAAATACGTATGGTTCGGAAAAATTGAAACTCTTCAGGCAGACAGTATCGGTGTCAACCCACCAACCTCCGCGCTCCAGCAGAAGCTTATAGCGGAACATATTGGCAAAACCCGCGCAAGAATTATTTTCGCTGTAGAAAAAGATGCGGGAAGAGGGCACAATCTCATTCGCGTCGACCAGTTTGACATTCGGGGGTACGCCGTCAACTTTTTCGTACACATAAAGATGGAATTCATGCCCGTGCTGCAAAAATGACTCTATGCACAACCGCTCCATTGATGACAGCCTGGGGCCAATCCATAGACTCTGAACTGCATTCAGCACGTTACGATTCCTCAGCGGCCTTTGCGGTTGAACTCAGGTTCAATAATTTCTGGGAAACTTTGTTCTCAATACTTCCCAATCGTTGCTGGAAAAGATTTTTGGCCCGACCTCGATCAGCCTGGGGAGCATATTAAACACGGTCACAGGATTCCATCGGGAGCCGTCGCGGCTTCGGAAGCCTCGTTCGTTCAACTCTTTGGCGACCTTTGAAAATGGATAGTCTTGGACGATCAGCTCCATCATGGCTAACAGGACGCGCGTTTCTTCAGGTTCTTCTTCCAACCGCAATCCGTCATCGGCCACGCGCAGGCCGTAGGGAACTTCTTCTTTGGGTGGGGTGGCCTCCTCGCCTTCAATTTCCCGCCGCCACTCCAGGGCCACCAGCCGCCATCCAGCTTCGACTTTCTGCATCAGATGTTCTAAGTCTAAGGGGCCCGTGACTTTCTCGCGCAGACGCTCGATTCTGGTCATATGACCACCTCCGTCCGGGCAAACTCGTCCATTGAATCGTCAAGCAAGTTTGCTTCCAACCAAGTCCCGGCCTTAAGTGATTGACGGCATTGTTGCTGAATTCGTTAGCTGCTTATGTGACTTCCAGCGGGATGCCCGGTCTTGGGAATCGGTGTTCGAAAGCGAACAATGCGCTTCGCGTGCTATTCTTTTCCGCAGCTTTTTCATCCACTGCTTGAGGGGACATTCATCATGATCGCCCGTTGCCAGTGCGCGGTTGTTGTACTCCTGCTTATCTGTATCGGCGCTTTTGCCCAGAACCCCAGTGTTACTCCCGCACCACAGCCACCCATTCAGAATCCAACATCAGTAACTGAAGCCAAAGTAAAACCACCGCCACACGAAATGACGGCGGCCGATGTTGAGTCGTTTCTCGATGGCCTTGTGCCGATGCAACTGGAACGGGAAAATATCGCGGGAGCGGTGATCAGCGTGGTGAAAGACGGCAAGGTCATTTTTGCCAAAGGCTATGGCTACTCCGACGTGGAGAAAAAAAGTCCCGTCTCCGTGGATGCGACGCTCTTTCGTCCCGGCTCCATATCCAAGTTGTTCACCTGGACATCCGTGATGCAACTGGTGGAACAGGGAAAACTTGATCTCGACAAGGATGTGAATACCTATTTGGATTTCAAAATTCCCGCTACATTTCCCCAGCCAATAACCTTGCGCAATATTTTGACCCACACCACCGGATTCGAGGAGACGGTGAAGGGGTTATTTGTCCCCGAAGATGAAACGCCGGTCCCACTTAAAGAATATTTGCCAAAGCATATTCCTAAGAGAATCTTTGCTCCGGGCGCTGTTCCTGCTTATTCCAATTATGGAGCGACTTTGGCGGGTTACATCGTGGAGCGCGTTTCCGGACGTCCGTTTAACGACTATGTGACGGAAAACATCTTCAAGCCGCTGAAGATGCCCCATTCAACGTTTGCGCAGCCCCTGCCGCCGGATTTGAAGCCACTGATGTCCAGGGGGTACAGGACTGGCTCAGGTCAAGCTAAGCCGTTCGAGGTCATTATCCCAGCGCCCGCGGGCAGCCTTTCTTCTACGGCCGCCGATCTTTCTCGCTTTATGATCGCCCATTTGCAAAATGGGAAACTTGAAGACGCTCAGATTCTTCGTCTGCAGACAGTCGAGCAGATGCACGCGCGCCAGGCCGGGCTTTCACAGGACTTGAACGCCATGGCGCTAGGCTTCTACGAGGAGAGCCGCAATGGGCACAGGATCATCGGGCATGGCGGAGATACGATTTACTTTCATAGTGATATGCATCTGGTGCTGGATGCCGGCCTTGGTTTTTTTGTCTCCTATAACAGTGCCGGAAAGGGTGAGACCAGCGCTCGGTCTGTTCTTTGGGAGCACTTCCTGGACCGGTATTTGCCTTACACTTCGCCTGAGTCTGCGCCCGCTGCCAATGCCTCTGCGGACGCAGCCTCGGTCACGGGCTACTACATGAGCAGCCGTCGTTCCGATAGCAATTTCCTCAAAGCGAGCGAGCCCTTTGGAGAAGTACATGTAACTGGCGCATCCGATGGGACACTCACGATTCAGCCGTTCAAGGATCATCGCGGCGAGACCCAGAAGTGGAAGGAAATCGGTCCGCTGGTGTTTCGAGCGGTCGACGGCCAGGACCGCGTCGCCTTCGTGCGTGATCAAAATGGACGATTCGTGCTGGCCATCGACTTTCCCGCGATTGTTTTTCAGCGGTCTTCGTGGGAGGACGCTACTCCGTGGAATCGTTTTCTTGCGATCGGGAGCCTTTCGGTTCTGGCGCTAACGCTGCTGTTCTGGCCGGTAGGGGCGGTGATCCGGGCCCACTACAGGACGCGGCTGGAATTGTCTTCGCAACTGCGGCGCTTGCGCACGATTGTCCGTCTTGTGTGTCTGCTCAATCTTATTTTTGCTTTCGGAATGCTGCTTACGCTCAGCGGAGATGATCCCACGATCCTGCTCAGCGGCAAGCTTGATGCGCGGTTGATGCTGCTTCAGGGAGTCGGAGTGCTGGGAGTCTTGGGATCACTGCTGGTGATTTATGCCACGATCCGTTCTTGGGCAGATCGAAATTTGTGGTTTGGCGCGAAAGTATGGAATTTGTTGGTCATGTTAGCCTCCATCGGGCTGTCTTGGTTCGCAATCCACTGGAATCTGGTGAACTTCAACATGAATTATTGAACGAGTGTAATAGGAATGAAGATCGTCTATCCCATCGAGGCGTTCGATTAAGGAATGCGGGAGTTCGCCATTCTGGACAACAACGGATATTGCCTGCAATTTGGGATAGAAGTTGCCTGATACAATGGTTTGAGTCTGCAAGTTTTATGACCTTAAATCTCTGCGGGCATTCTGCATTCTTCTATGTTTGAAAATCTACAGGAAAAATTACAACGAGCATTCAAGAACCTGCGTGGCCAGGGGACTCTAACCCCGGAGAACATTCAGGAAGCGCTTAAAGAAATTCGCATGGCGCTGCTGGAAGCCGACGTCAACTTCAAGGTGGTCAAGCAGCTCATCGATCAGATTCAGGAAAAGGCCGTCGGTCAGGAAGTAATGACCGCCCTTTCACCCGCGCAGCAGGTGGTCAAGATTGTCCACGACGAGTTGGTTGAGGTTTTAGGCAAAGACACGGCCAAGCTGAAATTTGCGTCGCAACCACCCACGGTCATTCTCATGGCTGGCCTGCAAGGTTCCGGTAAGACCACAACTTCAGGCAAGCTGGCCGCATGGCTGAAGAAAGGTGGTAACCGCCCTATGCTGGTCTCGGTGGACGTTTATCGTCCCGCGGCCCGCCAGCAACTCAAAGTGGTTGCCGATGCCATCAAGGCCAATTTGTATGAAGGCAAGGTCGAGAAGTCGGATACTCCCACGGTTGAACGGCTGGCCAAAGAAGCCCGCAAAGAAGCCGTGAATACGGGCTGCAATTTCCTGATCGTTGATACCGCCGGGCGTCTTCACATCGATGATGAGCTAATGGCGGAAATGGAGTCGCTCAAGAAGATCCTGAATCCGTCGGAGATTCTGTTCGTAGCAGACGCCATGACTGGGCAGGATGCGGTCCGCTCTGCCGAAGAGTTCCATAAGAAGCTCTCGATTACCGGCGTGATCCTGACCAAGATGGATGGCGATGCTCGCGGCGGCGCGGCGCTTTCCATTCGCCAGGTTACCGGCCAGCCGATCAAGTTCATGGGCGTCGGCGAAAAATATGACGCGCTGGAACCTTTCCATCCCGACCGCATCGTAGGCCGGATTCTGGGCATGGGCGACGTGATGACGCTCATCGAACACGCCCAGGAAAAGCTCGATTCCAAAAAGGCGGAAGAATTCGCCAAGAAAGCAATGACCGGAGGCGGCTTTTCCCTCGAAGATTTCCGCGACCAGCTTCGCCAGGTAAAGAAGCTGGGTTCGCTCCAGAACATCATCAAGATGCTGCCGAGCATCGGGCCGTTTGCAGGCATGCAAAAGGCCGCCGACAAAGTCGACGATAAACAACTCACCCGCGTAGAGGCAATCATCAACTCCATGACCATCCACGAGCGCCTGAACCATGAGGTCATCAACGGCAGCCGCCGTAAGCGCATTGCTCGCGGTTCCGGCACCAGCGTTCAGGAGGTCAACCAGCTCTTGCGTCAATATGCCCAAATGAAAAAGATGTTCAAAGACATGGGCAAAGCCAGCTTCGGCCGGAAGCTGGCGGGGATGAAGTTTCCGGGGATGTAGGTTGAGAGAAATCCGGCAGAAGGAAAGCCGCAGGTGGGCTAAAAGCCGAATGTTGCCTGCTTTTAAAAAATGCCCCGATTTTTGCGATACCTTCGCCCTGTCATCCTGAACGGAGCGCAGCGAGAAAGCTGACCTTCGGGAATAAAGACAGGCGCGAAGTGAAGGACCCCGATAACGTATCAGTCTAAATCGCTGATCCGGGGTATTCGACCGAAGACGCTGAAGTATAAATCGCGCATGGCTATTCTCTAGAACCCGCTTGGTATGAAAAACCGGGTGGAACACCTCGTATCTGCAATTCAGGCCGAAATATTATCGGGGTCTCCTTCGGCTCGCCTCAGGACAGGCTCTCACTCCGCGCCAACCCTCTTTCTGGATCTGACTTTCTTGCTGCGCTCCGTTCGGGATGACAATGGGGAGAGTGTATCGAGATTCCGAAAGACTTTTGCAGCACCGTGCATCAACACAGCGGGGAGGCTGTGCCACATTTTCTTGATAAAGACCGCGAAGAGGTTTCCTTCGCGGTCTTCGGGGTAACTACAGCGAGCGCAGGAAGTTCAGCACGTCCTGCTTCTGGGATGCGGTGAGGTTGTTGAAGTTGGTGATGACTGCATCGGCTTCTGAGACGCAGGTTTGTCTTTGCTCGAAGGGTTGGAAGGCTACGCCGTTGATGACGAACTGGTCGAAGTCCTGGTTGGTGAAGCAATTATTCGGGCCGCCGGTGTGGGCGGCAATTGCCTGCAGCAGGTCGGTAGTGCGGCCGTCGTGCAGGAGAAACAGGCGCTGGCCCAGTCCCCAAAGCGGCGCGGTGCGGAACTCATCGGGTTCAGCATCACCCTGGTGGATACCGTCGATAAGCTGGTTGCCCATCTTGTGGATCGCAAAATCCGAGAATGGGTGATAGGTTGCGTTGCTCAGCGCACTAAACGGCGAAGGTCCGGTCGTGAGGTTTGGCGTGTGGCAGAGCGCACAGCCAATACTGCTGAACAGGTTGGAGCCATTGGTGATGGAAGCGGATGATCCGCTGGGTGTTGGCGGGGCCAGCAACCGCATGAACATGGCAAAGTTCACGGTATCTGACGCCGCGCCCGAAGGGCTCGCGGTGGTATCGGTGAGGTCGGAATGGTCTTCAGGATTGCTGTTGAAGACGCAGCCCGGAACCGCAGAGCGTTCGTTAGTGAACAGTTCATTGCTCACGCCTTGCTCGACGTTGTAGGCCTCGCCGGCGAAGATCAGAAGAGACTTGTTCTGGGCCTTCCAGCCAAACTTCGTGACTGTGCCGTCGTTGCCGCTGGTATTCAGGCGGCCATTGATGCCCAAGGCGGCTTTCTGAGAGGCGTTCGCGGCCAGGTTCGCCGCAAATGCGGCATCCGGTGTGGCTTCGACAAATCCCAGGCCAAATACCGGCGTGGGGATGCGGAAGATCACGTTGTTCTGGGCCAACGCCGTAGCAAAATCTGGCTGGGCCAGATTGCATCCGGGGGCATCGCTGCGTCCTTTAATCGTGTAAAGCGCATGAACTCCGGCATCCAGGGCAGCGTGGACATCGGCGACGTTGGTCGAGATGAATCGCGCTTCGCGCACCGGTCCATTGTTGGTAATGAAAGAAGGCACCGTATTGGTCGCGCCATCGCGAGTCGCGAGGGCCACCTGTGGATTGGGCACGGGATGCAGCCGGCTGTTCAAACCAGGGCTGCTACCGCCGGTTGCGGGTTCGGCATGACACTGGGCGCAACTGTTGCCGTTAAACGTGGGACCAAGACCCACTCCGGGCTCGCCTGCAATAGTGCCTTTCACTGAGTCCACTTCGGCAAATACAGCCGCAGCATTATTGAAAAATGCCTGCTGAGTGGCGGTCAAACCGCTGACCGGACTCCCAGCGCCTGCCGTGCCGCCGCGAGGGCCAGGATCAGTCTGGGCCAAAGCCATGCCTGCGAACAGGATGGCGATCATAGGCAGAGTTGAGGGTGAAAAGAACCGACGCGTCATTTAGAGTTCCTCCTGAAATTCATGATTGATCTGATATTGGGGTCAATTTTTAGGTTGATGATGATTGCCGCCATCGAGGACGGCAACAGGACGACCGCTCCCCAGGCGAACGCAGCAAATACCTGGATCAAAAGAGCGGTTGGAAATTCCGGAAGGCGCCTCCCTTGCTTGCAGTTCCAGTCCTGCCAGAGAAGCGGGAGGCAAAATTACAAGAACTTTATTATCGTGTCAATAAAATTATTAAAAGCATTTAATTAGAAACTTCCAGCCTGATGCGGATGTTTTGCATGCAGTTGCGGCCGGGCTTATAAAATTAATTGATACGATTCAATAACTTTTAAATGTTGTCATTAAAACGATTCATGTATTAGACTGTGGCGTCCCAATTTTTCACCGGGCAGAAGGATCGGGGCGTTGTGCCTTTTTACGGCATAAGAACAATACGTGTGGGAACTCCATTCATGAGGACTTATCCAAAGGAGAAAGCTTATGAAACCCCGATCCCTTCTGGTGGCCGGCATCTGTGTTGTCTTATGCCTGGTTACCATTACAGCTTCTGCCCAATCGGCTCCTGCCTGGCAGCCGAATACAGCTTATTCAATAGGCCAGCTCGTCACCTTTAACGGACAGACATTCAAGTGCATTCAGGCACACACCTCGCAAGTCGGGTGGGAGCCGCCCAACGTTCCCGCGTTGTGGCAACCCGTGAGTGGCACTCCGGGACCGACTCCAACTCCTACGCCCACTCCAGCGCCAACACCCACACCAACGCCCAGTGGGGGCGGTGGTGGTGGCTCTTGTGCAGCTCCATGGACTTCCACTGTGCAGTATTGTGCAGGTGCCGTGGTCAGTGTCGGAAGCAACAACTACAAGGCACAGTTCTGTAGCCAAGGCGCGAATCCAACCACTGCTGGCAACAGCGGCCCAGCCGGTACCGGCGATCCATGGTTCTCACCTGTCTCATGTAGTGGCGGGGGAGGCGGCGGAACTCCTACGCCTACTCCAACACCTCCAGGCCCCACGCCTACTCCGTTGCCACCGGGCGCGAGGCTTTTTGCTCCCTACAACGACCAGAGTTTGACCGCCAGTGGCCAAGGCGTTGTTGCTAATGCCAAGAGTGCGGGGCTGAAAGGCATTACCTTGGCGTTCCTTGTCAACAGCGGCGGAGGTTGCAACTTCGGCTGGGGTGGACTTGGTGGGACCCTGCCTACAGACAACCTCTCCAACGGCACCAGCATGCAGACCATCGTGCAGCAGTTGCAGGCGAATGGGACGCAGGTAATCATCTCGTTTGGTGGCGCGCTCGGTTCAATTACCGGCCAGTGCACCAGTGCCAGTGGATTGCAAACCAGCCTGCAGGGAGTGATCAATCGCTACAACGTGAAGATGCTCGACTTCGACATGGAAGCCAGCGATACGTTGGGCGATGGCCCCGGATTGCCGCCTTTGATTCAAGCACTCAAAGCCATCAAATCAGCCAACTCCGGCGTGGTTGTTTCGTTCACGTTGCCAGTGCTGCCGAGTGGATTGATCAACACCGGTTTGGCGGTGCTGAATGAGGCCAAAAAAGACGGATTCAATCCCGATGTAATCAACGTGATGGCGATGGATTATGGCTGCAGCCAGGATGGAAGCGCGCCAAGCTGCACGGGTCCAAACATGGGCCAGGACGCAGTCAACGCCGCTACGTCCACTCATAACCAGGTGGTGTCGGCGGGATTGAGCTCCAATATCGGTCTGACGGTGATGATCGGCATCAACGACACCAACACCGAGATCTTCCAATTGGTCCACGCCAACACCGTCATGAACTTTGCGATGGCGAATTCGTTCATGACACGCTTATCTTTCTGGTCGTTCGGGCGCGATAACGGAGGTTGTCCCAACAACGGCTCAGCCTCTGCCACGTGTAGTGGCATTGCGCAGAACAATTTCCAGTTCTCACAATCCTTTGAGTCCTTCAAGTAGCGACGCTTGAAGCTTTAGCTGGCCGGCGATGGTGAAGAGCCATCGCCGGTTTTTTGGTGCTAAAGATTCGGCACAGGTGGTGGAGTCGTAGTAGAGCCATTGGGCGGAAGTGGTTGTGGCCTCACAATTTCCCGCGCGCCGGGACCTCGGCGATTACGGCGAAATCCGGCCCGTTCTTCCGGAGCAATATCTGTTGGCGGCTGTTCGTTGCTGACCACCGCGGGAGGATTGTTTTCAACCGGGCTTTGCATCGACGGTTGTACAGGCGTGACCAGTGCAGACTGGTTCGTTTCCGCCGCGCTTGGTGACAAAATGATCTCGCGGACCGATCCAACCCGTCCAGCAGAGCCGAGCAGAATGAAATCGTAGCGTGAACCAATCAGCAAAGTATCGAGCACCTGACAGGGAGACGCTGGTCCGAACTGGCCGAAGACCCGCTCTGGAGATTCTGATTGAATACCTTGAATATTTGCGCCGATTGCTTTCCCAATCCCCACCAGCACCTCATCGAGCGTGGCATTGTTGGCGACAACCGTTAAGAATCCACCAGCATAGCTGATGCGCGGAGCGGAGGGAGGCATTTGCGATGGAGGCAAGGTTGGTGCGGGTGTGTTTTGTGTAGCCGGTTCACGCGTTGGCGGTGTAGGTTGGGATTGAGCTTGAGCGCCGCCGATTCCATCAGCCAGCAATGCCAGCATTAATCCGAGCGGGATGGAGAGCGGCCTCAGCATAGGCGTGAGCCTCTATGATACGCCCATTCAGGTCGTGGTTTTTTGCGAGAGTTATCGGGATCAATAGAAGGAGTGAGGGAACATCATGTCGAAGAACGGTGGCATCCTCGGGGTATCAGATCATGGCGGTTGGGCGGTGCTGGTGACGATGGCGCGTGATGGGACGCTCCTCGACCGCCGCCGCGTGGAACTCGTGGGCGAGGGCCTGCCGAAGCTTCCGCACCACAGCGAAGGCCCGGCGCTCCCGCTCGAGGAGGCCGTGGAGTTAGTAGAGCGCGTGCGGGTGTCAGCGGAGAGGCATGCGGTGCTTGCCTTGGACGCTGTAACGATGGCGGTGCCGCGTATCCTGGGTGTCGCCCTTCGCAAGTGCCCACAGCTTCCACCTACGATTGCCGAGCGAATCAAGGACTACCGTGCGCACAACGTTGCCGACTGGGTGATGTATCGCAAGGCCCTGGCCTCCGCGGCCGAGGCACGGGGTTGGCCCGTCCACTGGTACGACGCGAAGAGCGTATTGGGTGCGGCACGCCAGGCGTTGCATGTAGAGAACCTCGATGCTTACTTCCTCCAGGTGCGGAGGGCCGTAGGTCCGCCCTGGGACAAGGATCACAAACTCGCAATGGCGGCAGCCATAGTCACGGCGTCCGCGGCTGTGGAGTAATCCGTGGAACCTAGAGTAATGCCGTTTCAAGTAAAGCAGAGCTGCTGTCCCACGGCACGACGCAGCCGCGCCGGCTACTTTCAACCGCCAGTTCCAGCGCATGCATTAGGTCGAGTGCTTGTTGCGAGGTGACATCTAAAGCGGCCTTGCCCAGGATTGCGTCGCGCACGTTGGCATAGTAGCGGCGATAGTCACCAGGTTCCGTGGGGATTTGTTCGGTTGTGATGGCGTCGCCCTTAGCAAGAGAGAGCTTTCCCCACATTGCTTCTGACTCCTCGCCCCAGCGGTCGCCTCCAGGTGTTTCGCCCAGTTTCAAAGCTTCCGCTTGAGGATCGACTCCATATTTCACGAAGGAGCCCCGTGTTCCATGAAGAAGAAAGCGAGGACCAGGCGATGCAGCCAGCATGGATGCACCCAGCACCGCGCGGAACTTGCCATAGTGCAAGACGATGTCGAAGGCGTCGTCTGCAACTGCAGCGTCTCTTTCGATGCGGACGTCGGCGCTCAAGTGGGTTGGCGTGCCAAAAAGTAACAGTGCTTGATCAATCAAGTGAGGTCCCAAGTCGAAGAGCAATCCGCTTCCTGGGTCACTGCTTTCACGCCACGCTCCCGGCCGAAGTTCAGGACGGAAACGATCGAAGTGCGCCTCGTATCGCGCCAGCCGTCCAAGAATGCCGGAGGCAATCAGCGTGCGCGTGGTGAGAAAATCGCCATGCCAGCGTGAATTCTGGTAAACAGAGATCAACCGGTTGCATTCGTTGGCCAGCTTGATCAGAGCCTCCGCTTCCTGCAAGGTTGTGGTGAATGGCTTGTCGACCACCACATGTCTTCCAGCCAATAAGCATTGGCGGGCCAATGGGTAATGTGACGTATTGGGAGTGGCGATAACAACCAGCGAGATTTCCTGCATGGAGAGCAGCTCTTCCACGCTACGCACAAGACGCGCACCCGGATACGATTTGGCAGCATCGTTTCCGCTGCGTTGGAGTATCGCAGCCAGCCGCATACTTGGCACAGCATGGATCACTGGAGCATGAAAGGTGCGTCCCGATGCGCCAAAGCCGATGAGACCTGTGTCGATCATAGGAATGGAAAACTACTAGCTGTTGTCTACCAGCTTCCAGCAAAACCCTTTGCCTGTATTTCTAATTCGTGTTCATTGGCATCAATTCATGGCTAATGATTTTCTCTGCGGCCTCTGCGATCAGCTCCCATGTCACTTCTTCCACGCAAATCCGTCTTTTTCAGAAATGATTGCGAGCCGGTTTGGAGGAGTCACAATTGGAGCACTGCGGTCCAGCTTTTTTCCTTCGTTCGATTCGGACGCCCGCAAGATGGTATCGAACAGGTTAATAAAATCTTGCGTGGAAAGATCCTGAGCGGCGGAAGAGCGGCGTTTCTTGACTGAAGGTTCCGCCTTGAATTCTTTGATCCCAGGCGATTGGCCGCTGACCAGTTCCTCAAGCACCCTTTGGCTACCCTGACACCAGATTCCTCCGGTTTTTAGCTTCGTTATAAACTTTTCGGCGCGGGCCGCTTTCCCCCGGGCTAACGGAATGTAGTATCTAGTCCCTGCTATCAAGCCCTTGTCATCGACAAAACCGACCCAAATGATGGCGAAGACATATTTGCCGGCCTGCGCTCCGGGTTTGCGTGTGGAATAGAACTTTACCAGTGTTTGGGAAACGAGGTTGTTGATTTCGGAATTGGCCGTTTCCAAGGTCGTGTCAGGATGGTTATCTAGCCAGCTTTTGGCAATTCGGGAAATGTTCACCTCTTCCCGCACGGGACGATCCACTGGGTCCTGAATGGAAACGTTGCCGGCGAAGGCGATGGCTCCGTACTTTCCAACTTGAAATAATTTTTGTACTTCGCTCGGTGTTCCATCCGCGTTGAATTGAGCGCCGTCGGTGGCTACAGCGAAACCGTCACGGGTCTCGGCGACCAGGACCAAACCGACGCGTTCTGAAGCGACACGCACGACGTCGCTGGTTTCTTGGGCGAACGCGAGCGAACTCAAAAGGCAAGCGAAAACAATTATTTTTAACATTGTGTTGTCAATGAATCTTAAATGAATATTTTATTTTCAAGTGCGCAAAAAAATCCGAGGCCGTAATGGCCCCGGACATTTGATAACCCATCCTCCGCGTTGTTTACGAAGGATGGGGTTGTAAAAAGCTATTGAACGTTGAGGGCAGTGTCGTCGATTACAAACGACGTCTGCAGGCTGGAATCTTCGGTTCCGATGAACCTGATCTTGATGGTTTGGCCTTTGAAGTTGATTACGCTGAACGAGTGTTGCTGATAACCAGCGGCAGCGTTCAGATTCGAGAACGTTCCCAGCGTCGCCAGCACCGTATTGGAGCTGTTGAGCACTTGGACCTGGAGCGTATCAAAGGCGGTGGTGGTTGTAGTTTCGGCAGTGTCAATGTGCAACCAGAAACTCAAAGTCGCCGTGGTTATGTTTGAAGGAAGTGTAACCGTCTGGGTGGCGGTATCGGTGTGGTTTGTCCCATAACCATCGAGCCAGGCATCCCATGCGCCGCTATGCGGAGGCTCCGCCGAAGAATTGTTGATTACCGCTGGAGTGAGCGTCCAGGGCGCAGTGTTGGTTCCGTTTTCAAAGCCAGGGTTGCCTAGCAGTTGTTGCACTGCACCGGAGTTGACGGTGAGAGCAATTGTAGTGGTATGAGTCAGGCTGCCCGAGGTACCAGTCACTGTCACGGTAGCGGAACCCAATGTGGCTGTGCTGCTGGCAGTGAGCGTCAACGTGCTGGTGCTCGTGGTGCTGGTTGGATTGAAGCTGGCGGTGACGCCGCTGGGTAGACCCGAAGCCGACAAACTTACCGAGCTATTGAAGCCGTTCAGCGGCGTAACCGTGATGGTGCTTGTCCCGCTGGCTCCCTGGTTGATCGTCACGCTCGTGGGCGAAGCCGAAAGCGAGAAGTTCGGAGTCGCAGCCGCGTTCACTGTGAGACTTACGTTGGTCGCGTGCGTCAAGCTGCCGGATGTGCCCGTGATCGTTACCGTAGCAGTTCCAGTGGTGGCCGTGCTGCTGGCTGTGAAGGTCACGGTGCTGTTGGTGGTGGTACTGCCAGGATTGAAGGACGCCGTTACTCCGCTGGGGAGTCCCGATGCCGACAAGCTGACGCTACCATTGAAGCCGTTCACCGGATTGACGGTGATGGTGCTCGTTCCACTGCCACCCTGCGTGACCGAGACGCTGGTAGGCGATGCCGACAGCGAGAAGTCGGGTGCTGCAGCGGCATTAACCGTTAGAGTGATCGAAGTCGTGCGCGTCAAGCTGCCGGATGTGCCCGTGATGGTTACGGTAGCGGTTCCAGTAGTGGCCGTGCCGCTGGCTGTGAAGGTCACGGTGCTGTTCGTGGCGGTGCTGGCAGGATTGAAGGACGCCGTAACTCCGCTGGGGAGTCCCGATGCCGACAAGCTGACGCTACCGTTGAAACCGTTCACTGGGTTGACGGTGACAGTGCTCGTCCCGCTGCCACCCTGCGTGACCGAGACGCTGGTGGGCGACGCCGACAGCGAGAAGTTGGGAACTGCGGCGGCATTGACCGTTAGAGTGATCGTGGTTGTATGAGTCAAGCTACCGGAGGTGCCCGTGATGGTTACGGTAGCGGTTCCAGTCGTGGCTGCGCCGCTGGCTGTGAAGGTCACGGTGCTGTTGGTGGTAGTGCTGCCAGGATTGAACGACGCCGTGACTCCGCTGGGAAGTCCGGATGCCGACAAGCTGACGCTGCCGTTAAAGCCATTGGTTGAATTGACGCTCACGGTGCTGCTTGCGCTGCTACCTTGGGTGACTGAAACGCTGGCGGGTGAGGCCGAGAGCGTGAAGTTCGGGGCAGCATTTACGGTAAGCGTAACCGTAGTGGCATGGCTCAGGCTTCCGGAAGTGCCGGTGATCGTGACCGTGGCAGTTCCGGTTGTGGCCGTAGCGCCGGCGGTAAGCGTCAAGCTGCTGGTTCCCGTAGTGCTGGCAGGATTGAAGCTGGCAGTAACACCCGCGGGCAATCCTGATGCCGACAGGCTGACGCTGCTGTTGAAGCCGTTGGTTGGATTGACAGTAATGGTCGTCGATCCACTGCTGCCTTGCGTTACGGACAGGCTGGCAGGCGATGCCGAGAGCGAGAAGTCGGGCGTGGCCGCAGCGCCGCAGTTCGGGAACTTGAAGTTAGCGATGCGCGTGTTCCAGTTGAACGAACCGGTGGATTTTATGTACTCGTCTGTGTACCAGAAGGTGCAGTCGTCAACTGGATCGACGGTGATGGCGCTGTAGTCACCCCAGCGAGTGAGGCCGCCATTTTGCGCGCCCGTGCCGCTAATGATCGTAGTCTCAGCCTGCATGGTGTTGGCGGGATCACTGGCGAGCCGTCCAGTAAAAGCAATGGATGGATTGATGCCGGTACCGGACAAGCTGTAACCCATGGCCATATCTCCGGCCTTATCCATGGCGACGCTGCCCATCCAGCGGAAATTGGAATCGGGAGCAAAGGTGCTCTGCTGGGCCACGGTCACCGTGCCGTTAGGGTTCTGAAGCTCATACCAGCGAACTCCTCCACCACCTCCGGCAGTCACGGAGTGATTCACTACCAACGATTCATGCGAGCCAAAGTTGCGGTAAGCCAGGCGGTACATGAGACGGTCGGCAAGAGAATCCAATTGTTGGGTCGCCCCAGACTGGGGAACGCAAGTGCCGCCATTGCACAACGCGGTGAACGCCGTTACCGGGATTACGGTGGGGCCGGTGAAAGTGGAATTAGCAGGCGTGGCAAAGTCTACATGGAACTTGAACAGATTAAGGTTATTGGTTCCAAAAAATACCAGGAAATTCGGAGACCCAGCGGGTGGAGCGGTGGTGCCATCCAGATCAGAAGGCAGCAGGCCGCCGACCGACGAACCTTGCTGGAAGCAGACCTGGGTTGCGGGCTGGCCGTTGAGCATGGCATTGCGGTTGTAAGCGCAGGCATCGGCGCCGACAAAGGTGTTGCCATTAAACATATTGAAGGTGATGTAGTAGGCGTCGGGCCATACTCCCATTTTCGGGTAATCATCGAAGGTGGAATACTGGAAAGAATAGCGGTTATAGGTGCCGGTTGCGTCGGAGGTGGTAGAGACCGCGACGCATTGAAGGAAGGGCGTAGTGCTGACAGAGAACTGGGTCAAGACCCAGCGGTTCGCCAGCTTGTCGTAGAGCGCGATGGGATCGCCATCGTTGTTGGTTTCGCAGCCGCCGCCAAAACCTGTCCACAGCAAGTTTCCAGCAGTCGGACCGGAAATAAGATTTCCCGTGGCTTTATCGAAGACAGCAAATGAGCTGTTGACCCATTGAACGTATTGCGTGGATCCCACTGCTCCGTTGGTGTCGGGAGGGGCGCTGTTCACGGTGAAACCCAGAGAAGCATTGCCCAGACCTTCAAAACTCAAATTCTGAGTTGGAGCCTGAAGTGTGGGCACGAGGGGAGCGGTTTGCTGGTGGGCGAGGTCGGGTTCACTCTCGGGCTTGAGTCCCAGCGGCAGCGGGATTCGGCGCAATGGCTCAGCTTCATGGTGAATGGCGAGAGGTGGTCCAATCTGGTTGATCGTAGGAAGATCGCGCATTGCAGGTGAGACATCGTGGTGCACATTTTGCCGGAGGATCATAGTCGGACCGAAGCCCGAGCCATCCGAAACAGGGATAGGAACTTGGGCAAACACTGGTAAAGCAAAACACAACAACAGGATTACTGCGCCTAGAAAGCGCAATTCGGGGAAACGTGTTCGACGGAACATTATTTATCTCCTGACGTTTGGTTATGTCCACTTGAAGTTTGGAAAATATCGCGTCATTGCGAGTTCTTGCTACCGATAGCTGGTGTCGCTGGCTCAAATGACGCAAGGGCGGGGGCCCGATTCATCAGCAACGTTCAATAAGACAACCCCGGAATAAGAAGCCTTGATACACCCACCCCACCAGCTACTCTCAATGGCGGCGAATTGTAAATCAAAAGTAGAAAACCTGCATCTTGATTTTTTGTTGGGAAGCAAAAACGATACAAAATTAAGAAAATATTAGAACTTGTTGAGAAACAAGCCGGGAAGATGTGGTTAGCAGTGAATAACTGGAGTGGAGAAATTTCTAAAAATAGAAATTGATGGGCGGGAGTCAGGGAATCGTGACTGGAGAACTAAGACACAAGGTCCCTCTGCTCTCTGCGACGCTTGCGCGCGCAGAGAGCATCGGGATGACGGTGTTGTTTCACACGGTCATTTATTTGTTCTTGTAATTGAATGTGACCTTGGTTTCTTCGTCGAGCACCAGCGGTCTTACGAAGCGGAATGAGTTTCCGGCCCGGGGAACATCCACGCGTATGGGCAGCACGCCGGCCACTCGGCGTTGGAGGTTCATTACGTTGTTGGAAGGTCCATTGATCGGTTGGTCCACTTGCTTTTTCTTGTCTCGTTCGTTCCTGCCGCCACGATTGGTATTGAGGCCTTCGATCATAGGAGACTCAGCCGTTACTTCAACTGTCATTGATGCCTCGCCCACACTGAGTTTCATGTCGGTCTCCAACGGTGTGGTCGCATCGTGGTCATACGTGGCAGAGGCCGTCTTGAAACCGCGGCTCGAGATCTCGATTTTGACCTGACCTGGAGGCATGTTGGCAATGAACCAGCGGCCTTCGGAATCGGTCGTCGCCGTTTTCCTGATTCCGGTGGTTGAGCTGGTTACTATGACTTGAGCGCCGGCAATCACAGCGCCCGATGGATCAGTGACTACGCCTCCGAGTTGTCCGGGATTCAATGGACTGGGGCTGGAACGCGGAGGAGGCGCCGGGGCAGCATTCGTTGTGTATGCGTAAGCATTGGTTCCGGACTTGGTAACGATGTTGATAACATTGGCGTCGAGGCTTTCCGTTGCTTCCTGAAATGATGGTGGCAGCAGATTGGCTGCTAACGCATCGCCGGCGAAGTCCCTTACTTTGTACTGTTCGGGAAGAAACACTTCCCACTGCATGAAGCTGATGGGAACGTCCATCTTCGGCAGCGAAAGTTGGGAATCGCCCTTTTTGGCAAAGGGGGCGCCGGAGTGCATGAAGACAAACGATACCGTATAAGAATCGGTGGGACGGAAGCCTGGCCTGAGTAAAGGCACACGGCTGCCGTCGGCGCCTTGTACGGGCTTGACTTTCTCTCCGGCAACATCGGCAGAGAGTATGGCGCCTGCGGGCAGGTCAACCTTCAAGAAAGGCTGGGCCTGATTCTTGATGGTCATGGTCACCTCGGTAAGCGATTTGCCCTCGGAAGTTACAAGCGTTGTGACTACGGCCCGCTCGGCAACGGCGGCCAGCACGCTGCTATCGGGGAAGCGGACCCACTCCAAAGCCAGGCGCGGTGTCTCTGTGGGCTGCTTGTGATATCGAAATGCCGCCTGCAGTGGAAAGCGGGCCAGAGAATGCAAGTAAGGATTGACCTCTTTCAGGTCCATCCGCTTGAGTCCACCACCTTCGGTGGCAGTCAGCTCCATGGTTCCTGCACCCTCAACCAGCATTTCGCCGGTTTCGCGCTGGGTGTTCTTGAAGCTGAGAAAGGGCGCATCCGTCTTGGTAGTGTTGATGGATTTCTCCAGCGAGATCAAAAACTGATGGCTGCGCAGCGTTGGTGTATTGATTTTTAAGAGCAGCACGCCAGACTGCACTTCGCTGGATTCCAGTGAGCTGCCTGTAGCGCCGGTAATCTCGTATCCCTGCGGAAGCTCGACTTCAAACTGCGTGGGATCTCCCTGCACGACAGAGATGTCAGCCAGAGTTGCGATCTTGACGTCGGCTTCGCTCACCGAGACCAGCGTCTTCAGATCAGAGAGGAAGCGGACCTCTTTTGGCACAGTGGGCGCGGCGATTTCTCGTGTCGTCCACCAAACGTTGGCCGGTTGTCCAGGGATCAATGTTGCCTCGATTGCCGTTTGGCCTTTCTCGGACGTTCTGGAGGTAATCAGACCAGGGCTGATCCTGACGTTGGTATGATCTCCTGGGATCACCAGGGTAAGCCGCACACTTCCCGCTGAAGGTACGGGTAGATTAAAGGAAGCGCGTCCGGCTTCCTGAACCAGGCGCAAACCTGCATCGAGGGTTACCGAGAACTCTGCCGGACCGGGCAAGATGGCGACATGCGAACCACCTACTTGCTCCAAGGGTAGGCCCCGGCCTTCCTGGCGCGCGTCCAGGATGGTGATTCCATTGGTTAGTGGAACTTTGGTCAGGCCTTTGCTAAAGACCTCTCCTTGCATCTGAATGTTACCCACAACCGATTCACTGCCCACCTGCATCTTCAAGTCCACCCGTTTGATCGCGTAGGGAAGCGGAGGTATCTCCGGCCTCTTCACCGGCTTGGCAGCCAGCTCGACCAGGCGGTTATATTCGCCCAGAGGCAGAGTGACATCTCCAGAGGAAGGCAATGGAACCGGGCCTTTATCTTCTGCCGCTGCCACGATCGATAGGACCAACATCAAAGCCAATAGATTCCTTTTCATCTGGAGCCTCCTTTTTTGTCACGCTGATAGTCGAATTCGGCGGCGGGCGCCTGGTTCTCGCTGGTTAGCTCAGAAACCAGAAATACAGACGGCCCAAACGCTGGAAACGAGACCTTGATCGGCAGAATTCCGGCGACCTTGCCTGCCTGCGATTTGGTGCGAAATTTGTCGACAAGAGCCTGGGTGTTGGAGTTGTTATTGTTGTTGTCGTTGCTGTTCTGACCATCTATGGTCTGATCGTTGTTTCTTCCGCGCAGCCCATTGATTGAGAATCCGGCTCCATTGTTGTTTGAGAATGCCGATGAAGCCGCTTGATCAATACCTGGGTTGAACGCCACCGATGAGGGTCTTTCATAAGGTTCCACCCGGAAAGGACCGGGTTCGGCAGTTACCTTGAATAGTGGCGGATGGTACACGAGCAGTCCAGTGCGCGAGACCGGGAGATCAACTGCTGGCAGGGCCAGATGCGCTTTGCCTTTTTCTCCCCAGACCGGGTTTCTGCTTACGTACAGGATATCCGCGATGAATACCGGAGAATCTTCGCTTGCGCGTGATTTCTCCAGCGGAAGCAGCAGGCTGCCGTCCGTAGCTTGTCCCGGGCGAATCGGTTTACCCGCAAGAGAAGCTGACCAGATGGTTGCGCCTGCAGGAAGGGTGATTTTCAGGAAGTTTCTTTGATTGTTGCGAATGGCATAACGGGCTTGCACCAAGGTCTTGCCATCGCTGCTCATCAGCACGGAATAACGGGCTTCTTCAACGATGGCCATTAACACGGCTTCCTGCGTATAGCGGGCAACGTCTATGGTGAGCGACCGGGGAGCCGTGGCGTCGATCGCCCGCAAGGTGAACGCGGCAAGTGACGGGGACTGGCGGCTGGCGATCATCTCTCCCAGGTCGGTTGCGTCGGCGCTTTCCAGGCCTTGAGGTTTGAAATCTTTGATCTCGCCAGCGCCCAGCACTTCAACCGCGACCCCACCGGTTTCGCGCTCGGTCTTGAGAAGACGAAGCAATGGAATCTCGATCTTTCCTTCCCGTGGAGTGCGGGTTTCGCCGGTGATCACAAATCGCGCCGATTTTTCCACCGGCTCCAGAAATTTCACCGCGAGTTCGCCGTTCCTGATCTCCCAATCGGCCACCGTCGCGCCGGACACTTGGTTAATCGTGACTTTGTCTGGAAGTTGAACGCTGATCTCGCTGGCCGCGCCCTGGACTACGTCGACATTGACTTCGGCATAGACAGAAGTTGAATCCTCACCCAGCCCAAACAATTCAGTGAGTGATCCGCGCATCCTCAAGGGGAGGGTGATCCGATGATCTTCCGTCTTCCTCTTCCAGGTAAACCGGAGCGGCTCGTTCCCACGAGCGTAGGCCAGCCATTTGCTTTGCGAGTCTGACTCGGATTTCTCGGAGAGCAGTCCACCGCTGATCCTGACGTCCACTCCCAGGCGCGGAAGAAGAATGGAAGCGCGAGTGACGCCCGACGCCGTCGATGGAAGAGAAATGCTTTCTTCGCCGGCAGAGGAATCGATGGGCAATACAACATCGAGCAGAAGAACAGACCGGCCCGGATGTGACAAGACCGCGGACAACTGACCGCTTCCTTTTCCAGTAGTTGCAGGAACGAGAGAGACCAACTTGCCATCGAGCCGGGCTTCGCGGACCAACAGGTTGGCAGGTATAGGAACGCGGACCCAGCCATCCTTGAGGACATCGATGGTGAGGTTCGCGTGGCCCGTTACAATGTCTCTCTTGATCTGAAGATCGTAATCAACGCGAGTCAACGTCGCATCGACTGCCGGCGGTTCCGGTTCGACTTCTGTAGGGAAAGCCTTCGCGTGAAGAGCCTGATATTCAGCGACCGGGATAACAACCCAGCCGGACTGATTTACTATCTGCGGTTGCGCCCAGGACTTGCTTCCAGAAATTGAAAACCCAACCAGAAGCACAAATAAGATTCTCACTGCCCAGCTTCGCCGGGCGCTTCGACTGCTAAACTTTCTCATGGATGGTCCCCCTTCATGTTTTGAAACTATGATGGCCGGTACTGGGCAGACCTTGCTGACGCAACGGTCGTTCGGGGGTAATAAGGTTTTGTTATTGCCGGCAAGGTCCTTCAGTCGCATGGTCACGCTCAAAGCGTCGACACATAACCACTGGTTCCACAGCTCTCTGCTCTATAGAACGTGCTTGTAGATTTTCTTGCAGACTTTTTATGGCTTATCTTTTATATCTATCGTTTATACAATTTCGTATAGAAACAACGCCTATATCGATGAATTTTGAAATAGTTCGTGCATAGTCATCACACGAATCATGGTTTCGGCGACAAAACGCGCAACTCAAATGCTTTTTACATGCAGCATGAGGGAACATTCATGACACTTACAGGACAAGTTGGGATCGTGACCGGAGGCGGGAGAGGCATTGGGCAGACGGTGGCCGTGAAGTTGGCTCAAGCCGGCATGTCGGTTGCAGTGATAGCGCGCTCCGCCAACGAATTGGACGCCACGGTTGATCTGGTTAAGATTTCCGGTGGCAATGCGCGGGCGTTCCCCGCTGACGTGACCGATCGAGAAACCGTGCACGAAACGGTGAGGGAAATCGAGAAATCCATGGGGCCAGTGGGGCTGCTCGTTAATAATGCCGGCGCCGTAGGGCCCTTAGGACCAATTTGGGAGACAGATGTTGACAAGTGGTGGCAAGGCATGGAGGTCAACCTTTATGGCGCGCTGTTATGCAGTCATGCCGTTTTGCCTTGGATGATCGCCCGCAGGCACGGAACCATCATCAATGTCGCCAGCGGAGCAGGCACGGGCGCAGTACCGCTCGCCTATTTTTCCAGCTATGTGACCAGTAAGACAGCGCTCATCCGCTTCACCGAATGCCTGGCAGCCGAAACCAAAGGGCAGGGTATTGCCGTGTTTGCCATCTCGCCCGGCACAGTTCGAACTGCAATGTCAGAGTCGATTTATTCGCCGGAAGGGCAGAAGTGGCTTCCGTGGTTCCGTAGCACCTTTGACGAAGGCCGCGACGTCCCGGCCGAGCGCCCCGCCCGGCTCATACTCGACCTGGCTTCCGGGAAAGCCAACCTGCTTTCTGGACGGTTCTTGTCGATCAACGACGATCTCGACGACCTCATCAATAGAGCATCGGAGCTCGAAAAAAATAGTCATTACATGCTGCGATTGCAGAAGCCGGCGAAATAGTTCGGTTCTAAAGATCGAGCGTGATCCACACCGGAGCGTGGTCGCTGGCGTTTACTTCGCCTCGCACCCATCGGTCTACACCACCTTCCACGAGCCGGTTCGATATCTCTGGTGAAAGCAGGAAATGATCAAGGCGCATGCCTTTGTCTTTCTGCCAACGCTCATATTCGTAATCCCAGAATGTCCAGAGTGGCCCGGTTGGATACAGCTTCCGCAATGCATCGATCCAACCCTGGGCCAGCAAGCGTGCAAAGGCCTGGCGGCTTTCGGGTTGAACTAACGCGTTGTTGTCCAACGATCGAGTGGGATAAATATCCTGCGCCGTAGGCACGACGTTGTAGTCGCCGGCCAACACTACAGGTACGCCGGCAGCCATGAGTTCGGCGGCGTGAGTAATGAGTCGGTCAAACCACGCGAGCTTGTAGCTGAACTTGGGTCCAGGCTGCGGATTTCCGTTGGGGAGGTAGATGGACGTGATCAGGAATCCATGGACAGCCGCCTCGAGGTAGCGGGCCTGGCGATCTTCAGGAGCGCCCGGCAGGCTTGTGCAGGTCATCACCGGTGTGTGATTTCGCGCGAGGATGGCCACTCCATTCCAGGAGCGTTCGCCTTGCCAGACTGCCTCGTACCCGAGGTTTTGGAGGGCACGAATGGGGAACGCTCCCTGCTCCGCTTTGAGTTCTTGAAGGCTGACCACATCGGGCTCCTCTTTGGCGAGCCAATCCAAGAGATTCTCCAGGCGCTTGTTGATGTTGTTGATGTTGAAGGTGGCGATTTTCACCAGGGGCCCTTTTCTGACATTCTTGCCAAAAGGAGTAGCAGAGATTATTTCATCGGATTGAGAGAAATCGAAACCCAATCGTGATCGTTTTGCATTCGATATGGTCAGAGCAAGCTGCGCGGAAAGAATATAAAGTCATGCCCTGCCCAGAACCTCTGAATTTCTACCTGTTATAGCAGGCCCGCTTAAGCACAGTAGACGGATATCACCGGTTCTCCCACAATCGCTTGTCGATGGCCGAATTGCAAAGAGCTGTGGGAGCGAAGATTCGTGAGCTGCGGATGGCCCGTGGTTGGTCGCAGGAGACCTTTGCCGACATCTGCGAAATCCACCGGTCGCACATGGGAGAAATCGAGCGCGGCGAGGTAGACGTGGCCATCAGTACGCTCGCGAAGCTGGCCAAAGGACTGGACATTACGGTATCCGCTATATTGAAGGGCGTCGTCTAAACTCTACGGATGACACCTGCCCCTCTGAAACCTTCAATTTCTTTGGAATTGCTCGAAAAAATCGACATCCGGGTTGGCACAATACGCGCGGTGACCGACGTGCCGAATTCAGACAAGCTGGTCCAATTGAGAGTCGGCTTTGGCGACCATGAGCGAACCATCGTAGCGGGCCTAAAGAAAGAGCGAGTTCAGCCCAGTGAGATTGAAGGCAAGCAAGCCCTGTTTGTTGTAAATCTTGAGCCGCGGACCCTGCGCGGCATTGTGTCCGAAGGAATGCTGTTTGATATCGGTTTTTCTGACCATATCACTCCGGTCCTGGCCATGCCGGAACGTCCGGTGCCCGACGGCGCACGGGCTGGTTGATTCGTCGTAGGTTCCTTTCAGCACAGCCGGGGGCGGCTGTGCTCCACGTCCATTGGGGCGCGAATCGCTTGTGAAAGTGGTTTTCAGTCCAGTATCATTTGTTGCTCTAGACATCACCTGACGATACAAAGGGGAACTATGATTCGACGTTACCTTGCTGCCTCTGCCCTCATCATGATACTGGCCGGCTTTGCCGCCCAAATCGCTTTTGCGCAAACGCAGGAGCAATCCAAGCCTGCGGTTGCACCGGCGAAAAATGATTACAGCAGCCCTGACTCCTGGCTCTGCCGGCCGGGCCGCAAGGACGCCTGCGCTGTCGATCTCTCTACAACCATCGTGGCAGCTAACGGCAAGCTCACGCGCGAGAATTGGGCAGAGAATTCCAAGGCGCCGATTGACTGCTTCTACGTCTACCCAACGGTTTCGAACGATCCCACGCCCAACAGCGATATGGTTCCCGGACCGGAAGAAAAGAATGTGGTGCGGTCCCAATTTGCGCGTTTTGGTTCACAATGCCGCCTGTATGCGCCCATGTACCGGCAGGTGACGTTGACGGCGTTGCGGGCGGTTCTTACGGGACAGAAAGTTGATGTCGATCGCGCTCTGGCCTACAACGATGTCGCCGATGCCTGGCACTACTACCTTGAACACGATAACCACGGGCGCGGCGTGGTCCTGGTTGGACACTCGCAGGGGTCTGGTGTCCTGACCCAACTCATCCGTAACGAGATCGACGGCAAACCCATTCAGTCGCAGGTCATCTCGGCGTTGCTTCTGGGAACCAATCTTCCGGTGCCCAAGGGGAAGGATGTGGGGGGCGCATTTCAACATATGCCTCTCTGCCATTCGGCTACGCAAACAGGATGCGTTGTGACCTATGCATCTTTCCGATCGAATGTGCCGCCGCCTGCTAACAGCCGCTTTGGGCGAGCTGCTGATGCAAACATGGTCTCAGGTTGCACGAACCCTGCTGCCCTGGGCGGTGGAAGCGGTGAGTTGCACTCTTATTTGTCGTCTGGCGGTAGCATCGTCAACGGAGCATCGGCTGAACCGAAGCCCTGGGTAAATCCGCCTCAGCCAGTTACGACGCCATTCGTCAGCGTACCCGGCCTACTGACGGCTGAGTGTGTCGCCAACGACAAAGGTTCCTATCTGGCAGTCACAGTTCACGGCGATCCTGCTGATCCTCGTGTAGACGACATCGCAGGAGACGTAGTCATCGGCGGCCAAGTCCAAGCCGACTGGGGATTGCATTTGATCGACGTCAATCTGGCCATCGGGAACCTTGTCGATATTGTCGGGCAGCAGGGCAAGGCTTATGAGCGGGCGAAGACGGCGAAGAAGTGAATGCAACCGGTGGAGAAAAAAGATCCAAATTTGTTTCGTGATCCAAAAGAATTCGGAGACAAAGATAGTAAAATATCAGGTATTAAGATGTAGAGGCGTCGGCACTACGTATCTTCCAAGGAAAGTACAACAAATGACCGGAATCCAGTTTGTGACTGATGATAAGGGCCGCAAAGTTGCCGTTCAGATCGACTTGAAAAAATATGGCTCCATATTGGAGGATTTCTGGGACGGTCTTGTTTCTGAATCGCGCCGCAGCGAAAGAAGCATCCCTTACGAGCAATATAGGGCTAATCGCTTGAAACGTAGCCGCACGCGTGGCTAACTATTCACTCGAAATTACGCGATCTGCACAAAGGGAGCTAGATGCGCTAGACGACTTGTTATTTGCTCGCTCCTAATGCTGTGACTAAAGAGAACAA
Source organism: Candidatus Angelobacter sp. (assembly GCA_035939495.1). GTDB lineage: Bacteria > Acidobacteriota > Terriglobia > Terriglobales > Acidobacteriaceae > Angelobacter. The sequence continues at coordinate 59,846 of DASZFU010000159.1, read as the reverse complement.
CCTGCTCGACAGCGCTGAATACCTCGAGAGCCTCCGCGATGGTCGCGAGGTTTACATCTACGGAGAGCGCGTCTCCGACGTTACGGCGCATCCGGCTTTTCGGAACTCATGCCGCTCGATTGCACGTCTCTATGGCGCTCTCCACGATCCCAAGTACAAAGAAGTGCTCACAACTGTTGACGCACTCGGCCATCGTACGCACAAATTTTTCAAACCCAGCAGTACCGCGCAGGAATTGTTCGAAGCCCGCGAAGCCCTGATTACCTGGGCACGCCTGAGTTATGGGTTCATGGGGCGCACGCCCGACTATAAGGCCAGCTTCATGGCAAGCATGGCGGCCAATCCTGAGTTCTACGCGCCATTTGATGAGAGTGCCCGAAGGTGGTACGTAAAGTATTCTTCTCAATGTCTCTTCCTCAATCATGTGCTCATCAATCCGCCGGTGGACCGCAATCGTCCGGTACACGAGGTCGATGATGTGTTCGTTCACGTAGTCAAGGAAAGGGATGATGGCGTAGTCGTCAGCGGCGCAAAGATGCTGGCCACCGGTTCGGCTATGACCCATGCAACCTTTGTTGCGCAGAACAGCGCTGTGGTCCTCGACAAAGAGAAGGGCAAAGACTTCGCCTTGGTCTTCATTACGCCGATGGATACACCCGGGACAAAGCTCATCTGCCGGCCATCGTACGAACGAAATTCACATAGTCCCTTCGACCATCCACTTTCCAGCCGTTTTGACGAGAACGACGCTGTCTTGATCTTCGAAAATGCATTCATTCCCTGGGAAAACGTGCTCGTCTATCGCGATCCGGAGCGGGCCAATGCCTTCTACCAGCAGTCGCGTTTTGTAAACCGTTACAACTTGCAATCGGGTTCGCGTCTGGGTGTAAAGCTCGATCTGATGGCCGGATTATTTTCCAAAGCTATCGAGACCAATGGCACGGATACTTTCCGTGGAGTACAGGCCGCGTTAGGTGAGGTTCTTGCCTGGAGACACTTGATCTGGGCCCTTACGACCGCCATGTGCCTCGATCCTGAAGAGGCTCCAGGGAACACCGTCGTTCCCAAAGCTGAATACGCATTTACGTTGCGCATGTTCGCTACGGAGTGCTGGCCGGCAGTCCGGCACATCTTCGAGAAATTTCTCGGTGGAAGCCTGCTGGTTGCGCCTTCGAGTCATAAGGACTTGTCGAACCCCGAGATTCGTCCGCTGCTGGATAAGTATTACCGAGGCTCATCGACAACGGCCAAGGAGAGAATCAAGCTCTTCAAATTGATCTGGGACGCCATCGGCTCGGAATTTGGCGCGCGCCACGAGCTTTACGAGATCAATTATTCCGGCAACCACGAACAGATTCGCCTTGATCTCGCGAATGTCTCTCGCAGGAAGAATATTCTCGCCGGCTGCCAAAGCCTGGTGGACCAATGCATGTCTGATTACGATCTTGATGGCTGGCGCGACTCGGCTTGGGTTTGGGAGTGAGAACTATTTTCCATTGTCGGTGAGCAAAACTACGTCCCGGCCAACCTCACCCCTGGAAAGGGCCAGCTTTTTCCCGTCGCGTGACCAGGCGAAATCGAAGATAAGATCGGATTTGAAATCGGTCAGTTTCGTAGCAGCGCCGCCCGAGATTGGCTGGATCCAGATATTCGAGACACCATGTTCATCTATCTGGCAGGCCAAAGACCGGCTATCTGGCGCGAAGTGGACTTGCCGCCATCTGGGATTGGAGTCAAGGGTGTGCAATATTTTTCCGTCCGTGCTGGAAGCGATGACGACCCGGCGACGAAGGTTCGGTTCCGAGCCTTCTACGCTGGCGTAAGCGACCAGATTTCCATCCGGCGATATGGCTGGGCCGAACCCAGCACCAGGACTAAAGCGCACAGGTGTTCCACCATCAATGGAAATCTTCCACACAGCGGGTTGGCCACTGGCGAGCGAGCCGTAATACACCCATTTGCCATCAGGTGAGCACTGACCGACGTCCTGAATCCCGTCAGTAAGCTGCTGAAGATTGCCGCCGTGGCTGTCAATTTTCCAGAGGCTGATCCCCTTGCCGGAATGAAAGGAGGAAAAAACGATGTGCTGTCCGTCACCGCAAGCGGAAGGGGTAATGGCCGGGGGTGCATCGGAAAACAAAGCCACTTTTCCCGAGCCATCGCTGGCGCGCAGGTCAAATTCGAACCCATTTGCAAGTGTGCTGCTAAGAATTCGTCCATCGGGAGTCCAATCCAGTTCGCGTGCCTCCGACTTGCCCGAACTGATTTGGATTGCCTGCGACGAGGTCCCTGATCCCGGCATTACCCAAATATTACTGGAAGTTTCGGTCGCGACGGTTACGATTGACTTTGCATCGCGGGTGGCGCTGAGCGTTCCATCATAGCGGTTCAAATCGTTGGTAATGCGGCGGAACTGCCCGGAAGGATACGCAATATAACCGATCTGTACGGCATAATTGGTGGCGGGGCTGCCGAAGGCCATCAGCAGGCCAGAGCCATCCGGTAGCCATGATGCGCCTCGTATTTCTCCTACTCCCGCAAAAGTAGAGATTTCTTTTCGGCTGCCTGTAGCAGCATCAACAGCGACATATCGGCCCACATCTTTAGCCTGACGGCCAAAGTATTCCATCAGCGCAATCACTTTGCCGTCCGGCGACCACGCCGGATTACCGCCGAAAACAGAGGGCAGCGAGACCTCCACTAGTTTTTGCTCATTGCTCCCATCGCTATTGGCAATCACGATTGCACTCTTGCCAGTGATGGTCTACCGCAGGAAGGCAAATCGACGGCCATCGGGAGAGAAGGTGATACGGCTCTGCACATTGTTCATCACCGTTTTGGGCGTTCCGCCCAGAACCGGAACCTGGTAAAGAGGAACCATGCCTGGATGGCCTGCGTCGGTCTGCAGAAAATACAGATAGTTACCGTCAGGAGCGAAGGTCAGTCCTCCGTACTGCACTTCAGCAGGCGGCAATATCTGGGTGTTGCTGTTGGTTGCTATATGTCTGATCCACAGGCTCTGCTGGCCCGCATCGGAGACCACATGCACGGCATATTTGCCGTCGGGCGAAATGGCCGCTACAGACGCCTTGCCGCTATCGGTGAGCTTGACCATGTTCATGCTCTGGAAGGGCACCGCCGCAGGGCGATGGAGGATAGCATAGATTCCGTAACTGGCCGCAGCCAGAACCAGCAGGCCAATCAGCGCTATCGCTATGAGGCCCACCTTATGCTGCCGGACGCCCTGGGCTATCAAGGCCCTGCCCGACGATGCTGGGGCTGTTGCGGGAACAGTTGCCGGGCTGACCGCCACGCCGGTTGCCAGGGAGACACGCGCTGGATCGGAGTCGCGCCGGAGGCGTTTGAGATCGCTGCGAGCGTCGGCAGCCGTCTGATAACGCAGGTCGCGATCTTTTTCCAGCAACTTATGAATGATGTTCTCAAGCTCTGCCGGCAAATCTGGATTGAGCCGTAGAGGTGGAACGGGCGCTTTGTGCAGGATGGCATCGAATAACGCGGCCGTAGTGTTTCCCCGAAAGGGAAGGGCGCCAGTGGCCATTTCATACAGCATCACACCGAATGAAAATAAGTCGCTGCGCTGGTCAAGCGGCTCTCCCAGCGCCTGCTCGGGAGACATATACGCGATGGTGCCAACGGTTGTGCCGGGGCTGGTGAGGTGCTCGGCCGTTGCCAAGGTGACGGCTGTTGCTGCAACCGGCTCTGCAACCCGGTGCTCAGACGTAACCTTGGCCAGGCCAAAATCCAGAATCTTGGCCTGTCCGCGGTCAGTCACAAAAATATTCGAAGGTTTGATATCCCGATGAAGAATTCGGCGGCTGTGAGCAGTATCGAGGGCATCGCAGAGCTGAATGGATAAATCCAACAACTGTGGTACCGGCAAAGCTCCGCCACTGACTATCTGGTCGAGTGTTTTTCCCTCCAGCAGTTCCATCGCGATAAAGTGCTGCCCCTGGTGCTCGTCCACCTCATAAATGGTGCAGATATTAGGGTGGTTCAGCGCAGAAGCCGAGCGTGCTTCTCGCTGCAGCCGATCCATCGCTTGGGGATCGTTCTCCAGTTCCTTAGGCAGGAATTTCAGGGCGACATGCCGGCCGAGCTTTAAGTCTTCGGCCTCATAGACGACGCCCATGCCACCGCTGCCCAGCTTGCCGACGATCCTGTAGTGGGAAATTATCTGTCCGACCATCTTGAAATCTCTGGTGGGAATCGTATTGGGGGTTATCCGTGGTGTCAATTACTTTGCGACATGCGGTGCCCTTGCGGTAAAAAGACGTAAATGGTTGAAATATTCAAAATGTTCCGGTCAAGCCAGCATCGTTGGGCCTGGGCGGTTGCCTTGGCTGCCGATGCCATTCAACTGGCTGGTTGGCCGTTTTTTGGCGAGGGAGGTTTGTCGCCCGCCGATGCGGCACTTGATCTGGCGGTCGCCGCCCTGCTCACGCGGATCCTGGGTTGGCATTGGGCATTCTTTCCTACCTTTGTCGTAGAACTCGTTCCCGGCCTCGATCTGTTTCCCACCTGGACGGCGGCAGTTTTCTTTGTAACGCGGCAGCGTGTACGCTCCCATGAACCGGAGATTTTGCCTCCGGACAGGTGAAATGTTTATGGCTCCAAAACAAAATAAAATGTCGCTCCCTTATCAACCTCGCTCTCAGCCCAGATTCGGCCGCCGTGGCGCTGGATAATTCTTTGAACGGTTACCAACCCGATTCCCAGCCCCGAAAAATCTTTTTCGAGATGCAGGCGCCGAAATGGACTAAAAAGCTTGCCCGCATAGCGTGGATCGAAGCCTGCTCCATTGTCGCGCACGAAGTAGACCGGCTGCGCGTGGCCTTGTCCATTCTGAATACCAAGTTCGATGCGAGTATCCTGCCGTTTCGACGTGAACTTCCACGCATTGTCGAGGATGTTTTCCAGCATCTTTTGCAACAATGCCCGGTCTCCTCTGGCGGTCAGACCGGGAATGATTGCAACATCCACCTGACGAGCCGGTTCCGCTTTCCGAAGCCGATCAATGATTTCCGAGGCCAGCTTGCTAAGGTCAACCGGTTCTCGGTGGATAGTGCAGGACGAGATTCGGGCCAGTTGGACTATACCCTCGATCATTTCCGACATCTGCCGGCTGGCATCTCGAACGCGTTCCAGGTCGGCTTTTGATTCTGCAGGAAGCTTGTCCGCAGCATCTTCCAAAACAATGGTGCTGAAGCCGGAAATGGCGCGCAGCGGAGCGCGTAAGTCATGAGAAATCGAATAACTCATGCTCTCCAATTCCTGATTCAATGCCAAAAGTTCCGCGTTGCTCTGCGCCAGCTTCAGGTTGACCTCGCGAAGCTGGTTTTCCAGGGTAGCATTGAGCTTTTTGACTTGCTCGCGCGCACGCATAAGCTCAGCGATCTCTACCTCCAGGTTTCGGTTGGCGCTAATTGCCTGAGCTTTTTGGCGATAGAAGATGATGGTAAGCAGGAGCGATGCAGCGAACAAAAGAGCGAGGATAAGAATTAGAGCAAGGCCCGTCATCTTTCTCGCGTCGTCCCAGTCGCGTTCACTCAGGCATTGTAATGGATATCTCGCCTGCGCATTTTGAGAATTGCGCGAAGATTTCAGAAGCCTTTGGCAACCATGAAACACAAGGTCCCCTTCGGCTAGTACCTCAGGGCAGGCTTTCCGATCTCTTCGCGCTGGCGCGCGAAGAGACCCTCAGGATGACGATTTGTCCCTTTGTCTTCTTTTTTCTTGCGATTTTCTTGCGATAAGTTTGTTGGAAAATATGAGCACTACCGCTTCTTCCAATCGGTTGCATCTTCGAAAGCTTTGGCGGCGCTGATGAGCGTGTTCTCATCGAAGTGTTTGCCTACCAGCATCATTCCCACCGGCAATCCATCGACCTTGGCGCAGGGAATCGTAAACGCCGGATGGCCCGACACATCGAAGGGACAAGTATTGTGTTGCATATTGAGCGCGGCATCCACGTAGATCTCGCGTGGCGCATCGGCAGGCGGGATGCGGGTTGCAGGGAAGGGAATTGTCGGCATCACCATGAGGTCATAGCTCTTGAGCACCGCATCATAGGCATTACGCAGCAGGACACGCAGATTCTGGGCTTTGGCGTGATAGCGGTTGTGATAGTAGCGATGCATATAGTCGCCCAGAAGCAGGACCAGCTTCACGGTCTCCGACACATCGTCAGGACGCGAAGTCCAGCCGCGAGCGAATGCTTCCTGCAGCGAGGTAGTGTAATAACCCATCCAGTTATTGCCCATGGCGTAGCCTTTGATCATCATCTCGGCTGCGCCTTCAAGGATCACGCCCGTCCAGATGTGAGGGCCATCGTAATGCATCGGCACCGAGACATCTTCAACGGTCGCTCCCAGGGCCTTGAACTCGTTGATGGCTGCACGCACTTTCGTGTCTGTGGCTGAAGCCCTTGGGTCAGCCGTTGGATGACCAAAGCCCTCGCGTAGCACGGCAATCTTCAGTCCTTTGGCGCCTTTGCTCAAGGCTCCCAAGTAGTCACCCATACGGGCGTTGATGGTGCGTGGATCATGTCCATCGGGACCAGCGATAGCCGTGAGCAGGTGGGCCACGTTTTCGACGTTATTGCAGATGGGGCCGCAATGGTCGACCGAGTAGGAGATGGGCATGCCGCCGGTCATAGGAACGAGTCCCCAAGTAGGCTTCATTCCGCAGACACCGCACCAGCAGGAAGGCGTACGGATGGAACCACCCTGATCGCCGCCCAGGGCCATCTCGACATCTCCGACGGCCACCGCCGCTGCGCTTCCGCCGGATGAGCCGCCGGTGCTGTGCTCAGGATTGTGGGGATTGCGAATCGGTCCAGTGGCACAGGTGTGGCTGCCCGCAGAAAAGCACAGATCTTCACATGCGGCCTTGCCCGCGATCGTGCCTCCAGCGTCAAGGATGCGAGTGACAACCGTTGCGTCCACCTCGGGCACATAACCTTCCAGCAGTTGCGAGCCGTTCATCATGGGGACGCCAGCCACACAGATGTTGTCCTTTATCGCAACCCGCTTGCCTTGAAGGATTCCGGTGGATGATCCCTTGATCTCTGTCTTCCAATACCAGGCATTGAAGGGATTCTCCTCGGCGCCTGGACGGTACCCCGGAGTGCGTGGATACTTCACCGGAAGCTTAGGCTCAGCAAGCTGATCGAGCCGGTTGTAAGAAGCAATGGAACCGGCCATAAGCCCTCGGAAGGATGCGGCGTCGTCGGAGGTAAGCGTCATGCCGAATGATCCGGCAATTTCCAGAAGTTGGTCGATAGAGGGCAGTCGGACAGGCATGTGTCTTCCTCGGTGACGTATGAAATTTGCAGAGATTAAAGCGGTTCAGTGTACGCGAGTTGTCGTTAATCCCGCAAACGTACGTGGAGCAGGGGAGCGAAGCCCAAAATCAAACCCACCACGGAGACACTGAGAAAATCAACAGGCAATGTCAACCGCAGAGAACGCAGAGACCGCAGAAGGAGAATGGGATCTTAAGCCAATCTAGAATTTGCGAGAAAAAGCATGATTTCGAAGCATCTCGTGATACGAAGGAACACAGAAGAAGTCGAATCAAAACTAACCGCAGAGGCCGCAGAGTTACGCAGCGTAGCGGAGCCACAACCAAAAAACCGGTTCACCGCAAAGGACGCGAAGGCCGCAAAGGAAAACCAAAATCCTAACCACAAAGGAACACGAAGAGAAACTCAAGGACACGAAGAAAAAAAGCAAAAAGATTCTTCGCGGGAAAACAAGATTTTCAAGGTTAGCAATGCAGAGGATTTAAATCTATGGTTTATGGGAATAGTTGTCCGTAATTGGGAAGGATAAACAAGTGTGATGTACATCACAGCTATCCTTGTTTGAAAGCGATATATCTAGCCTCAAGCTTGCCGTAGTCCGGGTATTGAGGAGAAGAGAGATGAACATATTGAAGCGGCTGTTCAATTGGATTCAGAGCGGACCAGTAGACTTTTCTTATGTGACCGGGGAATGGGGTTTCCAAAAAGGCAAGAATGGGCCGGGGCCGTACGGCAGGGACTTGCAGGAACCAAATGTCCCCAGTATTCCTGCCACGCTTCCAACGCAGGTGGCCGCAGCCGCTGCCAGTGAAAATATCACAGCTCGTGTTGGCCAGCCAGTCACAAATGGGGCCAAGCCTCTGCCAGAGCCTGTTCATGCAATCTTAGAACTGCATGATCCAGTGTTCGCTGAATTTTTCAGCCCAACGGCAGTCCAAGCGGCGAACGAGCAGGATGCTTATGCGCATATTCATGCCGAACGATAGATGGTTCCTTACGTTGAATAATCCGCGTTGATATGGACATACTCAGCCGTCAGATCGCAGGAGAGGAATTCCAGGTTGCTCTTGCCTAACCCAAGAGCAATTCTTATTTCGTATTCCGGTTGCGACATGTATTGATGAGCGCGCTGGTGGTTGAATTTGCACGCTCCACCGTTACTGAAAATCTGTTGATCACCCAGATGCATGGTGATTTTATCTAGATTCACCGTCACACCCGAACGTCCGATGGCGGCGACAATCCTTCCCCAGTTGGGGTCGGCTCCGGCCCACGCGGTCTTCACTAAAGCAGAAGTCGCAATCGTGCTGGCGATCTGTCTGGCTTCCCTGATGTTACGCGCCTGCTCAATCTTGAGCCGTACAACGTGCTTTACTCCTTCACCATCGGCCACGATCTGTTGAGCCAGGGATTTGCACACATTCAAAAGTGCTGATTCAAATTCCTTGCGAACAGACTTGATCTGCACTTTGCTCTGGCCGCTGGCGAGAAGCAGCACCGTGTCGTTGGTGGAGGTGTCGCCATCAATTGAGATGTTATTGAAGCTTTGACCTACAACATTCTTTAATGTCTGTTGTAGCTCCGGCGGCTTTGCGCTGATATCGGTGAACAGGTAGACCAGCATGGTGGCCATATTGGGATGGATCATGCCTGCGCCTTTGGCCACTCCCACCAAGCCGACCTTGATGCCTTTATGAACCAGTTCTGCTGACGCCAGTTTCGCTCTTGTATCGGTAGTCAGGATGGTGTTGGCAAATGATTGAAGCGCATTACTTCCTGGTTGTGCGGCCGCAATCAGGTTGGGCAGAGCCGTTATGATCTTGTCCAAAGGCAGAAGGACTCCGATGATGCCCGTCGATGATGGAAAGACTTGAGCAGGCTTCGCATGAATGACGCTCGCTACCGACTTGCACACGATGCTCGCGGCCTTGAGGCCCAGCAGGCCCGTGGCGCAATTTGCATTTCCGGAGTTTACGATCAGCGCATGAATCTTTCCTTTGGCCCTGCGCAGGTTTTCGCGTCCGACAACGACCGGTGCGGCGACCATTTGGTTTCGCGTGAACATCGCAGCGGCTGAAGCGCCCTTAGGAATCAGAGCCAAGGCAAGATCGGGACGGCCACTGGCCTTGATGCCAGCGGTGCCGGAAGAAAAGAGAAACCCTTCAGGTAGATGTAAATTCAAACTTGCAGCCTCACGAGAGGTATAGGTATATGGGTTTCCCGATATGCAGCCAGGTTCGCCGGCAACGGACCTCGGACCATGGCAATCTCGTCACAGGCGTAGAGGCTGGGGCAATGCAGGCAGTCTTTGTAGATCTTATCGGGAAGTTCTTGACGCTGGGCGACGCTAAAACCCATGAGCGCAAAGAAGCCGGGAATGCGGGTGAAGAGACAAACGCAGCTTACATTGTGGCGCTCGGCTTCCTGCAGCAAGGCTTCCACTAAGGCTCTTCCTGCGCCCCGCTTCTTTGCCGCGGGGTCAACGGCGATGGAACGAATCTCCGCCAGATGCTGGCCGTAAAGATGGAGAGCGCCACAGCCGATGATCTTGCCTTGATCCTCGGCGACCACAAAATCGCGGACGTTTTCGCAAAGCTCGGCGATGGTGCGAGGCAAGAGTGTGCCCGACTGAGCATAAGGCTCAATGATGCCGTGAATGTGCTCGACATCCGGCAGAATGGCGTTACGCGTATGCACTTTCGGTTTCCTGTAAGGCAGTGAGTGTCTGGCGCGCGGCTTTCAGAGCCTGTTGAACCCGGCGAGGCGCTGTGCCGCCCGGGACATCATGACAGGCAAGCACAGCTTCAACCGTCAAATGGTCGTAGATGTCTTCGCCGAATGCAGGGCTGAATTCCTGAAACTCCTGCAGCGAGAGCCCTTGCAATTCACATTTCTTCTCCACGCACTTCTGGACCGCATGAGCAACCATCTCGTGGGCTTGCCGAAAAGGAACATCGTGCTTGACGAGATAGGTCGCAGCGGCCAGCGCGTTCATGAAACCATGCTCGCAGGCGCATCTCATGCGATTGCAGTTGAACTCGACCAGGCGCATGAATCCTGTCGCAATCTCCAGGGAGCAGCGAACTGTGGACGCTGCCTCAAACAACGGCTCCTGAGTTTCCTGCATGTCTTTGTTGTAAGCCAGGGGAAGCCCTTTCACCACGGCCAGCAAAGCCACCTGGTTGCCAAGGATGCGGGCTGCTTTGCCCCGGATCAGTTCCAAGGCGTCCGGATTCTGTTTCTGCGGCATGGCGCTGCTTCCGGTGGAATATGCTTCGGGCAACTGGATGAAGCCATACTCCTGTGTAGCAAAAAGGATGAACTCTTCGGCCCAGCGGCTGAGATGAATCGCCAGCAATGAAAGCCCATTCACGAACTCAATGGCAAAATCCCGGTCGCCCGTTGCGTCGATGCTGTTGAGCGTCGGACGGTCAAACTCCAACTGTTGGCTCACCAGCATACGGTCCAAAGCGAGCGTTGCTCCAGCCACAGCGCCGGAGCCAAGTGGGCATTCGTTTAAACGGCGCCGGCAATCTTGCAAGCGTTCAAGGTCGCGCGAGAACATCTGGAAATATGACATCAACCAGTGCGCCACCAACACCGGCTCCGCCCGTTGCAGATGGGTATAGGCAGGCATGACTGCAAGTTCCACTTTTTCCGCCCTGGTCAAAAATGTTTCCAGAAAGTCCAGGAGAATGGTATGCAGATCATCGATTGCTTCACGAACAAACAAGCGCAGATCGGTGGCGATCTGCTCGTTGCGGCTCCTGCCGGCATGCAGCTTCTTGCCTAGTTCACCAATCAGGCTGGTCAATTGTTTTTCCACGAAGTGATGAACATCCTCGGCTTCATCGTCCTGAAGAAAGTTGGGCTGGGTTTCTCCGCGCCGGGTAATATCGTCCAGCCCTGTCAGAATGCGATCCCATTCCTGGGCAGAAAGAACGCCGGCAGCGCCGAGCGCCTGCGCGTGAGCGCGGCTGGCCGCCAGTTCGTAAAGCAGTAGCTTCTGGTCGAATGGAAACGACCGTTGCCATTGCTCGAACTGACGATCAAGCGGCTGCCGGAAGCGGCCTGACCACATCTTCACTTCGTGACCTCCTGACGAATGCGGGCGCGCGAGCGGGCGGGCAAGCCGAGGATGCGAATGAAGCCGGCTGCATCTTTCTGGTCATAGCTCTCGCTCATAGTGAAAGAAGAAAGATCAGTCCGGTAAAGCGAGAAATCAGACTCGCGTCCGGCGATCGAGATGTTGCCTTTGTAAAGCTTGAGGGTGACGATTCCCGTAACTTCCTTCTGGGTCTCGTTGACGAAAGCATCCAGGGCCTCGCGTAGAGGCGTGAACCACAAACCGTAATAGACCAATTCGGCGTATTTGAGAGCCGCATGCTGCTTGAAGTGCATGAGATCGCGGTCCAGGCAAAGCGCCTCAAGCTCACGATGAGCTGTGAGCAGTAAGGTGCCGCCGGGGGTTTCGTAGCATCCGCGAGACTTCATGCCGACAAAGCGGTTTTCCACCAGGTCGATCCGGCCGATGGCGTTCCGGCCTCCAATCTCATTGAGCAATTCCACCAGCGAGGCGGGCTCGAGCGTTTGACCATCTACTGATACTGGAGTTCCAGCTTCAAAGCCAAGCGTGACGGTCTCTTCCCGATCCGGAGCCTCCTGGGGCGAACGGGTCAACTGCCAGGTGGAGTCATAGGGAGCGTTGGCTGCATCTTCCAACTCTCCGCCTTCATGGCTCAGGTGCCAGATGTTGCGATCGCGGCTGTGGATCTTCTCGCGGCTCGCGGCGACGGGAATGCCGCGCTGCTCGGCGTAATCGAGACAGTCTTCGCGCGATTTCAGGTTCCATTCGCGCCAGGGGGCGATCACTTTTAGTTCTGGAGCCAGAGCCTGAAACGCATGTTCGAACCGGACCTGATCATTGCCTTTACCGGTGCAGCCATGAGCAAGGGCGGTGGCGCCTTCACGCAACGCTACAGCAACCTGGTGCTTGGCAATCACCGGACGGGCAAGCGATGTGCCCAGCAGATATTTGTGCTCGTACACGGCTCCGGCCCGCAAAGCGGGAAAAACATATTCGCTCAGGAATTCGTGGCGCAGGTCAACAACGCTGACTTTCGAAGCGCCGGTCTTGTGCGCTTTCTCTATGACGGCGTCGATATCATCGCCCTGGCCGACATCGGCAATCATGGCGATTACTTCGCAATTGTAGTTTTCTTTCAGCCAGGGAATGATGATGGAGGTGTCGAGCCCTCCTGAATATGCCAATACAACTTTTTCACGCATGATTGCTCCTTGAAGGTCCCCGGCGGATTCCTCCACCGAGCAATAAAAGCAGGATGGCTTTTTGCACGTGCATCCGGTTTTCAGCCTGATCGAAGACCACCGAACGGGGCGAGTCAATTACGCTGGCCGAGACTTCCTGTTCGCGGTGGGCCGGAAGGCAGTGCATGAAGACTGCGCGCGGGGCAGCATGGGCGAAGAGCTTGTCATTCACCTGATAGCCGGCAAAAATCTTTTCACGCTCGGCTGCTTCTGCTTCGCATCCCATACTGGTCCAGACATCGGTATAAACCGCATCGGCGCCGCTGACGGCAGCCAGCGGATCGTGAGTCAATTCGATTTGCGCGCCGGTTGTTGCCGCGATTGCAAGCGCGGCCGATGTAATCTGTGGGTGTGGTTCGTAGCCTTGAGGAGTCGCTATCGAGAATTTCGCTCCCAGGCTGGCTGCGGCAAGCATGAGCGAATGGGCTACGTTGTTGCCATCGCCGACGTAGGCAAGATGTATCTGGCTCAAATCTCCGAATTTCTCCTGAATCGTGAAAAAATCTGCAAAAGCCTGGCATGGATGCTCGGTATCGCTAAGGGCATTGATCACCGGGATGCAGGAGTTCTGGGCGATCTCCATCACCGTCTCATGCTCGAATGTGCGGACGACGACGCCATCCACCCAACGCTCGACGTTATGAGCGATATCGCGCAGGAGTTCGCGGTCATGCATGCGGGAACGTGTCTGGTCCACAAAGAAAGTAGCTCCGCCCAGGCTGGCCATACCGGCTTCAAAAGTCAGGCGGGTGCGCAGAGAGGCCTTTTCAAAGAACAAGACCAGTTGCTTGCCGGCCAGAGCAGCGCGAAAATCGGCAGGACGGTGCTTGATGATGTTGGTGAGCTCAAATAGCGATTTGATCTCCTCAGGAGAAAAGTCCTGCACCGAGACCAGATCACGGCAGGCGCGAGGCTGCTCCAGCGGCGCGCTCATGGCGGCGTAATCGAAAATTCTTGTTCCCATCATTTGTTCCTCCCGTCGCTGCAATCCAGGGGCTGAAGCCTAATGTCATTTAATTTCGTTTTCGGCGGTTGACGGTTCAGAGGGTACGCGCTAAAAATGTGTCGCCCCTCCGGCGCTTTGGTTTATCGTTCTGCAAACTGCCTCGACACCCCTTTTGAATTACTTTCCAACACGGTTTCCAACTCCCGAAGCGCGACATCCACATGCTGCTTCTTAATGATGTAAGGTGGCAAGAAGCGAACGACTGTTTCGTCGGTGCGGTTCAGGATTACGCCTTTCTTCATCATTTGTTGCACGATTGCTTTGGCCAGATCGGCAGATTCCATTTCCACGCCGATCATGAGCCCCAGGCCGCGGACTTCATGGATGACCTCGTATTTACGCTGTAATGTTTTGAGCCCGTCGATCAGATATTTGCCAACTTCCTGGACATTCTTGAGAACTTTTCCGCGTTCGAGAAGCGTGATCAGTTGCAAGGCAACGGCGCACGCCAGCGGACCGCCGCCAAAGGTCGTGCCATGCATTCCAGGATGCATGCAAGCCGCAACCTTTTCGCTCACCAATAGCGCTCCCAGCGGAAGGCCGCCGGCAAGAGGCTTGGCCACAGTCACCAGGTCAGGCTGGATGCCGTAATGCTGGTAAGCAAACCAGCGTCCGGTGCGCCCCATGCCGCTTTGAATTTCGTCGGCGATCAGCAGAGCGTTGTGTTTGCGTGCCAGCTTTTGAGCAGTCTCGGCAAACTCCCGGCTTACCGGACGTATCCCACCTTCTCCTTGAATAAATTCAAAACCGATGGCGCAGACTGTTTCGTCGAAGTGGCGCTCCAGATCTTCGACATCGTTGAACCTCACAAATTGCACGCCGGGGACAACCGGCGCAAAAGGAGCGCGGTATTTCTCTTTGTGGGTGGTAGCCAGTGAACCAAACGTGCGTCCATGAAAGGCATGTTCCAGGGCCAGGATGCGCCACTTGGGTTCCTTGCCGTTTCCGGAGTTTCCGCTGGCATAGGCGCGTGCCACTTTCAGTGCGCCTTCCCATGCCTCGGTGCCGCTATTGGTGAAGAACGCTCGGTCCAGTCCGGAGATGCGCGTGAGCGCCGCCGCTAGTTTCCCCTGATACTCGTGGTAGAAGAGATTGGAAGTATGGATCAGCAGCCTGGACTGGCGCGCAATCGTCTTGGTAAGGGCCGGATGGCTGTAGCCAAGAGCATTCACACCGATTCCGCTGAGCAGATCGAGATAGCGCCGCCCCTTATGGTCGTAAACGTAAACACCGCGCCCGTTGCGGAGAAGAACGGGATGCCGGTCATACGTAGAAAGCAGAAGCTTGGATTCGAGTTTGCTTACCTGGTCCAGAGTCACGCTACCGAGACCTCCGTTCCCGATTCAATTTTGGAAAAGTAAAACTGCGGCAAGGCTTCAACTTCGGCAGCCGGAAGAATCCGTACCCTGTTCACGCCTTGAAGCAGCGCTTGCTTGCAGGCTTCGAGCTTGGGCAACATGCCTCCGAAAATCACCGATTGTTGCGTGAGCTCAGAAGCACGATCAAGATTCAACCAGCGAATGACCAGCCCATCGGCATCCTTCACGCCCGAAACATCGGTCAGAAAGATCAGGGCATTCGCGTGGCAGGCAACAGCGCAGGCCGCGGCCATCTGGTCGGCATTCACGTTGTAATATTGGCCATCATTGCCCAGCGCCACGCTGGAAATCACGGGAATGCAACCTTGCTGCCAGATGGCGTCAATCCACTTCGGCTCGACGGAGGAAATCTCTCCAACGTAGCCGAGATCGTGGCCATTAGGAGTTTTTTTGCGCGCGCGGAACGTCATACCGTCGCCGCCGCACATGCCCACTGAAGACTGCTGGACTCGTGCAAGAGCCGCAACCAGTTTTTTGTTCATGTGTCCGGCCAGGACCATCACAGCGAAGTCGCGGGTTTCGGCGTCGGTCACGCGCAGGCCATCGATGAATTCGCTGGTCTTTCCCATCTTCGACAGCACGCGGGTAAGGGCTGTACCGCCGCCGTGGACCACGGCGACCTGGTGCTGTGTAGCCAGTGATTTAATTGCTTCAGCAGCACGATGGAGCAGGTCGGCGTCCTCCAGGGTCGTGCCTCCAAGTTTCACCACGATTTTCATTTCAGCCCCTCCTCCTCATTCCATCCAAACATCAGGTTCATGTTTTGTACGGCCTGTCCGGCAGCTCCCTTCATGAGGTTGTCGAGACAGGAAACGATGACCATGCGTCGTCGCTCCGGCGCGAGGGTGAAACCTATGTCGCAATAGTTGGTATGCAGTGAGTACTGAATCTGAGGCATCTGGCCATGTGCAAAGATTCGTACCCAGGGCGAGCCTGCATAAAACTGCTTCATGCAGCTTTCAATGGTGCTGGCCTCAAGGGCGTCATTCAGCCTTACATAAATGGTGGAGAGTATTCCGCGTGGAATCGGCAGCAGATGCGGCGTAAACACCAACTGCTCGGGAACAAGACCAAGCTGCTCCAGAATTTCGCCCGTATGCCGATGCGAGAAAACAGAGTAGGCGGAGAGGTTCTCCGCGACCTCCACAAAATGAGTTTTCTGCGTGGGCTGCTTGCCCGCTCCGGAAACACCTGATTTGGAATCGCAGATCACGCCATAAGAAAGATCAAGCAGGCCGGAACGCACCAGAGGCGCCAGCGCCAGAATGATCGAGGTTGCATAGCATCCAGGATTGGCCACCAGAGCAGCCTGCTTCAACTTGCTCCGATGCAGTTCAGGAATGCCATAGACTGCCTTTTGCGTGAGTTCGCCGGCGAGTTGCGGATCAGAGTCGCAAAACTTGTAAATTTCCCGATATGCGGGAGTGTTGATTCTCCATGCTCCGCTTAGATCGACCACTTGTAAGCCCCGTTGCAGCGCCTCGGGCGTCCACTCGCGCGAGACCTCGTGAGGCGTAGCCAGAAACAGAACATCCACTCCTTTTTTCTCCAGCGCATTCCAGGAAAATGATTCCAGCGGATAGCCGCCATTGCCGCTCACATGCGGATAAACCTGGTCCAGTTGGGCAGGAGTGCTGTCTTCTCCTTCGCGCGTAAAAAGCACCGGCTTTTTGACTTGAGGATGGCGCAGCAGCAGGCGCGCCAGTTCAAATCCGGCGTAGCCAGTGGCCCCAACGATCGCGGGTTGGACGGTAGCAGTCATCAGGCGAGCATCTCCTCCAAGCGCGATTGCAACAGCTTGGCTTGCTTGTTGTCGGGAGCGATGATCAACAGGGTATCGTCGCCGGCCACAGTGCCCACAATCTCTTCCCAAGCCTCACCGTCGATGGCCACGGCCACCGACTGAGCACTGCCGGCCACGGTCTTGATGACCAGCAGGTTCTGAGCCCGCCGAACGTCCCGCACAAATTCCCGCACCACGCGCGAAGCCGAGGGTACCGACTCAACAGGCGCGTCACCGTTGGGCAAAACATAACCCTCCTGGGTCTTGACCAGCCGCAACTCGTTCATATCACGAGAGAGGGTCGCCTGAGTCACAGGAAAGCCCCGCCGCGAGAGTACCTTGCGCAACTCTTCCTGGTTGGCCAAAGGCCCCTGGTGAGCGAGTTCGACGATGACCTGTTGGCGCACAATCTTAGACATAACCAATTACCGAAGAATAATTATACATATGAATGTATAAATATGCATCAATGATGTCAACACAATAGTGAGGCGGGAGTTGCGGGAGGGTCTCTTCGAATCGTGTGATCGGAGGATTTGGTAATTGGGTAAGTGAGTAAGTGGGTGATTTCCAACCGAATGACTCACAAATTCATCGGTTTTGGCTACTAGCCAGAAGCCAGGAGCGAATTTCCGATCACCCGAACACCCGATGTCCCGATCACCCGATTTTTGGCAGCTCAAAAGCCCTGGCAAGCAATTCATAAGATCGTCTTCTTGCCTGGTGGTCATGCACAATCGTTACCACCATCAGTTCCTCTAACTGAAGCGCGGTGGCCATTTCAGTGAGTTGGTCGCGGACCTGTTCGGGTGCGCCTGCGAAGTAGCGAGGCCACTCACTGTCGTCGGAGCTGGGACGATACGTCGGCGGCCCAAGCTCCTGGATTGCTTCTTCTACTGTGGGAATTGGTCCGCGCAGGCCTTGCCGGGTTCGACGCCGAAAGAGGCGGGCACTCATGAGCAGCCGCTGGGTCTCTTCGCCGGTATCGGCGCAAACCACGCCTAACGCTACGATGGCTCGCGGCGCACTCAGATAACGCGATGGTTTGAACTGGAAGCGGTACTGCTCCAAGGCTGCGCGGGTGGGCTGGGGGTCGATGAAATGGGCAAAAGCATACGGCAAGCCGAAGTGGGCGGCCGCAGCGGCGCTCCAGAGGCTGGAGCCAAGCAACCAGACCTCAGGGCTTCCCGGCATCTCCGGCGAAACCATGATCCTCCTGAATGGATGATCGTCTGGAAATCCGCCATGGAGAAAGTTCAACAACTCCGCCAACTGAGCAGGGAAGTCATCGGCCAGCGGACGCTCATTGCGCTCACGACGCAGAGCGTAGGTTTCCAGAGGACTGCCGCCGGGCGCGCGTCCGATGCCGAGATCAATCCGCCCAGGATAGAGCGCGTGCAACATCCGAAAAGTCTCTGCAACCTTCAGCGGACTATAGTGCGGCAGCAATACTCCACCGGAACCCACACGAATCGATGAAGTCTCAGCCGCGACCCTGGCGATCAGCACCTCTGGCGCAGGGCTGGCAAGGGCTTGCATGGAATGGTGCTCGGCGATCCAGTAACGGGTGTAGCCCAGCCGCTCGGTCAGACGGGCCAGATCGATGGTGTTGTGCAGGGCGTCTGCGGGAGTCGATCCGGCAGAGACTGGCGATTGATCAACAACCGAAAGCTTCAGGGACATTGTTAGTTTTAAGTTTGCCACCCGCCAGGAACGTGTACTTAGAGCAGCCAATCGGGTAATTCTTGTCTTACGCGAGAATTACCCGTGTTTTTTAGATGAGCCTATCTCGCTCCCGAGGTAATATTCACGGTAGCGGTAAACTTGATTTCTTGCCAATCGTAGTACTTTCCAATGGCTTGCAAAACTGCCGTGTTTATATCATTCTGCTTCTCTGGCGGGATTGATTTCAGCAAGGGAGCGAACGGAACTGCGATGTCTTGAAAGTACTCCCAGACCTCCTCGGGACTTCCCGGCCAGACCCAAGGCTCTATTGAGAACTTCTCTTCAACCGCTCGAAAACCCGCATCCGCCAGCTTTTGTGAGAGAACGCCCGGATCGCCAAAGGCAAACATGTTCTTCGCCGATTCGGGAAACGTTGTGTTTGGCAGGGCACGGAGCACAGTACCAATCATGGTTTCAAAATAAGGTTGGTTCATAGGCCCCCAAGCGAGCAGAACCACGCTGCCGCCGGGTTTGAGCACGCGATGCATTTCTCGTAGCGCAAGTGGAAGATCATTGAAGAACATTACGCCCAGACGAGAAGTAATTCGGTCAAAGCTGCTATCGGTAAAGGGAAGCCGATGGGCGTCGGCTGGCTGGAATCGAACATTGGTCAACTGACGCTGAGTGGCGCGTTCCGTCGCGGTCTGTAGCGCGGCTTCAGCCAGATCTATGCCGATCACTTCTCCGGTGCCCTTCAGCAACGTAGCGATGGAGATGGCTGGTTCGCCGCTCCCGCAGGCGATATCCAGTACCCGCATATCTGGCTTGATTCGGGCTGCCGCCACGATTGCGTCGGTCACGTGCTGGCCCATCATCGCAGACTGTTTCCGCCATTGGCGGCTGGCCTGGGCGCGGCTGTGGTTGTCCCAATTGGGTGTAGTCATGAGCTTTAGATTATCAAAACCCTTTAAACCACATTAGCTAGCAAAAGTACAAACTTTTCCGAGCGAAGCATATCTAAGCTGAATTTCACCGAGAAGGCAGGCTCTGGCCGGCAATTTGTACATATCTGATAGCCAAAGACTTAGGCCAAACGACATTTTTAGTTAAAAAGCAGAAAAGGATTATAATTTGCAAAGCAAAGAGGTAGAACGAATTGTGCGGATTCTAACAGAGGACGACCGATCCCACTTTCGACGCCAAATCGTTGTCGCGATAGTGGGCGTAGCTATAGGCGCTCTCACAACCCTCTTCACTAAGATTATTGAATCCGAGTACCAATATCAGCGTAATCTAAAGGTCATTGAATATAAGGATAGTTGTGTACCTGATTTTTCAACGCACAACATGCAGGCTGTGATTTGCAAATTGACGCTCAGTGCACGTGGCCATGACGAAATCAAACAGATACGCTTATCTATTACAACCGTTGGTGTTGAAGATTCGGGTGCCGTTCCAGATGTTACCCCAGTCGAGCTACAAACTGGACCAAATTTCGCTCCTCCAGATCCGCCTCCTCAAATAGATCAGTCGCCATCTATTAAGGGGTTTGTCGCTCTTTCATTGAGCCGACTTCGGGAACCACAGAAAGTAGTTTGGACAGTCAAAATTACGTCAGATAAACGCATCGACATTGATCGTCAAATACAGCGTGTGGTTTCTACGGCTGACAGCCGAGCCATGATCGAGGAAGGTAGCACATGGCGTTGGACGAGATGGGTTGCCCTAGGGTCGCTTGGAATCATTATTCCGTTAGTGATCATATGCCTGCTCTTTGTTGCAATGTGGAGCTTTCGAAAATCTAAAGAAAGGAAAAATATTGTATGGGAATAGTAAGAAAATGCTTACCACCCACGATATGTCTACTTACAATCGGCTTATCCATATTTGCTGTTGGAGAGAATATCAAAGGAAAAGTTCAACAGTCGCCCGGTTCTTCACCGATTGAGGGTACGACGGTCACGATCGAGGGAAGACCAGAAGTTAAAGGTATAACCTTGCAGGATGGCTCGTATACGCTTACGAATCTTACTCCAGGAGCATATACGGTAATAGCTAAACATCCTCGTTATTTTCCTTCGAGCCAGGAGAATGTCCTTGCTGGCCACAGCGCCAATTTTAGCCTGATTGAGAAGCGATATCTTAGAAATGAAGCGCTCACTATGGTATATGCCGATATTTCTGTGAATGCGGCTCGCGTCTTGCTTCATGCAGCCAAAATTGCGGGCGATGAACAGGCTGAATATGCCCTGATTAACCGCCTTAGGTTGGAGCATCCGAATGATGAAACTCTTAAGGCGGATGCTGAGAAAGCCAAAAATGAGCTGAACCAACATCGGGCGGTAATATCAGGAGCGGTCATCGATGCTTCAGGAACCAATGTTCCGAACGCAGATATCAAACTGACGAATGAAATCACTGGGGAAGTGATTTCTACCAAAACCAATAACCGTGGTGAATATGAGGCGAATGTATTTCCGCTTGGTGGCTATTCAATTCACGCAACCCACAAAGTATCGGGTGCCGTTGGAGATGAAACAGCACTAGTAATGCCGAGCAGCAAAATCACTAAGACGGTTCATGTATTTTAGTGCCAGAACCTCTTGGCGATGAGTAGCCCACTCAATGAGACAACCCGCAGGCGGATGATTATCGTCGCGACAATCGCCGCGTACGCTCTGACCTTTATGGTTGGGCTCTCCCTGGTTGCAGTCTCGATATGGGGTATCTGGATATCCAAGGGATTTGCCAATCCGTCCGATGACCAGAGCTTAGGTGCTTATGAATCAATGTGGGTGGCCGTGAGGCTTGTGCTGAGCTGGCTGGTGCTCTTTGGGCCATTCGCTTTTGCTGGGGCATTTGTTCTTCACGCTGCTTTGAAGCAGGCATTTGGGAAACAAGACCAGAGCTGGGCCCATCCTTTCCGCGTTTTCATGACAGTGGTTGGAATGCGAATCGCCGCCGAGCGCCAGACGAAAACGAAGCGGTTGCGAGCCGAAGGTGAGAACGTGCTGGAAGGCACCATCGAACCCAAAGAGTAACTGAATTATTTCCCCGCCTTGGCAACAGTTGGATTGCTCGCAATCACTACACCGCACTCAATCAATTTGTCTATCGTCTCAGAACTATAGCCGAGG
Organism: Candidatus Angelobacter sp.; assembly: GCA_035939495.1. GTDB lineage: Bacteria > Acidobacteriota > Terriglobia > Terriglobales > Acidobacteriaceae > Angelobacter. The sequence goes on along the minus strand of DASZFU010000159.1, from coordinate 38,224 downwards.
CTCTGCAGGACCTCTACCGTATGCTCACCGATTTGGGGCGCAAGGCGTGGCTGGACTTTCTCCACCTCGGCAAAATTCAATGGGTTATTTACAGTGCGCAATCCTGGGGCAATCTCTGTAAAGACGCCGTTGGCCGCCATCTGTTCATCCTGAGCAACCTCTGCGGTGCTGAGCACTGGAGCCCAGATCACATCGTTTTGCCGGAAAATCTCCACCCATTCCGCCATATCGCGGGAGCCAACAATCGAATCGATGATCGCCACCAGTTCAGCAGAATTGGCCCGGCGCAACTCAGGCGTCTGAAAACGTGTATCGTCCACCAGTTCAGGGTGTCCAAGGGCGCGAGCCAGATTGCACCAATCTTTCTTAGGATCGAGACAGCAGGTAAGGAACCGCTTCTGGTCGCGAGTTACATAATGATTCACTAGAGGACTCGAGGGCGCTTTGCGAGTGGTTCTAGGGGCAAACTGGGCGTTAACCAAAGCAGCCTGAATGCCGCATGCATGTGACCATGCTCCATTGGCGGCCAGCGAGGTAAATACCTTCATCCCTTTGCCGGTAATGGTGCGCCGGTAAAGCGCCATCATAATGCCCCCGAAGAGTGTCATTGAGGTGGGATGATCCCCGAAACCAGCCGGCGAGAGGCATGGCTCCGCATCGCCGTTGTGCATGATATTCATAAGGCCGCTGCGCGCGTAATAAGCAGTAGCATCGTAGCCTGGTTTCTCGGCTTCGTTGCCCATATCACCGTATCCGGTGATGTGCGCGTAGATGAGGCGATCATTCAACGGTTGCAGGTCTTCATACGACAACCGGAACTTCGTAACCAGTGAGGGCTGATAGTTGGTGATGAATACGTCCGCGCCCGAGACCAGCTTCAACAGAGCCTCGCGCCCCGCAGGCTTACCCAGATCAAGCGCTACACTCTTCTTGTTTCGAGCATCCAGGATCCAACAGTAAAAGAGGTCCGAGGCTGGCATTCCGGGCAGAAGTGAAAGATACCGATATGGATCACCGAGGGGTGGGCGTTCAATTTTGATCACCTCAGCCCCAAAGTCAGACATCACCGTAGCCGCAGCCGGGCCAGCGATGTACGTCCCACAATCAATCACGCGAATACCGGAGAGAAGATTGTCAGAGTTGGTCATGAGTGCGCGCCGGATTGATCCTTCCGGCGCATGATTGTATCAAAGCTTCAGCACTCAGCCGTCAGCATTCAGCACTCAGCCCGCAAACATTTTGGGTCGAATAGTTGCAGCGTCGTGCGTATGGTTACTTGGTTTCCCGATCACCCGATGATCCTTGATCGCCCGATGATCCGATTTAGATCAGCTTTGCATCCATCGTTATTTTGGTGTTCAGCAGTCGCGAGATCGGGCAGCCCTCTTTTGCATTCTTGGCCGCTTCATTGAACTTGGCCGGGTCTGCGCCTGGGATGGTGGCAGTTACCTGAAGATGGACACTGGTGACAGAAAAACCTGCATCCGTTTTTTCCAGAGTAACAGTGGCGGTCGTGTCGAGGGCTTGGGCGGTCATGCCGGCATTGCCTAGTTGTGCTGAAAGCGCCATGGTGAAGCATCCAGCGTGGGCCGCTGCGATCAGTTCTTCCGGATTCGTGCCGGGCTGTGATTCGAAACGCGTACTGAATGAATACGGGGTATTCTTGAGAACTCCGCTGGCGGAAGTGAGTGTGCCTTTCCCGTCCTTTAATCCGCCGCTCCAGTGTGCGCTGGCGTTTCGTTGCATGATCTTGCTCCTTGGATGAATGAATTAAAAGCCGGGGAGAATAATATCGCTTGATCTCACGCTTCGCCAAGGGCACCTCTTGTTTGTATCTCGACCGCTAAAAACATATTTTTGTGGAGTAAGGCTTCAGAGCTTGCGGAAAAAAGTATTCTCGGACCTGCTATCGGGCCGCAGGGACTAAAAAGCCCTATGTCACTTACTTTGCACGAGATGTCTCGTTTTCTGCGACCGTATTCCCCCCAATGTCATCCTGAACGTAGCGCGCGAAAAAACTCACAAACTACGTTTACGATCGGCGCGGAGTGAAGGACCCCGAGAATGTTTCAATCTAAATTGCTGATCCAAGGTATTTGACCGAAGTCGTTGAAGTATGTGAATTTTAAGGCTTGCGTCGATAGTGTGGTAGCCCATCGGAACCCTCTTGGTATAAACGCGGGTAGGACACCTCGTATCTGCAATTAAGGCTGAAACATTATCGGGGTCCCTCACTCCGCGCCGATCATATTCGCAATTGTGAAATTCTTTGCTGCGCTGCGTTCGGGATGACAGGGGTGTAGTAGTTTATAGAAGCCGATGATCTTCTGATATGCAGGTAGCATCGACATACTGATGATTGAAGAGGTCCCTCCGCGTGTTTCGTGCCATTGTTGCACCAACGACTGAAATTTCATCCGATATTCGAAGTCCTGTTCCATGCTGTCTCACTTTAACAGTAAAAGAAAACGCAGCCGAGGGTGGCTGCGCTCCACTTATTTTATATTTCTAAGTTACGCGTTTACCAGCGCTGGTTCCTTTGGAATCCCGTAAATTTCGAACCACGACGTTGCGGCTTTCAGGCTCTCATTTACGTTCTTGATATTCTTTACACCTTCGGTTTGCAGCCATGCTTCGAAGGCCTTTGCGCCCTGCTTGGCATAGATGGGAATGCCATCCTTCCAGGTGGCGCGTCCGCAAAGTACGCCATTGAACTTGACGCCTGCTTCTGCCGCCAGGGCCAGCGACTCATTGAACTCGGCATTGCTGACGCCTGCGGAAAGATAGATGAACGGTTTGGTCGCAACTGCTGCCGCTCTGCGGAAGTGCTCGATGGCCTCCTGCTTGGAGTAAGCTTTTTGTCCGCCGAATGACTTGGCTCCTTCTACGAATTTCATGTTGACCGGAACTTCTACCTTGAGGACATCCACGCCGTATTTATCTTTGGTGAACTCGGCCATCGACTGTTGAACGATCCCCGGTTTCTTGCGGGCATACTCCAGGCCCTTTTCATCCGCGCCTTCTTCATAGCCGACAAATTCAAGGAAAAATGGAATGTCGTTGGCGCGGCATTCGTCCCCAATGCGCTCCACCCAGGCATGTTTTTTGTCGTTGATCTCGGCGCCATCGGTAGGGGTGTAGTAGAGCAATACCTTGACGCAATCCGCGCCCGCTTCCTTGATTCTGCGAACCGACCAGTTATCGAGGAGATCGGGGAGGCGGCCAGGACCTGTTTTGTCATATCCAGTCTTCTCGTAAGCCAATAACAATCCAGAATGTTTGGAGCGCCGCTTGGCGGCCGGCAGACCAAATTCGGGATCAAGCAGGATGGCACTGGCATATTGTGTCAACACTTCGGTGACGATGCTCTTGAACTCTTCCATCATCGAGGCGGTGATTTCCCCGCCCTTCTCTTTGGCCAGAGCCTTTTGCAATGATCCGCGCTGGTCCATAGCTGCAGCGGCGATTACGCCTCGGGTATCAGATACAGCCTTCATACCGGCAATCTTTCCAGGGGTGAGCTTCACGGTCTATTCCTCCAAAAAATCTTGATACATTGCGAGAAGTTAGATGCTCAAGAACGTCATGGTTTGACCATTGTACTAAATCCAGAAAGGTGGTCTTTCACTGCCGCAAAGGCAATTTTTGCAACAATGCCCGCTGGCGGGTGATTAGGGCATCGATCCCTGTAGTCGCGTACTCCATCATCTTCTTAAGTTGGGTTTCGTCGAAGGGATGCTGTTCTGCTGTGGCTTGTATTTCGACGATCTTGTGCGATCCGGTCATCACAAAATTCATGTCAACTTCAGCGCGAGAGTCTTCTTCATAGCAGAGATCCAGGAAGATCGATCCATCCACGATGCCAACGCTGATGGCGGACACGAAATCGCGTATGGGTGCGGAAGTCAGAGTGCCGGCCTCGACAAGCTTTTCGAGGGCCAGTCCCATGGCGGTAAACGCCCCGGTAATCGATGCTGTACGCGTTCCGCCATCTGCCTGGATTACGTCGCAGTCCAGGGTAATCGTTCGTTCGCCAAGCTGCGTGAGGTCAACCACGCCGCGCAGTGCGCGGCCAATCAAACGCTGAATTTCGTGGGTGCGGCCACTGACACGTCCTCGCGCAGATTCGCGGGGAGTCCGGGTCAATGTGGAGCGGGGCAACATGCTGTATTCGGCGGTCACCCATCCTTTGCCGGCGCCTCTTAGAAATGATGGAACAACTTCCTCGATCGTGGCCGTGCAGATTACCCGGGTGTTGCCAATCTCGATCAGCACCGAACCTTCCGCGGTCGCAATGTAATCGGGAATAATGTTGATGGGGCGCATCTGCTCGGGGGTGCGATTGTCGGAACGAAAGATCATTTTTGTTTTTTATCCCTCAATATCGATGAGTTCAATGTCTTCAATAGGGCGACCGAGAAAGCGTCCACCCAGCCGGCGAAATTTTTCTACCGAATCGGTGGCATAGCAGCGTACATGGCCGGTGGCTACGGTCAATGGACTCAGCAGATATCCGGCGACCGCCCTGGCGGTGGATTCTGCCGAATCCACAATCTGTACCTGAGGCGGAACGATGCGGCGCAACATCGGGCGCAACAGGGGATAGTGAGTACAGCCCAGCAACAGCACGTCGGCTCCCTCCGCGCCATTGCGAAAAACTTCATCAATGTAGATGTGTGCGACTTGCTCCGTGACCGGATGGTCGATCCATCCCTCTTCCACCAAAGGTACGAGCAGAGGGCAGGCTTTCTCGGTGGATTGAATCCCACACGCGCCGAGCGCCTTTTCGTAGGCGTGGCTGGCGACGGTGGCCTCGGTAGCTATTACGGCAGCTTTTCGGGTTTTAGAGATTTCCGAGGCACGCTTTGCCCCAGGCGCAACCACCCCAATCACCGGAAGGGTGACAGCAGACTTGATTTGATCGAGGGCCAGTGCGGTTGCGGTATTGCAAGCGATCACCAGCACCTCCGCGCCGCGCTCCTGAAGAAAGTGGGCGCTGGAGATAGCATACTTCGCTACAGTGTGGGCCGATTTCGATCCATAGGGAAGCCGGGCCGTATCACCAAAATAAAGATAGTCTGCTCCGGGTAACACTGCTAGCAGCTCGCGTAAAACAGTCAGCCCGCCAAAGCCGGAGTCAAAAACCCCAATGACAGGAACTTGTCCTGAGGTGCCAGCCGAAGGGGGAACCATCGTTATTCAAACTCCTTGGCGAGTTCGTGTACAGACGAGACATCGTAAAACGACATCAAGTCTACGTGGCCGGCCAGCGTCTCCCGCTCGGCGCCGTCCACAATGAACTTTACGCGAGCGATCTCTGGAAGATTGGCGCTCAAAGTCTCAATCAGGGAAGTAATGGTCATCTCCTCGGGCAGGATTCCTGAAGGATGATTATCAGCAAAGGGCGAGGTAGTGTCGATGACCAGCGTATTGTTGTTGATGAGATACACATTTTTGATGTCAGTGCCTTTGCCCATCGGATGCGGCGACGGATTTCCCAGGTATTGAGCCAATACCGCTCGCAAGGCTTCCTTGGCGCGCAGGCTACGGTCTTCAGGCATAAAGATGGTAGTCTCCCGCCAACGTAGCGCCCGATCTTGATCATAAGCCACCAGGATCGGAATGCGCTCCTGCTTGCCTCCTACTGGAGGCGCCACCGGACGTTCATCGGCGGCGAGTTGTGTCTTAGCCCGCTCTTTATGGGTGATTTTGATGATGTAGATGCCGCTGATGAGAATTCCAGCCAATAGCAGGCTAATTGCAATTTGAAAATGACGAGGAATCACTTTGCCGCCTCGATTTGAGCACGCGCACGGGCGATTCCTGAAGCTACGGATGCCGCAACCTGGCTCTGGATTCTCGTGCTGAGAAGATCTTGAATGCTGGACCGGTCAGCGGACAATTCCACCGCAATAGCAGGCGCCACAATGTTGTTCAATGGACGCATAGGAACAGTCAGGCTCAGATTGCGTACATCCCTTTTTTGCAACTCTCCTATAACCGCACTGGCAACCGTTTGGCTTTGGTTAAGGAACGCCGCCTGGGCAGTCTCCCAGGGGAGGAACCGTCCTGGTTTCGCATGGGTCTGCTCACCCGATGAGAAAACTGATGAGGATGCCAACGCAGGTGTATAAACGCGCACCTCCTCTCCCGGAGCTCCAGCGTGAATTGCGACGTACATTCCGGCATGTTGGGCATTGGTAAGCTCAGCGCGTTGCTCCAGGCTTAGATCAACATCCGCATCGCGAAGCAGACGTGCGGCAATTCCGCGATCTTGCAATTCAGCTCTCAACTTCCGGGCCACCGCCAGCGTCAGGTCCTTCTCGTCGATCTTATCGGCGAGGAATGCGCCTCGATCTGATCCGCCATGGCTGGGATCGATCATCACAAAGTAAACGGCAAAACCATGGCCCTGGTTTTGAGAGGGCGTGCCTGATGGTTGCGGTGGTTGAGGTGTTGCAGAGGCATCAGGAGTTGCCTGCGCCGGCGCTGCCTTGTTCGCCTCGGTGGCGGCCGGAGCAAGAGACGGCAATGCCTGAACAACAATCGTTTTTCCATCGCTTCCCACCGAAACATTGAGCGAGGTGTCGCCAGTGATCGTCAACGCGGCCATCCCATTTTCTTCTGAGAAACTCAAGGAGCGAATCGCCTTGTCGTCAAAAGGTTGATTGGCCAAATCAGAGATCAGCGGCTCACGCTTGAAAACAAGCCGGCTCTTGTTACCTTCCTGGAAGATGGAAGGGTTGACCGGTTGGCTGAAACTAAGGACCAGTGAAGATTTCTCGGCCTTCTTCAGTTCGGAGGTGAAGTGTATACCGGCATTGTCAACGAAGACTCGACGCCCCGCGGGATGGAAATCGACATTTTTATGAAGGATGCCGCTCAGGAGTGAGAAAGACGCATTGAGTGGAACCAGAACTCGACTGTTCTCGACCAGTATGCTACTGCCCAGGTCAACGCTGGTATCATTGATTCTGGCCGTATCTTTCCCCTCGGTAAAGCGAACTTCCACCTTGCCAAGATGCACTGTCCAGACATTTCCGCGTGTGGATGTCAGCGTCACACCCAAAGGAGTGAGTAAATCCAGCAGGCCGATATACATCTGCCCATGGCGTTCGAATACCTCAATCGAGTAAGCGGTCTGTGGAGTGTAAACTGTTAATTGCTTTTGCGGGTCGGCCACCGTGAGCAGCAACGCGCAACTTGTCAGGATGAAGGCGATCAGTCTGTTTACGCGTTTTTTACTCCAACGCATAGATGGTCATCCCGCTCAAGAGCTTGGGATAAAAATCAGTGGATTTCTGGGGCAGAACTTCGCCCGAAAAAGCGATGTCCCGCACCTGCTCAATTCGAGCCGGGTTCATAAGAAAGGCCACATTGGCCCCCTGGCGAACCTGGGAGATGGCTTCAAAAGCGTCGCGCTCGTATCGGATGTGGTCCTGGTTGCGGATGGCCTCTTCGGAAATTCCTAGCACGCGTTCCAACAGGATCTTGTGTAATTGGATGACATCCAACTCCCGCTGCCGCGACGAGATTCCGCTCAACGCATCCTGCATGGCCCGTTTTTTGGCATGCATGAGATAGGGGCCTTGTTTGATTACGGCCACAAAGGAGGTGCCGCGTTCGCCGGCTTCTTCAAGCAAGGTAGTGGCGCTTCTGCTTTCAGTGCGCATGTCGATGCGCTGAATGTCGAAGAACCTGCGCGCTGCTTCGAGCATCCGCTCCCGGTCAAAATTCAGCAGTCCATGAACAATGCGGTGAGTCGGGAGAATGACCAGGCCGCGGCTTTCCATGCGGATGAAGGTCATCATCACGAACTCGTGAGGAGCGTGCGGAGAGATTGAACCAGCCTTTTCGCGCCGTTCGTTTCTGTAGACCAGAGCTGTTTCATAACGATGGTGGCCATCGGCAATCAACAGCTTCTTGTCACGCATGTGCTGCTGGACCGTCTCGATGATCGCCCGGTCAGTAACGCGCCAAACCCGGTGCAGGACTTCGTATTCGTCCAGAACCGCCATCTCCGGCTCTTCTTCGCTATCGAGCAGGCGTTCGATAGCGGCATCCGGGTCGCAGTAGAGCATAAAAATCTGGCCAAAATGAGCTTTGGTGTGGCGCAGAAGATTCAGCCGGTCTGCGCGAGGCTTGGCCAAAGTTTGCTCGTGGCGGTACACCACGTTGTCTGCGTAGTCATGCAGTCTTCCCAACCCGATGAACCCGCGCCGCTCCGCCAGGTCACGGGTGCCGGGTATCGTGAAAGTCTGAGAATAGACATAAAATCCAGGTTCCGGGTCCTGCTTCAGCAGGCCTCCGGCTCGCCAGTCGTTAAGGTATTCTGCGGCGCGAGTATAGACGTTGAACGAGGCATTGTCGGTCTCGCCTTCGCGGCCACGGATGATGCGAACCAGGTTATGCGGACTCAAGCCGTAGTATCGGGCCTGCATCTCCGGCGTAATCTTGTCATAGGGTTGCGTGACGACATCTTCCAGCCGAAGCTGGTGGCTGTCATAACGAAGAGCTTTGAAGGGAGCTATCTCTGCCATCGTGAAAGAGAACCTACAGGTGATTTTATCAAGATCAGCCAGAAAACCTGATGCATAAGGTCGAACATCTAAATTTTGTGTAAATCTGCGGTTTAGGACTAGACCGTAGGTGATGTATGTTCAGTTGTCCGCCACTGTGATAATATCAGCAGAAAATGAGGTTCCATATGTCCCGCTTTGACCGCCGCGGGTATGGTTCATTCCGTTCCCCCGAGCGACACAGATCGCGCTGGACGCCTACATCGCGCCCGGTCGTTGTTTTCCTGCTTTTTATCGCTACGGCGATTTTTGCAGCGGCCCAAGATGTGAATGTGCATATTGAGCCGCGCAAATCTGACGCCAATACCTCTAACAAATCCGATAATCCGCCCGCGAAAACCGATAAAGACGCCAAAGAGGCTGCCCCTGAGCTTTCGCAGAGGCCACACGCGAAGCCTATTCTCGTGGACGTCGATTTGGTGCTGGTCAACGTTACGGTCACCGATGACTGGAATCGCATTGTGACCGGGCTGGAGAAAGAGAACTTTTCCATCCTCGAGGGCAGCCAGTCACAAGAGGTCAAACATTTTTCCAGCGAGGACATACCGATCTCTTTGGGCGTTATTTTTGACATGAGCGGTAGCATGTCCGACAAGATCGAGAAAGCCCGGGAGGCGGTGATCGAGTTTTTCAAGACCGCGAATCCCCAGGACGAATTCTTCATGATTGCTTTCTCCGATCGCCCCCAGCTGACTTCGGACTTTACCAAATCAGTCGAAGATGTACAGGCGAAGCTGGTTTATATACAGGCCCAGGGCCGTACTGCCTTGCTGGATGCCATCTACATGGGCGTGAGCAAGATGAAAGATGCGCACAATAGCAAAAAAGCCCTGCTGATTATTTCCGACGGAGGTGACAACCACAGCCGCTACACCGAGAATGAGATCAAATCAATGGTGAAGGAAGCTGACGTTCAGGTCTATGCGATCGGCCTCTTCACGCCCGGCGGCGCCGGCCAGCCGGAGGAAATTGCCGGTCCGGGGCTGTTGAGCGACATCACCGAGGTAACCGGCGGCCGGATGTTTACCATCAACAATCCCAATGAACTGGCCGATGTGGCTACCAAAATAGGCATCGAGCTGCGCAACCAATATGTGCTCGGCTACCGTCCAAAGAACAAGACCAAAGATGGTCATTGGCGCAAGATCAAAGTAAAGCTGATTCCGCCTAAAGGGTTGCCTCATCTGAATGTTTACTCCAAAACGGGATACTATGCCCCTTCGCAATAATTCGGTTGTAACAGTTGTTTTCTGCTTAGTACTCGCAGCGGCATCTTATTTGTGGGCACAAGGTCAACAGGGTTCACAGGGCCAGCAGCAACCGGGACAGCAACAGCAGGTTCAGCCGACGCCTCTGCCTTCGGATGTAGATCCGAGCGATCCGGCGCTGCCGGCGTGGATGCATCCGGCCACTCCTCCTCCTTCAGCGAAGGGTACAGGCACAACTCCTAACAACACTCCTAACCAGGCTCAGGGCCAAGGTCAGAGCGGACAGGTGACGACCGGAAAAGGGGGCGGGTTTACTTTCCGCAAGGATGTGGAAGAGGTTGTACTCCATGCTACCGTGCTCGACCACAAGCAGCACTTGGTGACGGATTTAGGGCAGAGAAACTTTGTAGTCTACGAAGACGATCAGCCTCAGCAGATCATTAAGTTTTCGCGCGAGGACATTCCCGTTTCTCTGGGAATTCTCGTTGATAACTCCGGCTCCATGCGCGACAAACGGGCTGCTGTTACCAAGGCAGTCCTGAACCTGGTCAGGGCAAGCAATCGCGACGACGAAGTCTTTATCGTGAATTTCAACGACGAGCCATTCCTCGATCAGGATTTCACCAATAACTCAGACTTGTTGCATGAAGCCCTCGATCGTGTTGATTCTCGCGGCGGCACGGCACTCTATGATTCGGTGATTGCATCGGCGGATCATCTGGCCAAGGGGGCCAGGCGTGAAAAGAAGGTCTTGCTGATAGTCACCGACGGCGAGGACAACGAGAGCCGCGAATCTTTGGAGCAGTCAATCCGTTCCGTACAAAATGACAATGGGCCGACCATCTACACCATCGGCATCCTTGGCAGCGAAGGCCGCGAGCGGCGTGCGAAGCGGGCCTTGGAAGCATTGTCCGTCCAGACCGGTGGTGTCGCCTTCTTCCCCAAGAACCTGAGCGAAGTGGATGAGATAAGCCAGGCGGTCGCCCGCGACATCCGCAACCAGTATACCATTACCTACAAGCCCAGCAATCCTCAGGTCAATGGCGGTTATCGCAAGCTGCGAGTCGTTGCCAACGCTCCCGGCTACAGAGATCTGCAGGTACGCACTCGAAGCGGATACTTTGCCGTCCAGCAGAGAGCGTCGAAGTAAACTTAGGGTATCTGTATCCCCATTGCTTTTCCGATCCCAGACTGTTCGGCTTGCAGATTCAATAATGCTTGTTCCAGCTTCTTGAGCACAGGTAACAGCCTTTGACTATCGCCGTTGGCTCCCTTAGTCCCTAGCTTCAATGCTTGGCCTTGTTTGCCGACATCATCGTTGGCCTTGGCCAATTTTTTGGTGAGGTTCTTGTAGGCCGACTTTTGTGGCGGAGAAAATTTCTTTACAAATTCCTTGCTGCCGTCATACGTATCCTGCACTGCATCCTGCAAGTCGTCAGCCGGATCGGAAAATTCCGGAGGCTTGGTTCCAGTCTCGATCATATGCAGAAAATCATGCGCCTGCTTCCGCGCACTCTCTGTATTTTTGCTCCATACCTCGAATTGAGATACCTGGTCAGGAGTCGCTTGCAGGGCAAATCCGCGTTCAAAATCCTTGAGCTCAGTCGCATCTTCGGACGACTCCGGCTTGCCGGAGTGATCGGCGCCATGCCCTCCAATGGGCTTCGACCTTCGTTGAGCATCAAGAAATGCAGATGTAAACAACAAGATGCAGCCCAGAAACAATACTGTCAGTCGAAACACGGCCATTCACCTTGAATTGAGAGAACGAGAATATTGTAATAGAAAGCACTCAGCAATCAGCATTCGGCACTCAGCCCGCAAGCATCTTGGGCTAAAGACATAGGGCATCGTGGGCATGGTTAAGGGACGAACCCATTTAGCCGCGAATACACGCGAATGAACGCGAATCAAAAGGCGGTCATGCACCAGTATTCGTTTGGTTGAATCCTATTTGATTTTCTGCTCACGTTCTCAGCACTCAGTTCGCAAGCAGCTTGGGCTAAAGATATGCCGCATCGTGGCTATGTTAGTGGATGCGCTCAAGAGTTTTGCCTGGTTAGGTTCTGATTCGCGTGTATTCGTGGCTAATTAAAACATCCAACCATGCCCACAAGAATGTGTTCCTTTAGCCTGAACCGTTTGCGGGCTGAATGCTGAGTGCTGATCGCTGAGTGCTCTTCCAGCAGCACCCCTGTTTCAGAAGAAATCTGCAAAAGCAACAGTTTTCTTTTCCTAAGGTTTTTCTCATCAAGACAACGCAGATAATTTTCGTTGCGTCTGAACTCAGAGGTGTAAAATTTTTAGTAGAGTGAGGGCCTGCGGACCTTCTTTCGGGATCTTCTCCCTAAGCCGAGGCACACATGAACGTTCATATCAGCTACAAAACAGCCAAGACTCCTGAGATCGAACGTGAATTTCAACATCAACTGCAAAAGTTGCAACCCAGGCTGCAAGTCTTTAAACCTGAGTTAATCCACTTTCACGCAATCATTGATAAACAAAACGGCCATGCAGTTACGACGTCGCTCAACCTGCGTCTGCCCTCAGGGCAACTGGCTGTGCAGGGGTCGGGGGACAACATTGTTGCTGCGATCAAGGCTGCCTTTGCGGACCTGCTCTCTCAGGTAACCAGGCATAAAGATCTTCTTCGCGGGCAATGGAGCCGTAAGGGACGGCGCATCTCTGGCCGTAAGCAGGCACCGATGGCAGATATTCCTTCCACGGAGCCGTCCCAGAACCGTGCGGCCAGAGGAGATGGTTTGCAGGAAGGTATCTCCAAGGATCTCGCCGTTTGGATCAACGCCAGCCTGCCGCGCCTGCAGCGTTTCATCCAACGTGAACTGCAATACCGCATTGCTGCCGGCCAGCTTCGGGAAGATCTGGTCTCCGGAGAAGAAGTGATTGATGAGGTCATGGTCAGCGTTCTTTCCCAGGATGAGACCAAACCTCAGGCCCTGTCGTTGGAAAGCTGGCTGAACCGTCTCGCGTTGCGGGCTTTGCGCACTCTGGCCGAGTCCAACGCAGATACTGCCAGCGTCTCGCTGGATGCGCCCGCCGGCATACAGAATGTAACCGGCAGCGATGAAAATGTACTGCAGTATCATCAGCCGGACGACACCTTGCCCGAAGAAAGCGTAATTGCCGACAGCAGTGTGCGTACCCCGGAAGAAATATTTGCCAGTGAAGAAATGGTCGCCCAGCTTGATATTGTGCTGCACCATATCCGGCCTGAGGATCGGGAAGCGTTTGTCTTGTACGGACTGGAAGGCTTTACCATCGAGGAGATCGCTCGCCTGAGCGACCAGCCTCCCGAACACATCCGCGAGCGTATTCATCACGCCCGAAAAAAACTTCAGCAGGCTTTGCCCGTGTAAAACCAGATCAAGCGAACTTTGCTGCGCGGTCCACGTGTCGCCTGATTTCATAAAACTAAAAAATAGGAGAAAGGAAAACGCATGATTAGGCGTGAAGAACTTCGTCATCTTGCAAATTTAGATTTTCCCTCCGGTTGCGCGCTCAGTTTTTATTTTCAACCCCAGGTTCCGCAAGATAAGTCACATCGTGAAGAAGCCATTCTGGTCAAGGACCTGGTGCGCGAAGCCCTGCGCAAAGCCGAACGGCAGGGCAATCATCTGGCCTTGAAAGAGGATTTGCACAGAATCTCAGGAATTGCCGAACAACTTCACGGCAATCATTCGCGTGGCAAAGCCATTTTTGCCTGCAGCGAGGCGGGCGTTTGGCACGAACTGGATGTTCCTCCCCGTCTCGGACGTTCGATGCTTACTGTGAATTCGCGTTTTCACCTCAAGCCGTTAGTGGCAGCCAATTCGGGCGGACCACGTACCTGTATTGCCCTGGTCAATCGTGAAAAAGCCCGCCTTTTCGAATTCCATGAAGATGAGATTCGGCCGTTGCCCGACCTCTCTTTCGGCGAACTGCCGCACATCGGCAGGAGCGATGGCTTCGGAGGCTATGACGGAGGACATCGCGAGCGCCACCTGGAAAATGAGGTCATGCATCATTTCAAGCAATTTGCCGATTCGCTCCATGTGCTGCTGAATCGCCAGCGCTTTGAAGCCCTTCTGGTTGGTTGCCACGATGATGCTTGGCCTGAGTTGGAGCAGCACCTTCATTCCTACGTGCGCCAGCGGCTCCTTGGCAGGTTCCTGGTTGATCCCCTGGCAGCTACCGCTGAACAGGTCCGGGAACAGGCAGGCCGCATTTTGGCCGATTCCACTTTGTCGCAACAAGAGGGCCTGATACGGGAGGTTCTCGGCGAAGCCCAACGCAACGCTCGCGGCGCGGTTGGCCTTAGACACGTGCTCACCGCTCTGGAACGCCAGGAAGTACAAACGCTGGTCGTGAGCCGCGACTTCGCTGCGGAGGCGGTCGAGTGCGCCAACTGCCGTCATCTCGACACACGTATGGTCCGCAACTGCGCTCTTTGTGGCCAGGAGACACGAGAACTAAGCGACGTTTCCGATGCCCTGGTAGACCTGGCTCTTCGCAATGGAGCCGAGATCATGTTCTTGGATGGCGAAAGCGATCTAGGAAAATCCGGAGGCATTGGCGCTCTCTTACGTTACCGCGCCGACCAGAACACAGCCCAAAAAGTCGCAGTGTAGTTAAGAACCCACCCTCCACAAAGAACGTGAAGGGTGGGGCAAACCACGCATTTCTCGACTTTAAGAGAAATGTTTTTTCGAGAGAAGTTTTGATCTCGCCCGCCTGCCAATCACTTGGCTCCCATCGCTGCCTTGACCGCATCAGCGTTAAAATGTTTCGATCCACTGTGAGGTTCCATGAAACGTAGAGATTTTCTTTCTGGACTGGCGCTAACATCCGCATCCCTGGCCGCTGCGAGGGTCAACGCAAATGGCAAATCCGAACCTGTCGCGGTGCCTCAGTCTTCAGGCCGCAAGAACATCATCATTTGTGCGGCTAACGGATATCAGTACATCGACGATGGATACCAGATTCTCTCCCAGGGCGGGGACACTCTTGATGCCGCCATCAAAGTCGTCTCTGGACCTGAAAACGATCCCAAGGACAACTCTGTTGGTCTTGGCGGACTTCCCAACGAAGATGGAGTAGTAGAGCTTGACGCCTGCTGCATGCATGGTCCAACGCGCCGCGCCGGCTCCGTGGGCGGCGTGCGTGACATCAAGAATGTCGCAGCTCTATCGAAGGCGGTCATGGAGCACACGGGCCACGTGATGCTGGTGGGAGAAGGCGCAACCCGCTTCGGCTTGGCTTTGGGTTTTCCCAAAGAGAATCTGCTGACCGAGGATTCGCGCCGCATCTGGCTTTTGTGGAAAGAGACCCACTCCAACCAGGATTGGTGGGGGCCGGGCTTGGCCGATCCCGACTGGACTCCCCCTGTTCCTATCGCAAGCAGCGCAGCGCATGACTTTCCAGAGCCCATCAGAAAGATGTATACCATGGCCGCTGGTCTAGGCATTCCAGAGGCGGCGCGCATGGACGCGATTGATAAGGTTCTTCATCCGTCGACGGGAACCATTAACTGTTCAGCCTTGAATACCAAGGGCGAGATGTCGAGCGTCACCACTACCAGCGGCCTCGCCTGGAAACTCGCTGGCCGGTGCGGCGATTCACCCATTATCGGCGCGGGCTGCTACTGCGATCAGGATGTAGGCGCAGCCGGCGCTACCGGCAACGGAGAGGAAAACATCAAAGTGTGTGGCGCGCATACCATCGTAGAAAACATGCGCCGGGGCATGTCCCCGGAGGAAGCAGGCATGGATGCCCTCAAACGCATTGCCCGCAACTACAACAACGACATGCGCAAGCTGGCATACCTGGGTATGTTCTATTACATCCTGCGCAAAGACGGGGCTTATGCAGGTGTTTCATTGTGGTCTGGGGCTGACGAGAAACCGCGCCGCTATGTGGTGAACGATGGAACCAAACGTTACGAAATCGCCAAATATTTGTTCGAAGGCAATGCCAAGTCCTGGCCGCCCACGCCTAAAGAGCGGGAACGCAGGAGATAATCGACTCTTCCATGCTAAGACAGGCCGCCGGTTACCATGGCCTTGCCATCTTCGGTTGTGACTGAGGAATTAGAGATCTCATGAAGATGGTTGTTGATGACCTCGTTGGTATATCCGAGAGCCTGGGCAAGTTTATACTCCCTAGCTGCGTCATCATACCGTTGAAGGGCGTGAAACGAATATCCCAACAGGGCATGAGGTTCGGCAGCTTTGGGATCTGCCTCAACGCAGACCTGAAACTGTTCAATGGCCCGGACATAATCCTCTTTCTCGATGGCGTTACGCGCTTCAAACAGTCTCGTTGGCAAGAAAATTCTGTGAGGGGATGACGCCCGAAGCGAGTTGACAAAGATTAACCCCAATAGCAGACCTGTGGCAAAGCCACCCACATGCGCAAAATTGTCCACGTTAGGCGAAATGATGGCAACCAGGAAAAGGAAAATGAAGATCGCTAAGCGCCAGTTGAACATTTGACTATGGGGAGGCTTGACCTTGCCGTGAAAAACTATTGCAATCAGAAAACCCGTGATTCCTAAGATCGACGCGGAGGCGCCGGCGCTCACGGACAGAGGATGCAAAGCGGCCTTCAATAATGCCGGCCCAATGGATGCAAATAGATAGACGCCCGTAACAACCAGGGGACCGACAATCTTTTCCGTTATCCTGCCGATCCACCAAAGAAGTATCATGTTCGTTGCCAGATGATCGAAACCCCAATGGAGAAATGAACCAGTAATCAGTCGCCAGGGCTCTCCATTCAGAGTGCGTGCACCTTGGTAAGCCCCCCAATGTACGAGTTGAGCGCTGCC
Source organism: Candidatus Angelobacter sp. (assembly GCA_035939495.1). Classification (GTDB taxonomy): domain Bacteria; phylum Acidobacteriota; class Terriglobia; order Terriglobales; family Acidobacteriaceae; genus Angelobacter. Next base: position 21,611 of record DASZFU010000159.1, on the reverse strand, counting down.
AGGAAAGAAAAACGAAGAGAAAAACGAATCCCCCGAAACGACCATAGCTACGAACACAGCCAGGTTGATTCCGATAAGCAAATTCGTAGCCGAGAACCAGGGAAGCTTTGGCGCCGGCCAAAAGGCCGGCTTCATCGGGCTGGTTTGATCCGAGGTTGGTTCAATTGAGTGATCTCCCAATCTGGATCGTTCCCATCGCGCCAATGCCCAGGCAGTCAAAGAATAAATCGTTGCGCGTACCGTTACGGTTGTGACAACGAAATCCGCAAAGCCCTGGTAGTCCCTCGAAAGATCAGGTGAGAAAAAATGCCTCCATAATCCATAGTGAAGACCGGGATCCAGGCTCTGCATGGCGCTTCCCGGCGTGGGATGCACGCTATAGATAGCCATTCTGACAAGCAAAAAAGGCAGCGGCACAATCCAAACCCATTTTGCAGTTGTCGTTGACCAGAACTTTGAAACGCAAAACGCAGCTAGAGCCGCACAGACTATGCTCATAAGGAACTGACGTTGCACGATTGACATCCAGGGCCAATGGACGTGAATGAGCCGTGAACCATCTCTACCTAGAGATGACAATCCGGATGTCGCCGCAATCAAGTTCAGGCAAAACGCCGCAATAGTACGGGCAATGACAAAACTGCGGCTCGGCGCACCCTCTTGTAATAGGGCCATCACTGTATTGTATAAGCGATCAAAGGATTCATTTTCCAAAGAGAAGCTATACACGGTTCTTTGCTTTTAGCCCGGCAGCAAGGTAAACATCGCGAAAGGGCGAGCCCCGTCAAAAATCCAAGGTTGCCCTCGTAGTTAATCCGAAGCACGCTGTACCGGCAATGTATGCCAAGCATAAATCGCTAAACCACGGATCGTAGGGGATGTTTAGGAAAACGGCCTTTTCACTCGGTTTTCGAGGCACTCCGTTTCTTCCTTGTAGTGCCACGGATGGCACGTCTCTTTGTGCGAGTGGAATTCCCGGCCGAACCAGCCTTCTTCTGTCGTGATCGGATGAGCGCCTGCTCAATGGTTCTAACCCGCGAAACAGGGATGCCGAAAATCTCTGCAGCTTCCTCCACGGAAACCAATCCGCGACGAATTATAGCCGGGTACTCCATAACGTTAATCTTACACCGATCAAATCCCGAAGGCATCCTCAATTTTCTTGATTCGTGTTGATTCGTGTAATTCGTGGCTAAATCTTCGCTTCTTTTTACAGAAACCGCACCTTGACATCCGGCCGCTTCACTAAATGGATGCTATCCACAAATCTCACCTTACCGCTCTTGCGCGTCATGACAATCGAAGAAGTACGCGTGCCTTCGCCGAAGAACCTGACACCCTTCATCAATGATCCCTCAGTCACGCCCGTGGCGGCAAAAACGATGTGATTGCCGGGAGCCAGGTCTTTTGATGTATAGATCTTCTTCTTGTCCTTGATTCCCATCTTCTCCATTCGTTCTTCCAACTCAGGCCGGTCGATGACCAGGCGGGCATGAATTTCGCCATTCAGGCAGCGCATGGCGGCAGCGGTAATTACACCTTCGGGAGCGCCACCGGTTCCCATCACAGCGTGAACCCCTGTGCCTATTACGGCCGCAGCAATCCCGGCAGAAAGATCGCCATCCGAGATCAGCCGGATGCGCGCGCCGGCTGCGCGGATATCTTCGATCAGCTTCTGGTGGCGTGGGCGATCCAGAACCACGACAACCAACTCATGGACATCGCGGTCCAGCCGCTTGGCAATGGCCTTGAGGTTGTCCGCCACCGGGGCTTCGAGGTCCACCACTCCCTTGCAGGAGGGACCAACCACCAGCTTTTCCATGTAGCAATCAGGAGCATTGAGCAAGCCTCCTTTTTCGGACGCAGCTAAAACCGTGATGGCCCCGGGTGATCCGGTGGCGCAGAGGTTCGTGCCTTCGAGCGGGTCGACGGCGATGTCAACCTGGGGAAAGGCTGAGCCATCCTGCCAGCCGGCGCCGACTTTCTCGCCGATGTAAAGCATCGGAGCTTCATCGCGCTCGCCCTCGCCGATCACAATCGTTCCGCGCATAGGAACGCTGTCCATGGTGTGGCGCATGGCTTCGGTGGCCACCTGGTCGGCTTTATGATGATCGCCCAGGCCCATGGTGTGGGCGGAGGCAATTGCCGCTTCTTCCACGACTCTTACAAACTCGAGAGCCAGTTCGAACTCCAGCAGGTTCGCCTGCTTCTTGATCTCGGTCATCTTTTCCACGATATGAGTCGCCATAACACGCCTCCAAATATTTTGGAATGGATCAACCCAGTTGCTAGAATGCGCTGACGCCCGTAACGCTCTCTCCGATAATCAGCGCGTGGATATCGTGCGTGCCTTCGTAAGTCTTTACGCTCTCCAGGTTCATCATGTGGCGCATCACCGGATAATCGTCGGCAATGCCATTGGCTCCAAGGATGTCGCGGGCCATGCGCGCGCATTCCAGTGCCATCCATACATTATTGCGCTTGGCCATGGAGATGTGCTGATGGCCGGCCTGCCCTGCATCCTTGAGCCTGCCCACCTGGAGCACCAACAGTTGCGCCTTGGTGATCTCGGTGACCATCCAGGCCAGCTTCTCCTGGACAAGTTGATGAGATGCAATGGGCTGGTCGCGGAACTGCTTGCGGATTTTGGAATATTGCAGCGCTGTGTCGTAGCAGGACATGGCCGCCCCCACGCCGCCCCACCCGATTCCGTAGCGGGCCTGGTTCAGGCACATCAGCGGAGACTTGAGGCCATCGGACAGCGGCAGGAGGTTCTCTTCAGGAACGCGCACATCCTGTAGCGAAAGTCCTGAAGTCACCGAGGCCCGCAGCGACCACTTGCCATGAACGTTATCGGCTTTGAATCCCGGACGATCGGTTTCCACCAGGAAGCCTCGAATACGGTTATTATGCTCCTCCGACTTCGCCCAGATCACAGCTACATCGGCGATGGAGCCCGACGTGATCCACATTTTTTCGCCGTTGATCACATATTCTTTGCCAACTTTCCTGGCGCGGGTACGCATTCCGCTGGGATTCGATCCAAAATCAGGCTCGGTCAGGCCGAAGCAGCCGAGCTTTTCACCCTTGGCCATCCCTGGCAGCCACTTGTCTTTTTGAGCATCACTGCCGAAACTGTAGATGGGAAACATCACCAGCGCCGACTGCACGCTGACAAAGGATCGAACACCGCTGTCGCCCCGCTCCAGTTCCTGCATCACCAGGCCATATTCGATATTGGACATGCCGGCGCATCCGTAGCCTTTGAGATTAGCGCCAAAAAAACCAAGCTCACCCATGGGCCGCACCAACTCGCGCGGAAAGCGTCCTTCGCGATTGCATTGCTCGATGATGGGAATCAGATTGTCTTCGATGAATTTGCGGGTATTGTCGCGCACCAGGCGTTCGTCGGCGCTCAGGAGAGAATCAAGTTCGATGAAATCCACTCCATTGAATTTAAAGACAGGCATAAATGATTTCTCTTTCTGGATTTTTAAGAACGGCGTCCGCCACGCAGGGCCGGTTGCAGCAACGGAGGGAGCATAAATCAGCCATTCGCAGCAAACCTCAAAAACTAACAGACGCAAAGAGAAGGGTCAACCAAATGACAAATGAATGACAAATGAATGGGTGTAATTAAAAGTGCGAGTCACGATGCAGCAGATTGCGACCCGCAGGAGGACCTTTGTGATCCACGCTAAGAATTTGAGGGGCTTCCATCAGTAACTCCGTTCATTTTCTGTGTAGCGGCCTGTGGCGGGTGCAAGTGTCTGAGAATTGGACAAAAGTTGGTTTAATGTTGGTTTAAAGTTAACAAAGGGGTGGGGGGGGTGGTATCGGGTGATCACTTCGGCACACCTCAGTGCAAACTCTTGATCGGAAAACCGAGGTCCTCCCGGCGAACTGGGCGTTGCACAGCATAGAATTCTCCGAAAAAGGTGGTTCAAGGGTGGTTAAAAGGTACCTAGGGGTGGGGTCTGTCTGGGTTGGGCGATCGGGAATCGTCCACGGGTTATCCTGCCGAGATACAAAAAAGCCTGGCAAAGTAATTATCATGGTCGCAGTTTGTTGCTTGGATTTTGGGTAGAGCTACGCCAACCTGAAGAAAATGAGCCACGGAAGTTTAAGTCCCCGCGAATGACTCGAATTGTAGATCCCTCGATCCTTCGCTGCGCTCAGGATTTCGCCTCGCGGCTCAGACGCCGCGAAAACGGCTCAAGTTAAAGTCCCCGCGTATGACTCATGTTGTAATAGACCCTTCGCTCCGCTCAGGGTTTCGCCTGCAGGCTCCCGCTCCGCTCACGCCTGCATTACGGCTCAAGTCATAGTCCCCGCGAATGACTCGAATTGCCCTTTGGGCTCAAAAAGCTTACTCAAAGCGAATAGTATACGAAGATTTATGGTTTGTCAAATCGATTCTAAGACCTTCGATTCTAAGACCTTGAGTTAAACCGGGTTTCGCGTGGGTTTCGCGGAGTCGCAACCTGTGTGACTCTCAGTTTTAATTACACCCCGCATGTCGCCCCGTCTTTTGAGTGAACTTTCGACCTTCTGTTACGATTACCAGCTTTAATACCGGAGATTAAATGAAACGCCATCTCATTGCTGCCGTATTGCTCTTGTCGCTGCTCGCCGTTGCTCAGGAAACACAGCCTGCGCAGCCCGTAGTCCGCGTCGTCCGCTGTGGAACGCTCATTCACCCGGGCAGCGGACAGGTGCAACGTAACGTCCTGATCACGGTAGAAGGCGAACGTGTACGCCAGGTGCAGGAGAGCGTCAGTGCCGCCCAGGCCATTGATCTCTCCGATCATACTTGTCTGCCCGGCTTGGTTGATGCGCATACCCATGTGCTGCTGCAAGGCGACATCACCGCTGAGGACTACGACCAGCAATTGCTGAAGCAGTCGGTCGCCTATCGCGCGATTCTTGCAACCCAGTCCGTTCGCCGCGCTCTGGAAAATGGCTTTACGACAATTCGCGATGTCGAAACCGAGGGTGCTGGCTATGCCGATGTTGATCTCAAAAGAGCCATCACTCGCGGCGTGATTCCTGGTCCCAGAATGCAAGTGGCTACGCGCGCCATGGATGTAACCGGGGCCTATCCTCTCCTGGGCTATTCGCCGGACGTCCCCGTTCCGCACGGCGTGCAGGTGGTTGACGGTCCAGACAATGCGCGCAGGGCTGTCCGTGAGCAGATCAGTTTTGGCGCGGACTGGATCAAGGTGTATTCCGATCGCAGTTACTTTGTTCGTCCCGACGGCGTGTTAGATGACATACCGACCTTCACTATGGATGAGCTGCGTGCCATCGTCGATGAAGCTCACCGGCAGCACCACAAAGTCGCTTCGCACGCCATGGCTCTCAATGGCGTACATAATTCTGTCGAAGCAGGTGTCGATTCCATCGAGCACGGCAATTACATCGCGGATGCCGATATCAAGACTATGGTCCAGAAAAATATTTACTACGTACCCACGATCTATGTAGGTGAATACGTAGCTGAAGGACGGGCCGCTGCAGGAGCCAAGGTCTGGCTCGACATGATCAAGATCCACCAAGAAACATTTCGGCGAGCGCTGAAAGGCGGCGTAAAAATCGTTTTCGGCACCGACGTAGGCGGCTTCGACTGGAAGGTCAATGCGGCCGTTGAGTTTCCCTACATGGTGAAATACGGCATGACCCCACTTCAGGCCCTCCGCTCGGCAACAACAACGGCAGCAGAACTGCTCGGCATGTCAAACGATATCGGCGATGTAGCTCCAGGAAAATTCGCCGACATCGTTGCAGTGAAAGGCGATCCCTTGAACGATATCACCTTGCTCCAGCACATTGACTTTGTAATGAAAGGCGGAGAAGTCATCAAGAATCAAACCCATTGAGAATTTAAAAATTAGACTTTGAAATTTTATAATCAAGAATCCATCAGGTCTGGTGATTTGAAAACTACAATCTACAAATTGGAAATTAGAAATTGGAAATTAATCCAACCCACGCCCCTCCAACTGAATCTATTTATTACAATGTGGATCTGGATCATCCTGGCACTGGCATGGGCGGCAATTCTATTGGCTGCTGTTTCACTATTCCGGATCGCCACTTATGCCGATCAAAAAGTGCGCCGCATGGCAGAGCGCACCCGCCAACGTCAAGACCGCGCCGCCTAAGAACTCCGAAGTAATCACTCCGTCACTTTAGAAATAGCGGATTCATCATGTCGTCATCCCGAAAGGTGTCCACGAAGCGGAGACCTTGAGGGACCTTGTGCTTCTTTCCCCTGTCACATGGTTACGGATATTTGTTAAAAACGGGCATGAAATCGGATTCGCGCAATCATGTGTTCAGATCACCCGATCACCCGATGTGCCGATCACCCGATCCTAAAGCTTCTTCTTTTTTGCAGCCAACGTGAATTTCTATGCTACGCTTGGGGTAAATATCCAATGTAAACAGGAGTCTCTATGGGTTTACCTGGTCTGGGTTTCATAGGCTCGAACGACCCCGAGGCGGCGTATAAACTGCAATTAACTGCTGCTCGTGCCAGGATCAAGCCGGGCGCCAGTTGGCTGGATTGGATTGCAATTCTTTCTGTCGTAAACGCAGTGATTGCCATGAGCAATGGTGGAATCAGATTCCTGGCAGGGCTTGGAATTACCAGCTTGGCAAACATCAAGGCTGCGCAAGGCGATATCAGCCCAATTATTAGCCTTCTCATCACAGGAGCCGCTGCAGCGTTTTTCGGGCTGATGGGCCGATTTGCAAAGATGGGACAAAAATGGGCCCTGATTCTGGGCATGTTGGTCTACGCGCTGGATGGCGCCGTTCTGCTGTTATTGCCGGAGCAACCGTGGCTCATGATCGGCTTTCATGTTTTTGCGCTGATTATGCTTGCCCGAGCGTTCGCTGCCATCAATGCGTTTGAAGCAGTCAAGGCTGATGCCCAATCTCACGGCGTGCTGTTGGACCAGTGATCGGGACAATCCCTGGCTTTACGCATCCCGTCCGGTCTTTTAAAATCAAAGCAGGGCCGACGTAGCTCAGTTGGTAGAGCAGTCGATTCGTAATCGACAGGTCATCGGTTCAAGTCCGATCGTCGGCTCCATACGTTGAAAGGCCCTGTTAAAACTCCTTCTTGCGTTCCTTCTCCCAAGCGTTGTGACGTACTACATTGTGGGAATGTCAACTCCAACTTCAATCCTCGCTTGCCCAACAACTGAGAGCTTTTCTTGGGCGCAGAACATTTGGAAGAAGAGTGAAATAATCTTGCCTGAGAAAGGGCAAACGTAAAACCATGCGTTATATCATGAAGCAAAAGTTGTTTTCGTGGGGCGATGATTTCATTATTAAGAACGAACGGGGCGATGACATCTTTCTTGTCGATGGCAAGGCGTTTAGTCTGGGCAAACAGCTTTCATTTCAAAATATGGACCGCGTCGAGCTTGCGTTCATCAAGCAAAAGCTTCTTTCCTGGGGTGCGACATACGAGATTTACAAACATGAAAAACTGTGGGCTGTAGTCCATAAAGAGGCCTTCACGTTTTTCAAATGCCGATTTGAGATCGATGTGCCCGGAGCAGAGACTCTGGAGGCAACCGGTGACTTTCTGGCTCATGAGTACGAATTCCATCGTGCAGGAAAGCCGGTAGCCCACGTCTCCAAACAGTGGTTCACATGGTCGGATACTTATGGTGTGAACATCGATGACGAGGACGACGTTCTGATTCTGGCAAGCACGGTGGTCATTGACATGTGCTGTCACGAGCGCCAAGATTGATTCGTTCTTCCAAGCTATGACGGGAGCGTATTCATTTGTCTGTGAGTATTCATCTACCGATCGTCTGCAGGAACGGCTGAACCAGTTGGGGTGGCAGTGGCGGCTTGGTGACAGTTACTGGTACGGCGATTACGTTGCCGCTGTGCCCTTCCCAGGCGTCCGTATCCGTATTATTGACTTCCCCGAGCGCACGGATCGCGGATGGCGATATGAATCTGATATACGGATCGGGAAGGAGTGCACGGTGCCGATGATCAAGATTGATGAGGCATATCGCCAGATTCTGGGACAGCTCCCCGCATACGAGATAACAGAGATCGAGTCATTTGATTAACGAGCGGACACTGTCCATGCCATGCAGAGTTTCGGCTTCAATTCTTTTAGGTGAACGCCTTTTGGGCAAATGATTCATGTTCCTCCTGGGACAGAAGCCGTTCTGACCGTCCTCACCGCACGCGGGCATCCGGAGTTTTATAATCACATCAATGGCCAGTTCAGTGTCCCTTGGTTTGGCGGAACAATCCGTTGTCGAAACGGACCGGCAAAACTCTTATCTGCGTGTTCACGCTGTCAATGTTTTTGTCCGTGATCTGGACCGGAGCCTGCGCTTTTACGTGGAGCAGCTTGGGTTCAGCCTGGCTTTTGATGTCAGCCTTCAGTCCGGTCAACGTTGGGTGGGCGTTGCGCCTCCAGACGGTACGGCCGTGCTCACCCTCGTCGCCCCATCTCCTGAATCGGAGGAGTACAAGCTAATTGGCCGGCCTACCGGTATTGCATTTGTCGCCGAAGATGTTGCCGCCAAATATAAAGAATGGCGGCAACGTGGAGTCCGCTTTTCCTACACGCCCAGATTGCGGCGAATCAAATACCGGCAACGTTCCAATAGGAGCGCCAACCCGGAATTGCCGGCACTAGGGAAACAGCCCCCGATTTGGGGTGGAGTATTCACCCGTTTCGAAGACATCGACAAAAACTCCTTTGCGTTGGTCAGCTTCGACGAAATGAGCCGTGCCGTAGAGGCACAACGGCGCGCTGTAGCAGAGAAGCTTGAAGTTGAGCGCCGAGCGGCCTATGAGCTTGAGATCGCCAAGCAAGTACAGGCCAGGCTTTTTCCCCAAGTTCTTCCCTCGATGAGGACACTTGACTACGCAGGTCTTTGCATTCAGGCGCGCAAGGTCGGCGGTGACTACTATGACTTTCTTAATCTGGGCCGGGACCGGCTGGGCCTCGTGCTGGGAGATATTTCTGGAAAAGGAATCGCCGCCGCGCTCTTGATGGCTAATTTGCAGGCCAATCTACGCAGCCAGTGCACTACCGTATTGGATGAGCCGCTCGATCATTTGCGCACTGTCAACCAATTGTTTTGCGACAACAGCCCTGAGAACGCCTATGCCAGCTTGTTCTTTGGAGAATACGATGATCGGTTGCAGCGTTTGCGCTACGCGAACTGCGGACATCTTTCCGCGATCTTGCTTCGCGGTGATCACTCGCTGGTGCACCTCGACTCCACCTGCACCGTGCTTGGACTTTTCAAAGATTGGCGTTGCGCCATCGATGAATGTCATTTCCGTCCCGGCGACACGCTCGCACTGTATACGGATGGCATTACCGAATCCTTCAACTCAACGGGAGAGGAATTTGGAGAGCAGCGCCTGATTGCTGCCTTGCAGCGGCATCGCCACCTGCCTCCCCAGGAATTGTTGATGGCGATCGTGGACGACGTACGTCAATTCAGTTCGGAAGAACAACACGACGATATTACCCTCATCGCTGCCAGGTGTATCTAGCGATCCTCGAATACCCCGGTAAATAAATCTGTTTCGTATTGAGCTTTGGTTGGCTGCAGGCTGGCCGCCAGGTGAAACAACTCCTGCGGGCCGCGTTTGCGCACCATCGATTCAAAATAGGGGAACAACGGCAACTGGGAGGTGTGGCACTTGAATGCTGCAACTTTGGCATCGAGTCCGTTTTGCCCAATTTCGATCTTCGTCGTAGAGGGAGCCAGGGCGACGGGTGGCCGATCGGGCATAGTAAACAGCGTGGTGCTGTAAAAAAGCTTTTGGGTGCAATGAGTTTGCAGGCCCGATTGCAACTGCTCGGGAAAACGGCTGGTGCGTCCGGAGAAATGGAAGGCCATGGTGGCAAAGATCGAAACCATGGTGTGATCGGGATGACCTGTGATCGCCCCTTCTGGTCCCATCGTCATGATGACCTGAGGACGCAACTTCCGCACACGGCGTGTAAGGTCCTCTACTACCGTCATAAGGTCTTGCCGGTCAAGACGGGCATCGGGATAATCGAGGACGTCGCCGCTCGAGACCTTCAGCAGCTTGCATGAGGCAGCAAATTCCTGGCGTCGCATTCGCGCAAGCTCATCATCGGATTTGGCGCCACCTCGATGTGTAGCGGCCTGACCAGGCGTGAGACAAATCACATGCGTCTCTACGCCGCGCTCTGCATAATGAAACAGCGTACCCCCGAAGCCTCCTGCTTCGTCATCGGGGTGAGCGGTAAAACATAGAAGGCGGTACATGCTTTACAAGTTTAACTCGTTGCCAAAAGCTCGCCTTCGCTGGCGTTATTCAAAGCTCGCTCCTCGACAGTCTTCAGGTGGGGGAACCAGGAGCGGATTTGCGGAAGAGCGGCCCGTGCCGCAGCTTCACCGGTCTTGATCAACTCTGGAGCGCGGGCAAAATCGTCGTAACTGAAGCCGCCAATTCCGGGTTCCAGCACGACGTCGGCGGCCGACTTCCACACACTGCACATGTTGTCTTGCGCAATGGAGAAGCATTGCCCGATCACGTCGAAAACATGCCGAGGGCCATCTTTTTTCACCCAGGATGCACTCAGTGTCACGCCAATGACATGGGTGGCGCCCATGGTTCGCAGGGGAACGGTAGGTACTGAGTGGGCCAGTAATCCATCCACCAGCAGGCGGCCCTTGACGTTGACCGGATGAAACATTCCCGGATAGGCGCAACTGGCGCGTACCGGATCAATCAATTCACCACTCGTGAAGACGGCGGGCTCGCCCGTCACTACATCGGTCGCCGCTACCGCCAGGGGAATGCGTAACTCCTCGAAGGTCTTGCAGCGCAATACCTTTCGCAGAAATACGCCCATTTTGTCGTTGTTAAAAATTCCGAAGCGGGAGAAACTCCAGCGCGAGAAGTCTTTGAACCGAACCAGGGCAGCGATTTCTTCCAGTTCCTTGGCTGAAATGCCGCTTGCATAAGCAGCGCCAACCACCGATCCAACGCTGGTGCCGGCGATGAAATCGATTCGAATGTTTTCTTCTTCCAGCACTTTCAGTACGCCAATGTGGGCCAGTCCACGGGCGAAACCGCCGCCCAAGGCTAGCCCTACTCGCACCTTTGCGGGTTTTGGCGCACTGGCTTCTTTTTCCGTGTGCCGCTTGAGTTCGCGCCGAAATGCCTGTATCGAAAGTGCGATCTTGTTCAACGGATTTTTCACCCTGAGCTCCAATGTAGCGGCTACTCACACCAGCTACTCACGTTTTAGATGCCGTTAGCAGCACAAAGGAAACTATTTGGAAAGACGCTATTTGTAACGATTTCCCTTTGCCTTGGACCGTATTCGCAGTTGTCTGGTTTGCGTCCTTTGGGTTTTTCGGGTGAAATGAACATCCAATGCTACGCGAATTCTCGGCGGGCGCCCTGGTGCTCCGCCACATGAAAAACCAATGGTGGTTGGCGGTCATCGAGCCCGGCAGACATGGAGAGCCGGAAGACCGCAAAGATATCGTTGCGTTGCCTAAAGGCAACGTCGATGCCGGCGAGAAACCTATGCAGACTGCGGTACGGGAAGTCCTGGAGGAGACCGGCCTCCACGCCAAGCCGATCGTGAAACTGGCTGATATTCGCTATGTGTATGTACGCAAATGGGCTGACGGCGAGAAGATTTTCAAGATCGTCAGTTTCTATTTAATGAAATATCAATCGGGGAGAATCGGCGAGATTACTGAAGAAATGAAACATGAAGTTCGCAGGGCTTATTGGCTGCCGCTCGAGGAAGCAGAATCCAAATTGAGCTATCGGGGAGAAAAACAGATGGCTGTCAAAGCCTGGGAATACGTGCAATCCCACCCCGAAGAACTGGCCTGAACCGGCGATGCCGCCTGAGCATAAATACGCGAGAGTCGAACGGGAACGCAGAGTCGAGCGTCGAAGCTGAAGCGCTGGTATTGCTGCCGTTCATCTTGCATGAGGTATCGGCTGACGAACGGTTCACCGGAGGCCAATTGGTTCGGGCCTCCAGGCAGGACGTCCAAAAATGGCTGGCAGAATATGGAATGTGCCTGAAGTCATGAGATGCAGTCAGCATCCCAAGACGCGAGCTGGTTCCAGCGAGGAGAAATTACGAGTCTCTGCTGAATATTCGTTTCCTTAAGCCAATGTTATCAATAACTTAAGATGGAACTAAAGTTGCTTTAATACCTTGTATCCCTGCCCACCAAACGCGGGAGGTCGCATAAGTGGGCAATCCAAAAGATCGCAAGGTATATGACATCCAGGTATTCCGTAAAAAGGAGATCCAATCAGAGACAGCACAACGATCAGGAGAAACCGCAAACTTTTCAGGAATTTACCGGCTCGAACACTCAAAGCATCCAGTGGTCAGGGAACTTGTGCTGCTCAAGGGATCGAAGTTTCCGTCTTGTCCGGCGTGCAGCGAGCCCATTATCTTTACTCTGGTCAAGCAGGCCAATGAGATCACAGACGACCCTGATTTTGCGTAACGATCGAACGTGAGCGATATCTGAACCCCATCTTGCGCCACGGCCATGGACGATAGCAAGCTTGCACGATGACACGACAGCAGCGCAGCAAGCAGTCCTTGAAAAAGTGGCGGAAACTGATTTCCCAACAAGCGAGAAATGGACAGAGCGTAGCCGCGTTTTGCCGCGAGCGCGGGCTGTGCGCTCCGCAGTTTTACACTTGGCGGAAACGTCTCGAGCCAGCGGAAGAAAGAATCGGCCAAACCACCCACGGTTATACGCAGCCGGACAGAGGCCTATTCAGTCCGGCTGGAAGACTTGACTCCACGATAGGCGGGGATTCCGACTCTACGATGCTGATTGGGCGTCTTGTAGGATTTCAAGATGTCCTTGACCAGTGAAAGTTTGGAGGTCGATATCCGCAACGCAACGGACTTTTACATAATCAAGCGTCAGGTTGCCGGCAAATTTGGCGTGGCCACTGCCATTTGAAAAGTCGGCGCTGCTCAAGTCGCTGACCGCTGGATCAAGCGGCACGCCCAATTCTGTGCCGCCTTTGGTATTCGTAAATTTGATCAGGACATAATTTCGATCCACGCATTGCTTCAAACTTTCAATGCTCTTTTGCGGACGAAGGCTAACCTCTACCGGGTGGGACCCTATAGATAGCTTGCGGACTAATTCACTCATCGTATCCTCTCAATGTATATATTGACGATCATCTGATAAAACTGCCCGTCATTCTGCGGCGCTGCCCGCCAGCGCAGAAACGCCCTTTGCTATCGGGCTGCGAGCGATACAGGCAATGCTTCCGCTATGGGAGAGCTTCCGTCGATCAGGATCTCTTTTTCCCCGAATAGTCTTTCCGCGATGATGTTGCGCTCCTGGCATGCCTGGATGAGGCGGTTTGACTCGGTGATCGGACGTGATTGGTCTGTGTACTTGACGCTCATCACATAGTTAAGCCATGGCTCCTGTCCCATTGCATAGACGTAAACTTCCTTGCATTTGAAAGTATCTACAATGTTGACAGCTTGCTCGTAGTTTGACCCGGCCAGCCGCCGTGACTCATCCATACCTCGCTCGACGCGCTGTGTCAGCAAGGGCCCATAGAGCCAGGTAAGCGGCGCACCATCGCATTCCATGCCGATAAATAAAGCATCCACGTCGCCTATTTCCTGGTAGATATGGTTGTAGATCCTGGGCTCGATATTGCAGGAGTCCGCAGCAAATAATAAGGAAACGGAACCCACCCTTACCAGCCATGCCATTTTGGTCACAATGTCCAGGTCCGCATGCTCACCCAGGAACGGCAGCCCTGTAAAGCGTACATTGCCGTCTCGGACCTCCTGCATGTCTGTGAGCTCTATTACGTTCTTAAAGCCGCAGTTTTCCAGGAGCAGCTTGAGCGACGGGTCCTGAAGATGGCCGCCGCCGTTGCGCGGAACGATGATGTTTTTTATGCGATGGCGGATCTGGAGCAAAGTTTCAAAAAGAACATGGTCCTGATGATTATGGGTTATCAGAACATAATCTATGGAATCGGGCAGGTCATCATATGTATACCTGGAGATCTTGCTGTCGTAGGTATAGCTCAGCACGGGATCAAACAACAGGCTCACGCCTTGCGTCTCGATGAGAATGCAAGCATGGCCGAAATAGCGCCACCGTACCCCTCGGCCTGAATAAGGAAGATAGGGCGCTGGAGCTTCAGTCGTAAACAACGAGTGAGCTAGCCCTTCCTGCTCCGGCTGTATATTCAGCATTTCCTTGATTGCAGGCCATGGCATGGCCGTTTTCTTGAGCTTGAATAAACTGTCAACAGCTTCATGCTCGAAGGCATAGTGCAGGTGCAGGCTGTCGTCCGACCAAAGCCGCGGCGTGCTCAGGATGAATGGACGATCGTCATTCGTGATGACGGAAAGCATTAAGCTTTGCTGGTCCCGTTGATAGTATTTGCTCTTGTACAAGAATGGTTCAATAAGCCGAAAAGATGGTTGATTGTTGAGATCATAGACAAGCTCAACATAGCCGCGCAGGATGTCCGGTACCTTGGCGTAGAGGGGCTGAAGGCTGTGTCCCTTTGCGTTGGTCCGCAGGAGAGCGTCGAGGGAGGCTATTGCGCCTGATAGCTCAATCAGATCAGCGCGGTCCTTCTTGATCGCCTCCCGCAATGCCTTGATCTCATCTACTCGCTTCCCTCCATGATCGATGAAGGGCCCCCCAAGCATCTTGGGGTTTTTTACTGCATTTGCATGGATCTGAGGATTGCTGATGTAAGAATCCATGATCTTTAAATGGCGTTCCGTGATATTGCGCGCGGCTGTCGCCGGCGGAATAAGGTGAGGCCAGGCATACCATTGATCGACCAGGGGTTCTACTTGAACATTCGGCTTTAGATAAACTGAGCTATCTTGTGACATTTGTTTCCTTGTATAGCTTTAAGTTCGTCTTTTGTGTGTTTGAACCAGCAGCGCCGATCATCGTAGGACGGAATGCTGGTTCGGTCAATTATAAAAAGGCGTATATAGCTCTGACATTCCGACAAGGATCTGCCGTGGGCCCTCAAAGGGCTGGCGTCCATGCGCTACCATCATATTATCCAGCAGGAGGATGTCGGACGGCCTCCATGGAAAAATTCTGGTTTCGTGAAAATAGGCGGAGCGGAGAAGGTCCAGCACTTCTGCTTCAATAGGCGATCCATCTCCATAAAAAGTGTTGTAGGGCAAGTCTTCATCATCCACTACGAGCCGCAGCTCTGCCAGCATTTTCGGGGACAAGGTCGTAGGATGGAAGAAGGTTGCATGATTGAACCAGCTATGCTCATACGTGACCGGGTGTTGGGCAATGGCATCTTTGATATGCCGGGTGCGCAGACGATGCTTATCCAGCCATTCGCATTGAATTCCCGCTTCTTGGCAATACTGCTCGACTTTCGACTTGCTGCCGGTCTGGAACACCGTTTGCCAGGGGAGCCCGAGCCCATTGCCGAAGTTCCGTACATACATGACTTTCTTTTCTTCGAATTTTGCCCTTATTTCCGGCGGTATAAGGGCCAGTACCTTGCGTGTATCGGCTATCGGCGTTTCTCCCCCGTGTGCCGGCGGGATGTGGCAATAGAAGAAAATCTTTAAAGGCCAGGTATGTTGATACGAGTTTTCATTATGAAGGAAGATAGATTGGTCAGGAGGATAGTCGGTAGACGTATAAATATTTCCACTAACCTGGGTCCGCGGCGAAGAACGTTCTGTATAAGGTAACGATCCTCCTGAAATATTCTGGATAAACCTTTCGAATTCTTCCGCGGATTCAATTTCAAAATTGCGGAACAATATCCCTCCGCGATTCAGCAGGGCCGCTTGCAATAGATCACGGTGTTCTGCTGCCCACGCAGTCAAATCGATCTTCAGGGCCTGGGGACGGCGCAGCACGAGAGGCAGAGCCCCTGCCTGGTCTGGTGGCCCAAAAATGGAAAACTCTTTTGGCCAGTCAGCAATGTTCCGATCCGTCATTTCCATTAAAGTAGCATCTCCCTGGAGACAGGCAGCGAGGCCTTATGAGTTCTGGAGCAGACCGCTATAAAAATTGATTGCATCACGGGTGAATGATAGAAGCGTGTTTCAGAAATGGTTTGTATAAGGGCACGACTTTAGTCGCGCCGATAAGTTCAATGGAATCTTGGGTTTTAACCCATCTTCAGGGCCGGAGCCACATTTTTGAAACAAGCTCTAGAGCTTGTTTGCTTGCCAGGTTTCGCGTTCAAAAACAATTTCGAGCTACGACAAAAACTAAAAATTAAAAATTATTCATGAGGAACGGCTACTCTGCTCTTTGTTCTTGCGATTGATGATCTTTGCAGCGCCGCGATTCTTGCACAGAACGGATTGCAGCACTCTGCAAAGCGTTTTTAGTTCCACAGTTTGATGTTATCAAGCTGTCGAGGAAAATTTATATCACATCTCGCAAGAATGACGCAAGCGATTCACCGAAGTCGGCGCTCGCTCGGTGCTAAATTGGTACAAGCGTTTGATTGTGCCCGTCATCTCTTTGTGGCGGAAATGATTATCGAAATCGCAAATCATGCTGTGCTACATCGCGCCGTTATGGTTTAGAATGCTTTTCGGACCAGGTAGTTCAGCAGGCGGAATATAGAAGAAATAGGAAGACCGTTAGAAATATCTCTTTCTACATTTACTTGCATTTAATAATTCGCTTCGATTTGCAAGCTAGATCAAAAACGTATATTCTAGCTCACCCTGAATTCACGGCCAGGTCAGTGATGTCAGTTGTCACATCACACATAGAATGGAAATGGCGAACTCTGTGTCTTTTTCCGGCGCCACTGACCCGAATATCATCGAGTCACTGAGGGAGCGAGCCGCGCATATCGACTCCGGTATTGCTTTTACCTGGCTTGCCGAAAACCAGGAAGAAAACCGGACTATTACTTATGGTGAGCTAGACCGTCGTGCGCGCGCGATTGCGGCGCGTTTGCAGTCATTCCATCTGGAAAAGGCGCGTGTAGTTCTCCTGTATAGATCCGGATTAGATTTTATTGCCGGGTTATTCGGCTGTTTTTACTCGGGCTTGATCGCGGTGCCGGCATACGCGCCCCGCTCAAAACGGGACAGCGCGCAACTACGCGCGATTCTAGCCGATGCCGGGCCGGAGATGATTTGCACGACGTCCGCGGCTCTCCCGGCAGTCGAATCTTTTTTGGCCGCGGCATCTCATCCAAGAGTTCCCTGTATTGCTACTGATGTCGTGGAGGACGCCGGAGCCGGCGATTGGCGGGAGCAGGTCATTGGACCAGAAGATCTCGCTTACCTGCAATACACGTCGGGATCGACGGCAAGGCCCAAGGGGGTGATGGTCAGCCATGCCAATTTGCTGGCTAATCTCAAATATATCGATCAGGGCTTTGCCCATACGCCTGAAAGCATCTCGTTGAGCTGGCTGCCCCACTTTCATGATATGGGTCTGGTTTACGGGATACTCCAGCCTGTTTATTACAATTTCCGAAGCTTTCTTCTGTCTTCTGCAGCCTTCGTCCAAAGGCCCTTGCGATGGTTGGAAAATATATCCCAATACGGTGTTACGCATAGCGGCGGCCCGAATTTTGCTTATGATTTATGCGTACAGCGCATCCCGAAAGATGAACTCAAGAACCTGGACTTGAGTAAATGGAGAGTGGCTTTTAACGGGGCCGAACCTGTCCGTAGCGAGACGCTGAACCGGTTCACGGAAAAATTTTCACAATGCGGATTTGATCCTTGCGCCTGGTACCCCGCGTTTGGGTTGGCTGAAGGGACTTTGAAAGTTACGGGCGGCGAGCCGTCGACCGGTTTTGTCACATGCACGATATCGTTGGCTGGCCTAGCTGATAATCGAGTGAAATCAGCGGATCCTCTCCATCCAGGGACGTCCACTCATGTCAGCTGCGGCAAGGCCAGCCCGCCATACCGACTCCGCATCGTTTCCGCTGACGGGCAAAGGGTTTGTCTGGAAGATGAAATCGGAGAGATATGGGTTTCCGGACCCAGCATTGGACAGGGATACTGGAACAATCCGGAAGATTCCAAGCGGGTGTTCAATGCGTATATAGCCTCCACGGGCGAGGGCCCCTTCCTCCGCACCGGCGATCTTGGGTTCGTTATCAATGAGCAGCTCTTTGTAACCGGAAGGCTCAAAGACTGCATCATTATTCGGGGCGAGAACCATTATCCACAGGATATCGAGCGATCTGTCGAGCGGTGCCATCCAGATCTCGTTCCTGGTTCGGGGGTGGCTTTTTCAATTGACATAACGGGCCAGGAACGCCTGATCGTAGTACACGAAATCCAGCGCCGCGCTTCCGGCAAACACGAAGAGATTTTTCAGTCCATTCGCGCAGCAGTGGCGAGAAATCATGAATTGCAGGTATATACAGTCATTCTTCTCCGGTTCGGTACCCTGCCGAAAACAACCAGCGGAAAAGTGATGCGTGCGGCATGCCGGTCCGCCTACCTGCGGGGCGACCTTCCTGCAATCGCAACCCACACATTTGCAGCGGAGCAGGTGAGTGAGGGCCGGTACCAGCTTACTCGTGAAGAACTGCTGCAAAAGCAGCCTTCCCAGAGGCAGCAGCAACTGACTTTATATTTACACGACCTGGTGGCGGAAATTTTAGCAATCGATAAATCAGCTATAGGGCCTGGTGATCAGTTGGCCTATTTGGGACTCGATTCGGTAATGGCCACCAAGCTTAGTTACGATGTCGAACTCAGCTTTGGCTCAGTCGTTCCAGTTGCTGCTTTGCTCGATCATCAAAGCATAGAATCTTTGGCAGCGCTAATCGCGCAGAGTTTAGCGCAGGCCCCAGGGGGATTGCTTTCAGAACCCGGTAGCCTGCGGCGTGGTACTGCTGCTTTTCCTCTATCGTACGGCCAGCGCGCTCTCTGGTTTGTTGAGCAGCTTATGCCGGGAGGCAACGCTCTTAATATTTCCCGGTCCGTCCGAATTTCAGGCCATTTGAGCTACGTTGCTCTGCAACGCGCGCTGGACCAATTAGTTGAGCGCTATCCCATTTTGCGCAGCAGGATTTTCGAAGCTGATGGAGAGCTTCTTCAAAAAGAAGCCGACGAAGTCCATGTCAAGTTGTTTGTTGTTGATCTGGAAGACTGCGATGCTGAACTTCTTTATCATCGAATTCGCGGCGAGTCGAACCGGCCCTTTGCGTTGGGTGCAGGCCCGCTAATCAGGCTGGTCCTCTATCGCCATGGCGGCGAAGAACACACTTTGCAGTTCACGATACACCATATCATTTCGGATCTTTGGTCGATCTTGATCCTGTTTCGCGACTTATGGGCGCTCTACGAGAGTGGGACGCGAACACATGAAAAATTCATTGAAAACAGGCGTGCCACTTATTACGAATACGTGCTTTGGCAGCGCAAAATACTTGCTGGGAACGATAGCCAATATTTGTGGGATTACTGGGCAAAGCAATTGGAGCACGATCTGCCGCCGCTGCAGTTGCCGGCGGACCGTTCTCGCATAAAGAAATTGGAGAGAAACGGGCGGTTCCACACTTTTGTCATTGACCGCGAAATTGTTCAAAGCCTGAAACTTCTTTCATTGAGCGGAAATGTAACCATATTTACCGCCCTGCTATGTAGTTTCCAGGTGTTGCTCTCCCGATACACGGAAAAAAGTGAATTCTTTATCGGGTGTCCTACGCATGGCCGTGAGAGGGCGGGATTGGCTGCCGCCATCGGCTATTTCGTAAACCCATTAGTTCTCAGGGCCGATTTGTCGGGAGACCCTGCGTTTAAGGAACATCTTGTCCGGCAGTCCAGAGCAGTGCTGGATGCATTTAGCCATGGACTGTTGCCGATGGCGCTTGCCGTCGAGCGCTTCTTCAGGAAGCGGGAATCGGGCAGCCTGTCTCCTTTCAACGTGATGTTTGTTTTCCAGAAGGCTGACGTCGAAGAATTTGATCTATGGTCGCCTCTGGCCATCGGCTTGCCTGAAATTCCTGTCGAAGCTGGTGGACTCGCCATGAAAACGTTGCCGGTCGCGCCGCAGATGATCCAATACGATCTTACGTTGCACGCGGCTGACTCGGCACGGGGATTGATGTGTTGTTTCGAATATGATGCCGATCTTTTCGATGTTGACACAATCGTCCGGATGGGCGGTCATCTTCAACAGCTGATTAAGAGTGCTGTTGCTGATCCCGGACAGTGCTGTTCCGGCTTGAATTTATTGAGTGATCTCGAACGAAGACAATTATTGGTGGACTGGAACGACACTGCCAGTCCTTGGCCGGCGAATGAGTGCTTGCATCAACTCGTCGAGCGGCAAGCGCGAGCTTCGGGACAAGCGGTTGCTGTGGTGCATAAAGGTGAGCGGATTACCTATGCTGATTTGAACGCCCGCGCCAACCGCCTGGCGCATTATCTCGTCAAGCGTGGTGCCGGGCCAGAGCGCACAATTGCCATTTGCATGGAGAGATCACCGGACCTGATCTGCTCTATGCTGGCGGTGCTCAAGACAGGCGCTGGGTATCTTCCGCTTGATCCAGCGTATCCTCTGCAACGGCTTGAGTTCATGCTGGCGGACTCACGTCCGTTGCTGCTTGTCTGCTCTGCGGGTTTGGAGAGCACGCTTCCGTCGTCCACAGCTGGTTCTCTAGCAGTGGACTTGATTGGTGAGCGACTCCTGGAGGAGCCGGATACCAATCCTGAAACTGGATGCTGTCCGCAGAATCTTGCCTATGTCATTTATACCTCGGGCTCGAGTGGTTCTCCCAAAGGAGTGGGAATTCAGCATTGCAGTGCCACTGCGCTATTGGCATGGGCAGGATCGGTGTACTCTCTGCGGGAGTTGTCGAAAGTGTTGGCCAGTACCTCGATCTGCTTTGATTTATCGATATTCGAAATATTTCTGCCACTTTGCCGCGGTGGTTGCGTGGTGTTGGCGCAAGATGCCCTGGAATTGATTTCGCTGGATAACTACCGGGAAATCACATTGATCAATACTGTGCCCTCGGTCATGGCGGAATTGATACGGCTGAGGGCCGTACCGGTCTCGGTGCGGACAGTTAATCTGGCGGGAGAGGCGCTCCACAGAAATTTAGTGGATGAGATTTACGCCTTGGGACACGTGGAACAGGTTTACAACCTGTATGGCCCCACGGAAGACACCACCTATTCGACATTCTATCGGATTGAGAAACATTCAAGCGGGCGGCCGGCGATCGGACGGGCGATTTCCAACACTCAGATGTATCTGCTGGACGGCAATTTGCAGCCTGTGCCGCTGGGGGTCATGGGAGAGATTTATTTGGCTGGCGCGGGGCTGGCCCGAGGATATTTGAACCGCGCTGATATGACAGCCAAAAAGTTTCTGCCCAATCCATTCAGCCAGGTGGAAGGTGAACGGATGTATGCCACGGGAGACATAGGCAGATATCTGGCAGATGGGAAGGTGGAGTAT
Source organism: Candidatus Angelobacter sp. (assembly GCA_035939495.1). Lineage (GTDB taxonomy): Bacteria > Acidobacteriota > Terriglobia > Terriglobales > Acidobacteriaceae > Angelobacter. The sequence continues at coordinate 123 of DASZFU010000159.1, read as the reverse complement.
CTGGGGCGGTTGGACCAGCAGGTGAAGCTGAGAGGGTACCGGATCGAGTTAGGGGAGATCGAGACGACGCTGCGTGGGATGGCGGGAGTGAAGGATGCGGTGGTGGTGGTGCGGGAAGAGGAA
>DASZFU010000158.1:0-32187 GCA_035939495.1 Candidatus Angelobacter sp. | reverse complement strand
GTGGATGAGGTCATCAAGCGCGGCTATATCGATACGGCAAAGCTGGGCGTAACCGGAGGCAGTGGCGGCGGCCTGCTCACCAATTGGGTGATCGGCCACACCGACCGTTTTGCCGCAGCCGTGGCCCAACGCGACATCGCCAGTTGGTCGGCCTGGTGGTACAGCGCCGACTTTACCCTGTTTCATCCCTCGTGGTTCAAAGGCGCGCCGTTCCAGGACCCCGAAGACTTCACCAAGCGTTCCCCGATTACCTACATTCAAAACGTAAAGACACCTCTCATGCTGATTCTTGGGGAAGCCGACTACCGCACGCCACCCGAAGCAGGCGGTGAAGAGATGTTCCGTGCCCTGAAATTCCTGAAGAAGCCGGTAGTCATGGTACGCTTCCCCGGCGAATCTCACGAACTGTCACGCTCCGGCCAGCCCTGGCACCGCATCGAGCGCTTGCAACACATCGTCGGATGGTTCGACAAATACCTGCAAGGAATCCACAAACCGGAATACGACGAAGCGACTGGAGGCGAAGTGAGCATCAAGTCGGAGGACCTGGAGGATAATAGCTACATCAAGTAGAAGCTTTGGGGCTAGGAGTCCCACTGCCTTGGCACGCCGGAATAAATCGATTACGCTGGGCCCATTCTCATGCTCAGGTCTACGGCCTGGGGTGAGTGGGTGAGTGAGCCAACAGAAATATATTCGGCGCCGGTTTCGGCGTAAGCGCGGACATTTTCCAGCTTCACGCCTCCCGAGACTTCAATCGGGATGCGGCGCGGGTGGGCGCGGATTCGTTCTACTGCGGTTCGAACATTTTCCACCGTCATGTTATCGAGCAGGATGGCTTCCGCGCCGTTGGCCAGCGCTTCTTCCAACTCGGAGAAATTGCGGACCTCGATTTCCAGGGGCTGTTCACCCCGGCGGCCTTGCTGGGCTTTTTTCAAAGCAGCCGCTACGCCCCCGGCGATGGCAATGTGATTGTTCTTGATCAGGATGCCTTCGGAGAGGTCGAGCCGGTGGTTGTGGCCTCCGCCGCAACGCACTGCGTACTTGTCGAGGATACGAAATCCTGGGACGGTCTTCCGCGTGTCAAGAATCCGCACATTGGTTCCTTGAATGGCGTCGACAAATCTGCGCGTGAGCGTGGCTATGCCGCTCAGCCGTTGCAGGACATTCAAGATCACGCGCTCGCAGGAAAGCAGGACGCGAGCATTGTGTTGGACCACGGCGATGGTTTGGCCCCGGTTCATGCGAACGCCATCGAACACCTCGCCATGGCTGATCACTTCAGGATGACCGACTACAGTCCGGTCCAGGCGTTCGTAGATCTCAAGGATTCTGCCAATCACCCCCACGCCAGCCAGGATGCAATCCTGCTTGCTCAGGATGGTGGCGGTGGCGCGCTGCTGTGGATCGATGCAAGCACGCGAGGTGGCGTCGCTGGTGGCTTTGTCTTCCAGCAGCGCGTGTTCCAGAATGGCGGAAATCCTTCGGCTTTGCCAGTCCATATCTTAATGTAGAGCTTACTCCAGCTTGGCCAGCGCGGTCTGGATCTTTTCAATCAGGGCTTTGACTTCAGCAGCGCGCTTACGCAAGCCTTCCACTACGTTGGCGGGCGCCTTCTTCAGGAACTGCTCATTCCCAAGTTGGCGCTGGCCATTTGCCTGCTCGCCTTCCAGCTTCTTCAGTTCCTTCAAAAGTCGCTCGCGTTCGGCGACAATGTCAATCTTCTGTTCGTAAACTATGGCCACCTCAAAGTTCACCGTCGTTCGCGCTCCCGGTGTTTCTCGAAGCGGTTGGCTCATGAATTCAAGACCATCCACGCTGGCCAGGCGCTCGATCATGCCGCGATTTTGCCCGGCCAGGTTTAGTATCTCCGCGTTGGCAAACAATCGCGCTGGAGTCTTCACCTTGGGCTCGACCTTCAGTTCCGCCCGGATATTGCGGATGTTGACAATGATCTCCTGAAGGATACTCATCTGCTGTTCAGCCAGGTCATCGAGCCAGCGTTGATCCCTCTCGGGAAATTTCACCAGGGCGATTGATTGGGCCGGGGGCTTGCCATCGTACATTGCATGCCATATCTCTTCAGTGATAAAAGGCATAAACGGCGACAGCAGACGTAAAGCGCCCTCAAAAACATCCCCGAGGAAGGCCAGGGCGTTGCGGGCTTCGAGTTCAGTTTCCGATAAACGAGGCTTGATGATTTCCAGGTACCAATCGCAAAACTCGCCCCAGAAGAAGTTGTAGACAAGATTAGCGGCTTCGTGGAAGCGGTACACGGCCAGGTTCTCGTTCACCTCGCCGGCCACGCGGTAAAAACGCGACATGATCCAGCGATTCTCCAGCCGGCCCATCTCCGCTTCGGGCGCGCCTTGAGTCAAACTCACACCGCTGCCCACGCGATCAAGGTTCATGAACATGAAACGAGCAGCGTTCCAGATTTTGTTGGCAAACGCGCGATAACCTTCCGTTCGGCTCTCAGAAAACGCGATATCGGTGCCGGGAGAGGCCATGGAAGCCAGCGTAAACCGCACAGCATCAGTGCCAAACCGCTCCGTTACCTCGATCGGATCAACTACATTGCCTTTGGTCTTAGACATCTTCTGGCGCTCGGCATCGCGTACCAGCGCGTGGATATAAACTTCCTTGAAGGGCACGCTGCCGTGAGAATGATCAGCCATGAAATGGCAGCCCAGCATGATCATCCGCGCCACCCAGAAGAACAGGATGTCGAAGCCTGTAATCAGCAGCGAGGTTGGATAAAAAACATCCAGATCGCGCGTCTTTTCCGGCCATCCAAAAGCCGTGAACGGCAAAAGCCCGGAAGAAAACCACGTATCGAGCACGTCCTGATCCTGTTCCAGTCTGTTCTTACCACATTTAGGACATTGGAGAGGGGCCGAGCGGGCAACCGTAATCTCCTTGCATTCAAGGCAATGCCAGGCAGGAATCCTGTGTCCCCACCAAAGCTGGCGGGAGATGCACCAATCGTGAATATTACGCATCCACTCAAAATAAGTTTTGGCGTAGTTCTCGGGCGTGAAAACGATCTCGCCCTGTTCCACAGCTTCTGTAGCCCGCTTGGCCAGCGGCGCAATCTTGATGAACCATTGCGTCGAGAGCCGCGGCTCAACGATGGTCTTGCAGCGATCACATTTCCCGATGGAATACGTGTGATCTTTTATGCCCACCAGCAGGCCACGCTCTTCCAAGTCTTTCAATATCTTTTCACGCGCCGCGTAACGGTCCAGTCCGGCATACGGGCCGGCATTTTCGTTCATGCGCGCCTGGTCGTCCATGATGTTGATCTGGGACAGCTTGTGCCGCAGCCCAATTTGAAAATCGTTGGGATCGTGGGCTGGAGTGATCTTCACCGCGCCAGTGCCGAATTCCGGATCGGCCAACTCATCGGTAATGACCGGTATTTCCCGGTTCATGAGCGGCAGCAACAGGGTCTTACCATGCAGGTGGCGGTAGCGAGCGTCCTTAGGATTCACGGCGACCGCCACATCGGCCAGCATGGTTTCAGGCCGCGTGGTAGCAATGGTCACAGATTGGCTCGGATCACCGGAAACCGGATACTTGATCTGATAGAGCTTGCCGGCAAATTCCTCATGCACCACCTCCAGATCGGAGATAGCGGTCATGCAGCGCGGGCACCAGTTCACGATGTACTTGCCGCGATAAATCAAACCTTGTTCGTGAAGGCGGACAAAGACCTCGGTCACGGCTCGAGAGAGGTTTTCGTCCATGGTGAAGTACTCGCGGTCCCAGTCCACCGACGCTCCCAGACGCTTCATCTGTCCCTGGATGGCGTTGCCGTAGTGCTTCTTCCATTCCCAGACTCTTTGAATAAATGCTTCGCGCCCAAGTTTCTGGCGCGAGCTCCCTTCGCCCGCAAGCTGCCGCTCCACCATCATTTGCGTGGCGATGCCGGCATGGTCTGTTCCAGGGAGCCAAAGCGTAAGGAACCCACGCATCCGGCGCCAGCGGATGATGATGTCCATCTCTGTCTGGTTCAGCATGTGCCCCATGTGCAGCCTGCCTGTGACATTAGGTGGCGGCAGGATCAGGGAGAACACGGGCTTGCCGGACTCTGTGCTACCCGGTTGCGGAGTCGCCACCGAAAAGAGCTTTTCCTGCACCCAATAGTCCGCCCACTTAGGCTCAATGGCGGCAGGATCATAAGTTTTTGGGAGCTCGTGTGACATGCTTTGAAGTAGAACTAAATAACGATATTACAAGCGCCGGGCGCGTGGGGGCAAACTGTCAGCCAGGAGCAAGCCTTCGGTCCGAAGAGCACCATGTAAAGAGATCCCAGCGCATCAATCGCCCAGAAGTCTTTCCCGTTTCGTTATTCATACTCTCTACGATAGTCGTCCGACCTAGTTCGACTGATTCCCACGCACTTAGGCTGCCCTCCGTGGTGTGCCTGCAACGCAGCTTGCGGTCATATTCTTCTGAGTTGATTGTTTTTGCCAGAGCTCATGGATTTTGGTTACTCTTTTCACCTTTTGAACCGGTAATGCCAAGGACCTCATGCTTTCTTCTTCCGGTTTCCAGCCTCATTCGGGGATGATGAACGGATGCCAACATTGGCCGCACGTTTCTTTCGGGAGTGGAGCATAGCTTGCCGCAAGAGCCAATTTGCTTTGGTCTGATAACCGCGGCCATCAGCCTTCAGCCATTGGATTACATCCATGTCAAGGCGCAAGGTAACCGGTTTTTTCGGGGGACGATAGAATTTACCAATCTCAGCAGCGCTCCAATCGAAGTGTTGGGGAATATCTGAAAAATCAATATCTGCGTCGGTTTTTGCTGAGATGGCCGCGATCTCGCGTTTCTGCTCTTTGGTGGGCTTCCGCATAAGCTTTCCTTTCGTGAGAACTGAACGACATTGTCAATACAAATGTATGTACGTGTTCGAGCAGAGGAGTACTTTGGGGGATTTTCCTACAGCCCAACTCTATTTCTGTGAATTCAATTCGCGGACAATGGCTGCAATAAGTTCCGGCTTCAAGCGCTCCATAACGCGGTGAACCACCTGCGCAACGACCTCATGGTCCGCTCCGGTTGCCATGGCGGCAGCGGTAACGGCTTCGACCGGCATCTCGGCTTCGACACTGGCTGCAATCTGCTGTGCCTCGGCGGCTTGAACTTCGGGTGCGCTGGCCTCTGGCACGACTACCGTGGCTACACTGGCTGGAGATACGCTGGGAAAGCTCGCATCCTCTGCAACTGCATGAGCACTTTGCTGTAGCGAGGGCGCTGTTTCCCCTTCACTCAGAGGGGCGTATCTATCGTGAGTAACGTACTCCTGCGGCCCGGCGACTGCTTCCGGCTCAAAGGAAGGTGTTGATCTGATCTGCGGTTCCGGTGGAATTTCCGATTCTTTATGGGTCAGTGGCTCGGTGACCGGCGGTGAGTATTCAACAGATGGTAGCGGTTCTGCCGCCACGACATCTGGCGGGGCTTCGACGGGCTGCACTTCTGTCCAAAAGTGCGGTGCTGCGAACTCTTCGACAGATGGCTCGGCCGCAGGTTCAGGTGGAGTAGCAAGAGCGGCCTCACCTGTTTCTTGAATCGCTGGCGCTTGTACCTCGTCGGCAAGTGCGGCAGTGGGCTGCGGCTCTTCGTACACAGACATAGCTGCGGCCACGCGAGCCTCAAAATCGGCATCAGGAGTTGCAGGCTGAGCAGATTGGTGTACTTCTTCAGTCTCAACTTGCGGCGCTTCTTCCAACTCGGTCGCCGCTGGTTCGGTATAGAGATCCATTGCCGCGGCTACACGAGCTTCAAAATCGTCGTCGCTTGCGACCGTAGGCTCAGCGACAGCAGCATGAGTTTCAACTTGTTCAACTTCTACCGTTGCCTGCTCGCCAGCCGGGGAGCCAGAAAGATCGGAAGCGATTCCGACAGGAATTTCTTCGGGGTTCTGCACGCCAAATCTGGTTGGAAAAGCGTCAAGCGCATCCCTTTCGCCAACTAAATTGGGATCGACGACGGAGGGAATTTCGGCCTGCTCCTGAATTGTTGGTTCCAGTCCCGGCTCAATTCCAATGCTGCGTTCGGTGGCGTTTGCTGCCTGGATTGATTCGAACGAATGCTCCTGGGGTACGGTTACTACCGTCGAGACCACCGCTGCAAGCTCCTGGTCCACCTCGCTCAACTCAACCTGGGCTGGCTGTGCTTCCGGTTCTACGTAGACTGCAATCGGCTGGGTGTCAGGGTAAACTCCATCGGAGTTGACGGGCGCCGATGATTCCGGCGATGGCGTCGACGATGCCACTTCCTCTACTTCGGGTGACGGAGCTTGCCTGGAAGCGATTGCAATCGTCTCAAGCGTGATCGGTTGAGTGGAAACAGGCGTAATGGAAGGTGGAGCTTCCATAACTGAGGATGGCTCGGGATTGACTGCAAAGCTTTGATCCAAGTCCGCCGAATCCCACGCCGGCGTAGGAGCAACTTCTGGAATTGAGGCATTTGCCGGGGTCGTAAATCTCGAACCACCGGCGGGTGCGGACTGTGAAAAGTCAGGGATTGTAGGTGCCGGAGACTCGAGCGGAACCAGTGTGTCTGTTCCCAGCAAATCGCTAAAAGCAGAAACAGTGGCCATGTGATCGGGAACATCCACAGTGGGGTGCACTGTATTCTCATCAAGCTCTTCCGGAGTAACAACTGCGGCGGGCGACGAGTTCCCGGCGGAATGCACGGCAAATTCGGCGAAATCCGGCGGACGCTCCAGCCTTATCGTCTGCTGCACCAACGGTGGAACCACTGAAGGCGAAATCCGCTCTTCCAGCTTTTTGACGATGGCAACCAGGTCGCTGGCTTCGAAAGGCTTGATAATGACCCCATCGGCCTTAACCCGGTTTGCATCTTCAGGTTTGTAAGGTTCCATCTTCCCCACGGTCAACAGCACCGGGGTTTTCAGGGTATCGATTGAAGACCGGACTTTCTCGCAGACTTCCAGCCCGGAGTAGCCTGGCATATAGACATCCAGGATGATGATGTCTGGTTTGTGCTCCGCGATTTTTTTTACAGCGGCGGCGCCATTGCTGACGGCAACGACTTCATACCCAGCATCAGTCAGGATTTTTTTGCCCATGTTCTGGGCAGTCATGCTGTCATCAGCAAATAGAATTCTCAGCGACACGTCAAAACACCTTTTCGGGGCGGGAACCCACAAAAGTTACTTGTAAATACCCATTAAGTCAATGGAAAGACTACCTCAGTACTCATGAGGTATACGTCTTATCATCCCCGAAAGGGCTAGCCCTATGGGGCAATTGGATAAATGAGTGATTTGGTAATTGGGTAATTTTTTATGATCGTCCCCGAAAACAAGATACCAATCCAATTTTCCTCTTTCCGAGCCCTCAAAGCTGGCTTAGAACGGAATCAGCTTGCGCAGCCCTTTCTTCCCCTTCTTTTTGCTGCTGGAATCCTGTTTGTCGTTCACGTTCTGCTGGTCGGTTGTGCCAGCCTGGCTCGTCTGTCCCACATCATTAACTTGAGGTGGGGGTGTCGGCGTAGCGTTCGTTCCGTTGGATTCTGTGGCAGTTCCAGAGCCTGGAATAGGCTGATTCGGTCCAGGCGCAGCACCTTTACCTGAACCAATTGTTTCAACGCCAACCTTGTTGTTCGAGGGAGCAGCGGTCTCGCCCTTCATCGAGCTTTCGATATGCTTCATGAAAGCCACGGGACTATCAACCTCTTCATCCTCCATGTTGGGCTCGCCGGATTTGGCCGCCTTGGCTATATCCGGGTGCTTCTTGAAATTGCCCATCACGCGGCCGAATCTGCCAGTCTCTTCGCGACCCTCTTCTTCGGCCCTGCTGGCCGCAATGGCCTCGGCTGTGGGGGTCGGGATGGGAGCTTTTAACTCGGCCAGCTTTTTTCGGGCATCGTCAGTTCGGCCCATCGCCGGATACCTGGTAATAATGCGCGAATAGGCTTCGATCGCGCTCTTTTCCAGTTCAGCAACGGTTCTCTCGCGATCAACGTCTTTGATGTTTTTCTGGATGCGTACAGCGTTTGCTTCTCGTTGATAGATATTGCCAAGCGTGTAGAGAGCTTCGTCGATGTTGCTGTAAAGAGGGTAGGACTCGACCAGAGACTTGAAGCGGGCTTGCGAGGCGGGCATATTATCACGCAGGTAATAGAAATGGGCAATCCGGTATTGCCGTTCCGCCAGTATTTCCTGGATCTCTCGAAGTCGTTGTTTGGCCTCAGGCACGAGCTTGCTGTCCGGGAAGCTCTTGATCATGTCCTTGTATTCTTCTTCGGCCCGCATCGCCTGATTGAAATCCCGGTCGGGTTTTTCCATTTGCCGGTAATGAATGTTGGCTACCTTCATTTGGGCTTCGGCAGCCTCAGGCAAATTCGGGAAGAAGGTGCGGAAGTCCTTGTACTCGGCTTCCGCCTGTTGCATGGCCGCAGTACCGCCCTCGGCGTACCAGGAGTCGCCCAGGGAGAGCTTGGCCCGGGCAATGTACTCCGAATCAGGATAGGTGTTGATGCAGGTTTCCAGCAGGGTGCGGGCCACCGAATACTTCCCATGCTTCATCGCATCCATAGCACGGTCAAACAGAACCTTGTCTGGCTGCTTGGAATCGATATTGGCAATGGGGTTCTGGACTTTGGAATGACGGCATCCGGCCACAAAGAGAAAGCTGGCCAGCACGACTACGATCATCAGTTTTCGAAACATTTCCTACCCTCTTAGCAGCGGTGGTTCAAACTCTTTGCAATTTGGCTTCTCGGGCGAGCTTCAACAGGCGCTGCGAATTTTCTCTGGGATTTCCGTGACTAAACACTGCGCTGCCGGAAACCAAGACTTCGACTCCGGCCATGACGGCATCGGTGACCGTCTCTTCTCCAATGCCTCCATCCATTTCAATCCTGAATGTGGCATTGCGGGCGGTACGCATCATGGCCAATTTACGCGTCTTCTCCAGCGAATGAAGAATAAACTTCTGTCCCCCGAACCCCGGGTTGACCGACATCACAAGCACATGATCTACCATGTCGAGCACGTCTTCCAGCATCTGCACAGGGGTCGCCGGGTTGATGACCACTCCGGCGTTCACGCCCTGGCTGCGAATATGATCCAAGGTGCGATGCAGGTGAATGCAGGCTTCCTGATGTACCGAAATCCAGTCAGCGCCTGCATCAATAAAAGCAGGAATATACTGATCGGGATTCTCGATCATCAGATGAACATCCAGCGGGAGCTCTGTGGCTTTTCGCAAAGAGGCCACTACCGGCGGACCAATCGTAATATTCGGCACGAAATGACCATCCATCACGTCCACATGCAAAAGAGTGGCTCCGCCTTCGACCACCGCTTGGACGTCTTCGGCTAACCTCGCAAAATTCGCCGATAAAATGGAAGGTGCCAGTTCGATCAATGCCACGTCTCATTCGCTGAAGTTACTAAGATTCTAGCACGTTCGGCTTGGTACCCACCTGGCAATCCCTTGAGAGCACCTGCTTGGCCGGTTTTCACGCTGTCATCTACTTAGAACGCAATGAATCCAACAACTTGCAAGCGAATTTTTTGGGCTCCGACCGGGTTGGAACCTGTATATTCAGTCCCATCATGGCCTTGCTTGAAATTCGCAACCTGGTGAAGGTCTACAGCACGAATGAAGGGATTCTGGGTAAGGTTAAACGGGAGATTCTGGCGGTGAACCGGGTCTCGCTCGACATTCATTCGGGAGAGACTCTGGGACTGGTCGGAGAGTCAGGCTGTGGAAAGAGCACGCTGGGACGAATGATCCTTCGGCTGATTGAGCCAACCTCAGGCGAAATCCAATTCAACGGCCAGGACGTTTTGAAGGCATCCCCGTCTGCACTTCGCCGTCTCCGGCGCGACATGCAGATCATTTTTCAGGACCCATTTGCGTCTCTTAATCCCAGGATGAGGATTGAGGAGATTGTCACCGAGCCCTTGGTCATCCATGGCGACGAGTCTGTCAATGCTGCTCTCAAAGAGCACGCCAAACAGATGCTGCAGGCAGTAGGCTTGGATGAGTCTGCCCTGCAACGCTATCCCCACGAGTTCTCAGGGGGACAACGCCAACGAATTGGCATTGCCAGGGCGCTGATCCTGAAGCCGAAGTTCATCGTTTGCGATGAACCGGTTTCCGCCTTGGATGTCAGTGTGGGAGCGCAGATTGTAAACCTGTTGAAGCAACTCCAGCAGCAGTTCGGGCTTACCTATCTATTTATTTCTCACTCTATGCCAGTGGTGCGATATCTGAGCGACCGAATCGCGGTGATGCGCGCTGGAGAAATCGTTGAGTTGGGATCCTCTGAAGAGATTACCTCACTGCCGAAGCATGAATACACGCAGACGTTACTGGCGGCTACACCAGAAGTGATCTGACTTTATTGGTCAATCTCATTGGGTATAAACGCAGTCCTGGCTCCATGCCGGATGTGAAGTACGTAGACAGTTTGCGCGCTCTCGTCAACCTTGTAAATAACCCGATAGACGTTGGGATTCGTGCCGTAGAGTAACTGACGAAGTTTGGCACTCTCGAGGGTAACTGCACCTCGTCGCGGCTGCTTGTCCAGACTTTGAATCACATTCTCAAGTCCGCTAAACCAAGCGAATGCCTGTGGAGAATCAGCGGCATTAATGCGCCAGTAAATGTCTACCAGATCGCTACTTGCGCGTAAGGTCATTTCAACGCGGTATACCATACGTGGCGCGGATCTCGTCAAACACCTCACGTGCAGGACGAGTGCGGCCTTTTCTTAAATCTTCAAGTCCCTGCCGAATCCCCTCGTTTGCATCTGCTCGCGCTGCAATATCCAGCAACCGCTGATACGCTTCAGGATCTTGCACCACTGCCGCGGCTTTTCCGTTCACGGTCAGAATGACGGGCCTTTTGGTCTTTTTAAGTTGCTGTAAGAATGCCGTCGAGTTGTTTCGAAACGTCGTCAATGCTTGAATGTCTTTGGTGATATCCATCGCTTCAGCTCATCTTAATTATATCTCATTGACATTACCTTTAAAGGTAATGCCAATAGATGCCCTTTATTCCGGTTGAGTCTGAGGCGCCGGTTCGCCGATGACCGACTGGCCCTTATGCAAATCGTGTTTGCCTTCATACGCGGGCGCTGCTGGATGCAATGCCCGCGTGTGAGCTAAGACTTTCATGAACCGAGCTTCCGGGCCGTTCGTCCCCCAGGTTTTCAAAAATCGATCTTTAGGCCAAACTCTAGTGCACGGGGCGACCCCAGTCCAAATACTCCTGTGCCAATTCCAACCCGATTTGCGGCTCGATCTTTGTAGGTTGTGCCGTTGACCGACCCAGGAGATCCATTGAGCAACGGACTCATGACGCCGGGAGCCAGATCAAAATTGGCAAAGTTGAAGAGGTTGTAAAGTCCAACACTTGGATTGATCACAAATTTCTCACGGAATGAGTGTTTCCAGCCCAGCCGCAGATCCAGGGAACGCAGCCAATCTGTATTCACTTGTCCAGTTGGAGCTAGTGGTACCGTTGATGCAACCCCGCCCAACGCCTGGAGCTGAGATAGTGTGAACAAGCCGTTGTTGATCAATGTCTGGCCTGCGGGAGTTGCCTGATTTGCGATGGTGCTGTTGTAGGTTTGCAGAACCTGGTTGAGATTGCCGGCGCTTACCCCTCGGCCGAAGCTGCCCATCTTGGTGCCCGGCAGAGGATCTCCAACCGTGCCATCTCCTGTAAAGTCGGAACGAAAGATTTCGCCCGGTCCAAGTCCGCTGTTCGGAACCACCAGCGCCAGTGGGAGCGCGCTGTAGAAATGGGAGATCACACTGGCGGTGAATCCAAAGCGCAAATCCGCAGAGCCCCCGAACGAAACCTGGTGGGTACGGTCAAGAAGGTTGGGTCCCATATAACGTAGAGGATTCGCATTGTCCAAAGCATTGTTCACGAGATCAAGATCAGATTGTGCCGGGGTTTGATAGGTTCCTGCGCCGGCGCTTACAAACCGCGAAAGGTTGTAGGACAATTGAAGGCTTGCCTTGCGAACACCCGGTATCGGGCTGTCGATTTGCTGCCTCAATTTGGCCTGCAGAGCATTGTAGACAGAACGGCCAGTGGAATTGGCCATGACGATCTCGGGAAGATTGGGATTGATCCCGGAAAACGCGCAACCTGTACCGATCGGACAAGTTCCGCCAAAATCCAGGGCCGGCGATCCTAGCCCATTGCGAGCATAGTCTACGATTTGGGCGCCATTGGCAATAGCGCAATTGACTGCGGCTGCGCCTGTACCGGAGCCACAACCAAAAGCGGCATTGGTGGCGGAAATTGCCGAAAGAGCTGCCGTCTTGTTGAAGTATCTCACGTCACCAACGTGGTTCTGGTCCACTCCGAGCAGAAGCTGAGTGGCAACATTGCGGACATAATCCACTGAGACGACGGTATTGCGTGCAATTTCCCGTTCGATTCCGATATTCAGTTGGAAGGCCCGCGGTGTCTGATAACCGGGACCAAGCAACTGCGCTCCTGGAACGTTAGCCGTTATGTTGATTCCTTGCGCCAGCAGATTGCCAAGGTAGTTCGGATTCGGAGAGGTCAAACTGAAGGGCGAAAGCGATTGAAGTTGGCTCTGAAAGGCTCCAATCTGCTGTGCCACCTGCCCTACGGCGATCCCCGATGTTGTACCGCAGAATGTAGGTGTCAGAGTTTGCGATCCAGCCGGTACCGGTACCGGTACGCCCGGACCGACGCACGCCGGTGCGACTACCTGGAAGGAACCGAAAGGCAGCCGATAAGGACGATCTCCGTAGACATTGTTGAAGACAGCATTGTCATAGAACATTCCAACCGCGCCACGCACCACAGTCTTGCCGTCATTCCAGGGGTCGTAGGCGAAGCCAAACTGTGGTGCAAAACTGAAGTTTGGCTGATGGATGGTTTTGCCCCATCCCGGCGCCAGGGCTTCCAATTCTGGAATGGGTTTCAGGTCGCTATCAGAACGGCCGGTATCTCGAACATACCGAACGCCGAAGCTCAAAGTGAGGTTGGATTTGATTCTCCACTTATCGCCCAGGTAAAGTCCCAACCGATGGTCCGGGCCTAGTCCACCCGCGCGATATCCCAATGCTGCCTTCTCCGAGACATATCCCTGTCCGGTTCCCAGCAAGACCAACTCGACTGGATAATTCAGAGGATTGGCCTGGCCGCCGGCAAAGCATGGAGTGCCCGGACCACACGAATTATCGGCAAAATTTCTTTCGGTAGCTGTTACGCCAATCATCGCCTGAGGAGCAGCGCCAAAGAATGCAGCATTGCCGACGCCCACGATGTGGTTGTAATCGGCGCCGAAGCTTAAGGTATGAGGGCCAAATATCTTCACTCCGTCATACTTGATCTGGCGGTTATTCTGAAGTGTAAATTGAGGCGCGAGCAGGTTTGGTCCGGTCTGGAAGGAGCCGATCGTAAGGCTGACGGGCAAGTCCGCCAGGGGCAGACCGCTTCCGCGCGTTGCATCGAGAATATTGTTTTGAAAATTCAGGAAAGAAGCGCGAATGCTGTGAAAGAAAGATCCAGTTATGAAGTCAAATCCAATGGCATGGTCCCGCGAGTAACTCTTGCTGGAGTACACCTGGAAGCTAGATGGAAAAAACGTGGAATGATCGCTGGAACCAAAATACGTGAAGCGATAAAACAGCCGGGCATTATTATTAATCTGGTAATCGAGCCTTCCCAGCGTCTCAGTCTCCCGGAAGGGAGCAGAGTAGTTTCCTGAAAAAGCAGAAAACGGATCAGGTAACGATACCGCCGCCTGAAGGTCTTGCTTGGTCCGCTCAGCATCTACAAAGAAAAAGAGTTTGTTCTTTTTTATCGGGCCCCCAAAGCGGCCTCCAAATTGGCTTTTCTGGAATGGCGACTCCAGGCCTGGGCCAGCGGGCAAAGCCGCAGATACAGAGCTGTCTCTGAATAGATCGAATATTTGTCCATGCCACCCATTGTCACCGGATCGAGTGATCACATTTACCGCGCCAGACGACGTCAACTCGGTTGAAAGATCGAGGACCGATTGGTTAAGCTGAAATTCTTGAATGGCACTGGCAGGGATGTCTTGGGTAGTGGTGCCGACCGTCTCGTCGCTTACATCAACTCCATCCACTTCAATTCGGGCGCTTCGACCAAAGCGTCCTCCGAAGGAAATTGAGGAGAACCCTATTTTGGTCGGATCGAAATTCGTGCCGTCTTGGATCTGCACTCCGGGTTCGAGCTGCGCAAGATCCAGAAAGTTTCTTCCGTTGACCGGCAGGTTTTCAATTTGTTGCGAGGTCAGGACACCTCGTATGGAGCTTTGTTCCGTATTCACTTGAATTTGATTGCCAGAGACTTCTACCACCTGGGTATCTGCGCTGATCGAAAGCTTGAAGACAGCACGTGTGACCGTGCCGACCTGAACAACAACAGCCCATTCCTGTGGCTGGAACCCTTTCGCTTCAACACCTATCTTATATTGCCCCGGGATCAAAAGGTTTATGCTGGAAAGACCCGCGGAAGACGTTGCCGTTTTAATGGTCTGGCCCGTATTCTGGTTCTCGACCGTTACTTTTGCATCGGCAATGAGCGCATCGCTCGAATCTGTCACCGTGACTTCAATACTGCCTGTCGCTACAGTCACCTGAGCGAAGAGGCGGGACGAGAGTACTAACCCTAGAAAAAAAAACAGAGATAGTGCAGACCATCTCTGCAACTTCAAATAATTTGCCATTTATTTCTCCCTGAACCTGTTTGCTTTCGGCAGCGATTCACTACAGCCAAAAATTGCCGGGCTACCGGAAAGTCAAGTGCTTTGTAATTTCATTATTGGGTTTGGAATGTGGTTCCGTCAGCAATAAACCTGTTTTCCAAAACACCTTGGTAATCGGCAGGTTTTGTTTGTGCTTTAGAAGGCCCGCGGGCCACGAGTACATTTGTATGAAATCCATCATTAAGAAACGCTCGTGATAGCCGATATGAACGAGAAGTCCCGACCGACTTAGTTGTTTATGAGGCCATCGAAAACAAATCTGCCGATTTGTGCCAGCCTTCTCAGGCACAGACTGTACTTTGCATTCGAATTCGTGTTTGGCTGGAACAACGCGGTTCGAAGAACTCTTGGAATCACGCTGTTTCTGCTCATCACATTAGGATTTGGATTGACTGCTGAAGCCCTGGACCCCACAAAACACCTTTCTGAATATGCTCGGCGTGCTTGGGGGCCGGCCGAAGGGCTCCCGCAGAATACGGTTCATGCTATTCAGCAAACAAGAGATGGTTATCTCTGGTTTGGAACCGAGGAAGGTGTTGCACGGTTTGATGGTGTGCAATTTACGACCTTCAGCAAACTGAACACGCCGGCCTTCAAGTCAAATAACGTCACAGCTCTACGTGCAGGCCGCGATGGAAGCCTGTGGATTGGCACAGACGGTGGAGGAGTCATCCAGTACAAGAACAGCGTCTTTAGAAATTATTCGGTTTCCGACGGCCTTTCCAGCAATTCTGCTCTGGCGATTCTCGAAGACAGGCTTGGCACAATATGGGTCCTTACGTCGCAGGGGCTGGATCACGTGGCGGAGGGCAAAGTAACGACGTACGGCAAAGACAGCAAAATATTTGGCACGACGATCGGAGCTTTGGCTGCAGACCCATCAGGCCGAGTTTTTGTAGGCACTCCGAATGGCATTGCGTCTTATTCCGGCGGAGTTTTTTCAAGCTTGGCCCTGACGCACGAGAAGCTATCCATCCATTCGCTCCTATATGACAGCCATGGTGAACTTTGGATTGGCACCGGGAACGAAGGAGTGTACCGGTGGAATGGAAAATATCTCGTTCAGTTCACCAGAGCGCAAGGGTTACCCCATGCACCAGTCGATGCTTTGTATGAAGACCGGCGTGGGCGCCATTGGCTGGGAACATTTGGCGGGGGTGTTTGCCGACTCGAAGGCAAAGCATTCGAATGCCTAACTTCAAAACAAGGCCTGCAGAGCGACAATGTTCATGCTTTATATGAGGACCTTGAAGGTAGCATGTGGGTCGGGCTCCTGACTCATGGGGTTGAGCAGCTTAGAGATGGAAAAGTTGTCACGTATGGGCCTTCGATGGGTTTGGATATTCCCGCGGTGATGGGTATTTATCAGGGAAGGGACGAGAGCCTTTGGTTGGCTACTGTCGAAGGATTAAGGCAACTCAAGAACGGCAAGATAATTTCCCATCAAAACCCTCAGGGTCCAGGCGCGAACAATACCTTTACCATTGCCGGCGACCTCCAGGGAAACATCTGGGTTGGGGCGCGCGAATTCGGAGTGAACAAGCTGGAAAATGGCAGGTTCATTCATTACAACGAAAAGAATGGAGTACCGCCAGGTAACGTTTACAAGTTGTTCTGCGACCGAAGCGGCAACATCTGGATCGGCACGGAAGGCGGGCTTGTGCGCTATCGCCATGGGCAGTTCCATGCATACACCGAAGCAGATGGATTGCCCTCGAGGATCATTGATTCAATTTTTGAGGATTCTCAAGACAGGCTTTGGATCGCCACAGCTGCGGGTCTTGGTTATTTTCAAACGGGCCAATTCCACCGGGTGGAACTACCCCGGTCTTTTGAAGAAAAGAAACCCACCATAATCCGAATTTACGAAGACTCGGCCCACGTGCTCTGGATGGGCACGTGGGGTACCGGCCTCATTCGCTACGAGCAGGGAAAGATCACCCTCTATTCCGTGAACGACGGCATGTTCGACGATGCGGTCTACGCTATTGAGGAAGACAGCAGCGGCTATTTGTGGCTCAGTTCCAATCGTGGGATCGTACGAATGCCTTACGATGGTATGACTCTATTTGCCAGAGGTCAGCGATCCTCGGTTACCTACGAATTTTTTGGCGACTCTGTAGGAATGACGAACAGCGAATGCGACGGCGGCGCCCAGTCCGTGTTGAAGACCACCGATGGCAAGCTGCTTTTTGGATGTGAAGGCGGTGTTGTTTCCATCGATCCCATGCATATTCCCAAAAATGGTGTGCCACCGCCGGTTGCTCTCGAACGAGTCCAAGTCAATGAAACGAACATTGGCGAGGCAGCACATGTTCATGTTGGTCGAGGGAAATTGGAATTTCAATTCGCTGCTTTGAGTTTTGTCGCTCCCGAGAAAGTCCAACTCAAGTACAAATTAGAAGGATTTGATCCCGATTGGGTTCTCGCTGGAAACCGCAGGATCGCCTACTACACCAATATTCCACCTGGCTCCTATACTTTCCGCGTCATGGGGGCGAACAATGATGGCGTGTGGAACCAACAAAGCTCAGAATTTCATTTTAATCTCGAGCCACACCTCTATCAGACAAGCTGGTTTTTCCTATTCTGTTTCATGGCCACTGCGGGCCTGGCCGGTGGAGCATACCGGCTGCGTATCCGCCAATTGAAGCATCGTGAGGCTGAATTGGTAGTGGCAGTGTCGGAAAGAACCAAAGACTTGGAAACCCGAACCATTCAGCTGCAACAAAAGTCCGATGAATTACAGGTAGCTAAAGACATAGCTGAGGCTGCGACACGCGCCAAAGCAGATTTTCTGGCAAGCATGAGCCATGAGATTCGCACTCCGATGAATGGGGTACTTGGTGTCACTGAGCTCATGTTTTCCACGGAGCTAACCGACGACCAGCGCGACTACATGGGCATGATCAAGTCTTCTGGAGATGCTTTGCTGGTGATTATCAACGACATTCTCGATTTCTCAAAGATTGAAGCTGGAAAGCTGATACTCGATCCGAGTCGTTTCGACGTTTACGAAACCGTCGGAGATGCTTTGAAGAGCATAGCAATTGCTGCTCACAAAAAAGGCCTGGAACTTACATCCAATATTGCCCTCGATGTGCCCCGTGAGCTGGTTGGCGATTTCGGCCGTCTCCGCCAGGTGATTCTGAACCTGGCAAGCAACGCGATCAAATTCACTGCTCATGGCGAAGTTATCGTAAGCGCGCATATGGAGAAACGCCTGGGTGAAACTGCTTTGCTGCATTTTTCCGTTAGAGACACCGGAATCGGCGTTCCTCAGGAAAAGTTGAAAAAGGTTTTCCAGGCATTTGAGCAGGCCGATGTCTCCACGACCAAGCGCTATGGTGGTACAGGGCTGGGGTTGGCCATTTGCACGCGCATCGTGCAGATGATGGGTGGCACAATTTGGGTCGAGAGCCAGGTAGGAGAAGGAAGCACGTTCCACTTTACGGCACAGTTTGCCGTTGTCTCCGATCAGGAGTCTCCGGCAACGACTCAAGCTGTCGACAATGAAGCTCTGCGTGGCATCAGGGCATTGATCGTGGATGATAACTTCACAAACCTGCAGGTCCTCGAGCAGATGCTAACCAACTGGGGGATATTGACGACAACCGCAAACTCCGCCGCCCAGGCGATCTCGCATCTGCGGCAGAATACGCCAGGGAATCCTTTCCACCTCATTCTGGTGGATGAACAAATGCCCGATGTGGATGGATTTGGATTGATTGAACAGATACGTAAGAACTTTCAATTGCCCAGCGCCATTATGATGTTGAGTTCATCAGACCAATCCAGCAGCTCAATTCGCTGCCGCGAGTTAAGTGTTGGCTACGTGGTCAAGCCGGCAAAGCCCGATGAACTTCGAGCGGCGCTCGGGAGGGTGCTCAGCAGCACGGAGAGCCAAAAGCGGGAGGTGCGGCTGGAAATCAGACAGCAGGATATTGCGCTTAAGGTCCTGCTTGCAGAAGACAATGTCATCAATCAGAAACTGGCGCTGCGAATGCTTGAAAAACTCGGGCATTCAGTCGTGCTGGCCAGTGATGGGAGGCAAGCGATTGAGCAATGGGAGCAGTCTTCATTTGACGTGATCTTTATGGACGTACAAATGCCCGAGGTTGACGGCTTGGATGCAACACGTGAAATTCGCAAGCAAGAAGGACAGAAAGGAGGGCATGTTCCTATCATTGCCATGACTGCACACGCCACTACCGGATACCAGGAATTTTGCCTGCAATCGGGAATGGACGGCTATATACCCAAGCCGGTCAATATCAATGCTTTGGTTAGCGCCATTGAGCAGCTGCTCCAACTTCACCAAGGGCAGAGCGGCACTCCCCGACACATCGCAGATTCAGATTGCGCCCAATCGCCAGTGCAGCCTGTGCTTTGAAATGACTTGGTACTATTCCGGTTGAGTCTGAGGCGCCGGCTCGGCGACGACCGGCTGGCCTTTGCGCAGCTCATGTTTGCCTTCCATTCGAGGCTCAACGCGTTCCACAGGACGCGATTTCTCATCGAACTTTCCAAAGATCATTTTTCCGGCCGTGGTCTGGAGCACCGAGGTCACGGCAATATCGACATTCTTGCCGATGAGCTTACGGGCATTGTCCACGACGACCATGGTTCCATCGTCGAGATACGCGACACCTTGGTTGTACTCTTTGCCCTCTTTGAGAATGAAGACCCGCATGGTCTCGCCGGGCAGCACAATGGGCTTGAGCGCGTTGGCTAGCTCATTGATGTTTAGAACCTCTACGCCTTGAAGCTGTGCGACCTTATTGAGGTTGAAATCGTTGGTAATGATTTTGGCCTCATACATTTTGGCCAATTCAATCAGTTTCAAATCAACTTCGCGGATAGTAGGAAAATCGTCCTCGACAATCTGCACATTGACGGATGTGATCTTTTGCACTTTTTGCAGGATATCGAGCCCGCGGCGTCCGCGATTGCGCTTCAAAGAATCGGCAGAATCAGCCACCAGTTGCAGTTCGCGCAGGACAAATTGCGGAATGACAAGAATGCCGTCAAGAAAGCCTGTCTCGGCTATATCCGCGATGCGTCCGTCAATAATAACGCTGGTATCAAGGATCTTGAAGGCCCGGCGCCCTTGCTTCTCGGCGCCAAAAATTCCGCCCAGGGCAGCCAGATTGAGCAGGTCACCCTTGTTGGCGCCGATGATCAGCCCGACATAGGACATCAGCAGCATGACCATCAGCTGCAGGAACCGCTGGGTTGGTTGATGCGTGATGCTGCTATGGATAACCAGGCTGAAAAGATAGGCGCCCAAAATGCCCAGAATGCTGCCGATGGCCGCGCCGATCAGGCGCTTGAGGCTGACGATGCGCAACCGCATCTCGAACAGCACCACGGCAACGCCGATCGTCAGCCCCGCGGCCATTGCCTTGAAGCCGACCAACTCAAAGGGCTGAAGGTTCCAGCACGCAACAATGACAACTACGATAAAGACAAAACGAATAAACCACAGGTCCATTAGGACCTCCTGACCCGGATGCTGATGGTCAAGTTATGACACTTATAGGGATGACCCCGCAGTATCCCGGGAATGAAATAGCTGCCCCCACAGCTTTCCACGGAGCAATTATGAAACAATTAAGAGAGATGCTCCGCCCTGAATCCGCGCAAGTATACATCACTTCCGTAGCTCTGTGCTCCACTAGTTAGGAATCTTCGAATGACTTCGGATGGTCGCCGATCCCTTCGCCTTGAGCTCAGGGCAGGCTCTTCGCTGCGCTCAGGATTTCGCCTCGCGCCCTTCGGCTCTTCTGCTCGTGGAATCACCTCGAGGGTGACAGGCCGCCGCGAAAGTGGCTCAAGTTAGTTACCGACTAACTAAGTACATCGTGGCGCTTTGTGGTTGACTTGAACGAGGGGATCGCGGCATCTTGGAAACACTGGTTGCGCGGCCTATGTGGCCTGCCGCTAGGTTTGGCCGATGCAGATGAGCGGCCGGTTCTCCGGCGCGTTCGGAGGACACCAAAACCGGCGCCGAAAATCTCGGGGGAGAATAGGCGCCGGTTTTATTGGATGCGTCCCAAAAGTTTCAGATTTACTTGTTCTCAAAGTCTCCAAGCACGTCATCGTAGTAGGCAGCCACCATACGCTTCGGTTTGTCCTGAAGCCCCTTCAACGGAAAATCCTGCTCAATCGTGCGGTTTCCGACCAACTTCGCCCCGCCCAGGCGAATCACCCGGCCATCGTTCATTACCAGATAAAGCGGAACCAGCATCCGGAAATTGTCGCTCACGTTGGACTGCGTGAGCTTGAAATGGACAACCGCATCGCCATTGCCGTCTGTTTTAAATGAATGCTCGAACTTGTACTTGGGATAATCGGTCCCATAGACGTACTCGTCGAAAAACCAATCCATCTTGCGATTGCCGCCCAGGTCCATCTCTGGAGTCATGTATTTTTCCAGGACTGCCTTAAAGTCCTCGGTGCTGGCAATCTTATTGGTATAGGTTTTCACAAAATCGTGCATCATCCGCTTGAAGTTGACATCCGGATCATTGGAGCGCTCGTTGCGCAGCATGTACCGCACCATTTGCAGAATATATCCGCCTTTGGGGTAGATCAGTTCGCGTGGAACGCTGCCTCCGCTCTTGCCATTGATCAGCCGATAGCCCAGAGTGACCGGTCCCACCTGGTAGGCTTTTCTGTGCTGATTATCTTCGCGGTTGAGCAGCCACCTCTCATCGGCCCAGAACTTGTGGTATGGATCGAGATTCTTTTGCGACTGGATGAATTGAATGAAGATCGACGCCGACATTTCGGCAAACCCTTCACTGATCCACTGGTCGCGATAGGAATTGAAGCCTACAGTGTGCCCCCACCATTGATGGGCGATTTCGTGTGGGCCTACGATGGTGAAATATCCGCGAGGATCATCAAAGCCCAAAGCATGGAGCGCGGTGGAATCGAGAAAGTAAGTGATCGGCAGATATACCAATCCCGGCCACGATTGGCCGAAACCGGGATCCGTCTGCTGGGTCATCGCCAATCTTTTGTAGGGCGCATCGCCGAAGTAGTTGGTGTAGATGTCGATCGCAACCTGGGCCTCTGCCATGGCCTTTTTCATCAGCTCTATTGTGCTCATGTTGCCGGTACCCAGTTCCCCTCCAACCCCACCCGCTCCGGTTAGAGCGTTAAACATGGCAGGCGGCTCAGGATTTACAAAAGTCTCCAATAGATAGTCTTTTTCTCTGAACGGCTTGCCTTCTTCCCGCTTAAATTTTCCAAAATTGAAGCCTGCGACGGCCTGGGACACCTCAGAATCCCATCGGCTGAAATTTTCATCCCCCGAGTCTTTGTCCTCTAGCTTTTTCCCTGTGGCTACCATCTTGAGTCCCTTGGGGATGTGGAAGGTCATTTCATAGGTCGTATAGTGGCCAAATCCCAAGCTTGGATACCAGTCGTCACGAGCAATGGGGAAATAGTTGCCGCCTCCTTCGTCACTGATTGCATCCTTGCCGGCATAACGAGTGATGAAGGTATAACTCTCGCCCCGTTTGAGTGGTTTAGGCAGAATCACGGCAAAATTGGCATCATCGAATTTGGGCTCTTGGATGAATGCCAGTTGCTCATGATCTGCTCCGGTTACGGTCTCCACGCGCAATGTAGGAAACAGATTCAAGGGTAAGACGCGAATGCCATCTTGCATGGCAGTGATCTTAGTTTCTGAAATACCTTTCAGATGAGCACGTTTGTCGATGGCTGTGTCGAGCTTTTGATGCTCAATGGTGAAGGGCAGATTTTGCTCGTCGCTGTTGGCCTTGCCCGCAGCGTATTCCGCGGCATAGTGAAAGGCTGTCCAGATACCCAGGCGATCCGTGTCCCAAATCATGAAGGCCACCTCTTCCGGATCTACCGGGAAAGGAGCCTGATGTTGCAAAGCAAGAACCGGGAAGTAACAGACAACACCATGAGGATCGACATCAAAGATTTCTTTGTCGCTGTACTTTCTGCCTTTGATGAACGCCGTGAACTTGCCACCGGGTTCGCCGCTCATGACATCTTCTAATATCCGGACCTCAAGGTTGTTTTTCAGCTTCTTCCGCAGTTGCTGTTGGATGTCGGAAAAAAGGCCGTTGACATCCCCACCTGAGGCGGGTGCGTCCTTGACCGCAGCCTTTTTGATTTCTTCCTCGGTACCGTCAGTGAAACGAAAAACGGCACTGCCAAATTCTTCCTCAAACGGCTGTCCCTTGGTAAGAATTGCGAGATAACGACGTTCTGATTCAATGGGTGGCTTGACCGTAAAAGTAGCCTCGCCAGTGAATACGGCGCCCGTGATCTTACCATTGACCGGCGCGACCAGATGAAAAGCGCCACTCTTAAAAACAAAAGTCCCAGCATCCCGCTTCAGGGTAAAGTCCTTTACAGGGATGGCATCCTGCTGCGCAGCAATGTGGCGAAGTTGCACATAAAGCGGATCGTTGTTGGCCTTCGCCCCCGGTGACGGTTCATCTTCTGATGTTTGCTGCTGGGGCTCTTGAGGCCGGGGTTTGAGTTGACCATTCGCCAGGGCGGTTAGTACCGTGGAAAGCAGGAAAAGAGCAAGAATTCGATGCACGCGCGGAGTTCTCCTCGTTCAAGTTTCGGGAGTGGATTCGATAATTATGCAGGTAAACTGGGAATTGCTCAATCAAAAAAGGAATCCTGAAGATTGCTGATGGAATCCCGTCGCAATCCGCGAGATTGGCAGGGGGGAACCCAGGTGCACAACCGTAATGTTGCCGTTTCCGCCCCGATTGTGCGAAATTATCGAATCACTTTCCAGTCAAGGCAACAGATCGATCTGATAGTGGTATCGAAATTCCGCGATAGGTGAAGAACATGACAAAAAAGGCGACGACCAAACAGCATACTTACGAGGAAGCTGTGAACTGGCTTCGGGAGCATGGTTTTGAAATTCTGGATGCACCCGCAACCAAAGACCGGGTATTTCTCAAAAAATACACCTGCTCCGCAGCCATCGAGAAGGCCGCTGACGGCACTGCGCGCCTTTTTGCCAAACCCGGCTACCTGATCAGTGGTGAAATTTCGCGCCTGGTGGACAAAGGCTATCAAAAATTTCTGAAGACCAGCAAAGCCGAGGTTCCGGCAACCGCCGATCACCTTAAGGCCATCCACCAGTTCTCGGAAGAATTGCGCGAGGCGATTGGCGCGACAAGCCTGTACAACGAATCTTTGGGTACGGTGAGCGATCGCTACGTCTATGATCGCGTCGAAGGCAACGATACTCCTGCATCGCAACGTCCCAAACGGGCCTGGGAAACTAAACCAGAAACCAAACGCAAGCCGGCTTAACATTGCCAAAATTGCCACTTCGGCTGCACCTCAGTACAGGCATAATTTTGAATTGCCAAAATTGAAAACGATTCCTATTCTGTGATAGCCAATATCCATTAGGAGGTAGTGCTTTGATCCGAAAAGCTTTTGACAAGCATGTTATACGTACAATCGCAGCGCTTTGCCTCACTCTGCTGTTTGCTGCTTCCGCACTTGCAACTGGCCCTGACGCCAGCCTGGCTCAGGGCGCGACCCAGGGAAAAACCTCAAAGGCCAAGGCCGGCACGACAGGCGGCTCCGACACGGGCAAGACTCCCAAGAGCGCACTTGTCGACATCAACTCGGCCAGCAAGGACGACCTCAAGGCGTTGCCCGGAATTGGTGATGCTTATTCACAAAAGATCATCGATGGACGTCCTTACAACAGAAAAGACGATCTCGTGCGCCGCAAGATCGTTCCCCAGGCAACCTATGACAAGGTCAAGGACCTGATCATTGCGCACCATGTGGCTGGAAAGAAAAAGTGATCTTGGGAGACCCAAACCAAGACACTATTTCGATTGGCCGGCGCTTTGGCTGATCTCTCTTTTTCCGGCGGGAAGAACAGCAGGTTCCGCCCAGGTTACATTGAAAACCTTTACAGGTTCGGAGCGGCCCTTAACCATCATGGGCGGCAATCGCTGCAGATCGAAGCTCTCGCCCATCGCTTCGGCTGTGGACTGGGAGATTAAAATTTGTGCGCCGGCCGCATTGGACATGAGGCGGGATGCTGTGTTCACCGTGTCTCCGATCACCGTGTAATCAATTCTTCGCGGCGAGCCAATGTTGCCAGCCGTCACAATACCGGTGTTGATACCAATTCCCACTTTCAGTTCCGGCCATTTTCGCGCAGCAGCGTCGCGGTTCAGTTCAATCAAAAGCCGCTGAATCTGGATGGCAGAGTTCACACAATTCGCAGCATCGTTGCCTTTGGAGATGGGTGCTCCGAAGACAGCCATGACGGCATCGCCAATATATTTATCGAGCGTGCCGCCGAAATCGAAGATCACGTCGGTCACGCGGGTAAAATACTCGTTGAGAATTTCAACGACCTGCTCCGGCCCCATGTTTTCGCTCATGGGCGTGAAGCCACGAATGTCGGCAAACATCACGCTGACCTTCTGATTCACTCCACCCAGCCGGATATTCGGATTGGCCACCACCATCTCGGCAACTTCTGGAGAAAGAAAACGCTCTAACGCAGAGCGCTGCAAAGCGCCCTCGGCAATTTTCTGATGGGCCATGGCGTTATCAATGGCAGCACCGGCCTGCGCCGCCACCAAAGCAAAGACGTTGAGTTCCTCCTGGGAGAAGGCCGAGGCGCGCTCGAGATTATCGACGTAAAGAATCCCGAATAACTGATTGGTGCCGACCAGGGGGGCGCACATGGCCGAGCGAAGCCCGGAAATCCTGATGCTTTCGCTGCCGCTGAAACGCTCGTCGTTGCTGACATCCTCGATCAGGATCGGCTGCTGCTCGCTGCGGATCATGTCGAGCACGCTCTTGCTCAAGATGATGGGCTGGTTCGTAGAGCTTTGCGGGTTACGGTAGCGGACCTCGCTTTGCTTTGATACTTGGCCCGAGTCGTCAAAGAACATGATAAAGCCGCGCTCCACGCCTTCAATGCGAAGCGCCAGCGAGACGACTTGTTCGCTGATATCGTCCATCGAGAGCTTGGAATTAAGAGCCTTGCCGGCATCGTAGAGAACTGTAAGAAGGTAGTTTTCGTGTTCCAGGCGTTTGAGCCGGGCAACCAGATCGGCAAGTCCGCTGCTCGATTCTTTGATGTCGATGTTTTGGATGTCCGGTGGAGAACTCGGGCGCTCGACAGCGCCGCCGCGAATGATCTGATTGATGGTGGAAGGGAACTCCGCCTTGCGAACAAAGATTCCTTTTTCATCCACATGCTCGAGGCGCAGTTCGTAGAGGCCCAGAACGGCGATATCGCCATTCTGCATTTCAGTCTCCTGGGCAATTTTCTTTCCGCCCAGCACCACGCCGTTGGTGCTGCCACGATCGGCGATGACAACTGCATTATCCCTGAGTTTTACGACTGCATGGAAACGGCTGACGCTGCTATCGTTGAGCACCAGGTCGTTGGCATTTCCCCGGCCAATGGTGATGACGGGCTTGTTGAGCTCCAGGATGCCCTTTTTGCCGTCGGGAGACGAGATGATCAGACGTGACATAAAAAGATCACTACTTCAGTTTTTCGAGAAGTTCGTCCACGTCCGTGATTTTGCCTTTTTCCACTCGAACCGTACGATGGACAGTTTTGTATCCATCTTTTCGCAACTCGATGTCATACGTCCCGGGATCAACCGGCCATAGGGCATCGGTTTTGTCGGGTGCAACCCTGCCGTTGTGCACAATCAAGGCGCCTTGAGGATTGGTGCGGACATGGATCAACCCCTTTCCTTCGGGAATATTTTTCCCGCCGAAGACCCGCTTCCAAAAGCCCGGGCGCCCTTGTCCCTCATCTTGCTTTTGGGCATCCTGCTTCTGAGCATCCTGCTTTTGGGCAATCGTGGCGTTTGCCAGCAATACCGGAGAATAGGTGAGGGTTTGGCCGTCGGTGAGCGTTTCGGAGGTCGAAACCTCTTTGAACCCCTGCTTGCGCAGCACGATGGTATGTGCGCCCTTTTCCAAGTTGATGATTTCCGAAGGAGTCGTTTTGCCGGTGTCTTTGCCGTCAATCCAGATATTGGCTCCGCTTGGAGTGCTGCTTACCACAACTTTGGGTGACACGGGATTAAGTGAAACGTCCACAGCTAAACTCTTGCCCGCCGCGACTTCGACATCTCGTTCTTCCTCCAAATATCCCGGCTTTGTAAGAACCACGTTATGCTTACCGGGTGCAAGGTTTGAGGCGGTAAACGGTGTGATCCATTTAGGTTCGCTGTAACCATCTACTTCAACCTTGGCGCCATCGGGATTGGAGTTGATTTTCAACTCCGCCTGATGACTGAAAACCTTATTGGGGGAGACATTCGACTTTACGTGCGGAGGCTTGCCGTTCGTCTTATCTGCGGCCGATTGTCCCGATTGACTTTCTAGCTCTGGAGTAGGATCGGGTACCGGCGGCGGCACTGTGACTTGGGGTGTTGATGCCTTGATTGTCTCATCAAGCTTCTTTTGAGCGTCTGCATGGTCGGCCAATTTTTGCGCAGCGTGACGTTCATAAATTCCGTAGCCTGCAATACCGAGAGCCGCCAGAAGGACCGCAACTCCAAGGCCGATGAACAACCTGACCTTATGGGTTTCAATGACGGTCGTTCCCGGTCTTTCTGCGGTTCTCGTCTCAGATATCTTGGCCGGAGAGACTGCTGCGGCCGTGCCGCTACTAACTCTTAGCGTGGGCGGCATCTCTGCTACTGCCGTGGCCGTTGTTCCCGGGAGGACCAGGGTTTGTTCCGACTCAGAGTGAACCGGTTGAACTGCGATCGTGCCCGGCGCCATTACAGCAGTGGCGGCCAAATTCGATCCCAAAGATTTGTATCTCTCGAGATCATTCATCAGCGCCGCGCCCGTTTGATAGCGATCATCGGGCGACTTAGCGAGCGTCTTGGTCACCACCGCGCTCAGACCCGGATGGACGGTGACATCCAGATCGCGAGGAGAAATCGGGCTTTCATTGACAATCTTGTAAATGATCGTAGTGACGTTCTGGCCGACGAAAGGCTTTTCACCGGTGATCATCTCGTAGAGGATCACACCGAAGCTGAACAGGTCGGAGCGTCCGTCGAGGGGTTTCCCTTTTACCTGCTCTGGGGACATGTAGTTAGGAGTCCCCAGCACCTGGCCGGTGTTGGTCATGCCTCCACCCGCCTTGGCGATGCCAAAATCCATGATCTTTACCGTTCCGTTGTTGGTGATCATGATGTTGGCAGGCTTGATATCGCGGTGGATGATCCCATGGGAATGGGCATAGTCCAGTCCCTTACACATATGGCGGGAAAGCTCAATGACTTCTTCCGGAGCGAGAACCCGCTTTTCCAGCAGTACCGCATGGAGCGTGGTGCCCTCGATGTACTCCATGGCGATGTAAAAAATACCGTCCTGTTCGCCAGCGTCGTAAATGGTGACAACATTGGGATGGTTGAGAAGGCCTGCCGCCCGAGCCTCGTTCCTGAACCGCCGGAGCATGTCTTCGGTTTCAAGGCCATGGACATCGAGACGCATGGTCTTGAGGGCAACAGTACGCCCAATGGTCGGGTCCAACGCCTTGTACACCAAACCCATGGCGCCCCGGCCAAGCTCTTCGACGATTTCGTATCTTCCTACTTTTTGGAGGGACATGAGGGTTCTGTCCTGTGACTTGTGGCGCTTGGCTGTGTCCTGGGGGAGACAGACTATTTTATCCGGGGAAATACGTCTCTGACCGAATAAAATTCCTATGACGCGAAAAATACAGCAATTCCGTCAATAAATCAATCGTTACCTTTTTGGTGAAAACCCCAATCTTTTGCCTTAGATTCGGTGTGCAGCAAAATTTGTTCAACAATGCGTCGCCACAGCTTAAAATTCGCTTATGCGCAAAAATCTCGCCGTTATTTTGGCTGTGTTTGCAACATTTCTTGTCGTTGCACAGTTCCAACTCCGGGCATCGCAATCCCAAAACCAAAGCCAGAATCCACAAACTCAAAATCCCAAAGTGGCCCAACCGCAGGGCGCAGCACAAGCCAATCAGCAACCAAACGAAACAGAGCAACAGGCCCACGACGAAGACGAAGAAGGCATCAAGCATGTCCTGGTTTCACAGATCGATGCCTGGAACAACGGTAACTTGCTGGGCTTTATGAACGGCTACTGGCGTTCACCCGATCTCACTTTCTTTTCTGGCACCGATGTCACCAAAGGCTGGGAGCCGACGCTGAAGCGGTACCAGCAACGCTACAAAAGCGAAGGCAAGGAGATGGGGCAACTTGAATTTGGGGATTTGAAGATTAATCTAATAGGCCGGCAGGGGGCGGTCGTCACCGGCAGATGGCAACTCACAATGTCGGACGGCAAAAAACCCGGGGGCCTCTTTACCCTGATTTTCAAGCGCTTACCGGGAGGATGGAAGATTGTCCATGACCATACATCGGGGGGATAAAAAGCACTCAGCACCATTTGCAGAACTGTCTCGAAAGTGGGATTGAGACAACCCGCATTTTTATTGATTGAAACGCACTTTAACTGGGGCAATGGTTTTAAAAATGGGCACATACTGCTAAATTGTTGAAAACACTGGCGATATCGATTTCGTCCGCGGCATTTTGGGCCAAAACCTGAAGGTGACTTGCTTCAAAACGTAAGGATCTCCAATATTCAATTTTCAAAGATGGTATCCGCGCCGAAATCTGCGACAAAGTTATATTTCGCCCTTCGCTTTTGAAGACAGTTTTGTTTCCAATCTGACGCGCGCATCTCGAGCTGCCTCAAGAGCTGTATCCAAGTTGCAGGCTTCAATCATGCAATCTAGAGCCTGTGGGAATTGGCACAATCCTTCATAGCACATGCCCAAGTTGAAACTTGTAGGAGCTGACGGCCCTAGAATCTGCTGCGAGGCTCTGAACATAGATAGGGCATCTTCATAGAATCGCAATTCGAGCAGGATAACGCCACAATAAAAGGCTATAACGTTCTCTCCCGGCTGAACCGGATAGTGATTGGCGAAGGTGCGGATCGCCGCATTCCGCAGATCGTGGCGCTCTCCGGTGACGGTCCGTATCTGCCGCGCAAGCGCGGGAAACAACCTAATCAAAGTGATGGGGTCCCAGGCTCCTAGCCTCAAGAGAGCCAGGATTTGGGGTACCGACACGTTGTCGAGATAAGCATTGAGGCCCGCCATAAGAGCAAACAAATCGTCCGGGCCAAAGGCCTGTTGGATTTTGCGGTATGCCGCCTGGGTTGCCGGGAACTCATCCCTCGGCTGAGCTGCAATGAATGCGCAGATGCTTAGGCTTCCGAAATGCTTATCGGGCAGAAGGGCTATACCGCCTGTGGCCTCAAAATACTTGGCTATGGCGTCGAAATTCACCATTTGCGAGAAGCAGTTGGGGGCATGAAAATCAACGGTGGGAGGCCCCTGGGACAATTCGAGAACATCTTCATGCGCGAATCCTTTGTCACCAGCCAATATCAACACCGTGCCTAACGCTAAGCGCCGTACCTGCTGTAGAACCTTAAGAGCGTGAGATGGAAACGGCACTGTAGCCGCAGCAAAACGGATCCGATATCGCTCCAGAATCTCATTCCATCGTGGATCAGGGTAGTGGTTGGGTGAGATGCTCACATTCTTGTAGGAAATCTGCAGCTTCGTGAGAGCTTTTGCGTCTTCATTTCCTGCAGTTGTTGCCAGAGCCTCTGAAATCCGGCCTTGCTGAATGACAAATGCATCTTGCGGAAGACTGTCGAATACATAATTTGCAATGACAACGAGAGGTCCATTGACGGGTTCTCTTTGAAGGAAACCGGATGGAACACTCTCGCCATCTCGGAGCACGCTGAATTCCAATATTCCGGAGTCAACGAATTCCGACAAATAAGGACTCTTGCGCCATTCCTGAGCTAATTCCTCCGAGCAATCTGCCATGCAATAGCGCACTGTTCCCATCGGCAACTGTTCGCTCCGAAATAACGTCATGAGATGCCGTAAGAACAAAAAACAAAATTTTCCGGTACCGGCACCCAATTCCAGAATACGCATAGTCACCCAGGCTGCTTCTGTTTGTGACTCCTCCCATTCCAATTTCATGCAGTCAAGAATGAAACTAAAGACAACGTGCGCATAGATACTAGCGATGAGGGGATTGTTGGTAAGGAAGTTGGGAACCATGTCTTCGGTCCACGCCTTGAGACCACGCTGAACGTAGAACTCCTTCTGCCGACGCCAAATCAGTGAGTCTGAGAGTGATACATCCTTTTCAAGAACGTTCTCGTCCGGATGCGCACCCTGAGTGAAACCTTGGGGAGCGTCATGCGAAAGTGGAGGAGAAGACATTTGACTCATTCTACTGGAGTGCTTGGTATCAGAGTCGGGCCGGGCCACCGATGAAATTTATTCCGAGTGGAATACAGAACTAGGGCCTGGGACATCTGTTGTCCCAGGCCATGAACCGGCACCAGCTTTCAATTACCGATCAACTCCGCGCAGGGAAGACTCCCTGCAGCGCAATGATGAAAGTAAGTCCGAGGAACGGCGGCATATTGTTGTGGGGCAGGTTGCCGCCGGCAATAGATGTACCAAAAGGGTTCATTTGGACGTTGGTGCTCGGATTTGAAGCTGCATAAACATTGCCAAACCCCTTTTGCCCCGAAGCCCAGGCATTACTTACCGGAGAGGCTTGAGAACTACCAGACGTGGCCAGAACGCCATGCGAATGCGCCGGCATTTCCGTCTGGAGGAGCGTAACTGTCTGCTCTCCACTAGTCTCGCCAAGATCGCGCAAGGAAAGGCCAGGACCTTGTCCGGCCTGCATGGGGGCACAGCCTTGAAGATTTGGGAGAGCAAAGTTGCTCTTGCCGTCGCCGCCATAGGTGGTGCCAAGCAAGGAAAACAAAGCCGTGTTCTGGCTGATCGACATGAGTTGTCCATCGCACAAGGCCCAGCCTTTCGGAGCAAAGTTGCCAGTGAAGATTCTGATTTCAGCTAAAAATGGATTCGACATTCGGTTCCCTCCTTTAATTCTGCGAGGGGAATATCCCCTGCAGCGCGATGACGAAGTTAAGCACCAAATAT
The DNA here is from genome assembly GCA_035939495.1 of Candidatus Angelobacter sp. GTDB lineage: Bacteria > Acidobacteriota > Terriglobia > Terriglobales > Acidobacteriaceae > Angelobacter. Next base: position 332 of record DASZFU010000158.1, on the reverse strand, counting down.
GGCGACATATTCTCGTGTGGCTGGTTGCCCCCAGTCGCTGCAATGCACTGGGGATTCATGGCAGAATCGAATGTGTTGTTGTATTGTTTCGACCCATTACACCACAAGTTCCCGCCAGCGCCGGGGAAGGCAGCATCGGAGGGAGAACCTACGGGTACGTGATTATGCGCTGGCAACTCGGAGATATTAAGGGTATGGGCTGTTTCGCCGCCAATTTCGCCCAAAGCGATTCCATTGCCAACGTGAACGGGACTGCGTCCCTGCAGATTTGGCAACCCGAAGTTTACTCTTCCGTCTCCACCAAAGGTCGTACCTAAGATTGAAAACAACGC
>DASZFU010000157.1:0-2998 GCA_035939495.1 Candidatus Angelobacter sp. | reverse complement strand
GCCGGTTGGAGGTTTACGATTGGCCCGGAAACGTAAGGGAGCTGGAAAATACGATTGAGCGAGCCGTGGCTCTAGAGGGTTCCGCGCGAATTTCCGCGGAGGGACTGCCGGTCCGCATACGGGAGCATTATCAGGAAGCGGTGTCGTCGCAACACTCAGGCAATGGCGGGAATGGCAACGGCTCGATCCTGCCCGAGGAAGGGATCGACCTGGAAATGCACATTCAGAAGCTGGAGCGTTCGTTCTTGCTGGCGGCGATGGAACGTTCCGGCGGAGTTCGCACGCGAGCTGCTGATACATTAAAGATGTCGTATCGGTCTTTCCGCCACTATGCGAAAAAGTACGGAATATGAGCCGGACCAATCGTCGCTGCGTTGGGCAACATGTCTACTAGCGTTGACGTGCAGGAGTTCATCACAGAACCTGTTGTTGTCCCGTCGAAATCCTCTGGAGGCCGCTTTCGTTACGGCCTGACGATTTTTTGCGGCGCATTTCTTCTCTTTCAGGTACAGCTGCTTCTCGGTAAGTACATCCTGCCCTGGTTTGGCGGCACGCCCGCGGTCTGGACTACTTGCATGCTGTTTTTTCAGCTGCTGCTGTTGGGTGGCTATCTGTACGCCCACCTGTTGTCTACGAAGTTGAGTGCAAGGACCCAGACGGTGGTGCACATCACCGTGTTAGGACTGTCCGCATCGCTGCTTACGCTGGGAGCTCTTGTTTGGAAAACACCCCTTCTCCCTGGACCTTCCTGGCGGCCAAATTCTTCTGATTTTCCCGTGACGCAAATACTGCGGCTGTTGCTGGTGGCCGTCGGCCTGCCCTACCTGTGCTTGAGTGCGAGTGGACCGCTACTGCAAAGGTGGTTTGGCCAGACTCATCCGGGGAAGTCGCCCTATCGGTTGTACGCCCTTTCGAATATTGGTTCGCTGTTGGGCTTGGTGACTTATCCGTTTGCCGTCGAGCCTGGATTTCGCCTGCATACCCAGGCTTGGTTATGGAGCGCGGCTTACATGGTTTTCTTCGCCGGCTTCATCGCCTGCGCAAAAGACTTGAACGCCAGGGCAATCCTTGGCTCGACAGTCGAGGAACCGGAAGCGGCGGCTTTGCCGCCGGGCCCCGTCCAGCTACTCTGGTTTTTGTTTCCGGCAATGGCGTCTTTGATGCTTCTGGCCACGACCAATCTCATGTGCCAGGAAGTAGCAGTAGTCCCATTCCTGTGGGTGCTGCCGCTGGGCGTGTATTTGGTCAGCTTCATCATCTGCTTTGACAATCCGAAGTGGTATCGCCGAGAAATTTTTCAGGTATTGCTGGGAGCGAGTGTTCCCATGGCGTTTGTAGTGTTGTTGTCTGTGAACAGCGCCCCTATTGTCCGGCAGATTTCGATGCTCAGCCTGGTTCTGTTTGCCTGCTGCATGGTTTGCCACGGAGAGCTGGTCCAATTGAAACCGCACCCCGACTACCTGACGCGGTTTTACCTTCTAATTTCGGCTGGAGGGGCGGCTGGAGGTATTTTTGTTGCGCTGATTGCGCCTCGGATTTTTAGCGGGTTTTGGGAATTTCATGTTGGCCTCGTTGGCTGCGTGCTCTTGGCGATCCTGGCTATCGCGCGGGACCGCCAGTCCTGGTGGTATTGGAACAGGCCTTACCTCGGCGGGGCGATTCTTCTTGGGCTGTTGCTCGCTCTTGAGTTCGTATCCCGATATGCGGGGCTGGCGATGATCCCCATTACGATGTATCGCTGGCACTATTACCCGCTGCTTACGGTTCTGGCCCTGTGCGTTGGCTTCATCACACTTCGGAGCGGGAAGACGCTGCCGAAATACCGGCGATTGAACGGCGCTCAATTGGCCACGATCGCTGTTGTGGTTGCTTTAGGTGTTGCGCTCTACGAACAAGTGCAGTTTGACAAGTACCTCGCGATCCGCCGCGACCGCAACTTCTATGCTGCCGTCATGCTCAGGAAGCAGGGAAGCGTAGTTCGTTCCATCGAATTGCGCCACGGACAAACTACCCACGGTTATCAGCTTTACGACCGGCCGAAGGAACCGACCGCCTATTTTTCGCGGCATAGCGGCGTGGGACTTCTTCTCGATAGTAAAGCCGCGTGCCTTCAGCCATGCCCTCGGCGTTACGGGATCATCGGCTTGGGAGTGGGAACCCTGGCCGCCTACGCACGCCCGGGCGACATGGTGTGGTTCTACGAAATAAATCCCCAGGTGATTGCCTATTCATTCGACACCCAGCCTTATTTCACGTTCATCAAGGATTCCCCGGCGAAAGTGTTCGTTGTACCGGGCGATGCGCGACTTTCCCTGGAGCGTGAGTTCAGAGAGAGCGGTAGCCAGAACTTTGACGTTTTAGTGGTAGACGCCTTCAGCAGTGATTCCATTCCGATCCATTTGCTCACTCAGGAGGCACTGGAAGTCTATTTAGAACATTTGCGGGACCAAAACTCTGTCCTGGCATTCCACATTTCCAACAAGATGCTTGACCTTACTCCTGTGCTGGCAGCGCTCGCCGCGCAAAATCATTTGGCGTCTGTGAGGCTTCATAAAAGACGCAGCATGGATCTTGGCGAACGCAGCGATTGGGTCCTGCTGGCCAAGAATCCAAGCGCTTTGGCGCTGGATGCTTTTCACGACCATCTTGATTCGATGCCGCCTGCTGAACCCAAACTGGTCTGGACAGATGACTATAGCGATCTGTTCGCAGTCTTGAGGCTTCACTGAGCGGGCAATTTGCGGTCCAGCCGCATCGCCGTCGGGCACGTTCGTAGTATTTGTGAGCAGTCGCTTTATTCGTTTCCCCCTCCCAAGATTCACCGCGTCCACCGATGCAAGTTGTGTAAGTAACGAGTTCCATAATGGAACAGGTTTCATTTCGGAAGCTCGCCGAAATCGGTCACTCGAAAAGCCACAATTCGTCAGATTTTCGGGCGAGCGCCAACCTGCAAGAACCGCCTGACGTAAATTAGAAAATTATAATTCGCCCTAAAGCG
>DASZFU010000156.1:0-123993 GCA_035939495.1 Candidatus Angelobacter sp. | reverse complement strand
CCGGCATTCCGCTCACGCTCCATGCCGGGCTACTTTCAGCCGCGCCTGCGGCGCTGGTGGCTACCTGCCTAGCCTCATGAAACATGCAGGTAAACCATGTTGTTAATTCAACAACATCTTTACTTAAGTGAACGGTATTGGAGCTAAACTACTGAGACTTGCCTGATCGTTTCACAGATTCCACATTGATACGATAGAAATCTTTATCCCCGTCCAAATGGATCTTCGAGTGACGGACTCTGGGGCGTGAATAACTCGGCGCCTTTTTCGGTAATGTACATGTCGTCTTCCAGGCGAACACCGAATTCTCCGCGAATATAAATCCCCGGTTCATCGCTGAAAGTCATATTCGCGGCCAATCGCTGGGTGTTGCCGCGCACCAGATAGGGCCACTCATGGCCATCCATGCCGATGCCGTGTCCAACCCGATGGGTGAAATGTTTGTAATCAGGGCCATAACCGGCATCGGTAATCACCTTGCGTGCCGCAGCATCCACATCTTGACACTGGACGCCAGGCCGGGCGGCGGCCAGGGCCGCCTGCTGGGCACGATGCACAATATCAAAAACTTTTTTCATCTTGTCCTTGTTTTGTTCAGAAGGCTTGCCCAAAACAAATGTCCGGCTGATGTCGGACTCGTAGCCTTCCGCCGTGCAGCCGCCATCGATCAACAAAATAGTGCCTTCATGAACCAACTGCGGCTTAGCCGAGCCATGCGGCAACGCGGAGTTTTCACCAACCTGCACACCGGCGCTCCCTCGAAAACCTAATTGCGAGTGAGCGGCCTCCACAAGGTTGGCAAAATCATGTTGGGTCATTCCCTCTTTCAAGGAGTGATAGGCAGCTTCATAGGCTGCCAGCGTGACCTGGTTCGCCAGGATCATCAGTTGCAATTCATGTTTGCTTTTAATCATGCGGCAACCCGCAGTGACCGGAGTGGCGCTCACAGCTTTCAGTGCAGGAGCAACTTTTCCGATGCCATCGGAAAAGACAAAACGCACTGTCTCTTCGATGCCGAGGGCGCCACTTGCAAGACCACGGTCTTTCAATCCTTCCGCCACTCGCTGATATGGACTTTCATCTTCTTGCCAGAGACGAAGTTCGGGATTGGTCCCGCCAGGGCCGCTGGCGATCTGCTCTTTGGCGCGATCTTCTTCGAAGGCAGGACAAACGTAAAAAGGCTCTCCCTTCACCGGCAATATCATGGCAAACAGCCGCTCGCTCATGAACCACCGAATATTGGTGAAATAAACCAGCGAGGTGCCGCCGGTGAGCACGATGGCATCCAATTTGTTCTCCGCCATCAGCTGCCGAGCCCTCTCCTGCCGCTGCTCACGCTCAGCAGTCGTGATGGGTGTGGCCTCTGAACGCCGCGACTTCAGTTTGGCGATCGGCTCTGGCAGCTTCCCTTTTGGTTGATCATTACCTTGGAAAGTCAATGCATTGACCGGGTTCGCCCATGCCAACGTCGTGACCGCCCCGGCGTTCTGAAGAAAATTACGGCGAGAGAATTCCATCAAGTCAGTGCTCCTTTGGCTGGCTAGAATATCATCTGTGAAACCTGCCGTCCTAAATTCAAACAACTCAAGACTGCCGTTATTCGTTGGACTCGGCGTCGCCCTGGGCGGCACTGCCCTTCTCGTGAGTCCTGCGTCAAGAATTGTCGGCGACCCGGCAAAACTCACAACCCGAGTCTTATATCAGTTGATCTTGTGGGTGCTTCTGGGCCTGGTCATACTCATTGTGACTCTGTGGGAGAGGCGTTCGCTTAGCTCCATCGGCTTGACTCGCTGGCGTTGATCTTCGTTGACTTGGGGGCTGGGATGCGCGGCTCTCATCATCTCAATTAACACGTCGATTGTTCTCTTCCTGACAAGACTCGGCTTCATGGATCTCTCCAAAGGCCTTGCGGAGGTCTTATCCTGGCCGCTGTGGTTGCGGACACTCGCCGCCATTACCGCCGGCACAGTGGAGGAATCTCTTTTCCGGGGCTATGCCATCGAGCGGATAGCATCTCTCGCTGGCAGTTACGGCTGGGCTGGCATGATTTCTCTCGCGGTTTTTGTAGTCGTTCACCTCCCATTTTGGGGACCGGGAATTATCTTCAATGCCCTGTTCGGCGGGCTGATATCTACGTTGCTCTACATTTGGCGGCGTGACCTTGCGGCCTGCATTATCGCTCATAATGTGGGCGATGCGATTGCATTGATTGTAGGTCCAGCAATGAACCACTGAATCCCCGGTGTATCGAAAAGAAGGACCTGATACTTAATCATTTCTTAATTTGTCATCCAAGAATTCGCTAATATTTGATTCATCATTTCTGGTTTCAAAATGGGAAAATTATCTTAGATGGAACACTTCCAACCTCGTATAGAATGCTCGCCCTTCTCTAGAAGCCTGTAAGAAGACTTCTGGCGAAGACCACCAGCAAGAAAATCCCCTTACGAGGTAACCATGAAAAAAACAAACATCGCAGTTTGCACATGCTTGTTGTTTTGCTTGGCGAGCGCGGCATTCGCTCAAGAAGAAATTAAGCTGCAATCCGATGGCAAGAGCATATCGGGGCAGCCCTTGCAGGGCAACACGGGTGAACCCCAGATTGCTCCGAAGGCCAATCTTTCCCCCGGACCCAACATTCCCATGTGGTCGGGCTTCTTTATCTTTGCCAATACCAGATTCAATTTCACTATGGTCGGAAGTGACCCAACGATACGAGGCGCCGGCACTGACAAGGTTCCCGTCTGGATGACACGGAGATAACGTGTCGCAAAAACGGACCATTTTCTAAAGTAAGCTACCTCACGCTACGGAGAGATCGCTGATTGAACTGGCGGCGGTGCTTCGGCTAGCAGAGTTTAGAGATGCCTGCGTGGGTGCCTGCAATGCGTTATTGCGTGATTCAAAGACAGCAAATGGCAGGAAAACGGTGAAGCAAGTTCCCTGGTTCGCTCCGCGGGCCCCGCTGCGCACACGCACACTGCCGCCATGCTTCTGGATGATACCTTGGCTCACCCACAGGCCCAGACCGGTGCCCTTGGAATCTTTGGTTGTAAAGAACGGCTCGAAAATTCGGGCCATATTTTCGGGAGCGATTCCGCTGCCGTCGTCCGCTACTGTGATCCGCAGTCCCGGTTGCAGTTTTGATGTGCGATCATGACGGACTCGAACCGCAACCTTGCCGGTCATGGCTACAGCTTCCAGAGCATTCAGCACCAGGTTGGAAAAGACCTGGCGAAGCTCGCCAGGAAAGGCCAGCAGTTTATCCACATGACCGTAGCGCCTCAGGATGGTTACCCGCTTCTCCTCGATGTTGCGGCTGTAGACGCTCAAAACTTCGTCCAGCAGGCTGGGTACCGAAGTCAAGACCGGTGTTGATATTTCCCGATAGAAAGCCAGCGTCTGCTTGGTGATATGAGAGACGCGTCCGAGTTCCTGTTCCGCGGTGCGTATGAAGTCCAGCGCCGATTTGGGAATGTCCTGCCGGGTGCGCAGGATATACAGCACATTTGTGACGGCCGCCAGTGGATTGTTGATTTCATGGGCGATGCTGGCAGCCAGGCGGCCAGTGGCGGCGATTTTCTCGGAGCGCAGCAGAGCTTCTTCGGAAAGTTTGTTCGATGTAATGTCCATCGCCACTCCCATCATGCGCACCGACGTGTTGCCAATCACGACGGTTTGTCCACGGGCTTCGAGCCAATGAATGTTCTTGCCGCCAAAGATGACCCGGTACTGCACCTCATAATCGCCGCTTTGCGCCATGGCCTGGGCTATGGACCGATGAACCTGCTGGCGGTCCTCAGGATGAATGCTCTCCATCCAGCTTTCGTATTTGCCGTCGAAGCTCGCCGGTTCGATGCCGTGCAGGCGGCAGATTTCATCGGACCAGACCAACGTTCCGCTCTGCAGGTACCATTCCCAAATTCCGATGCCGACGCAACGCTGGGCCAACTGCATGCTCTCCTTGCTGCGCTGGAGCGCTTCCTGGGCCCGCCTGGTTTCAGCAATCTGCTCCTGCGCTTCGCGGTACAGACGCACGTTGTCAACAGCCACGGAAGCCATGTTGGTGAGCTGCACCAGGATGAACTCATCATCTTCAGAGAAATCGCCGTTGATCTTTCGAGAGAGCTGAATCAATCCGAGATTTCTGCCGTCGCGAGTCAGCAGCGGCGCAGCCAGCCATCCGCCCTTCCCTCCGCTCATGGTGCGCCAAAGATCATTGCCCTTGGGTTTCTCCGGCAGCCGTACGGGTTTGTTCAGACTACAGGCGAGCATAAATATTTCCGAGGCTTCGGGAAGCAAAGGGATGCCGGTCTCCCCGTCGGCCAACGAAGTGCAGGTAATGCTTTGGTTCCATGCGCCCTTGGGAAGCAACGTGGTAAATGCCTGATGAGCGCCGATGATGATTCTTGCCTGATCGGTAATCATCTGAAGCAGCGAGTCGAGCGTGAGCGCGGAGTTGATTTGCAACGAAGCCTCTGCCAGGGAGCGCAAGACTGCGGTGCGGCGTTGTTCCGCGGCAAGCGTTTCCAGCGAGCTACGATAGAGTTGGGCGTTGTCGAGGGCATTGGCTGCCTGGCGAACGTACAGTTCCACCAGCCTCGATTGCCGCTCTGAAGGCGAATGCGGGTTGCGGAAGAATGTGACTACAACTCCGAGCGGTTCTCCTTTGCTATTGCTGATCGGCATGCTGAAGACGGCCCGAAATCCGATCTGGAGAGCGGCATCCACAAACGGGAAATAAATCGCCGGACGGTCAATGTCCTCGATCGTCATGCTGCGCTGCAAAGGAAAAAACGATGCTGGGATATCGCCAAAGAGCCTGACTTGCTCAGCCGTAAAGCCCGCAAAGGTTTCGACGCGCAGATTACGGCTGGCTGGGCTGGGCAACAGGAGCAACATAGCCAAATCGGTTTTCTGCAGGGATGCAATCGATGTCAGCACATCATTGAGCAAGCGTTGCGATTCCAGGCTGCTCGAAAGACGGACGCTGACTTCATGAAAGCGCTTCAGGTCGGCCCGCTGGGAATCCAATTCATCGTTCACCCGGGCAAGATCAGTGCTCAGCCGCCCAGCCCTCATCTCCGCGACTGACCACTTCTCGCGCGCATAGCCAACCATCAGTGAGACGGTCACCAGAAGTACAGACCACAGCCCGCTCGTAAAGCCAGGGATGGAAGATCGATTCAAGAAGGCAAAATAATTCAAAGCAGCCGTGTTCAATATTGCAGCGAGGATTGCCGGCGCCATTCCACCAGCCGCTGCCGAGATGAAGGCTGCAGCGGTAAAGAAAACTCCAACGCGCTGGTGAAAGACCGGCCAGGTGGCCGCCGTTAATGTCCAGGCGGCAATGGACAAAAGGACACTGAGGGCTAAGGAAGCTATCCTCATGCGTGTCGATAGCAACGGATGCATGGTCGTCTCCGGCTCCCTGACTCCAGGGTCACAAGACGAAGGTGGCAAGGGCAGGATAACATGATTCCAGAAAGGTTTTAGGATTTAGAGATTCGTGAAGAACTTCGCTTGCCTTCGTACAACCAGAGTCTCTGCTGGCCGCATCTCAACAAAATTACTTGTGACTATAGCTCTCGATAACAATGCGATATAAACTTGGCGACACGGTCCCGCGCAGCAGTGTTTATTCTGTAGAGCACAGATCTAAGCTTGTTCTAATCTCCTTAAGTGAACGGTTCTGAGGCCGTATTGAGGCTAAGGCCGAAAGACTCACATCTTGCACCCTCTTAGTTGGTAAATATTACCTTCATAAAATACCAAAGCATATCCAGCACGCTCGCAAGTATTTCGATTTCCTCAACTTATATTTTGGCAAGGGACTTGCGCTAACTATAAGGGTCTCAACGAGGAGGTTGCTTATGAACCCAAGTGGAACTCGCGCCCTTCATTCTGTACTCAGAACAGCGGATTCTCATGTCTCGTATGAAGACTCTGGCACATACCATTCCGGAGAAATCGTTCTGGTGTCGGGAATATACAAGGCCGGCCATTCCGTATCTCATGGCAAACACTCCGGGGAGGTTGTCGCCATTAAAGGAGGCCAATTTCCAAACTGCTCCTGCTGCGGAGCTTCTCTCAAATTCGCTCTGCTTCAGAGCGCGATGCACATCAGCGAAGACGAAGACTTTGGGAATTGGGTAAACGGATAATTGGCAACTGATTTTGATTACTTGTTGGGCGATGGAGCCAGAATGTAAACTTCGGCCGGCTGGTTACGATCGTCTCGCCATTCAAAAAAGCTGTGCTGATATTCGCCGTTCTGTGATTTGAAATGTGCAAACGGATAAAGCACCTGTCCGGCGAGATCGGGGCGGTCTTCAGGCCATACGGGAATCCAAGCACCTGTATTCAAATATAGGACCTTAGAGCCGTTGAGCTCCGGCAGCCTCTGGATATCCTGATCGTGCGTGTGGCCCACAACGGCGTAAATCCGATGTGCCGGAGGAAATGATAAAGCCTGAATGGTTTGATAAACACTTTGGGCCCATCTATCTTCTCCAATCGGTCTCTTACGGCGGCTTTTCAGCCACTCGAAGAACTCTTTGCAGGCGGCTGCGATATAGGGAAGGCCAAATCCAAGAACCGAAGAGATCACTGGATGATTGCCAAGAAAAGCCGGCAACGCCTTAAGGATGAACTCGCGCGCCGAAGTAGAAACAAATGCGAGCGCAATCAGCAATCCAGTTACCAGGGGAAATACCAGCGTGACCAGGAAAACTGCATACCAAAAAAGCCCTCTCTTCCTTGGCCGGGAGAGAGCCCGGCTTATGAAATAGAGCGAGCGGCCCAGGAATGCAAGTCCGGCTAGGGGATGGCTGCTTAAGAGGATCCAGGGGATGCGTGCGGTGGGAGAAATCGATCCTAAAAAAGGCTCTAACGTTTCCAGCTTGTTGATCAGATACCGCGCCACAAAAGTAGCCAGGGGCAAGTTCAATTGCGAAGGGTCCTGCGGCAGCAGAGGACCGCCTTCAATCTGTTGCTCAGGATCATATACATGTCCATGTTCGAGATAGACGTTGCGGATGCGAATCCACGAATCGCAATAAAACACCCGCTGGTTGGTGGATTGGCGTGATGTGCCTTGGCTCTCCATGAAAACGCAAAAAGCCTTTCGCACGAGTGGCCAATAAAGATCAAGGTCGTGGTTCCCTTTTGCAATCAGGAGCGCACCGCCGTGTTCGATCCAATCGGCCAAAGCACTGAAGAATTCCTGGTGGCCTTCAAAGATTTGCAGAAGTTTCCAGACACACTTATAGTCGTCGGTCTGGAGGCCAAACGTCTTTTCTTTTTTGGAAATCACTCTGGGCTGCTGCAGCTCTTGTGAAGTCTTTGTGACACCCGACCGCGCCAGCCATAAGCTCCATTTGTCGAACTCCTGAACCGTTTGGGGAATATTGGCGACTCGAATGAAATCAAAGGTGTCTCCATTCAGGACGAGGAGTTTGCCTTCATTGGGCTGCATGGCTTGCAGCCAGCGCGCAAATGCCTGGTCCGCAATAAAGTTCTCGGTGCAAAAAAACCGCTGCGTGTCTGATTCCCGTCCACGCCCAAGATGGAGATCGCTTACGACCAGAATTTCGTCCGGCGGATTTACATCGGTGAGGAGTTTTAGCTTTTCATTTTCCAACCGCACGGCCTCAGCCGGATCGGGAAGAACTGGCGGTAGGTTTTGTTCAGGCATAGCAGAACGTTAAAATTCGAACCCTAATTTGGCCTTTGCTCCTGATTCTTGCATCGGAAGAGCAATTTCAAGTAGCGCACGTGCTCGGAAAAGAACTGGGAATTGGAAAAGTCTTCATAGTATTTCTGGATTCTCCGCAGTTGGCCGAACTCTTTGCGAAACAAAAGAGCCGCGACCATCAGTTTCCAGCGCGACGCATTGCCGGTAGCTGAAATCAGCGGCGTGAGGTAATCCTCTTTGGCCATGCGCACAAGATCCAATGTAGGCGTAACATTGGGAGTGATGTCTACACGCTCCACGAGTTCGAAGCCGTGCTTGACCGCCTTGCCCAAATACTCATCTTCCACGTTACGGACCTGGTCGAACTTGGGTGTGTTTTGCTTGCGAAACATGCCGCAGATCAAGAGATAGCCGCCCGGACGAAGGAGCCTTCGAGTCTGGGAAAGGCCAATATCGGCGTCAAAGTAGTTCTGCGATTCGCTCATCAGAACGAGATCGTAGCGATCCGTGGAAGAGAAGTCTTCGTATTTCGACCGGCAAAATCGAAGGGCCTGGGGAGCATCCTGGAAGAATTTCTCGTGGTTTGTATCGGGCGAAATGGAGGTTACTTGGTATCCCTTCTGAACGAGAGCCCGGGCGTTGCACCCTACGCCGCAGCCCACATCGAGGATGTCGTGAACACCTGGCGGCACGGTGTTGACCAGCAGCTTCGTATATCGAGCCTGGGCCTGGCGAATCATCCTGAAATCGAGCTTTACCGGCTCTCCCTCCCCCCAAAAGCCGAAGTGCAAGGAGCGCAGGCGCAGCAAATCCGTTGCCACCCAAAGTTGAAGATCGAATCCTTGAACCGTGATCTCTTGTGTGATATCGGTGGCCACGCGGCTCCTTTTGTCTCGTAGTTTTATGTTATTGATGCGGGTTTAGGCATTGTAAAGTGGACGCGTTGCGATTTTCAAACGAATTGTGGAGAGGGCAATCCAAAACCATTTAAACCACAGAGGACACGAAGGAACACAGAGGAGGTCAAAATCAAACCAACCGCACAGGCTGCAATTTTGAATTCCGGGAAAACGTTTTCATTCACTTCGCTGAACACAGGTTCCTCCAATCTACCAGCGTGGCGAGCCCGCACATCCTTGATTGGATGACTGGGACAGGTGTTAACGATGATGATCTGCTGCTAGGACTAAATAATTGAATTTTTTGGGAATGCGTATATGATTGCGTTGAAAATACATAGTAGATCAGAAGATAGAATCGCGGCCAGAGTTCCCAGAATGTGCGTACAGGAACCTGGGTAGCGTTTCATCTGGCAAGGCCGGAGCGTGAGATATATCAGAGCCGAGGCGGTGGAAACCGCTGCTTCCGCGGTTGCAGAGGGTGCCCTCCCACTTGCGGGAGGTACTATTCTTGTTCCAATGATCGCCCGTTGTGAACGCCAGGAACAAACCTTCGTTGACATTGGGCGGCTGGCGGAGCTTTCCCGGATCGAGACGACCAATTCATCGCTGCTTGTGGGTAGCATGGTCCCGCTGGACGCGATTGCGCGAACAGCAGATGCGCCAGCGCTACGAGCCCTTATTCAGGCCGCGAAAGCCGTTGGAAACCCGCAGGTCAGGCGCGCCGGAACCATCGGAGGCAATGTCGCTGCGGCCGTGCCCACGACTGACGTTTATCCGGCCTTGATCGCCCTCGATGCCCAGATCACCAGCCTTCGCGGCAGCTTGAGCGAGAATCTGCCTATCGACCAATTCATCCCTCAGGGACGGTTGATTGTCTCCATAGAAGTGCCGAACGACAGCGAAGCGGTGTCGGCATTCCGAAAATTTGCCTGGCGCGCATCTGCAGGTATTACGATGGCCAACGTAGCGGCCTGCCTGCACATTCGCGCCGGGAAGATCTTGGCATCGCGGATCGTTGTAGGCGGAGTCTCGGCACATGCGCAGCGGCTCGGCCAGACGGAAAAGCTGGTGACTGGCCGGCCGGCAAGCGAATGGAATCAACGCTTGCTCCAGGAAGCGGGCGCAACAGCGGCGCAAGAGGCGGTCTGTGACTTGCCCTCTCCACCTTCTCCTGAATACCGGCGGCGGCTCATCGACGCCGGTGTGCGCGAGGTTCTTTCGGAGATATTGCAGATATGAAAGCTGCAGACCAACTGCTGGAGATTACTCTACGAATCAACGGCGAGGAGCGGCAGGCCAAGGTGGAGCCGTACGTTACCTTGCAGGCGTGTCTGCATCACCGGCTGCGATTTCGGGAGGTGAGGTATGGCTGCGGCGAGGGTGTATGCGGCGCCTGCATGGTGTTGGTGGATGGCCAGCCGATGTCCTCGTGCCTGATTCTTGCCGTACAGGCAGAAGGACGAAGCATTGTTACCGCCGAAGGGCTGGAGCCTGCGCTCGGCGATCACGGGTTGCGCCAGCAATTGCTCTCCCGGCAGGCTTTTCAGTGCGGCTATTGCTCTTGTGGCGTGCTGGTTACGGCTTCTCACCACGTAGCTTCGGAGAAAAATACTACGCCGGCAGCGGTCAAGGCGGCGCTTTCCGGCAACATGTGCCGCTGCACCGGATATCAGCAGATGATGGAGGCGGCGCTGGCTGCCAGCCATCAAGAGCCTGCTCCAGAGATCCCTTTTCCTAGAGTTGATCTGCAGAAGAAAATGAGCGCTTCGGCAGGGTATCCCACGGACCAGAAGGTCGAGGCTCCTCTGGTGGGAAGGATTCTCTGGACCGAGTATCCCTCAGCCCGAATCAGATATATCGACACAAGCGCAGCGCGAGCCCTTCCTGGCGTCGAAGCTGTTTTTACCTACCAGGACATTCCCGAGCAGAACTGTACCGGGGCAGTGGCGTTTGGTCACGACCAGCCGTTGCTGGCCGTCGGTCACGTGCAAACTATGGCGGACGCTGTGGCCCTGGTCGCGGCACGCACGGAAGCGGCGGCAGCAGAGGCCTTACAACTGATCGAGGTTTCTTATGAGCTGCATACCCCAACCATCGACGCGCGGACGGCTATTGCGCCCGAAAGTTCTGAGAATGTCACTGCCCAGTTCGTGCAGGAAACCGGCGATGTGGAGGCAGCTTTTAAGACCGCAGACGTTGTCGTAACGGGCAGCTACAGCAACGAAATCAACGACCATGCCTGCATGGAACTGGAGGGCGGAACGGCATGGATTCAAGACGGCATATTGAACATCGCCGTCCCACACCAGACGAGCGAGAGTGGCCAACGAGCGGTCTCCAAGATGCTCGGTATTCCTCAAGATAAAGTCCGCATCATCACGCACAATATTGGTGGATCGTTCGGCAAATATGCGGCGTTTACGATTGAAGGATACCTGGGACTGCTGGCTTATCTTGTCAAGAAACCAGTCAGACTGGTTTTGGGCCGCGATGAGATTCTGCAGCGGCGCTCGAAACGCCATCCGTCGTATGGCGACTATCGCCTGGCGCTCACGAAAGATGGGCGAATGTTGGCGTTGGACGCCTCCGTTCTTACGGATGCCGGTCCCTACGTTGGACTCACCCCCGCAGTCGCTGCGGTCATTGGCGCTGAAGCCAGCGCCTCCTATGAAATTCCCAACGTGCGGATGCGGGTGCGAGGCGTGCTCACCAATAACTTGCCTACCATTCCCATGCGCGGATACGGATCCCAGCAGATCAGCTTTGGGGTGGAATCGATTGTGGAGCAGGCTGCGCACAAGCTGGGCATGGCGCCCCAGGAGCTGCGCAAACGCAACTACAAAAAGACCCGCGAAGATGGCTGGGGCCGCCCAATGCCGGGGAAGGATCTTTGGCTCACGCAGACGATGGACCGGGTGAATGAGCTTCTTGGGCCGCCTCCGGCGTGCCCGGCGGGTTGGTTGCATGGACGGGGCGTGACCACCATTCATGCCAAATATGGCTATCCCTACGGCATGGTGGATCGCTTTGTAGTGAGAGTCGGTTTCAATCAAGATGGCCGCTTCCGGGTTGAATCGGACATCTCGGATTCCGGCACGGCGGTCACCAATGAGATGGCGCGTTTGCTGGCGACCAGCATGGGGGTAAAAGACCTGCCCGAATATGTGCAAAGCCGCGCCGCCATCGACGACCCCAGCGGCATTGCTTTTGCAGAAGGCCACTGCCCATCATGGTTTAAATCTAGCCTCTATCGCTTCACAGAGTGGGTGCAAACGACCGGAGCCAAGGGACTGCTGGTCATTACGGCGCGAATTAAGTATCCGCGAAATATGGTTCGCTTCCAAAGGATCATCGTACATCCTGCAAACTTCTTCATTGGATTGGCCGGAAGCTTGAAGTCGTGGATGTTTCCTTTCAGCCGGGAATCATTTCAGCCCCGATTTGGGTCGAGCCGGTCTCTCTCCATGTGCGCGGCCGCGGTGTTGGATGGTGTGGAGCGTCTGAAGAAGAGTGTTTTACAAACTGCATCGAAGGCCCTTGGATCGCCAACGCCGGAACTACAGATGGACAGCGAAGGCGTGCATGTTGCCAACGACCGCAATCGCAAACTGTCGTGGGCAGCCCTGGCACAACATGCGGGAGGCGATATTACAGTTGTGGGAGAGAGCCACAATCCTCCTGGGCCGCTGCTTGATCCCGCCAATGGGAATCAGACCGGCGCCATTGATTTCATGGATGGCAGCCACGGCTGTGATCTCCTGGTTCGCCCCGATACCGGACAAGTGCGAATTCTGAAATATGCCGCTGTTCATGATGTTGGCCATGCATTCAATCCTGAGGCACTGCGGGGTCAGATTCTGGGCGGTATCACCATGGGGATCGGACAGGCCATTTCCGAATCCATGAAAATCCAGCAAGGAAGAGTGCTCAATGCCGGGTTGCACGACTACCTGGTGGCAACCACGCTCGATCTTCCTGAAGAAGTAAAAGTGGAAATTTTGGAATCGGGAAACGGCATGGGTCCATATGGGTCCAAGGGCATCGGCGAATCGGGAGCCGTTGCAGCCCCGATTGCCGTAGCCAATGCTCTTTACGACGCTTTGGGAATTCAAGTGGAAACGATTCCTACGACACCGGAAAAACTGGCGGCCATGGCAGATCGCGGACGGACGCAACAAAGTGCGGGCGCAAGCTAATTTGAAGAACAGGACGAATAGCGTAGCTAAGCCACACAACCAAACTATTTCACCGCAAAGTACGCTAAGGACGCAAATGAAAAGCAAAGGCAGATTTACCACAGAGGCCACGGAGGAACACAGAGGAAGTCAATTCAAGACCAACCGCAGAGGTCGCAGAGTTACGCAGAGAATTTCCAGGTCGGCTGGGGGCCGGTCAGATTTTGCGGGGAAAAATACGATTTTGAGGCACTAGACAACATAGAGGAGAGGGAAAATGAAAATCAATGCACGATTCCTGGCTGTTGCTGTAGGAGTATTTACTGGGGTGATGGTTCTTTATTTCACGTATGAGCTTTGGACCAATCCAGTGGAGTTCACGGGAAAATTTGCGCCGCCCTTGGCCACAGTGGACTACGGCACATTGATCCGGTCTCGTTGGGTCGCAAACCGAATTGCGCCTTATGGAATTGTCATGCTGATATGTGCGCTCAAGAAACAGTACCGGCTGATCGGCATTTTGCTGGTCATGCGATTTGGCGTCGATCTGCTCGACGGCTTCGTTCTCACCCTTGGATTGATACATGGCGTCCATGGAACCGCCACCAACACCACCATGTATGGCGCGTATTTCCTGTGCATTCTGAATATAATCGCGGGAATCTATCTGCTTCGCCAGCCCGATCCGGCTTCCTCGCCTGCGTCGCGATGATTTTGGGGGGAGGTCATGTTCTGAAGTACGGGCATTAGGCCAACAGACCGATAAGGAGAAGTCGTGAGTAAAAAGCTTAAAACCGCAGTAGTGCTGTTCTACATCCTGGCCGGAATCGCGTGCGCTTACGGTTGCATCTATCTGCTGATTCCTACATTGTTACCTTACCATCAGAAATATATCGAAAAACCTTTCACGGACCTGCCTCCCAAGGTACAAAGCCTGTTTATGCTGATTTATCGCGGCGTAGGAGTGGCCATGATCGCCTTGGGCCTGACGCTGATAATGATCGTGAAAGGCTTCTTCAGCAAAGGCAGCCGCTGGGCGTGGTGGACGATCCTGGTGGAGATGGGCACAGTCCTGGTTCCGACCACGATCATCGCTTATACCGTGGGGCCATACACTCCCTGGTGGGGAATCGGCATCCTGGTGTTGGTGATGGCGTATGCGCTCTATATTTCGAGAAGCGAGACATCGTAGGTCAAATTTGTTTTGGCGGCAACGAATTGGAAGCGAGGTACAATTCAGGCCATGGATGAAGCGAGCTTACGTTTACTGCTGCGCGTGACGGCAAGAATCTCTCTTGCGTTCTGTTTGGGCGCATTTATCTCGGTACCGCTACAAACGTTCAAGCCAGGCAAACTTGCCGGCTGGCTGGCGCGGAACGCTGACCGGTTCCTGATGGTGCTGGGTGTCTCTCATCTGGTCCATTTGGCCGGAGTCATTTCACTCGCTGTGACGATTGGCTGGCCGCGATTTATCAAAGAAATCACGTGGCCGGTCTTGATTGGCGGCAATATCATCTTTCTCTTGACTTACCTGGTAGCCTTGGGCGCTTTGGCCCGACAGATGCGCTGGAACTGGTCTCTGGCGCGTGCGCCACGCTTCGAGAGCTTCGCGCTGTATGCCATTATGGTGGATTTTACCGGCGGGTTCGTGGTCCGCATTCCCGATTCGATGCTCTACATCATTCCCAGTGCGATTTGCGTTGGCGCTCTGGCATTTAGGATCGCTGCGCACTTCCGCAAAGCAAAGACTTCCTAGGCTGCTTTCGGAGGTTTCTCCAGTACTGCTTTCTGGGCGCTCGGCCCTGTGCCCCAGCGTCCGATCCATTTTGCGAATTGGAAGCGGATGATGGTTCCCAAAAAGAACTTGAAGAACTTGAAGAACCCGATGATGGGTGTAAACAGTCCCGGCCCTCCGGTCCGAAACGAGAGAACATTCCACTTCAGAAAATCCAGGATATAAAGATTCACGATACCGGCAGCTACCGGGGTCACGCCGCTCTCCTGGTCGGCCGTGACATGTCCGGGAAGTATGGTGGTCCACATCCACGAGCAATCAAACCAAATTGAAGCCGCAGGATTGTCGCTGATGGTTTTGAATCCGCTTAACGTCATGGGCCCTTGATTTCCAGTAAAGAAGAGCCTGTAGTTCATGCGCCGCAGAAAGTTGTTCTCGGTGTTTACAAAGAGCTGGAACTCGCCGCCTTCGATTGTCAGATCGCCTCCCAGCGCGGGACATTTGACCAGCCCGCTAGGCAGGGCAGCATGCGCCGGATCATTCACAAAGCGATCCACATCGTCCGAGGTGATGGTGAGTTGGGTCTCGAGATACGTGCCTGCAAAAAGGCCATTCTTGTACCCGGAGAGAACGTCTGTGTCTCCCAGCGTGATATAGCCTTTCATGAGTTCACTCACTTTCAAGGTTGCATGATGCTTTCCCATTTCATTTTCACCTTTCCGAGCTTCCGCTGGAATCAAATTAGATCCGCAATTCGTTCTGCCAGCGCTCCAATGGTGCGCGACGGGTTGAATCCAACCGAGGTCGGTACAATCGACCCATCGGCGATGTAAAGGTTCTTGTAACCAAAGACCTCGCCCCGGGCGTTTACCACTCCCTTGGAAGCGTCCGATCCCATGTGGCATCCACCCAACGGGTGCGCCGTCACCAGCGTCATGAAATCAACCCAGGCAAATGGAGGGATGGGCGTGCCGCCGGTGGCCAGGACCATCTTTTTCTGGATCTCGTATTCCGTATTGGCCAAGGGCTTGGCGTCTTCGGGATTCCATCTGAGCTTCAGTATCCGCTGCCAAGGCCAGAAGAATCTGCGCCCCAGATAAAACTGTCCGTTGGCGGCATCCATGCCCACGGCAAACCAGAGAGCCGCGTGGGCGAATTCATCGTTGGGGCCGGAAACTCTTTTCAATATGTCGATGATTTCCTTTGGCATGCGGTCTTTTCTGGCCTCCAAAAGCCACCGCTTCAGCATGTTTCTCAGCCAATCGGGCGAGCCACCATCTTCAATAAAGAAACGCTGGTTATTCTCGGGTTTAGTGAAGAAATCGAGGGCGCCGGTTATCGTGGGACCAACCGTTGGATCGACGGTTTGCGGCTGTTCAAAGGACGCCGAGATGAAATCGCCGTTGGCGCTGAATCCATCGCCGAGAGTTCGGCTGATATTGGGCAGTGTCTTATACTCGTCGCGGCAGCGGAGCATCAATTCAGTGGTGTTCAAGGTGCCGCCTGCTACGATGACAATGCGCGCCGTTTCGCTCTCAGGGATACGCTGCTGATCCTTCAGACGGTCAAAGTGTACGCGATAGCCCTGCTCATAAGGCTCGATCCGGGTGGCGATGTGTAAATGCCGCACCTCAGCGCCATGTTGCTCGGCGAGAGGAATATAGTTGAGATC
Source organism: Candidatus Angelobacter sp. (assembly GCA_035939495.1). Taxonomy (GTDB): domain Bacteria; phylum Acidobacteriota; class Terriglobia; order Terriglobales; family Acidobacteriaceae; genus Angelobacter. The sequence continues at coordinate 107,813 of DASZFU010000156.1, read as the reverse complement.
GAGCGTGTTCTTGGCCAGCACCTGGCAGCCCACGTCGCAGTTACCAGACTGGACACACGTGCCTTGCCTGACTCCCTGTGGATTCACGAAGGGCACCGTGTACTTGTCATTGGTCGGGTCGGGACGATCATAACTGTAATTGGGGTCAAAGCTGATGGCCAAGGGCGGCTTGAAAAAACGATCTCCATAGCCGGCAGCGGTCGCCGCTTCCTTGAAAAACTTGAAATGGGGAGAAAGCTGGTTGTCAGGCAGAGGATTCACCCGCAGCATCGCTCCAACCTTGTCGTAATAGGGCTGAAGCGTCTTGAGATTGATTTCCGGCGGCCAGCCGGAGTCGAATACAGAAGCCGGGGGCTCTTTCGAGATGTTGGCGTAGATGAGTGAACCACCGCCCACGCCCGCGCCTTGGGCCACCATCATCTTGTGCAGAAAACGGAAATCAAGCCAGCCATTCAAAAGCTGGGGCTGGTAGGCATCGTAGATCCATGGACCATCCAGGGTACGGGGAAATTCCGTAGGTTTCCAACGGCGGCCGCGCTCCAGGATCAACACTTTATGGCCCTTCTCGGCAAGCCTGCAACCGGTAATCGCTCCACCGAACCCGCTGCCAATCACAATTACATCGAACGAAAAGCTCATCCCGTCCTCCGCATCTGATTGTTCATCTGTTTCTCAAGCTCTTGTCGCATAGCAAGCTCTGCCAAAATCTGGGCGCGAACCTGACAATGGAAATGATTGAGGTTTTTCATCACAAACCCCGGCATCATATTTGTCAAGCGCAATATTTGGTAGAAAACGACATTGATTCCCATTTCCCTTCTGGGAAACATGGGAGGGGGGATTTGTAATTTCTAATTTTTAATTTGCAATTTGGAAGACCAAAACTTGCAAGCTCAACCGCAGAGAACGCAACGTAGCGGAGCCACAACCAAAAACCGGTTCACCGCAAAGGGCGCGAAGGCCGCAAAGGAAAACCAACAAACCAAACAAGAAAAAAACCACCACTGCACGGAGACACTGAGAAAATCAATAGGGCAACGTCAACCGCAGAAAACGCAGAGACCGCAGAAGAAGAATGGGGGATTTTTAAGCCAATCTTAGAATTTGCGAGAAAAAGTACGATTTCAAAGTACCTCGTGGTACGAAGGAACACAGAGGAGGTCAAATCAAACCAACCGCAGAGGCCAGAGAGATCGCAGAATTCCGCAGAGGATTCCAAGTGGCTTTTACCAATCAAAATTTGCGAGAAAAATCACGATTTCAAAGCACATTGCAGTGCGGAGGCAAAGGGAACGCACGTCCTGTTCGAGGATAATTGAATTCAAAAAATCCAGGGAAGCACGCCTCTCACCTCGTGCTTCCCTAGTTCATCAACCAGCGTGATCGACTGCCATTTGGGAGGACATGCGATCAGCTACGGCCGGTTGTGAAGGTTTCAACGGACTGAGTTGCCGGCTCCCGCTGACCCACCCGAAGTCCCAGAAAATTCCAGAGCATATTTCTGTCCGGAGAATTGGACCTGGTTGAGCGTGCCGTTTCCGCTGGCGCCATGTTGTACTTCTGCTGTGCTTGAACTTGATTTCTGTGGCAATTCCACAACTGTGGCTGGAATGGTGGCTACGACTTTGCCTTCCTGTGAAATCGTGGCTTGAACTGCGGGACCTGTGCCTTCCCACTTGACTACATATTCGCCCGCCGGCAGACTTTTTCCGGCGACCTGCACGGGATCGGAAACCTTGAATGTGCCTTTATGAGAGGCGCCTGCTGCAAACGCGCCGGTGACCAACACCAAACAAAACATCATGACTGCGATCCTGGACCCTAAAGACTTCATGGCAACTGCTTCTCCTTTTTTGTTTTAGGCGGCCCAGATCAGACACACACGACCGGCTTGCATTTCCAGCCGAATGGCCTACAATGCACAACTTGGGGTTAGCCACGCAGAATTCCTCTGTGGAGGACGGTTTTGCCTTGGGCCGCCAAACCGCGGGCAAGAACGTCCTGGTTAACCCCTAGCCTTCCCTGACTTTCAAATCAAGATACGTCTGCGAAACCAAAAAGTTTCACGATATCTGTTGGTTAACCACTTAGACGATTCGCGGGATATGGGGTTAGCAATCGAGAAGAATGTTATGCCATTACTAAGGGAACTGCGTGGTTTTAAAAAATAGTATGAATTATTGAGAGGGAATAAACTTCAAGGTCACAATTCTCGGGATCACGGCACGGTGGATTGGGTATTGCAGTAACAGCCATGAACGGTGGGCAGAGTTAATCAGATCAGCCACAAATCGGTATCGCTTCTACCCGAAAAGACGCATTAACCCTTTGGCTTTGAGATCGGGAACCAGGAATTTTTTGGGGGCGCCGGTGGATTCTGTTATGGCTTCGGATGCGAGATAACCGCTGCGCACTGCGCCTTCCATGGTTGCCGGCCATCCAGTTGCGGTCCAGTCTCCGGACAGGAACAGCCGAGGCCAGCCGGTCTTTGCAATCGGGCGATACTGATCCAGCCCCGGCCTTATCGAATACGTTGCATAGACCTCTTTAATCACTGTGGCCTTGACAAGCTTCGCATTTTTCGTCGCCGGAAAAAACTCTTCCAACTCTTTCATGGCTAGATCGAGAATTTCCTGGCGAGACTTTTCTACCAACGCTTTTGAGGAACTGATTACCAACTCGATATAACTTTTTGCTTCTGTATCTCCAGTGGTTTCCCTTCCTTGCTGCGCGACTTGTTTACGAGGTCCATTCTGATGAAACATGGATTTATGGAACATCCATTGAATGGTTCGGTCGAGCAAGACGGCGTGCGGTAGTTCTGTGATTGGCCGGTCAAACCACAGATGTACCCCTGTGATGGGCGATGATTCGAACCTGCCCAGCATCGATCGCAACCGTTCCGCCTCCGCGCTGTTTGGCAGCATTCCGGCGGCCAGATGAAATGGAACGGCGAGCACTGCGTAATCAAATTCCCGATCCCCAAAATTGCTGGAAATTCTGATTGCATTTTCACCGGGATCAATGGCGTTGACGGACGAGCGCAGCAGAACTTCTCCTCCACGGGCGCGAATGTAATCGACAGCATGACCGTAAAGCTCTGAGAGAGGGATGGAAGGAACACCCATCCTGCCTGCCTCCGCCGACTTCAGGAACGACTCGCGAAAAACCTGTAGGGCGTAACGGACCGATGTACGTTCCAGGTCTTCGTTTAAGGCACTAACCAAAACTACTTTCCAGAAACGATCAATGGCGCGTTCGGTTTGGCCGTGCCGCCGGAGCCATTGCAGGAAATTTTCATCCGAGTCGCTGGAATCGTCAGGTATGGAGCGCATGGGCATCATGGCTGCGAGGGCGCGCGCAATCGCCAGCTTGTCACCCGATGAGAGAGATGAAGACCGCAAGAAAGCCGGAAGGTTGTGCAGAGGAGCGGGAAGTAACCACGAGCTGAGATGGCTGGCGCGGCCTCCAGGTTCGATAAAGGTGAGATCGTTGAACCATCGAATCTTATCGCTCACCCCCAATTGATCGTAAAAATGAATCAGGTTAGTGCAACAGCCCAGGAGAACATGCTGGCAGTTGTCCACGATCTCGCCTGTGCCGGGGTGCTCGTAAGATGATGCACGGCCTCCGACGTAAGGACGGCGCTCGAAAAGCGTAACGCGGAAGCCCGCGTCGGAGAGGGCGCAACCGGCGGCCAGACCAGCTAGACCTCCGCCGATAATGGATGCGGTTTTCATAGAAATTCGTGCTACGGCACATTCACTAGAAGGGCACGGCAGCAGGGGCTAAAAAGCCCAATGTCACCCACGTTTGAAAATCGCCCGGTTTTTTGCGACTGTCCTTATCCCCTGTCATCCTGAACGCAGCGCGACGAAAAGCTGAGCCTCAAGAACAAAGATTGGCGCGGAGTGAAGGACCCCGATAATGTGTCAGTCTAAATCGCTGATCCTGGGTATTCGACCCAATAAACATCCTTCTCGATTCTTCCCTGCCCTCACGCAATTCTCAACAAAAATCCCCGCGATAACACTTTCAGCTTTTCAAAGAATGTCAGATGAACGCGCTCGGTGAGCACGTCGTAATTGCGGTCGGTAATTTTCTTCAGCAGGCGGCTGTAGATTTCCACCAGGACCCAGAGTGCTGGACGGCTGTCTTCTTCGATCAGCTCCATAAGCCATTTCGCCGAGGCGTAGTAGCGGCGGGCGCGTTCTGCTTCGAATTCCAGGACCGGCCGTAATTGTTGCGGCTTCGAGGCGTCACTCAGGCTCTGATGAGCAAGTTGGTCCGGGGAAAGGCCGAAGCGGACCAGATCTTCCTCAGGAAGATAAATGCGGCCCATGCCGGCGTCCTCTTTGACGTCGCGAATGATATTGGTCAGTTGAAACGCAAGGCCGCAGTCTTCCGCCAGCAGTTCTGCTTTGGAATCCTGGTAGCCGAAAATGCGGATACAAACCAATCCCACCACTGAGGCAACGTGATAGCAATAGTGGCGCAACTCTTCAAAGGTGCGGCAGACGATGGCGGGCGAATCCGTGCGCGCCGGTATTTCAAGATCAAGCGCTGTGCCGTAGACCAGCTTTTCAAACAGATCGACCGGAATCTTGAAGCGCTTCTGCGAATCCGCTAACGCCATTAGCACGGGATCGTCGGTGGGCTTGCCTTCAAAGACCTGCTTGGCAGCCTCCAACCAGGCCCCGAGCTTCAAGCGTTTTTCCTGCAAACTCAGATCGGGACCATCGGAGATATCGTCGGCTTGCCGCATGAAGGCGTAGACAGCGCAGAAGGCGTTGCGCTTTTCCGAAGGCAGCACGACGAAGCCATAGTAGAAGTTCTTGGCTGACCGGCGGGCAATGCCCCGGCAAACCGCATAGGCGTGAGCCAGTTGGTCGCTCACAGCAGCTTGCCTAAAGCCGCGCGGGCCACCAACCAGAGCTTGCGCGGTTTGGAGATCGCCGGCCGACGCCTCAGGACATCGAATCCCTGCCGCTCGATGGCGTTGAGTATTTCCTGCCCTCCACGGCTGAATAGTTCAAGATCAATGGCCAGTTCTTTATTCACCTTCTTGATCAGCGGGAGTCCCTGGGCGAACCATTCGCGCGCGCGCTCCACTTCAAACCGCATCAAGCCGATGAATTGGGCCGTAGAGCGGCGTTGGGCGATGTCTTCCGGCGAGACCCCAAATCTCCGCAGGTCTTCCAAGGGTAGGTAAATCCGGCCTTTTTCGTAGTCGATGGAAACATCCTGCCAGAAGTTGGCAAGCTGCAGCGCAGTGCAGGTGGAATCAGATAACCGTTGCCGCTCAGCATCGCTGTAGCCGCATAGATACAGCACAAGATGTCCAACGGGATTGGCGGAATACTTGCAGTAGCCGAGCAGATGATCAAAATTTTCAAACCGGGTCACGGTCTGGTCCTGGCGAAAGGCTATGAGCAGATCGGAGAATTCGTGCTGCGGAATGCTGAACTGGCGCACGGTTTCGGCCAGCGCAACAAAGACCGGATGACGCGGTGCTCCGGCATAGCATGTGTGCAACTCGGTCTCCCATTGATCCAACAGTTGGAGCGATTGCTGTGGATCACCGACTTCATCGCCCAAATCGTCGGAAATACGGCAATAGGCATAAACGTTGAAAAAGTGCTGCCGCAGGCGCTTGGGCAGGAACCAGGTCGCGACCGAGAAATTCTCATAGTGGCCCCGCGCCAATTGAGCGCAATATTCCTGGGCTTCACGGAGGGAAGGCGCGGATTCCGGAATGCGGTATGAAGCCGGGAGGGCGTTCCAGCCCGCCAGGCTGCTTGTTGGAGAAACTGACATGACTCGATCAGTGGCCCGGAATAATTGCCGTCTTGATCTGGCTCCCGCGGTCCAGCATCTGTTGCAAGACCTGTTTCAGTTTGGAAAGCGGCGCCTCTCCTGTAACGTAATCTGTGCTCTTGATCTTCTTTTCTGCGATCAAGGTAAACGCCTTGCGTACCGTTTGCGGCGTATGGTGGAAAGTAGCCTTTAAGGTCACTTCGGAATAATGCAGCCGGTTGGTATCGAGTTCGACCTTGGTGCCGGCTGCGCATCCGCCAAAAAAGTTGACTACGCCACCACGGCGGACCATCTCCACAGCCCACTGCCAGACCTCGGGGCGTCCGACTGCTTCGATCACCGAGTCTGAACCTCGCCCTTCGGTCAAATGGACCACGGCAGCCACCGGCTCCTTGGCCTTTCCAATATGAACAACTTCATCGGCGCCAAACCGTTTCGCTGCTTTGACCTGCTCATCGCGCTTGACGACCGCGATTACGTTGCAGCCGGCCAGCTTGGCTACCTGAACCAGCATCAGTCCCAGCGATCCTGCGCCGATTACTGTCACCGTGTCGCCCAAATCCGACCCTGTTTCCTGTAGTCCACGGAGCGCGCAGGCCAGAGGCTCAGTCATGGCAGCCGATTCGAAACTCACATCGCTAGGCAGGGCGAGCATGTTCGATTCAACAATGCGCCGGGGAATCTTGATGTATTCGGCGTAGGCTCCGTTGTTGAACAGGAGATCTTCGCAGAGATTTTCCTGGTGCTTGAGGCAATAGAAGCAGGCGCTGCAAGGAGCGGAATTCAGCGCCACCACGCGCATTCCCTTGCGAAAATCCCTTACGCCGGGGCCAACCTCTTCGATCACCCCGGAAAGCTCATGCCCAAAAAGGGCCGGTGGAACGATCATGCGCGCATGATAGCCGCGCTGATAAACCTTGAGGTCGGTGCCGCAGGTCAAAGCCACGTTAACCTTAACCAGAACTTCCCCAGCGTCGAGTGCGGGAATGGGCACTCGCTCGATTTTTATGTCTTCTTTGCCGTAGAGAACGGCCGCCGTCATGTGTGATTTCACTAAGCTTTCTCCCACTGCATTCCAGGTTGTATTACGATCTTCATCGATTCAGCTACGGGATGGGCCGCCAATTCCAGCGCCTCCACGGCCTGCTCCAGACTGAAGCGATGCGTAATCAATCCAGCAAAATCGACTTCACCCCCAAAGACCAGCCTGACATTCTCTTCTTGTAAGTCTACCGATGCACTATAAGAACCTAAAAGCACTTTTTCATCTACGCAAATTGAGGCAGGGTCAATCGAGACCTCACTGCGCTGCGTCTGGGCAAACAACATGATCTTGCCGCCGGGCCGGGCCGCATCTATTGCTGTGCGAATCAGACTGTTCACCGCAACCGCCAGGATTACAGCGTCGGCCCCGCGTCCGCCCGTCAAGTCACGAACAACTTTAACGGGGTCGTCGCAGGCGGCATTCACAGTTTGCCTGAACCCGTAGTCTGCCCCTATTTTAAGGCGTTCGGGATATAAATCGGAAGTCACGACTTGGGCACCTGCCCTCTGGGCGAGAATCGCAAGTATCAACCCAATTGGTCCCTGGCCGATGACCAAGAGAGTCTCGCCGGATTTGACATCCATCGATTCGATGGCCTTCATGCAGGTGTTCACAGGCTCCACAAAGGACGCCTGCTCATAGGAAACACTGGCCGGCAGTTTCACCACTCCGTTCCGAACGATCCAGTCCATCACGCGAACATACTCGGCGAAGCCGCCGCCGCTTGGCTCAAAACCGGCTGTCGCGCCTACTTTCTTGTAGACCGGACATTGCGCGAATACTTTGTGGCGGCAGTAATAACATTCACGGCATGGGATGTGATGAAAAACCATCACGCGATCACCAATCGTGAAGTGATCGACACCTTCTCCGGCCGCTGCAACCTGGCCGGCAGTTTCATGCCCAAATATCCGGGGAGCAGAATGCGAACCTGTCGCGATCTTTTTGAGATCAGTCCCACAGATGCCACAGGTATGAACGCGCACCAGAATCTCACCGGGGCCAATTTCGGGCACGGGAACGGTTTCCAGGCGCACATCCTGCCGCCCATGATAGACGGCCGCTCTCATGAGCTTTGGAATTGCCAAAGAGCAGGCGCCAGATTGTGTTTGTACCGCAGTCTGCATCAACTCTCTATTTTCTCACACGTGCTCTTTCAACCAATTGCAAAGCGCTTGGGTCGCCTGATTGCTGTTTCGTCCCAAGGCAATTGCCCTCGTCCATGTCCAGGGGCGCAAAATAGTCCATGCGGCAAACCGGCCGCTCAAAAAATCGCCTTGGGCGCTTACAAACCGGTTCAGTGGCAACATAGGGAAATTAGTTTCATCGGAGATCGCTTTTACACAGCCAAAATCAATCCCCGAACTTTTTGCGATCTCGGCTACCGCAGCGGCTTCCATATCCACCGCCAAAGCATGAAAGTCTTCCCCAAGTTTTTGTTTCAGTTTCTGATCAGCAATTTCATCAGCGCTGACCACGACTCCTTCAGCAATGAGACCTTCCCCAAGTCTGCAGCGATATTCATTTCTGCTCTTGACATTGATAACGGCGTACGGGGTAACGATGCAACCAATTTTCAAACTACCCACGATCGCGCCAGCTACTCCGGCGGAGATCAGCGCCGTGGGCCTGTACGCGGCGACCATCGCACTTGCTACTCGCTTGGCCGCGCGGGATCCGATTCCACCAGCAACTGCTACCAGATTTTTCCGTTCTTTACTTTGTCCTTGGAAGACTCGAAAAGTCTTTCCCTGAAATTCAACTTCTGTCTGCTTCCAACTTTTTACCAACGGTTTCAACTCGCGATCCAGGGCAGCAATGATGGCAATCGTAGTCATGCCCTGACTGGAGCCACAGCACCCGATGCTTCGACATAACCACAGGCACTAAACCAGTTGATGGCGCGGCGCAGCGCGTCTTCAACGAGCAAAACTTTATAACCAAGATCGCGCTCCGCCTTGGCCGACGACGCAAACATCTTTTTTCTTCCCATACGCACCGCATCCATGGTGGCGCGCGGCTCTTTACGAAGAATCGTTCCTGTAAGAAACTGGTCGAAGGCTGCAAACCCCAGCGCCACTATATGAGGCACACGCATGGTAGGCGCAGGCAGGTTGGTAAGCGCAGAGAGTTTGTCAAGAATTTGCTTCAGGGTCAGGTCCTCCCCACCCAGAATGTAACGCTCGCCCGGCACAGCTTTCTCCATAGCCAACAGGTGCCCTCGCGCCACCTCAGCCACGTCCACGAGGTTGAGGCCGGTATCGACGTAGGCTGGAAACTTGCGTTTAAGGAAATCGACAATGATCCGTCCCGTGGGCGTGGGCTTGATGTCACGCTCGCCAACGGGAGTGGTTGGATTGACTACAACGACGTTTGCGCCCTGCTTTCCGGCATCGAGGGCCAATTGTTCCGCCAGGAACTTGGAGCGCTTGTAATGACCGATCATATCGCCCAGTGAGACAGGGGAAGCCTCGTCCACGATTTGACCGGTCTTGGTAAACCCCATCGTAGCCACAGAGCTTGTGTAGATCACCCGGCGAACGCCAGCCGCCTGGGCAGCGCGAATGATAGCGCGTGTGCCTTCGACGTTGGAGCGGTACATTTCCTCAGGATCGCGCACCCACAGCCGGTAATCGGCGGCTACATGAAAGACAAACTCGCACTCCTGCACCGCTTTCTTGAGTGAATCTGGGTCCCGAAGATCGCCGATGATTCTTTCACCCTTGAGCTCTGCGATATTGGCGGTGTTGCTCGACGCTCTCACCAGGAGCCTGAGATCGGCGCCCTGCGCGGCAAGAAGCCGCGCAACATGACTGCCTACAAATCCCGTGGCTCCGGTAACCAGAACTTTCATAAGAGTATTCGTTTGTAGCTCTTCGACTCATCGAGTTCGGCGCGCCGCTGGCGCAGCAACTCCTGGCCAAACTTCTTCATACGCTCACGAAAGGCCACGAGGTCTTCACGTTTTTGGCGAAGTTTCTCTTTCTTTTCTTTCTCAGTAGCCGGGCGGCGGCCCCTTTTCTTGGGGGGTACATTTGCTGAAGTCTTTTTTTTCGCGACCATCGTGAATTGCCTCGAATCAGTCTTTAGGTCTTATGTCATTTTAGAAAATATTGTATGGATTCACGAGACTGTAACAGGGCATGACTTTAGTCGTGCCGCACAGTACCTGGAAATCTCAAGCCCCTGATTCTTCCAGCGCTTCGGGCTTTAGACCGATATTTTGCTCGCCGGCCGCCTTTTTTGCCCAGTATTTTTTTACCCAGGCTTCGAAGCTTTTGCCGGCGGCTGTGTCACGGCCTGTGAATGCCAAGGCTGCGATGTCTGAGTACGGAATCGCGGTTTTTTGGTTGCTGTCTTTGGGAAGCAAGCGAACCAGCGATGCCGATAGTGTGCTGCCTGTGCGGCGGTCGAAGATGTATCCTTCGACCTTGCTGCCGTCTTTACGTGTGATCGTTACGTCGCCACGATAATCAAAAGCTTTTTCCAGGGCTGCGCGGATTTCATCTTCAGAAGCCAGCTGAGGTATCCAGCCTTCCAGATTTTCGTGCCTTGTGCCGGGAGCGACCTCCAGAAGATCGGGATTGGCAGAGGTTTCTTTTTCCGCCGGGACCTTCTGGGCAAGACTCTTTTCCGGCGAGCTTTCTTCTGTAAAACCAGAGTTGCTCATACCCTGGTTTCCTCCAACTGGCTTGAGGATTCGTTGATTTGTACCAGGGGATCGTGGCTGTGGACAGGATGCACCGGTTCATTCAAGAGCTTGAGCGCGCCTTCATCTTGGTAGCTGCTGAAAAGGGTAGCGCGCACTGTAGCCAGAAAGCCGCGCCACGAACTAAAGGTGGCGTTGACTGCCGAGGCTTCGTATCCGCTATGCACCATGCAGTTTGCGCATTTGGGATTGCCCGATTCAGTCCCATATTGATCCCATTCCGTAGCGGCCATCAATTCGGCAAACGTATCCGCGTATCCATCCTGAAGCAGATAGCAGGGTTTTTGCCAGCCGAAGAGGTTATACGTGGGCATGCCCCAGGGAGTGCAGGGATAGTCGCGCTTCCCCATCAGGAATTCCAGGAAAAGTGGGGAAAGGTTGAATCGCCACTTGGGATTACGATTGGAGAGAATGGCGCGGAACAGGCGGCGCGTACGCGCCTTGCCAAGAAAATGGCTCTGGTCGGGCGCTTTGTCGTAAGAGTAGCCAGGTGAGAGCATCATGCCCTCGACACCAAGGGCCATCATCTCGTCAAAGAAGTCGCGCACGCTGGAGGGATCGGCTCCATCGAAAAGAGTGGTGTTGGTGGTGACCCGGAACCCCCGCCGGACCGCTTCCTTGATCCCCTCTGCAGCGATTTCGTAACCGCCTTCGCGGCAAACCGAAAAATCGTGGTGCTCGCGCTGGCCATCCATGTGGACAGAGAAAGTCAGGTACTTGCTGGGACGGAACAGATCGATCTTTTCCTTGAGCAACAATGCGTTGGTGCACAGATAGATATATTTGCGGCGCGCCACCAAGCCTTCGACGATCTCGGCAATCTGCGGATGCATGAGCGGCTCACCACCGGGAATGCTGACCATCGGGGCGCCACATTCTTCCACCGCCCGGAAACATTCTTCAGGCGACAGATGTTTCTTGAGGATATGGGCCGGATATTGGATTTTGCCACATCCGGCACATGCGAGATTGCAGCGGAAAAGCGGTTCCAGCATCAACACAAGCGGATAACGCTTGCGCCCGGAAAGCCGTTGCTTCAGCACGTAGCTGGTGACGGTCAACATCTGGGATATGGGAACTGACAATCTATCTCTCCTCCAAATCTTTCTGCATCCTATGCAGCTATCTTGTTGTTTGCAATTTCTAATTTCTAATTTGAAACCCCCTACCTTTGCGCTCTCTGCATTCTTCGCGATCTCTGCGGTGAGCCTTTGGTTTCAAAATCACACATTAGAAATTGGAAATTAGAAATCACCCTTCATCCTCTTGCGTATCCTACCGATCCCTCTCCGTACAGCGCGGAAAATTCGCGCGAATAAGTAGAGAGAGCGATTAATGGGAAGTAATCCCGGTATAAGTGATAGGCCAGGTAAAACACTCTCGGGAAGCCCGTGCCTGTGTAGTTCTCCTCGTCCCATGATCCATCTGGGTTCTGGGTTTCAAGCAGGTACAGGATGCCGCGCTGGACCGATTCGCTGCGGGTGTCGCCTGCGGCTAGCAGGCCCATAATGCCCCACGCGGTTTGCGAGGGAGTGCTCGGCCCGATGCCACGCGCTGCTGGGTCGTCGTATGATCCGCAGATTTCACCCCAGCCGCCATCCGAATTCTGGACCATCCGAAGCCATTCCGCAGCCTGCTGCACATACGGCTCGTGGTTATCCACGCCAATCGCCTGCAAACCACGCAGCACTTGCATCGTACCGTAAATGTAATTCACGCCCCAGCGGCCGAACCAGGAGCCATCAGGTTCTTGCTCGCGCACGACAAATTGGATCGCCTTCTCGATACGCCGATCGTCTCGATTCATTCCGTAAGCGGCCAGCATTTCCAGAACGCGTCCGGTAATATCCACCGTCGGCGGATCGAGCATTGCGTTGTGATCGGCAAAGGGAATGTGCTGGAAGACCATGCGCGTGTTGTCGCGATCAAACGACGCCCAGCCACCGCTCTTGCACTGCATGGCAAAGATCCAATCAACGGCACGGTTGCAGACATCCATCTGATAGCGTTCGCGGGGATTGTCTACTTTATCGAGACCGAGCAAGACCATGGCGGAGTCATCCACATCAGGATAGAACTCATTGTTGAACTCAAAATACCAGCCGCCCGGCTCGACACTCCGTACCTTCACTGCCCAATCGCCCTCCTGCCGCACTTCTTTTGTTAGAAGCCAATCGGCTGCCTTGAGCAAGCGAGGATCGTTGCGGGAGACGCCACTCTCGCCCAGAGCAAATAGGGCGTAGGCCGTGTCCCAGACCGGGGACATGCAGGGCTGCATACGAAAAGTGGGTTCGGAGTGATCGGGAATGCCAGCCTCTTCGATGCCCAATTTCTCGAACTCATCCAGGGCGCGAATCACCTGTGGATCATCGGTTGAATATCCCAGGCAGCGCAGAGCAATAATCGAGTTCAGGATGGCTGGATAGATGGCGCCCAGTCCGTCTGATCTTTCGAAGCGTTCCAGCATCCAGTTCTCTGCCTTCTTGATCGCCCGCTTGCGCAACGGACGGATGTGAAAGCGCTCGCAAAAATGGACCAGCCGGTTCAGAACCAGGAAAAAGTTGCGCCAGGAAATAAGCTTTTCTGTCCATTTGAGGTGGAGATGTTTGCCATGCCGGCCTCCGACAAAAAGCTCATCGATTCCAAGATGCGCAGGAATCTTCTTGAATGGCTTCTTGGCGTATGCAATGGAAAGTGGCACCAGAATGGCGCGCGACCAGGAAGAAATCTCGTAAATGTTAAACCAGAACCAGTTGGGGAACAGTACGAGTTCAGGCGGGATGGCGGGCACAGCTTCCCAGTCATACTGGCCGAGAAAACAGAGATAGATCTTGGTAAAGGTATTGCATTCCGTCGCGCCGCCCATTTCGAGAATCCGCGTGCGCGCCCTCTCCATAATGGGGTGATCAGGCCGGTAACCCATGAGCTTCAGGGAAAAATAGGCTTTGACCGAAGCGCTGATGTTCGACGGGCCTCCACGGAAAATTGGCCAGCCACCATCTTCATTTTGATGGCGCATAATTTCCGGGACGGCCATTTCCATGCGTTGCCGATTTCCAGTCCCTAACAGCGTATGGATGGCAATATAGTCGGATTCCAAGGTGGTATCGGCCTCAAGCTCGCCGCACCAATAACCGTCCTCGTGTTGTAGAGAGAAAAGGTGGTTGCGAGAAGCTTCTACGCCGTCGGCCACGCGGCCCAGCATGTCATCGATTTTTCCGAAAAGCATCTGCCCATCGAGCTTCTTGCTCATCGTTACTCCGCAACCGCAGCCGGTGCTGCTTCGATGGCTTCGACAATCTCCGGAGGCAGGCCGAAACGAACGTTTTCCGGCATGACCTCGATCTCTTCGATCTTGGTAAAGCCCTTCCCCATGAGAAACTTCACTGCTTCCTCAACCAGCACTTCCGGAGCAGACGCCCCGGCGGTGAGGGCAACCGTACGTATTCCATCGAGCCATTCCGAACGAATGTCGTCGGCTTTATCGATCAGGTAAGAAGGAGTGCCAAGGTTGGTCGAAACCTCCACGAGCCGGTTGGAGTTAGAACTGTTCTCCGATCCGACAACCAGCAGCAAATCGGCTTGATGGGCAACATCTTTCACGGCCGTCTGGCGATTTTGCGTAGCGTAACAGATATCCTGCGCGTGCGGACCCTCAATCAGCGGGAACTTGGCGCGCAGGGCTTCGATAATTTCCTTGGTCTCGTCGAGGCTCAAAGTGGTCTGCGTGATGTAGGCGATGCGGGTTGGATCGGGGACATTGAGATGCTCCACTTCCTCCACGCTTCCAACCACAAGCGTAACTTCCGGGGCTTCGCCAAGAGTTCCGATCACCTCGTCGTGGTCGCGATGGCCGATCAGGATGATGCTGTAGCCGCCTTTTGCATATTTGACCGCCTCGACGTGGACCTTGGTCACCAGGGGGCAGGTGGCATCTACGACCCGCAGATTGCGGAGCTTGCTGGCTTCCCGTACCGTAGGCGAGACGCCATGGGCGCTATAAATAAGCCGCTGTCCGTCAGGAACCTCATCTACTTCATCGACAAAGATGGCCCCTTTTGCCTTTAATTCCTCAACAACATACCGGTTATGGACGATCTCCTTGCGGACGTAGATCGGCGGGCCAAAGGCGTCCAAAGCGATACGGACGATATCAATGGCACGAACCACCCCGGCACAAAAACCACGGGGCTTAAGCAAAAGCAGAGTCTTAGATTCCAGTGCTGTCATTGTTGCTTCCGATTATACCCTTTCGGCCCAAGAAAACTAATCTAAGTTTAATCAGTGAAAGCACTTACGGTCAAAAAGCACTCAGCGGTCAGCAATCAGCGATCAGCCCGCGCGGCTTTTTGGGCTGAAGTTCGGTGGCGGCGTGGGCATGGTTCGGTTTTGAAAACGTTTTCTAGCCACGAATAGACACGAATCAGAAGCAAGACCTCTTGCTTCGTTAGCCCGCATTAGCCTTTAGCAGTTGTTCGGCATGTTGGCGGGAGGTTTCGGTTAGTTTTGCTCCGCTTAACATGCGGGCTATCTCTTCGGTTCGTTCTTCGGGCTTGAGTTGCCGGACTGAGGTCGTGCTCCTGCCGGCCGATTCACGTTTCTCAATTACGTAATGATGATCGGCGAAGGAGGCGATCTGAGGAAGATGGGTGATACAGAGAACCTGGTTTGATTTTGCCAGGCTCTTCAGCTTCTTGCCGACGGCTTCTGCTGCGCGGCCTCCGATTCCGGTGTCGATCTCGTCAAAGACCAGTGTGCGCTGGATGGCTGCTTTCGTCTTCTTCCCAGCTTCGATTGTGGCCTTCAAAGCCAGCATCACGCGAGAAAGCTCTCCGCCAGAGGCAATTTGCTCAACCGGCTTCAGCGGCTCGCCGGGGTTGGTGGTGATCAGGTAAGCGACGCTATCAAAGCCGCTGGGCGACCAGTTTTCGGGATCATCGGAGCCAAAAACCTCGATCCTGAATTGCGCCTTCATCGCCAAGTGGTTGATCTCGGTCTCCACGGATTTCTGAAGCTCTTTGGCGGCGGCGTAACGCTTCCTCGAAAAGGCGCGAGCGGCACTGAGATAGGCCTCGGCTGCTGCTGCAAGATGCTTTTTCAACCCGGAAATGGTTTCTTCCCGGTTCTCCAACTCATGCAGTTTGCGGGTCACATCGTCGCCGTAAGCAATTACGTCATCGACCGTGCTTCCGTACTTGCGCTTCAGCCGCTCCAGCAGAGCCAGACGGTCTTCCACCGCCGCGAGGCGCTCCGGCGAAGCGTCGATGCCGTCAGCGTAATCGCGAAGCGTGCCGCTCACGTCTTCGACAACGGCCCTGGCAGCAAGCAAAGACGTAAGAGCTTCCTGAAACTTAGGATCAAAGCGCGCCAGTTCCTCGAGATGCTTGCGGGCAAGGCCGAGATTGGCAATCACTGAGGCTTCTGCGTCGTAGAGAGCATCGTAGGCAGCCATGGCCGCTCCGTACAGCTTTTCGGCATTGGCCAGAACCCGCTTTTCGGTCTCCAGCTTTTGGTCTTCTCCAGGCTGGAGTTGGGCTGTCTCAATTTCTTTCTTTTGAAAACTCCACAGGTCAACCATGCGGAGACGGTCTTGCTCGTCCCGTTCCAACTCGGCCATACGTTGTTTGATCGAGGTCCAAGCGTGATACTTCTCTGCAAGCTCGTCGAGGCGGTTACCGGCATAAGCATCGAGGAGCGCAAGCCGGGCTGGTCCGTCAAAAGCGAGGATGGTCTCGTTCTGAGCATGGATCGAAGCCAATACCGGCGCTAACTGGCGCAAGAGCGTAACCGTGCCAGGCTGGTTATTCACAAACACCCGGCCCTTGCCGCTGGCAGCGATCTCACGCTTCACAATGATGTGGCTGTCTTCCGGTTCAATCCCGTTTTCTTCCAGAAGAGGCTTCAAAGCAGCTTCGTCGGCTTCGAATACGCCGCTTACCAGGGCTTTCTCGGCCCCGTGACGCACCAACTCTGCGGAAGCTTTGTCTCCCAGTAAGAGAGCCAAAGCATCGATGAGGATGGACTTCCCTGCCCCGGTTTCTCCGGTAAGAAGGTTCAATCCAGGGGCGAACTCAATCGCCAGACTGTCGATCACCGCGTAGTTTTCGACCCTTAGCTCCAGGAGCAAAGATTTTCCTCGACTGGAGCGAAGTCTAGCATAGGGGAATTGCCATAACTGCCAAAATTGCCATGATTGCCAAAATTGAGAACCAACCTTCAGTCATGGTTCAGAACGTAAGACATCTTCACTGCAAAGCAAATTATGGCAATTTTGGCATTTATGGCAATCATGGCAATTCTCGCTCGCGTTTGACGTTATCCGTGCATGATGGTACGGTCAAGGCTAGACTGAAATGGCAGTTAACCTGCGATGATGAAGATTTCTCTGTTGAGCCTCTTTATAGGCGGGGAGATCGTTAACTTGGTGTCGGAAAGCGGGCCGGTCGCCAAGGCAGTTCTCCTCATCCTTCTTCTTTTTAGCATCTTTTCCTGGTCCATTATTCTTGCGAAATGGACATCGCTGCGGCGCGCGCGGGCCCAGAGCGGACGTTTTTTGCGGGCCTTTCGCAAGGCTCAAAAACTTCAGGATGTGATGGCTGTCTCAGAACAATTTAAGCCCAGTCCTCTGGTCCAGGTGTTTGAGAATGGCTATGACGAGTTCCGCAAGGCCGGCAAGCTCGCGTCCGTCCAACGGGCGACTCAAATTGCCTCGTCGGAGGAACTGACGCGGCTGGAACGGCGCTTGCCATGGCTGGCGACGACCGGGGCCGTAACACCGTTTATCGGGTTGTTCGGAACCGTCTGGGGCATTATTGACGCCTTCCACAGCCTCGGTAACGCCAATGCTGCCACCTTGCGCGCCGTTGCACCTGGCATTTCTGAAGCATTGATTACCACGGCCGCCGGGCTGGTGGCCGCCATCCCCGCAGTCATTGCCTATAACCAGTTCACCAGCCATCTACGGGAGTTCGGCGCGCGCATGGATGATTTCTCGCTGGAACTGATCAACGTTCTCGAGCGGAGCGGCCCCGGGTCGACGGAGGGACGCTAAATGGCCTTCACCAACGCCAGCGGCCGGACACAGACATCGCTTTCCGAAATCAACGTGACCCCTTTAGTGGACGTGGTGCTGGTGCTGCTGATCATCTTTATGCTGACAGCGCCGGTGTTGCAATCAGGCATCGAGGTTTCTGTTCCCCAGACCCGCACGGTCAAGCAGATTTCGGAAGAGCGCCTGGTAGTAACCATCAACGCCAAGCAGGAGGTGTTTTTGGGGAATGACCCGGTGAATATCAACATTCTTCCGGACAAGATACGCGAGAAAATTCGCGATCCTCAGGGTCAGTCAGTTTACGTGCGGGCAGATGAGAATGTGACCTTTGGCGCGTTTGCGACCGTCATGGATGCCGTCAAAAGCTCAGGGATAACCAATGTGAGTATCGTGACTCAGCCGATTCAACCAGGCAAAGGCAAACCCTGATTTCAATTCACCGCAAAGGACGCGAAGGGCGCAAGGAAATCAAAAGCGGACTTACTACAGAGGTCACGCAGGTTCGCGAAGGAAGGCAAGTCAAGATAACCGCAGAGGCCGCAGAAGAGCAGAGACTGCAAGAGAAATGATGATGGTTAAGCCAGATGTGCTTCAGGGCTGAAACGAAACGTCGGGGGAAAATCAAAGGCTAAGAGCTAAAGGCTAAAGGCTAAGAGCTAGTAGCCAGAAGCTAGCAGCGAAGTACATGCGCGATTTATTCAGCGAACGGGACGACTGGAAGAAGCCGATGGCCATCTCTGCCGGGCTTCATATCCTGTTCGCGGCCCTTGTGATCCTCGCAGGTTATGTGAGTGGCCCGCGTGGGCAGATGTGGGGTGGAGACACGACTGGATCATCGGTTACGGCCACTTTGGTAAGCACGATCCCCTTGCCACATCCGCAGGTGACCAGCGACAACATTGTCGCCAACGAGTCAAAAGGCCAGACACAATCGATACCAAAACCACCGGTGGAAGAGAAACCGGAAGCAGTTCCGATTCCAGAGAATCCGCCCAAACACAAGATCGATAGAAACCCGGTTACACCAACCTACAATAAGCCGCCGGCCACGCCTACTCCCCAAGATAATCGCGTTCCTTCCGGAGCTGGCGGGCCAATCAGCGGACCATTTGCGAGTTTTGCGGCAGCCAATGCCAGGGGAGGAATCAGCGCCCAGGGCGGCGACTTTGGCAGCCGCTTTGCCTGGTATGTGCAGGCAGTGAGCACCAAGGTCTCGAATAACTGGTACACAATTGAGATCGGATCGAATGTCGGTCCACATCGCGTGTGGGTCACGTTTGATGTCCAACGAGATGGCGCGCCGACAAATGTCCGTATTGAGCAATCCAGCGGCGTTCCATCGCTGGATCAGTCAACGCTTCGGGCGGTCCAGCGCATTGATACTTTTGGCCCGTTACCACCTGGGTACTCGGGCAGCAAAGTTTCTGTCGAGTTCTGGTTTGATTATCAAAGATAGGCGAACCATGTTGAAAAAAATGAAGCTGTTTTTGTTAATTCTTTCTTTATCCTTCGCTTTGACTCCGGCATCGGCGCAAGATAAGTTCCGCACGGGCACGAACCTGGGCGCCACCATGAGGATGGCAGCCGCGGATTTCAAGGCCTCGACCGGCGATCCCCAGACCGGGCCACTCAACACGGTCTTCAACCAGACCCTGTGGAATGATCTGGATAACTCCGGCATCTTCGAAATGGTGGCCAAGAGCTTCTATCCGCTACAGACTCCTGGATCACCAGGGGAAATCAAGCTGGAGGCATGGGGCAATCCTCCGCCCAACGCCTCGATGGTGGCCTTCGGCAACCTTGGGGTCGCCAACGGCAAGATCGAAGTGCAAGGCTGGCTCTTTGACGCGAAGAATACCGCGTCTCCCCAGGTGCTCGGAAAGCAATACAAAGAGGACGCAACCCCGGAAAATGCGCGTCTGATTGCCCACCGGTTTGCCGACGAGATCATCTACCGCCTGGGCGGTGGCATTCCCGGCATCGCCGAAACCAAGATCTATTTCATCAGCTCGCGCACCGGGAGCAAGGAAGTGTTTTCGATGGACTACGATGGAGCGGGCCAGCAACAGCTCACGCACTTGCGGTCCATTGCTCTTTCGCCGCGAGTTTCGCCTGACAATTCACGCGTAGCGTTCAGTGGCCTGATCACCGATTCGCAGCGCGGCCCTTCCTGGCAAATCCTTATGTATTCGCTCGACCTGGGACGGCCGGTCAATTTTTCGCATTTTGGAGGAGGCAACTTCACTCCTGCCTGGTCCTCGGACAACACTAGACTGGCATTCTCTTCTTCCATGCCCGGAGATCCTGAGATTTATACTGTCGGCGCAAATGGCGGCTCTCCCAAGCGCCTCACGGCATTCCGAGGTTCTGACGTGGCTCCAGTGTGGAACCCCAAGACCAATGGCCAGATTGCATGGGTCAGCGGACGTAACGGGCTTCCGCAAATCTTCGTTATGGACGCCGATGGAAGCAACATTCAGCAAATGACAAGCGAGGGCTATGCCGTCTCGCCGTCCTGGTCACCCAACGGGCAATTCCTGACCTTTTCCTGGATTCGCCACTACGGTCCGGGCGCTCCCGGGGGACAGGATATTTATATTATGGATGTCGCATCACGACAGTTTGTACAATTAACACACGACGCCCGGGTCAACGATTTTCCGTCGTGGTCCCCGGATGGGCGTCACATTGTGTTTCAGTCCAACCGCTCGGGATCCGACCAGATATGGATGATGCTGGCTGACGGTACTCATCAACAACAACTGACGCGTGAAGGCAAAAATTCGCAGCCCAATTGGAGCTACAAATAATAATTTTTAGTGTTTGAGATTTGTTT
Organism: Candidatus Angelobacter sp.; assembly: GCA_035939495.1. GTDB lineage: Bacteria > Acidobacteriota > Terriglobia > Terriglobales > Acidobacteriaceae > Angelobacter. The sequence goes on along the minus strand of DASZFU010000156.1, from coordinate 87,355 downwards.
GGGAGGACATGAGGTGAACAGGAAGAGACATTGCACTTTTTTGGTGGGGATACTGGCATTGCTGATCATGGTAATCAGTGGTTGCGGCGGCAAGAAGCCGCAGCCCCCAGTGACGAAAGTCCCTCCACCACAACCTAAACCGGTAACCGCGACCTTATCGGCGAACCCAACTTCGATTGAGCGAGGGCAAACCACGACCCTGAGCTGGAACACAGAAAATGCAGATGACGTCACGCTGGAAGGCAACAAAGTTGATACCAATGGCTCGCAGAGCGCTTCGCCCAATCAGTCCACAACCTACCGCCTGATCGCTAAAGGGCCAGGTGGCACTCAGGAGGCAACGGCGCGGGTGACCGTAAGCGCTCCGGCAGCCACAACACCTACGACGACAACCACTACTCCGCTTAGCGACGACCAGATCTTTGCCCAAGCCGTGCAGGACATCTACTTCGACTATGATTCCGCGAAGTTGACATCAGATTCGCAGCAGAAACTTGCCCAAGCGGCCCAGGCATTGAGCCAGCATCCGAATTGGAAGGTGAGAATCGAAGGCAATTGCGATGAGCGCGGATCGACGGAGTACAACCTGACCCTGGGTGACGAGCGCGCCAATTCTGCCAGACAGGCTCTTACCCAAGCTGGGGTAACTGCGGACCGGCTCCAGACCATCAGCTATGGCAAAGAGAAACCGGCTTGCACTGAATCGAATGAGGATTGCTGGCAAATGAACCGCCGTGATCACTTCGTGTTGCTTCATTAAAAACGCGGTCTTAAAGATTGGAATGTAGTACTCGCAGCGAATGGATTTTACGCTATGAACAAGGTTCCTGAGTCCCCCGAAGGGGGACGTTTGAAAGTAGCCCAGCATGGTTCGGCGTTGTTCTCCAGCGCCGAACCCAATGCTGGGAAACATTACATGGGAACAGGAGTCCCTTTAGGGACGGCTGAATCCCCGGTCGTCCGGTTGTTCACGATCAATAGACCAAAATCAGTGTCGCCCCTCCGGGGCTTGCGCTCAAATCTTCATCATTCCCAGGGTTCCGCTACGCTCCACCCTGATGGGCTAACTTCAGGTCGCCCCTCCGGGGCTTGGGTTCGTCGTTTTGCATTCAGTCATCACATAACCTTAAGTGAACCGCATTGGGCCTACTTTCGCTTGCCCCTGGCAGGGCTTGTCAAGCTTAGTTCAGGCGTTACAGCCAAATTTCAGCAGCTATTCTGCATCTAAACGAGTTAAGCCTTATGAAAACGAAAACTTTTTCTTTTTTGCTGGTGGTGGGATTTATGGCGAGTTTTGTGATCCAGCCGGCATTTGCAGGCACGAAAGAACAGCTCATTCAGCTACAGACCACGGTCGATATCCTGAAGGACAACATGGCCAAAATGCAGCAGTCTTTTGACGAACGCATGGGCGTCATGAGGGACATGGTCACGCAGCAAACCGACAGCGTCAACAAGATGGGAAACACCATCGACAGTCTCTCGAAGGCACTGCAACAGCAGAACAACGATTCAGCCGGCAAGGTCGACCAGCTTTCGGGCCAGGTGCAGTCGCTCCACGATGCCGTGGACGAACTCAAGGCACGGCTGGCCAAGGTCGGCAAGCAACTGGACGATTTGCAAGGCACGGTCCAGAACATACAAGCTCCGCCGGCGGCTCAACCGGGAGCCACGCCGGCCACTGCTCAACCGGCGCAAAACCAGGCCCCGCCTGCCGATGTGCTGTATAACGACGCGCTGCGCGATTTCAATGCCGGCAAAAACGATCTCGCATTGCAGGAATTCAAACAGTATCTCCAGTACTACGGAAACACCGACCTGGCAGGAAATGCCCAGTTTTATGTTGGAGAAATCGAATACCGGGCCGGGGATTATCAGTCTGCGATCAAGGATTACAACAATGTGCTGGACCAGTTTCCCGGAGGCAACAAGAATGCGGCGGCACAATTGAAAAAAGGTTTTGCGTTTCTGGAACTGGGGCAGCGTGATGCCGGAGTTAAGGAGTTGCAAAGCCTGATCAACCGCTATCCCAAGAGTCCTGAAGCGATACAAGCAAGAGACCGTCTTAACCGGCTGGGGGCTGCGGGCGCATCCTCCAAGCCGGCGCGTCCTTCGCCGCGACACCCGTAGGATTTGGTAATTGGTAAGTTGGTAATTGGGTAATTTGAAGATCAAAACCCAGCAATTCCGGTAGCCCCGCCAAGAAAACTCTGGCCTTGTGACTTTAAAATTACCCAATTACCCACTCACAAAATTACCCAATTCTAGCTCACTTGCTTAAACCGAGTTCTCTCAAACAATAGCGGATTTCCTGCGCCATCTCGGTGATTCTCATGCCTTCCTGCACCATGAGCTTGCAGGAAATGGCTACGCGATTTGGCGTCTCCGGTCCCAAATCGTAGTGGATCCGGCAATATTGGCATTCCTCATTCCAACAAAAACGGCCATGGGCAACCTCCTCGGGTGAGAGATATTGGAAGGCTCGTAGGAGCATGTTGCCCTCCGGCACCTCAAATTCCTTGCCGGCAATGCTGATTTTCACTAGTTTTTCAAAAGGACGAAAGAGGGGCCCAGGATTGGACATGACAACGATTCTAGCGGAAGCTGGAATGCAATCAAAAACGAAGAGCGGCTGCTGTCGATTCAGCAGCCGCTCATTCTTCCCCTACAGGAGTTGTTGAATCCCTATCTGCGAGACAACCCCTTTATTCACCAATCGCTCGGGAGGATGAATCCCCAGCCTTCTTACCATGTATAGACCAATTCGATGGAAAAAAGTTTCGGTAGAGACCGCTTCAAGGCAATTCATTTTTGAAAGTAATAAAGAGAATTTGTAAATGGGTTGGATTACATACCATACAAAACTACACGATTCTTAAATTAATGCTGACCGTCTCATCATGCGAAATGCATCTCTTGGATGGGTTTGGACTTTAGAGAATGCAGCGCTTACCGCAGAGATTCCATAATTTCATCCAGCTTTTCTTTGGGTGGACGAATCAAGGTCTCTGACAACTTCGCCAAGGGCTGGTCGGTCATGTGCAGGACATCGATGAAATTTGGAGTACGGGTGTTTACATAAAAAACCCCGGTCAGCATCTCGCCTTTCTCATGAGCTTCGGCGAGCAGAGACATAGCGCCAACCTTATTGGTGGCATCGTATTCACGGTCTAATTTGCGCAGGCGCAACTCCGACCCGTCATGCATCGGAACCGTGGTGGTAGTGCCGGGATCGTATTCCACCTCAATGTTTTCGAAATAAGGAACAAAACCTACATCGTTGAGGGGTTCTTCGTGGTCCTTGAAATATTTGTAGGACTTAGTGGAGCCATCGTGGTCATTGAATGTTACGCAGGGCGAGATCACGTCGATCATCGACGTACCGCGGTGAGCAAATGCGGCTTTCAAGATCGTAAGGAGTTGCTTCTTGTCTCCTGAGAAAGAGCGCGCCACAAACGTAGCGCCAAGCTGGATAGCCAACAGGCAGGTGTCAATGGGGGGAAGATCATTCACCACTCCGGTTTTCAGCTTTGCTCCCAAATCGGCGGTGGCAGAGAATTGGCCTTTGGTGAGGCCATAGACTCCGTTGTCTTCAATCACATAAATCAACGGCAGGTTACGTCTCATGAGATGCACAAATTGGCCGATCCCGATGGATGCGGTGTCGCCGTCGCCTGTGACGCCCAGCGCCACCAGCTTATGATTGGCCAGGACGACGCCGGTGGCCACAGACGGCATACGTCCGTGGACGGAGTTGAAGCCGTGGGCGCGATTCAGGAAATATGCCGGACTCTTGGAAGAACAACCGATCCCGGAGAGCTTGGCCACGTTTTCCGGTTGGATACCCATCTCAAAGGCGGCATCGATGATGCGTTCGGTAATAGCATTGTGGCCGCAGCCCGCGCACAAAGTAGTCTTGCCTCCCCGGTAGTCAACCACGGTCAATCCAATATGATTGGTTTTTGGGGTTGGGACAGGCGTGGTGGTCGTGGCGGACATTAGTTGACTCCTTTGCTTTCCTGGGAAATGATGGCATCGGTCACGGAACGGGCATCGATCGGCAACCCGTTGTAGTGGCGTACGCTGCGCAGTTTGACGAGCTGCTCCGCGGGCAGATCGAGTTTGAGCAACTCCAGCATCTGGCCGTCGCGGTTCTGCTCGACTACATAAACCCGGTCATGGCCTTCAATGAATTCCCGCACCTGCTTGCTGAAGGGATAGCCCCGCACACGGAGGTAATCCACCTGGAGCTGCACTTCCCGGCTCAACTGATCGCGGGTTTCGAGTATGGCCCAATGAGAACTGCCATAGGCAATCACGCCCACCTGGGTCCCGGTCCCTTCGAGCACCGGGGCGGGTACGAATGAGCGGGCCGTATCCAATTTGCGCGCCAGACGGTCAACGTTGTTTACGTAATCATCCTGACGCTCGCTATATTGGGCTTTTTCATTATGGCCGCTGCCACGCGTGAAATATCCCGCCTGGGGATGATTTGTGCCGGGCAACGTACGATACGGAATGCCGTCTCCATCAACATCTTTGTAACGCGCGAAGCCTCCCAGGCGCTGCAGGTCTTCTTCGCTGAGCACCTTGCCGCGATTGATCGGCTTGTCTGGATACGTGAATGGATCGGCCATCCAGTTATTCATGCCCAAGTCCAAATCGGACATTACAAATACCGGTGTCTGGAATTTTTCGGCAAGCTCAAAAGCTTCTATGGCAAAGCCGAAACATTCCTCCACCGAGGCAGGAAACAACAGGATGTGCCGGGTGTCTCCATGTGAGAGAAAGGCGCACTTGAGAATATCGCCCTGCATGGTCCGCGTGGGCAATCCGGTGGACGGACCAACCCGCTGGATATCGAAGATCACAGCAGGAACTTCCGCATAGTAGCCAAGGCCTACAAATTCCGCCATGAGCGAAATTCCCGGCCCGGAGGTGGAGGTCATGGAGCGAGCCCCGGCCCAGCCGGCGCCAATCACCATGCCTACGGCTGCCAATTCGTCTTCAGCCTGGACCACAGCGAAGGTCGCCTTACCATCCGACCCAATGCGGTATTTCTTCAGATAATCAATCAGTTGCTCCACCAGGGAGCTGGAAGGAGTGATGGGATACCAGGTAACCACAGTCACGCCCGCAAACATGGAGCCCAAAGCCGCGGCCGCATTGCCGTCAATGATCAGCTTGCCCTGATTTTTATTCATGCGTTCAATAGAAAATGGGCACTGTTGCTCGAAAGTTGCGCGGGCGTAATCGTATCCGGCGCGAATGGCAGCAGTATTGAGTTCCGCAGCTTTTTTCTTCTTGGCAAAATGCTTGACCAGGGCTTTTTCCGATTCAGCCGGATCAACGTCCAAAAGATAATCGACCACACCCACGTAAAGCATGTTCTTGACCAGACGGCGAAGTTTAGCGTCAGGACAAACAGGGGCAACCAGCTTATCGAAAGGAACCGGATAAAAAATCAGGTCATCGCGGAGCGCCGACAACTTCAGCGGCTCATCATAGACGCAAACTGATCCTGGCCGGATTCCCATAACATCTTCGCGGCCCGTCTCGGCGTTCATGGCCACCAGAAAGTCAATCTCCTTCTTTCGGGCGATGTAGCCTTGTTTGCTGGCCCGGATCGTATACCACGTCGGCAGGCCGGCAATGTTGGAAGGAAAGAGGTTCTTGCCGGAAACCGGCACTCCCATTTGAAAAATACTGCGGAGCAATACGGTGTTTGCCGATTGCGACCCCGACCCATTCACGGTGGCAACCTGGATGCTGAAATCATTCACAATCCGGTGTTGCTCCGAACTGGTCGTTTTACGATCTTCAATTGTCAGGTCAAAAGTGGCCATTAAAATAAGGTTTCCTGTGATGATAGTGTCATGTGAGATTAACGCAATCTCAGCTTCGTGGACTGCTGAATTTCCAAGAATTAACGCTATATTCTAAATTATAAAGCAGCCCTTCCTGGCACCACCGTTTTCTGAAACCGGAGCCGCAGTATTCCGGCATTCCTGCCTCATATCTGCCATATTTTCATGAGTTTAACAATCATTCATGGATTTTGATTGCAACTCATTAACCTCTCCCAATTTCCAAAAGTAGAACAAAACTCAAAAAGATTAAAATCGCGTAAACGGTGTGCTACTTTGCTGGTGGAATATTGCGGAAGCCGCGCGCCGCGGGCAGTTCCGCTCCAGGAAAAAGAATATGATCCTCGACGCCAAGGATGATTTCAAAAGACGAACACTGAGCGCTCTTCCAACGCTCCTGGAAAAACTGGCCTATATCTGCTCGTTGCAAACTGAAACTGGTGATTATACCCATTGGGGCATGAACCGGGTCTTTGGACGGGAATCGGCCAGCCAAGCAATTCAGGCAGCTCATGATGAAACCGCCGGTGCATTGATCAGCGTGCCGGTGAAGAACATTTATGATCAGTTTCTGGCGGCTGTCGAAAAGCCGGAGAGTTCGCAACTTTTGAATCCGGAAGCACTCGTCTTGAAATCTTCTTCTAGTGACGACGAACTTCTTTCGGCTCACCTGCGATTAATTCAGAACTCGATTGCTTCTCTGGCTCTCCAGGAGGAATCCGCTCACCGAGCCGCATAGCCAAGCCTACGACTTGTCCGATTACTTCAGCTTCTTGGGGATGTTTAAGGATTCTCGGGATTACGGGCGACAGAGGATGGGATTGTAGAATGATCTCTCCTTTCCGCAGCGAACACCAGGAACAGATATAGCCATCCCTGGTTTCAATAAAATAGATAGGGCGCTCGAATTCTGATCTCCATTTTCCCTCCTGTACGCGGTCCCGATCTTCGTCCACCTGTACGAAAGAACCTGGGAGAATCAGCGGATACATGGTCAGATCATCAATGCCAATGTATGCGTACGTGTACTTGCGTTTAGCCAGGTCCTGGAGGTATTGGAGAGGCACGGCGCCCCAATCTTCAATCATCCTTCCCATATTCGTGGTCAGGTGCAGATTGAAGGCAGGATCCAACTTTACCGGCACCATGACCGAACCCCGGTCGGTCACAATTTCCAAGCGGTGGGTTTTACCCGGCTGGCAAATAGCAAAATCAGCCGCCGTAGAACTCAGATCAACACCGTACAGTTTAAGCAGTTCAGTAAAATCGGTGCGGTAAATCACGGAAAGAACGTAGATGCGGTAGATGCTGGGAACAACGCCTTTGGTCTCGATATCGGAGAGACGGCTGGGGTTGATAATGAATTCTTCAATGCCGCGGGCCTGAGACAGTGCAGTACTGGCGATTTCTACATCGCGCAGAGTCAGGCCAATTTGTTCCCGGACTTCGCGGAGCTTCCTGCCTGCTGATAGTACTGTATCCACCTAAATATTCCAGCCCTCGTCTGTTTTTAGAACAACCTCGATCTGCGTGGGAGTTCCCGGGAGCCACCGCAAAGACAAGGCACCCTGGTTGAAACCTACGTCACAGCCCTTGCGATACGGGCAAATGCTTGCGAGCGATCGGAGGAAGGTCGCATCTCCCGCCAAGAGACTTTTGCGCAAACAGCCGGCTCTGCTACCTCAAAGTTTCGAACTTGGTTTTCTATAGTAACAGGCGCAAGCGTTAGTTTCCGTAACCTCACTACACTTTGGTAAGGGTCGCTTTCGGCCCCGGAGCGAGCAAGGCGCTAAAAACAATGACCGAAAGCACAGGGCAAATGTGCCTCGCTCTAATTTGGGAATGGCGCCATATGCGTCTCAACATCCGCTTTCTGCGGTGCGGTAAGCGGTAACAACGGCAGACGAGGGAGGCCACCATAATATCCGTTGAGATCCATTGCATATTTCACGGCAGGGATCCCCATTTCCGAGACAATACGCCGGGTCGCAGCCGACATACTGTCCTGCTTTGCCTGAGCCAGGGCCAGATCGTTGTCTCGCCAGGCAGCATAAATCTCAAAGCAAATCGTGGGTGCAGGAGCAGCAAAAGCTAAAACCGACCCGCTGGCTCCTGCCTGCAGAGAAGCCAGCAGGGTATGGGCCGCGCCCACCAGAACCTGAAAACCTACTTCTTTGTTGCGTGTTTTTATCTTAGGCGGCGCAGCTACGGAAATGTTACCGCTGCCGGCCAGATCTTCTGCGCTTACGAATTCGCTTTCATGATGGCGCTTTCCCGGCGCGTCGAGCATCCGCGTTGTCACTGCCTGTAAAACCTCGGTAGCGGGAACCGTGCGCCGGACATGATGAGTCGCCTTGACCATGGCCGCTACCTTTTCAACGTTTCCACTCGACTCCTTGATCCCAATGATGTTGGAGTGCTCGGCCAGCGCGACAATCACTTCCAGAGGCAGGTCGTAGGCCGTGAAAGGCGGCACAGTATAAAGCAAGACTGGTAACGGAGAGCGATCAGCGACCATCCGGTAAAAAGCCAGCAAGGCCTCAGGCTTCATCTGCGGACGATAGAAGTGAGGAGTACGCACCAAAGCGACATCGTATTTGAGCTTGGCCGCATACTCGGTAAGCTTCAGGGTCTCGAGAACGGACTCCGCCCCGGTACCCGCGATCAGAACCTTCTCTGGAGCCACCACCTCGGCAGTAATCCGCAAGACCTCGCGGCGCTCCTCGTCGCTCAGCATCACCGCTTCCCCAGTAGAACCCAGAATGACCAGGCCTGCGACGGGGGTGCGGGAATAGCGATCAATGTTGTGCTCGATCTTCTTGTAATAGACTTCGCCATCGGCATAAAACGGAGTGGTGACCGCCGGAAAGATTCCCTGTAAGAGCATGAGCCTATTCTAAACACAACCGAGCCGCCAAAGTATGAGAGAAATCTAAATACCCCTCAAAAACCAAAAGCCCTGCAACATGCAGGGCTTCCCGGAAAATAAAGAATTCTTCTCTAAATTGCGACCGCCACCGGAGTGGAGTTTTGTGACTGGAGAGATACCAGGCGCGCTACGGAATCACGCAGTGACTCGTACTTGGACTCTAACCGGGCAGGAGTCAATTGCAATGAGGGAAACGCAAATTCCGTGGCCAGCTTGGCATACGCGACCAGGCATTGTGTGCGAATCTGGCTGGCTAGCTCAATCGCCAGCGCAGCCTGCTCGGCAACCCGCGGATCGGAATTCAGACGGACTTCGCCCACACGCCGTAAGACATTCTCGGCGTTGCCAGACATACGCGAAACATATCCCCAGCTCACGCGGATTCTCTGGCGCTTGAGACGGAAGAATATCTTGCGGGAAAGCTTAGCGCGCAAGAAGTTCTCGTCATCTCTGTCCGTCAGGACACGAAATGCTTTGAGATCGACGGAGCGCTGAATCGTGCGGCGGCTGCGGCTGCGCAATGCAACCAGGATGGTGACAATCGCACATACGACGAAGAGGCTGATAATAATCGCTAAGGTCATTGGTAAATAAACTCCGTTAAAGCCTGGTTCCATTGCTCCAGATGGCCGTGACTCATCGAGTCAGTGGTGCTGGCCTGCTTCTCGGGCACTAGCAGGTATGCCGCCCACAACAAAAGGCTCGCATTGAATGCAATGGCCCGAACAACTGCAAAAGAGTTATGGAACGAAGGCCCCCAGAAATTCCGCATGGTTATGCCAACTAGTTCCGCTGTAGTAAAAATCCCTAGCCCCAAAGCCATTCCGAAGACGCACTGCCTCCAGTGCAGTCCAAAAGCAGTCGAAAACAAAAACAGGAACATCAATAGCCCTACTTCAATGACTCGTGTTGCTTCTTCCAATACCATGACGGCGGAAAAGAATCGGCGATCTTGATCCGACGTCGATTGTGCATAAAGCACGACACAGGCCATTAACACAAGTGCGATAACCGACCATTGGAAGACTAATAATGCAATCCGCCGCAGAGCCGGATATGGCCTCAAAAGCCATTCGAATACTTCATATACCACCGCAAAACCCAGAATTACGCCAATCCCCTCGAAGCTCCAGGACAGATAAAACAAGAACGGAGATTTGCTAACACCTTGAAGCAGGTATATCACTCCGCTCGAGAAAAGCGTAAAGCTAGCGTAAGAAGCAAAAAACGGAAACCTTCGCAATGATTTCTTGCCGATGAGCACTGCCACGAGGCCACACTGCAGCAGCAGCGACATCTTCCAAAAAATCGAAATCCACGCGCTGATTGACATAAGTTCCTGGTTCTCTGCCTAAAAGCATAGTCCTGTTTGCCCCAGAGCCACAAGCACTTTTATGCCGTTGCAGTCCCGCGCTAAAGTTACCTTGGTGCGAGCGAGGGGGCGCAAGACGAACCCGGAGGACACAACGGCGGATTGGCGCCATCGGGCGCGCTGGGCCCAGGATTTGGAACAGGGCCTGGCCTTGGCGGCGGCTGTCCGGGTGTGCCCAATAGGGCGGTCATTCGCTTGACATTTGTTGTATCGGCAAACGTCCAACAAATATTAGTGATCAGAAACAACGCGCAGAGAAACATCAATTTGGCGGCAGCCTTTTTCATGGTGATTTGCTCCTCCCAAATCCACCCCCTCAATTACATCGTTCTTCCAGGAGTGAGTTTGACAAAGGCCCGAGGATCCCCGATCAAATTCTTACAATTGTGTTAATTTCCAAAGTTAGAACAAAACTGCCCTGATCTGGCCGGGAAATTGGGACGATCATACACCCAAATCGGAGCATTTGAACCACAAAGATTAATAAATATTTAACTTTGACCTTGACTGCCCGGAAAGCCCTTTTAGGACCTCAACATACTGCCTTGATTAGAACTCGCTGCCTTTTAACTAAGTGCCAGATAGATGAAGGAGTTATCTCGCATCCAAAGTTTGGAAACTCAGCTTCTAACCCATCTCCCCATTGGTAGGTTCGGGATACGCGTAGCAACCCGACAAGGTTTAGTAAAACTGAATAATCAGTCCAATTCTTGTTTTACAAACGCAAGGATAGTTTTACCTTAAGATCGGGAATAATTCTCAAGATGCGACAAAACTTCAGCACACCTAAGCAGTCCCGGACTTTGACGCTTTCTGAAACGAAAATGGCTTTCTATGGCCGACATTGTCGCCTGGTCCCGCCGCGTAAATTCCCGCGACTCGGAAGAATGAATTGGTTCCACCGGATATGACAGACATTCTTTTTTTCGCTATCTATTTGCTCGCCTAGTCTTTGGGCCAGTGTTTACTGGCTAAAATCACTTTTTGTGTAGTTCTAAAAATAGAAATTTGATGCCACTAGTACATCGTCCGAATAGACGCTGCGATTTGCGGAATCAGGACGTGCTCCTGTGAAGTGGTGGCTCGCATCGGCCACAGACTCGCGCAGAAAAGGGCTCTCTACGCTCGATAGGCTGTTCCCCCTAATTTCAATTCTCAGGTAACTTTCCCGACTCTCATTACTTTCGTTTCTTTAGAAGCTGTCCGGGATTTGGATATAATTTGGCCAATCGAATCCCAAAGTTAGATTAAAGTTCAGATTTAGAGAGGTTTTCACCATGATTCTGCGCATTCGAACCACACTTTTTGCCCTGGTGTGCGTTTTCGCTCTTGTGTCGTTGTCTGCGGCACAAAAACCAATCATTCTCGCACTTCCTCCGGATGGACTTTCAGCCGAAGAAAGGATGCCACTGCAAACCTATCTCGCCAAGCAGATGGGCCGAGAAGTGAAGTTGATAATTCCCAACAACTACAACGAGTATGTCACCGGATTCGCGGATGGCAGTATCGATTTTGCCTTGTTGGGAGCTGCGAACTATGTCCGCGCCCGTGCCAAAGACGGCGTCATTCCGCTCGTCAATCGCACCTACGACTTGGATGCCCATGCGGTATTCGTGACGGGTGCCACTACATCCATTAATTCGCTGAAAGACGTGAAGGGCAAGCAGTTCGCCTTTGGCGATCTCTACTCCGCCAGCGGTCACGTCATCCCGGCACTCGAACTAAAGAAGGCAGGCATCAATCCGGAAACCGACATCAAGTTCCGCTATACAGGCGGGCATCCCAACACCGCTAAACTGGTGGAAAGTGGAGTGGTGGATGCTGGCTCTTTGGACGAGGGCGTTTATAAATCCATGATTGATGGGGGCAAGCTTGACCGTACCAAAATTCGCATCTTCTATACCAGCAAACCCTTTGTCGATTGGGTATTCGTGGCCCGAAAAGACGTGCCCGAGGCGGAACGGACGAGATTCTCCAAGGCACTTGAGACTTGCAAAGACGCCCAGGTCCTAAAGATCATCCGGGCCAAGGCGTTCGTCCAAGCCAATGACCAGGAATATGCCGCCATGCGGCAGGCCATGAGAGAGATGAAGCTGTTAGATTAAGCTCGAACGATCAAAGTCAACCTGTTTCTCGATCCCCCGGCGCCCAACCGGGGGATCCATTTTTGTGTTGTCTTGTAAGATTCACCTGATTCTCGTGCCAGTTACATTGACACCTGCGCGCTCTTCCATTGTGAGTTAAAATCAATAAAGACCTTCTTTTTTGTCGGGGCGTAGCGCAGCCTGGTAGCGCACCTGCCTTGGGCGCAGGGGGTCGTAGGTTCAAATCCTATCGCCCCGACCATTCAACAACTTAGGGGCTTTTTCCTCAATTCCAAGAGGAGAATGACCCCATGCCTGAGTTTTAACAGTTCATTCAAGAGAGAATCTACCTTTCAGAATGTCTCTCCCCGCACGGTTGACTGGTATCGGCAGACTTTCAAGTGGCTGGAAAAATACGCCCTCACCGAACAGGGGCTTAAAGAGCCTGTGGTCGGAATGCGCCAAGCAGGGCTAGAAGAAACGTCCTGCAATAACGGCATTCACCGTACGGTGCTTTCATCTTCGGTTAGAGGGCCGCTATTAGCGGACAGGACTTTGATTTCAGGATCGGCCTGTTTGGGGAGATGGAGCGAACGATCACTTGAATTGTTACCAAGCTCGCTGGTATGCGTCTATAGAAAATGGTTTGGTGTATATTCACCCGTGTTCACAAGCCCAATGATGCATAGCTTCTTACAAGACCTCCGATACGCTCTGCGCATGATGCGCAAGAATCTTGGCTCAAGCGTAGCCATTGTCCTTTCGCTGGCCATCGGCATCGGCGCCAACACTGCCATATTCAGCGTGATTGACGCGCTCTTGCTCCATCCCCTGCCCTATCCTCAGCCGGAACGGTTGGCGGCGATTTGGCTACATTCGCCGGGCCTTGGCATCTTTCGCGACTGGCCTTCACCAGGGCAGTACATCGATCTCCAAAACGAAAACCACTCCTTTGATGAGATGGCCCTGGCGCAGAGTCGGAACGTTATCTTGCTCGGCCGCGACCAGCCGGAGCGGCTCACCAGCATGAAAACGCGATCCAGCCTGCTTTCCATGCTGGGTGCGCAGGCACGGCTCGGACATCTGCTGCTTCCTGAGGACGACCGTCCTGGCAAAGCGCCCGTCGCCATCCTCACAGATCGCGTCTGGAAACGGCTTTTCAGCTCTGATCCCAACATCATTGGCAAGACCATCACGCTCAATGGGACTCAATACACTATAGTTGGCTTGCTGCGTCCTGGGTTTCTTCTCAATAACGAGGTAATGCCCTCAGAAGCGCCCATGGACAACGTCGACGTGATTCTTCCATTTCCCCTGGGTCCTGACGCGGCGCAAAGGCGCGGCGATGAAAATTACAACATCATGGTGCGCCTGAAGCCCGGCGTCACCGTTCAACAGGCCCAGCAGGACGTGAATGCCATAGCCAATCGCATTCGCGAGAAGGACAAGCGAGACATCACTTTCGGAATGCACATTGTGGGTTTGCAGGAGCAGGTAGTGGGTGATGTGCGCTGGGTACTGCTGGTGCTGCTGGGATCAGTTGCCGTGGTATTGCTCATTGCGTGTGCCAACGTGGCCAACCTGCTTCTCACCCGTGCCGCCGGACGCGCCAAGGAAGTCGCCATCCGCACTGCCCTGGGCGCGCGATGGCAGCGCCTGGTGCGCCAGTTGCTCACAGAAAGCGTTCTGCTCTCCCTGATGGGAGGCGCCGCCGGACTCCTCATTGCTGGCTGGAGTCTCCACCTTGTCCATACCATCAAGCCCGGCAACATTCCGCGGATCGATGAGATCGGCATCAGCGGCACTGTCCTGCTCTTCACCTTCGGCGTTTCCCTCGTCACGGGAATCCTGTTCGGCCTGGCGCCCGCATGGCGCGCCATCAAAGTAGATCTCAACACCACGCTGAAAGCCGGAGGCCGTGCCGGTCAGGGCGATAGCGGCCTTCGTCTCTCCCGCCACCAGTTGCGCGGATTGCTGGTGGTCTTCGAACTTGCGGGGTCCCTGGTCTTGCTGGTTTGCGCCGGCCTGCTCATCCGCAGCTTTGTGCGTTTGCAGAATGTTGCTCCCGGCTTCAGCACCGACCACATACTGACCCTGGAGGTCGCCGTAGCTGGTCCAAATTACAGTCCGAGAAAAGACGCTGCGGTGGTGGGCTTCTATCGTGAGGTAGAAAACCGAATCTCCCGCCTTCCCGGAGTATTGTCTGAAGGCGAAGTCTCCTCGCTGCCTTTGACGGGAACCGTCGGCTGGGGAGGCATCAACGTCGAGGGCTTTACCCCGCCACCCGGTCAGGAATTGCAGGTGGACCTGCGCATTGCCAGCCGTGATTATTTCCGCGCCATGCAGATTCCGCTCATTCAGGGCCGTTTTTTTGAGGACCGTGACGAAAACACGGCGCCCCAGGTCGTGGTCATCGATGAGAAATTCGCTCAGCGCTTCTGGCTGCACGAGAGCCCAATCGGCAAGCATCTCTGGTTCGATCCCAAGAAGCCGTTCACCATCGCCGGAGTGGTTGGAACAGTGAAACAGGACAGCTTGGATAGCGATGGGAAGATCGTAGTGTATTTCTCCAACCTCCAGCAACCGTCGAATGGAATGTTCATGGTGGTTCGTTCATCGTCCAACGTCGCTGCGCTCTCTCCTGCTGTTGTACGTGAGATCCACTCCGTTGAACCTTCTGCGCCGGTCTACAACGTCCAGACCATGCAGGACATCTTCTACCATTCGTTGGCCCGGCCGCGCTTCGCCAGCACCTTGTTGGGCGCTTTTGCCATCTTTGCTCTGATCCTGGCGGCAGTGGGCGTGTTTGGCGTTCTCTCCTATCTCGTGAGCCAGAACACGCGTGATATCGGCCTGCGCATGGCCCTGGGTGCGCAGCCTGGCCACATTATCAGCCTGGTACTAAGCCAGGGTATGAAGTTGGTCGGCATCGGAATTGTGGCCGGCGTTGCCGGAGCAGTAGCGCTCACCCGAGTGATGAGCAGCCTGCTGTTTCAAGTCCGCGCCACAGACGCACTGACCTTCGGAAGCGTGGCCGCAATCCTTGCCGTGACGGCACTGGCTGCCACCGTAATCCCGGTCAGACGCGCCATTGGCATAGATCCCAATGTGACGTTGAGAGAAGAGTAAATTTCTTATTTTGGTAACAAACGGGCGGGAGAAAATCCGTTAGCCGGGAACGCTGCGGAGCCGAGAGCTTCCCCAAAATAAACCGATGAATCCTATTCGACATGATTCTCTAACATAAGTCTCAATTTGCAGACGAGATCGGTCATTGATGCGCTGTTGGCCAAGCCGTCAACTCCTTCCGGTGGCATATCCCCCCGATTTCTTTGTCTTTCGTCCAATAGGAGAATTGGAAGACTCGGACGAATCATCTTTAGAGTCTTCACTACTGACCAAGCTTGGTCGCGAATCATGTTTGCCTCAAGAATTGCGGCATCAATCGAATGGCTCACACAAATAGCCACCCCTTGGTCCGCTGTAAAAGCGCCGAGGAGGTCAAGACGGTAGGCTTTAAGAGCTTTCCTCATCTGTTCTAAAAGAGCGGCAGAGCGGGCGAGGCAGAGAACCCTCTCTCGTTTCTCCTCGCTGTCCATTGGCTTCCCTTTGGAGTCCGGTGTACATGCAGTTCAGCTACTTTCGCACACTGGCCCCTTTGATTTACGAAGAGCGCAACCACTGTGATTCCCCGCACTCCGCACAGGTTGCTCCTAGCCGTCCTTCCGTTCCTTGGCAAGCGTCCGGTCGGCACCGTGCTGATGGCTTGAACTGGGATTATGTTGAGCCAAGAGTAACCACCCAAAGAAGAGCAGCATCTCAACAATACGAGCTGAAGTGGATGAAAACGAGTCAAGCCTGCAACTTGTTTCCGGCGCACACAAGCAATTCCTTTCTTGATAATGAGGTAAATCTGCATGACGAAAAAGCGCCTTCTCTTCGTTGATGATGAGACCAATATCAGGTTGACTCTTCCGGCGATTCTGGAACGGGAAGGATTTGCCGTTACTGTTGCAAGCAGCGTCGCCGAGGCGCTTGCTTCTATTCAACGTTCAACATTTGACATTCTTCTTTCCGACCTGAACATCGGACAGCCTGGCGATGGCTTCACGGTGGTAAGTGCAATGCGCCGAATTCAGCCGCAGGCTACAACTTTTATTTTGACCGGCTATCCCGACTTTGAAAGCGCCTTAGTCGCTATCCGAAACCAGGTGGATGACTACATTGTTAAACCTGCTGACGTCGCGAAATTGGTACAGGCCCTCAAGACAAAATCCGATGAGCCGCGCCGTCCTGAACGAGCGATGCCATCGAAACGGGTCTCAGTGATGCTTCGTGAGGGTACTGAACAATTAGTCGAGCGGTGGCTCATGCGCGTGCGGGAAAACGCGGAGCTGTCGAAAATTGCGATGCACCAGCGGGAGCGAATCGATCATGTTCCCAACCTGATTGAGGAAATAGCGGACCGCATCGAATCGTATCCGCATGATGTCAGTGACAGCGTCATAGAGGCCGCTGGCGCTCATGGCCGCCAAAGATCTAGGCATGGATACACGATCCCCATGCTTCTGGTGGAATCCGCTCTTCTTCAAAAAACCATCACCGAACTGCTGCAAGAGAATCTCTTGACTATTGACATCAGTACATTGATCCCGGATGTGCACTTGGTCGCCGAAGTAATCAACCGCACCGCAGAACTATCGGTGCGGGCTTTTCTTGAACTTACGCCTGAGACGGAAGCGGCATGACTCAGGGCAAAGCGACGGAAATAAGGGGGAAGATATAAATGCTGGCCGTCGCGCGGTCAAAGGAATCTCACCATGCGGCTATTTGGGAGACGCAGTTGTTTCTGCTTAACTAAACAGTATTGCTTTTAGTCCCGCATCTCCCTGGTCAACGAACAATAAGAATCATCTCAGGACTGGGCCACTGGTCATCGTGGGTTGAGAAGATGATTTGGCGATCATTGCGAAGATTGTTTTGGCGGTCGCGTTTACCCGCTGGTGAAGTTAACGTTTTCCTATTCTTGATAACTTTTGATTCGATTCCGCAGCATTCTGCCAACAGACTGGAGCACAGCCCAATCGTGAACACGCATTCTCAATAGCCGGCGCTTCTCTCCATTCATGTGTATCGGCAGTACGAATCAGGATTGCGGCAAGTTGAAGTTTATTACGCCGGACGCGAAACTTATATTTGTATTCCAAAGGCGGCATATCCTTTGCCAGGGTGGCCCAGAAATCAGCGGCTTCATCTGCCCTGCGAACCTCGGGAGGCACCCAGAGTTTCCTAGGGAGCGAGAATTGTATAAAACCCCGAAACGATGTTTCGTCCGAGATGCCCCACATCACATCAAAAGGCGGCCCATGATAAAGACGAAAGTGGGACAACGGCCCCTGGCTCTCCTCGGTGTCTTTTGATCCATCAAACTCCGTGATTCGTGGACATGCTTTGATGGTTTCCGCGACTGCGCGTAAAGCAGTTGCCGTTCGCGTGTAGGCTGCCGGTTTCGGACGCGGCGAAGTCGCAGCATGGAGCGATGATTTCCGCACCGTCGCTCCCGGACTTTGTTTCTGAGAAACTCCAACCTTCCTATTAGCTATATTCGGCGGTACGCGGGTTTGATCCGCCATCAACAGCAAGCCGACCACCAAGACTGCAACTGATAGATTCATCCTTATCCACTTCCCCGGATGCTATATCGGCCTTTCGTTACATCATCTTTAGCTGTTGGGCCACCAGGCGTACAATTGCATACTCCTCGTTATTGGCCCGCACGAAGCTTTTTCCCCGGAGCACCTGCAAGACATCTTCGTGTTGACCTTCTTTGAGCGCAAGAAACGCTTCGACGAACTTCTCCTGTGTTGCCTTGTCGACTTCTTTCCTGGCAACCCAGACATAATCGACAAAGGGTTTGGTCGTATAAAATGCGCGAACCTTGGTGCGATCGAGCTTGCCATCAGCGATCATGGAGTTGTAGATAGCTTCGTCCAAAGCTCCTGCCTCAGCCGCTCCGGACTCTACCAGCTTGGCGGTCGCCCCGTGACTGCCTGAAAACTTGGATTGAAGAGTATCAGGATCGACGCCCGCCTGGCGTAATTCAAGATAGGGAATCAGATGGCCGGAAGCGGAGTTCACGTCGCCAAAAGCGAATTTCTTGCCGGCCAGATCATGAAGAGAGCGTATGCCGGAATTGGCGCCGCAGATAAAGAGCGTATGAAACTGCAGATCGATGGAGCGCTGCACCAGGGGGACCACTCCGTACTCTTTATGCGCCTTGACGTAAGCGAGGGCGCCCAGCAAACCGAAGTCGATTGATCCTTTCCCGAGGGCTTCGACAGTGTCGTTATACGTGGGCGTCACCACCAGGCTCACGTCCCGGCCCATGGATTTGGACAGATAATTGATGAGCGGCGCTTTATCCTGAGCGGTCGTCTTGCTTAGGCCATCGGGCACTAATCCCACGTTGAGCGGCCGGTCGGCGGCATGCAAGAGAAAAACAGCGGCACATGTTAATACAATCACGGCAACGACAGATCGGCGAACTACGGTCATAACCCTCCTTGATTTGAGCTGCCAGAGATCAATAGTTTGGATTGCGCCGGATATTCAATCATTTTATTGAGCACTTCACAACAAAATATTGCCTCGTTTTACGTTATTAAAGTAACTGTGAAGGCACGTCGGCTGCCGGCGTCTGACAATATTCAAGCACTTAATTTATTACTTGACAATAGCAATATTTACGGATACATTTGCCTGGAAGGTTCGCAAGTGTGAAACTGAGTTCGATGAAGAGGCTCTCTGTGACACAATCAGCCAGAAGTTTCAAAGACCGGACCTATGAGCAATTGGCTCTCATCGGCAAAGCACTCGCCAGTCCCATACGGCTGGAAATCATCGATGTCTTGATCCAGGCGCCACGAACGGTGGAAGCTCTATCGACGGAGTTGGGACAAAGCATTGCCAACACTTCTCAGCATCTCCAGGTTTTGCGCTCAGCAAGATTGATTGAAGCGGAACGAAGGGGTACGTACGTCAGTTATTGTGTTGCGGACCGTCACGTTTTGACGCTGGCCAACTCACTTCATCGCGTGGGAGAGTTTCGGTTTGCCGAGATTCAACAGATTACCAGGGAATTTCTCGAGGCCCATGACGCGCTGGAAAGAGTCGATTGCAATACTCTCATCAAGCGGATTCAACAGGCAGAAGTAACACTGCTCGATGTTCGTCCCAGGACGGAATATGCCGCTGGACACATACCCAATGCCATATCAGTTCCGCTCGATGAGTTAAAACGGCACATAGCTAAACTCCCGAAAAATCGGGAAATCGTGGCGTATTGCCGTGGCCCACTTTGCGTCATGTCGATTGAAGCCGTCAAGATGTTGCGCAAGAAGGGATTTCAGGCCAGCCGTTGGGAAGAAGGCGTTGCCGACTGGGCAGCCCGAGGCTTGCCGGTTGAACTAGATGGGGCCAGGTAACTTGCTGGAATAGAAATCCGGTGGTTCGCTGGTCCGTTATGCCCGTTGAAACGTGAATTTTGTTCTCGTTAGCGAAGAACTTTACGAATTCTGACTTCTGGCTCCTGACTTCTTGGGATATCAAGGACGAAGCCCTTGGCTAGTTGGTTCAGAGGGGATTCTTTAACGGTACTCGGGAGGAGGTAGTCCGTGGCAGAAGAAACACGAATGCCAGTTGCAAATCTGACCAGTGACATTGCACGGGTCATTTCGAGTTCGACCAAGTCAGCCCCCATCTGGTCGCCCAAAACGCCCAGATGGATTTTAGAGTTTCTTCGCACGATGGCGCTTGTGCCAGTCGAGGGCGGAGTTTACCAGGTTAACAATATTGTTGACGAAGAGTCCGGCCCACCAGCGCCGGATAGGCTCCTTCATTTGCCAAGCTCAACTCTTCGGGCCAGCCACTCTCATCCGGATCATGCGCTGGTGGCGGCCAGCATAGGTTTATACAATCCCAACCCGCGGGAAATTGCCTTACATCCCGTAGAGGCGGTCGTCAAGATACCCAAGC
This sequence comes from Candidatus Angelobacter sp., assembly GCA_035939495.1. Taxonomy (GTDB): domain Bacteria; phylum Acidobacteriota; class Terriglobia; order Terriglobales; family Acidobacteriaceae; genus Angelobacter. Next base: position 67,069 of record DASZFU010000156.1, on the reverse strand, counting down.
GGGTTCCGAAGTTGTTTTCCAATAACCACGACCAGCTTCAATCACAGTTTCGTGTGACTTCCGATTTTATTTCTGAGACAGTGGAAAATCTCATCTTTAATCATTCAGATTTTGGCTTGCTACATAGCGTTGCGCCACGAATGCAGTTTGCGGTGGATGGCCCCCCTACACCGAACGTTCTCGATGACATGCTTAGGCTTGCGTGGCGGCGTCCAGATTTGTTCGTGATGCATCCTGATGCGCTGGCCGAGTTTCGAAAACAAGCCAATGCTCAATCACTCACCTTAGAGGAGGTCGAGGCATTTGGTTCACCATTTACCGCATGGCGAAGTTTGCCGATTGTGCCGAGCAACAAGCTCCACATTGTCTCCAAGGCAGGCGCGAAGGGCAAGCAAGCCGGCTCCGCGAAAGCCGAATCAAAGCCTTCGTCTACGCCAGGAGATGGGGGAAACACCAGCATCCTTCTGATGCGGCTTGGCGAGGCCAAGCAGGGTGTCATTTACCTGTCTCCAAAAGACGCAGAAGCACCGGTCCGATTGCCTTCCATCACGGTCGAATTCATGGGATTGACCGATGACGCCATCGCCCACTACCTGCTGACTGCATACACCGCTGTAGCAGTCTTGTCCTCAGGCGCGCTAGCACGCGCCGACGTACAACTATAAAAAGGCCAGCGGTGACGAGGGTTCTTTTGATGAACGAACAGCAGCCTCAAATCGATGTTGGCAATCTGGTTGAAGGTGACCCATGGACCAGTGTCCAGCAAGAGTTACAAAGCATGGGAATGACACCTGCCCCAACACCCGATTTGTCCGTTTTGAATGAACCAAATCCATTCATAACACAAGCCGGGGAGATTCGCAGGCGTCCGGGGCGGAAAGTGCTTTTCCCGGATGTTGCCCCGGTGACTACCTGTAACCTGCCTGAGCACGGCGCGGTAGATATTCCTCCAGAAGCAGCAACTTCTTTACCTGTCTCCATGGCTTCTGTTCCATCGATGAGTAACATCAGTCCACCGAATGTGGCTGTTCCTGATATTGGAATGATGACTTGCGGGATGGCGGAGCCAGGATTTCCACAGGCGCACAAGGTAACTTATCCTGTCTCACCCACTTCGCCGGGAGATGATATCTACAGGGCGATTTTAAATGAACCGGACGAGCCAACCGGCCAGGTAAATACGGAGGAAATGGTTCAGATCGTCTCTCAAGGTAGTGCAACAATCTTTGATGGCCGGACGCAATTGGAGTATGCAATTGGTCATATTCCGAAAGCCCTCAGTCTCGCACCCAAACCCGATGCTCCAAAATCCCGCCATGTAGGCGACGTTGCTGAGGTTGCTCGCATCGTGCCGGATCGCAATGCCGCAATTATCCTATATTGCAATGGACCATTCTGTGGCAAGAGCAGGCGGCTTGGACAGGAATTAGCAAGTGCCGGCTTTAAGAATGTTCGCCGCTATCAACTTGGAACTCCAGTTTGGCGCGCTTTAGTAGGTCCGATGGAAATCGAACCCGAAGGTATTCGATACATACGCAAAGGCGATCACACGGCGGTCTTTCTTGATGCCCGTACGCCGGAGGAATTTGCTGCTGGTAGTCTGCCGGGCGCTCGCAGCGTGCCTGTCACTCAGATCGCTGCGGCCAAAGCGGATGGCCGCCTGCCAATGGACGATTTCAACACGCGTATCGTTACTTTTGGTGGAGTTGGAAGTGAGTCGCTGTCCCTGGCCAATGCTCTTGCCCATACTGGATTCAACAACGTAAAGTTCTACAATGACACGTTCGCCAATCTTCTAATGGCGGTACATGGAGTGTGAAAGCCCAGCAAATCGCCTCTTTCTCGAATTGGATTTGAGTGAAGTTCTTATGCCGGAAGTTAAAGAATATCGTCTGACGGAACATGTAAAAGCTGCTGGTTGAGCGAGCAAACTGAGTCCAGCGGTGCTGGACGATGTGCTTGGCAAGCTTGCCCGTCAGCATGACCCGAATGTGTTGGTCGGGTTTGACAAAGCCGATGATGCCGGTGTCTACAGAATTTCCGCAGATCTGGCGGTGGTCCAAACGGTTGATTTCTTTACTCCCGTCGTCGATGACCCTTTTACATTTGGCCAGATCGCTGCCACGAACTCTCTCAGTGATGTCTATGCCATGGGTGGACGGCCGATCAGCGCGCTCGCCATCGTCTGTTTTCCAGATAAAGGAGACATTGCCATTCTCGAGCAGATCCTTGCTGGAGGACTATCACAGATGATGAAAGCGGGATGCGCCGTGATAGGAGGGCACAGTGTTCGCGATCCAGAGATCAAATTTGGCTACGCCGTCACTGGGCTGATTCATCCTGACCGGATTCTCACAAATGCTGGCGCCCAGGTATCCGACGTGCTCATTCTCACAAAAGCACTGGGCACCGGCGTGATTTCAACGGCTATCAAGCGCGGAGAAGCTCAGCCAGCATGGATTGATGCTGCCACTCAAGCGATGGTTACTTTAAATGCCAAAGCTGTAGAAGTGATTACCAGAGGCGGATTTCGAGTTCATTCCGCCACCGATATTACAGGCTTTGGTTTGATTGGTCATGTACGTGAAATGGCGTTGGGTAGTGGAGTGAGCATCCACGTTCATTCGGCCAGCATACCTTTGCTCGAAGGAGCTGTTGAATGCGTTCGTGCAGGCTATGTACCAGGCGGACTCAAGTCCAACCGCGATTTTGCCGAATGTGCTGTGAATTTCGAGGGGCCGGTTCCCGAGGAGATTAAAACTTTATTGTTTGATCCTCAGACGGCCGGAGGGCTGCTACTCTCAGTTTCTCGCGGTGATGCAAACGACTTGCTTGCATCGCTCCATGCTGCTCTCGTGCCGGCTGCTAAAATTGGAACCGTTCTCCACCAACGCAAACCGCCGATTACAGTTAGCTAACTATATTGATTCCAAGATCTGCTGTTCCCTGAGCGCGGGACAATTGGTAATAACTGCTTTTGGGCGACGACCTCTTCATCATTCACGACCCCAAATTTGATACTTATGAACGAGATAAGATTGCCGGTATATCTTGATTACAACGCTACCACGCCTGTTGCCACAGAAGTGCTCGATGCCATGATTCCTTATTTCAGGGAGCGATACGGGAATCCGTCTTCCAGCCACAGTTACGGCAAAGTTGCAAAACAGGGTTTAGATCAGGCTCGCGAACAACTTGCCGATCTCCTTGGTGCTGACCCCCCGGAATTGATTTTCACTGGCTGCGCCACCGAATCCAACAATCTGGCATTATTCGGAATGGCTAGAACGGCTCCGATCCATAAGAGACACATAATCATTAGCGCAATTGAACACCCTTCGGTCATGCAGCCAGTCTTACAGCTTCAGCGCGAAGGTTGGGAGGTTACCTTCGCTGAAGTAGACCAGCGAGGACAGATTGACTTGGAATTATTCCAGCAAAGCTTGCGTCCTGATACCGCGTTCGTCTCGATCATGCACGCCAACAACGAGATTGGCACCGTTCAGCCTATACATGAGATTTCAAAGCTTACACGAGCTCTGGACATTCCCTTGCATGTTGACGCGGCCCAATCGGTTGGGAAAATCAGTGTCAATGTCAAGAACCTCGACGTAGACATGCTCTCGATAGCTGGTCATAAATTCTATGCTCCAAAGGGCGTCGGCGCGTTATATGTCCGGAAAGGCGCTCCGGTATGTCCCCTTACCTATGGCGCAAGTCATGAACGAGGGGTGCGGCCCGGCACAGAAAATGTCGTATCGATTGTTGGTCTTGGAGCAGCCGCACATCTTGCCAAGCAACGTCTTGAATCCGCTGGCTTATTAATCAAATTGCGCGATCGGTTTCATTCCCTGCTCAGTTCGTCGATCCCAGGTTTAACTCTCAATGGTCATCCGAGCGAACGCTTGCCGAATACGCTGAATGTTTCGTTTCCTGAGATTGACGCGAACCAATTACTTCGAGTCATCGAACGCGATGTTGCTGCATCTCTTGGAGCAGCCTGCCATTCAGGCGGACATGTCGCGAGTGATGTCCTCGTGGCAGTTAAGGCAACCCGAGACCAAATGGCCGGCGCGGTCAGATTCTCACTCGGAGAGCCTACAACAGAGGCTGAAATCTTGCATGCAGCCCAGGCGATCATCGCTGGCTGGCAGATGCTAACAAATCAAATTCGAACCCCTTCGAGTCCCGTAATCCTGTAATCCCCGATTTAATTTAATTTGACAAACTCTTCATGTTCGTATATTATTCGCTAAGGTTGAGCCGTAATCGCGGCGTTCGAGCCGCGAGGCGAAACCCTGACCCTGAGCGCAGCGAACGGGGAAGGGTCTAATTACAATCCGAGTCATTCGCGGGGACTTAAACTTGAGCCGTAATGCAGGCGTGACCCTGAGTCCTCGAAGGGGTGGAGCCTGCAGGCGAAATCCTGAGCGTAAGCGAAGGATCATGCTGGAAACCATTTTGACAGATCGAGTCATTCGCGGGGACTTTAACTTCCGTGGCTCATTTGCACAAGGTTGGCGGAGCTATGCTCACAAGTAAAATCAGAGAATTCTAAAAAAATAATTCTTGGTACCCCCCACCCCGGTATCTTTTAACCATCTCCTAGCCACCTTTTTCGTCCGCAAAGGTCAAAGAAAAACAGCGATATAAATTAAATTTTGCTAATTAATGTGTTTGCGAGTAAACGACCACGCCCTGACTCGCATTTTTAATCACACCCTAATATCCAGCAACCACGCTGAATTGCGTATCTGGCTTGCTAAAATTGGCAGCTTACTTGCGCCGCTGGCCGAGGGATGGCAAATGTCAATGAAATCCACTGCATTCGCTAAGGCTGGCAGTCCAGCCCATGCAAAGATGTTGCTCCCGGTTGTCGGTTTGTTCCTCCTGGCCTTCAGCCGGTTGGCACACTCCCGGGATGCTCTGGCTATCACCCACCCACTCCCCGATGAGCGCTTCATCACCAACGAGACCGTAACACTCAAGGTTTCTCTGGGAGGCCGGCACGTGGATGCATCCGAGGTGGTCTGGAATTCCAATCTGTCGGGTGGACTGGGGCACGGTCCGGAGATCCAGGTGAGCAAGCTTCCTCCCGGCAGGCACACCATCACGGTGAGCGTCGCGGACGAGACTCAAAGCCTCTCAATTCGGGTATTTAAGGACCTGTTGAGCCTTTACCAGGCCCCACCCGCCGCAGACGAAATTAAGCAGATCCGGAAAGATTTCGCCATGAACTGGATTGACGGATCCGCGCCCGATGAAAAATGGGCGGCATATGATCCGGTAGTTTTCAATCAGACATCGCTCACTCCTTCGAAAATCATTGTGTTCTCCAACCTGGCTGTGCTTCGTCACCAGGCATTCTCCGAGCCCTTGCCCTTTACGGATGGCCACACTGTTTACGATCACCTCCGAAAATATGTCAAGCAGATCAATCTCCTGCTCGATTGTGCTGACAATTCAGGCGGGAATGGAGTGATCAACCTCCACCGGTGGCAGAATACCTGGAGCCTTTGGCGTAGAGACTGCAAGTCGCCCTCGCCCAGCCACCCAGGGACTACTGGCTATGCGGGAATGATCTTCTTGATCATGCACGAGGCGCGCCATAGTGAATCGCGGGAGCTAGGTCACACGAATTGTTACGGCTTCGGCAATATGGATTCTTCACTCGACAATGGCAGCGGACACGCGCGGGCAATCCTATACGCCATGTGGGTATACAAGTATGGTTTGTACGATCCGCCCGTCATGCGGCAGGAAGCCCGGAATTTTGCTTACGCGACCCTTTCGAGGCTTTGCTCCAGGCCGACCTCGTCGAACCCCAAGATACAGGCGATCGTCGATGAATTGCTAACCGACGAACCAGGTAAGAACGCGGCCGCTGACTCGGTGCTGCCTGCTCCTGTGCTGCTCTCTCCCGAAGACGGAGCTGTTTTCCAGCAGGCCAACAACCCTTCCATGGCAGTTACGCTGAATTGGAGCCCGGTGCCTTCGGCAGCAGCCTACGTGGTGCAGTGGGATTACTGCTCGGGCGCTGCTCAAAACCAGCATTGCTCGTCGGAATTGGTTAAAACTGGTTCACGTGAGCGCCAGCCTCAAATTAAAGATTGGTGGGGTGAATTCCGCAACTTCCAATTAGGTGAGTGGCCCACCGAAGGGACAAGTTATAGCTTTAATTTCGTTGGAGCGCAGCCAGGCCATTGGCGGGTTTGGGCCGTTGATGCTGACAATCATTCAGGAAACCAGGAGCGCATGGCGCAAATTTGAGTTTCGGTACACTCGACCAAAACCATAAAAGAACATAGGAATTCACAATTACGTCGGTAACTACCGGTCGCATGTCAAACCTATGTACCATTTTCCCAAATCGTCCCTGGAGACTCCTATGCAGCGAATCTTTCAACAAGGTTGGTGGATCGCTTTGCTGATCGTCAGCACCTGTTACGGTCAGTCGGCAGCCGATGTCGCGCGTGAAAATCGCAAGCAGAAGGGTACCGCCACCAAGGTCGTCAGCACCGACGACCTCCACGCAGCAGAAGTAATTCAACTGCTTCCCGGTTCAAGTTCTAGAGGAGAAGGAACGCTCGTCGCGCCCGGGAGAGGAAAACATAATTATCGGGTCTTCAGGCTGGATGCCAGCCGGTTTGTAAACGGAGGCACAATACATATTATGGTCACCGTAGGTGACGGGGCATCCGAAGGCTCTTTTGATTTGTACCCACAGGGTCTTCCACTGCCAGAAGAAGGATTCCCGAACTCTCTAGCCAGTGCCTGGAATATATCCAAGGCTTCCGGCGGAAAGATCAATTACCGGTTTGCACATGGCGGCGTTTTCCAATTCGCTGCCGAGGGTAGTTGGAATTCAAAGGCGGGAGCTACGAATACTTACAGCTTTGTAGTCGATGTGGACGGCCAATCTAAGTAAGAGCGATGATATCAGCGCTTTTTGGTTGCCTTTGCCAGACCTTTGCCAAGCACCAGAGCCGCCGATAGTATATGCCCGGTCCCTTCGCTGCGGGCAATCTTCAATCCGCGCCATCGATAGGTCTTCTTTTGGCCTTGCGGTTCCCCGGAAACGACATCACCGTCGGCTACAAGCCTCGTCACTGTTGTGTATAAGTTATGTCGCGTGACGAGTCTAGACGATTAAGCGCTGTTATTGGGCGGGCGAAGTTCGGGAAGCGCTGGATGGACCTGCGAAGGGGTGAAACGTTCGCCGGCAGCGCCGCCCACACATTTAGGCCACAAGCTGCCTGCTCTGACCGCTATGTGATAAAAAGAGGCAGCGAACTCTCTCCCTATAAGACTCTGTAACGATCCTGGACTGAGACGCACTAATTCAAGAGGAGGTGCTTCATGAACCCCAATGTTCCCGCTGGAATACTAATCGGCGTCATTGTCTGGTTTTTGTTGCGTTATCTTGCCGGAGGAATCTATACCGTCAATCAAAACGAACGGGCTGTGAAGACAAACTTCGGACGGGCGGAACGCATTCCGGGGCAAACCACGATTACCTCGCCGCTCGCGGCACAGCTTGATCCTGATGAGAAGCATCGCTACCAGTATCCTCAGGTACGCGTCATCATGCCGGGCGGACCTTACTTCAAATGGCCGTGGCAGAAAATCTACAAAGTCTCGATCGCCACGCAGACGGTCAACATGGCTTTTGATCCTGACGCTCCGGGCGCCAACCAGGCGGGAAAGATCGTCGAGGCCGTAACCAAAGATCAGCTCAATACCGGGTTGACCGGTCAGATTCGCTATCACATCTCCGAGCGCAATCTCTATGCCAACATCTTCGCGGTGGAGAACCCCATCGCCCATGTAATGGGCTACTTCGTGTCGGTACTGCGCGAACGCATTGCAACGTTCGAAGCGCCGGCCGATCCTGGCTCTACCGCCACAGCCAACAGCGGCATCTCCATCAACGATCTTCGCAAGAACCTTCGCGACCTCAACGAGCATATGGACCGCGAGTGCAGCTCCTCCGAAGCCCGCTATGGCATTGTGCTCGATGCGTCGTTGATCACCGGGATTGATCCTCCTCCTGAAGTCGAATCGGCTCTGGCCGCTATCAATACCGCGCACAACATGGTCTCCTCCGACATGAGTCTCGCCCAAGCGACCGCGGACCAGCGCATCGAGCAGTCGAAGCGGGCGGCCGAGATCGAAACTCTTAAGGCCCAGGCCGAAGTCCAGCCGCTGGTAGCTCTCGCCAGCCAACTCTCCGATCTTAAAGCCACAGGCGAAGGAGCTTTGCGCGCTTACGTGCGCAACGTTCGCCTTGGGATCTTTAGCAATGCACAACATGCCGTCGTGGAGACCAAATAAATGACTTTCTTGATTGCTGCCATCATCACCTTTGTCGCCTGCTACATTGCCGTGCCTCTCTTGTTTGCGCTGCTGCGTTTCTTCGGTATATACACGATCGTGGGAGAGCGGACCTGCTACGTGTACGTGTTGTTTGGCAAAGTCGTTGCGGTGATAGACGAGCCGGGTTTGCATATACTGCTTTTCAAAATAGGCCTGAAAGCGCCCATCGTCCGCTGGCTCGGCCGGGTATATGTCCTTGATATGCGCATCGACCAGCAGTACTTGCGCAGCCAGCCGGTCAACTCGGAAGAAGGCGCGCCGATGGGTATCGGCATCTGGTACGAGATGTTCATCAGCGATCCGGTCGCATTTCTTTTCAAGAACGCCGATCCACGCGGGTCGCTCGCAGCCAATGTGAGCAACTCAACCGTCCGCTGTCTCAGCAATCTCAAGCTGGCCGACATGCTGCAAAATCGCCACGCGATGAGCCAGACCGTGCGGGACGAAGTTTCGCCACAATCGCACGAGTGGGGATACAAGCTGGGTTCGGTTTATATCCGTAAGGTACATTTCCGCGATACGCAGATGATCCGGCAGATTGAAGAAAAAGTTGTGAACCGCTTGCGCCAGGTCACGTCTGCAATCAAGCAAGATGGAGCCAATCAAGTCAGCATCATCACCAGCACAGCCGAGCGTCAGGCTGCCGTGGAGTTTGCAAAAGCGGCTGCCATGCGGCCCCGCATCGTTGGCGAAGCGCTCAACAAAGTGGCCGCCGATCCTGAAGTCGAAGCCGCTATGTTCGAGATTCTGGAGGTTCAGAGGCTCATCGACAGCAAGGCCCGCATCACGCTCATCCCCCAAAAGAGCGGAATCCTCCCGGAACTGCTTGCCTCTACCGGGCGCGGACCGGAACCTCAGCAACCGTCAGCACGGCCTTCGAAAGCGCAAGCCGCTGGCTAAAACGACGCCAGGCGTCTAACAAGCTATCAGCTCCGAATCAAGGTATTTTTCACCGCCGGCGTGTTGAACATGGAACAGAGCGTCCAGCATGAAATTGTCGTTCTGGCGGCCGATGAGTCGATTCAAGAACAGAGCGATCCCAGCGCTCCCTGTACCATAGTCGCAGGAAAGCCGTGCAAGCTGGTCGCCGGGAAACGCGACTCCGTCGCGCTCGACACGGAATAGCATAATTCCGCTGGCTGCTTTCTGTGCTCCAAGTAAGAAGCGAGCGTCACCGGACAAATCGAACATATCAAGCGAGAACTCTCCCAGTCCGGCGAGGCCCATAAATTGATTGGGGAAAACAGCGTATTTGCGGTCCGTCTCGACAAAGATCTTTTCCAGGAGAGATCGCAAACGCTCATCCTGGAGCAATCTATAGAACCGCAGCGCGACACGGCCAACTCCTGCGCTTCCGAAATGCCAGTAGGGATAGAGCGGGGATGGCGAGTTGCTTGAATGGCTCCAGGCCAAACCCCTGTCTTTGGTTTCGACGGCATGCCCGAGATCGAATTCCAGTGCTTCATGTCCGGCAGACAGGTATTCAGAATTACCGGTCGCCAAATACAGATACAAAAGAAAGAGAGCGATGCCACTGGCGCCCTGAGCGATACCAAGGCGAACTTCACTTTTATGTGTCCAGAAACGCCCTTGATGATCGCGAGCTGAAGTCTCCAAGATCCGCGCAGCCGCCTGGCGGGCATAAAAAAGATATACTTCGTCTTGGGTCTCCAGAAAGAAACGCAGAGAGGTCATTCCCCACCCTGCCAGGCCATAGAACAGGTCGGCGCTTTGCCAGCGCAACGGATGAGCGAGAGTATGTCTGAAGATTCTTTCGGCTTCCCTCTTCAGGCCCATTTCCAGTAAGCACCACGCGATGCCCGATGATCCGACATACAATCCCGGCGGATATTCGCGATTGTCGACTCTATGCTGGAGAATCCATTCGATTGCCTTTTCTGGAACCTCGTTGGAAATCCGATGCAGCGCGTAGGCAACGCCTGTCGCTCCGTAAGCCAGGCTGAGAGGGTTCGTAGAAAACAATCTGGGATCGGAGGGAAACAACCGGTCCTTGCGAGAGTAGGTCGCCGATGCAGCAACATGGCGGTGAATGCCGTCGATGACGGCGCGATAATCTACCGGCATCTCGTGATGCCTGCAAAACCTCTCGCACGCCGGTGAACTCGAAACGATAGCCCGCATCTGCGCAGGCGAGGGCCGTTGCGCAGGATCGCTGCTCAAAAGATCCAAAATCATTCCAGTCACCGGCTGCGGTATCCGGCCGTCATCCCCAATGTTGTGCATGAGGTTAGCAGCACCTTCCGGGCACAGATCCAAAAGACCATTAAGCGGAAACAAACAGGAGCAAATCACTGCGCCCGCAGCATAGTAGTCGTCCTGAAAGGTTGTGGTTCCACCACTCTTCTGGTTTGGCGATGCGAAACCAGGCGTATGCAGATTGACGGAAAGATCTACGCCGAGCTGCCTTGCCCCTTCAAAGTCAATCAGTCTTATTTGGTTTGAAGTCTTCGTGAGCAGCAGGTTGTTGGGAGAAAGATCTCCAAACACAATGCCGCGTTCATGCAAAGTCTCGATCAGATTTGCCAAATTGTAAATGAGTGAACGAAGTTCCTCGTGCCAGAGATCGAAGTCCTTTTGTGATGGCCGAGTCCGAAGCAACAAGCTGCGTTCGGCAATGTGGCTGGCTAGGGGAATGCCATCGATGAACTCTTCCACCAGGAACCAATGCTCCCATTCCTGAAAGAAATCGCGCGGTTGGGCCGCAATGCCGGTATCGGCGAGGAGCTGCAGCAGGCGATATTCTTTGTGTAAGAGTCCCACCGCATCGCAATCTCCGCTGCCTGCCGAGCTAATGTGCTGCCGTGCTTCTTTCACCACTACCTGAGTCCCTGTCTGACGATCCAGAGCGCGATAAACGCCGCCTGCATTGGAAAACGCCAGCACATCGACGATCTCATATCTGCCGTTGTGCAGCATCGCGGAATGTGCGGCATCATCTTCACCTCTGGAAGTCAGAATTGGAGATTCCACCCAATCCGGAGTATTGGGAAATGGAAGCCTCTGATCCGGCACATCGCGTCCATCCGGCCCCGTCAACAGTGGAACCTTTTCGCCGGCGATGTTCAAGGCAAGACGAGCCCGCATTCCTCCATAGCGGTAGAACACCACGCTGTTTTTTTCATATTGATGGTCGGAAAGAATGTACGGTCCGCGTTGACCAAGAGTAGCCTGATGAAGCTCTTCGATCAATTCAACAAAACGTCCGTTGTCTTTTGGATAGACGGTAATGAATTTACCCGAACATCCGCGAGGCCAGTTCTTGCCATTCAACAACGAAAGAACATAGGAATCGACGGCGAACTTGAAATCTGTGTCTCGCCGCTGAAACAATACCTTCATAACTCGATTCAGGGTTTCAACTGCATCGTCCGCGGTTGCCGATACATGAATCTTCCAACCCTGCTCGGGTACGATATTCAAAGGCGAGCCACAGTGAAACCAAATGCCGTTTCTCTGAAGCCGCCAATCAGCAGGAAGCTGGGCTACGACACGATCATGGAAATCAGTCTTACGTGGAGAGTAAAGATCAAACGTCTCGAAGTAATCTCGGTTGATTAACCCTAGCAGCGGATTTGGTCTGCTTCGCATATTCTCTCGCAGTGATGAATATTGATGAATACCGGACCCAACATTGGGGTTTACGGATGGGGGCATGGGGTCAACGTGTTCAACGTGGTCCCGCAGAGGCCGCTGACCGTGCTCATCAAGAGGATCTCTTCGGACCCGGTTTGTGATGAAGTACTCATCAGTTTTTGCAACGCAAGAATGCGATTCATTCAATATCTCCTTGAGCTTTTTTTGTCGGTGGTGACATTCAAAGAAGCAACTGGCTTGCCAGTGTGAGTAGATCCTGCAATCAAGGGGAAACTGCTGAGTCGCTCATCTCAAATCTCTATTGTCGAAATGCCGGTGTACTTTTGTAAGACATTGTAACCAAGGATGTTGGCCCTCCGGATACAGGAAAAATGCTTAAAATTTTTCTGGATATAGCTCATGTTGGCCGGAAAACCACAAGCAGGAACGGCGACGGATGAAGGTGGCCCAAACGGGCGGTGCGTGTCCACGCACAAAACACTTGTCCAGCTTTGGACATCAGTCCATGAATGGACACTACATGGGTGAGCAATGAACGGACGTTCATCCCATTAGCGATGAATCCGCATCTTGCCTGCCATGCTTTGTGCTGCCGGCTTGATCCATATCTTCAACCACGCACAGCGGCAATTTGATGAAGGCTTCGCATCCCGGACCATCTTGACGGTTCTGCAGGGCCAAGTATCCACTGTGGGACTCGATGATCTGGCGGCTCAGAACCAAGCCGATGCCTGACCCGGTATTTTTCGTGGTGTAAAACGGAACGAAGAGGTTTTGCGTTTCAGGCAAGCCGATGCCACGATCGCGAATCCACAGCAATAGCCCCCTTCCTTCTACACGCCAGGCGACCGAGACTGGATCAGATTCGGATGCCTGAGCGGGGTTTTCGATCGCCGACTCTACCGCATTGCGTAAGAGATTGATGAGCACCTGAGCGAGTTGGTCAGGATCAACAAAGATCTTAACGTTCGGGCCGGGAAGAACAACAATCGGCAGCCTGGTCTCTAAGGCCACGGCCTCAGAAACGATCTTATTCAGGAGCGTAAGTCTGGGAGTGGGCGGCGGCAGCCTGCTGAAGCGCGCGTAGTTTTGCAGAAATCGATTGAGCGAATCCGAGCGATTGGCAATCACGTCCAGGCCCCTCTGCAGATCGTGCTTGAAAGCCTCAGGAAGTTCCACTGTGGATGAAGTCCGCGCCAGCGTGTACGCAATCGACTTAATGGGCGCCAGAGAGTTGGTAATTTCGTGGCCGAAGACGCGGATTAGATTTTGCCAGGCCAGGCGCTCTTCGGCGCGCAGGGCTTGTGACGCTTCCGACATCACGATCAGCAGGTGCGGAACTCCGTGCAGGCGAAACTGCGTACGCCGGACAAGCCAGCGGCGCTCTATACCGAGAAAGGAACGGGTAATGGTTTCCGAAGGCGGCCCTTCCAGCAGATCATCGACCCCAAGTTCCTGGGCGGTACGATGGAGAGGAAACGTTTCATCATGCCCCAGGAGTCCGGCAGCAGCGCGATTGATCAGGCGCAGACGCTGCTCCAGCGAGAAGGCAAAGATAGCTGCGCCCGCCTCATCCATCACGCTGCGAAACAGGTTTGCGGATTCCAAGGCGCTGAAGCGCTCCTCTTCAAGAGCGCGCGCCAAGGTATTGATGTCCGTGGCCAAATCGCCCAAGACATCTCCGCGAACCGCCTGGCTGGCTCGAAATGAAAAATCCTCCTCTTGAAGAGAGCCGATTACACTCGACAAGACTCTCAGCGAATTGACTGTGCGTTCATAGACGGAAGAAGATGAGCCCAGCCAGAGGATAAGAAGGACGATGGTGATCTCTGCCTTGTGATCCAGGGAATAGGAGTTGGTCCAAAGCAGGCATAGGCTCAAAACGATTCCAGGAAATCCGGTGAGTACGATTGAGACGAGGAGACGACGCTCAAATGGAAGAGAGAACCACCAGGGGTTACTGCTCTTCTTTCCTGTTCGGCGCATGTAACCCGTACTTCTCCATTCGGCGGTAAAACGTCCCCCGGCTCAATCCCAGCACTTGGGCCGCATATTTGACATTCCCTTTGTAGCGCGCCAGGGCCTTGCTGATCAACAATTGCTCGGCCTCCTCAAGACTCATGTTGTCCAGGCTGGCGGTGCTTGATAGATCCGCAGTCTGAAGTCCCAAATCACTCAACTGAATTTGCTCGTCCCTGCACATGATCGCGGCGCGCTCAATCGTGTGGTCCAACTCGCGCACGTTGCCGGGCCACGGGAATCTCATAAGCTGTTCCATTGCATCCGGGCGGAACGATCTTATGTTTTTTCCGTAGCGCTCGTTGTATTTCCTCAAAAAATGCGCTGCAAGAGCGGGAATGTCCTCGGAACGTTCCCGTAAAGGTGGAATTCGAATCTGGACCGTATTCAACCGGAAAAGAAGATCTTCGCGGAACTCTCCGGAGGCGCATGCTGCCCGCAGATCGGCATTCGTCGCCGATAGTACCCGCACGTTGATTTGCCGGGTGCGCGACGATCCCACGCGCTCCATCTCGCCGCTTTCGAGGACCCGCAGGAGCTTCGCCTGCTGGCGCAAAGGAACGTTGGCAATCTCATCGAGAAAAATTGTGCCTTGGTCCGCCATCTCGAAGCGCCCAATCCGGTCGGCGCGGGCATCTGTAAACGCCCCTTTTACATGTCCGAAGAGTTCGCTCTCGAAGGTACCTTCGGGCAGCCCTCCGGTATTCACGGCAATCAGTGGTTTGCTGGCACGCAAAGAGAGCGCATGTAAGGTCTGGGAGACTACTTCTTTGCCCGTGCCATGCTCGCCCGTGATTAGCACATTGGCATCCGAGGGACCAACGCGCGAAATCAGTTCAAGCACCGGACGCATCGCGGGAGCGTTGGAAATAAAGCTTGGAGCCTGGACCTGAAACAGTTTGTTCTGGGCTTCCAAACGCTGGCTTTGGCGAACGGCTCGATATAAGTCGGCGCTGATTCGGAGCTTGGTTGCCAGTTCCTCGTCGTTCCACGGTTTTTGCAGGAAATCACGTGCGCCGCGCCGCACTGCCTGGACGGCGATATCGATGGTGCCCCATGTGGTCATTATGATGATCGGAACTTGGTTGTCAATCTCTTGAATCTTCTCGATCAGCTTCAGGCCTTCCGCGCCGGAGGTCGTGTCACGGGCATAGTTAAGGTCCAGCAGCAGCGTGTCGTATTCCCGCAGGCGAAGAGCTTCAATGACGATTTGAGGGGATCGTGCGGTTTCAACGTCAAATCCCTGAGCGGTGAGCGACATCTTGAGCGCTTCAAGAACGTCCGGCTGGTCATCCGCAACTAGGACTCGGTAGCGCTTGTCGGTGGCTCTCATAGGCCGTGGTGGAACTGGGGGGCGGCCGTATAATTTTGCGTGAAAGCCGCTTTCACATGGCTTACTGGTTGCGCAGAATCGTCATGGGTTCGATCACGCTGGCCCGGACTGCTGTCAGCAAGCTAGCGAGTAACGCAACGCTCGCTAAGAGAAACGCTTCCCCGACGAGTAACTTCAGGAAGACCTGATTAGAATTATATAACAAACTGCTCAGAATCCGCCCCAGGAAAGCGGAAATGATTAAGCCTAGAGCCATACCGATCAACGAAAGCTGCGCGCCTCGTTTCAGGACAAGAGTGACGATCTGGAAACGGGTGGCCCCAATGGCCATACGCAGGCCGATTTCAGGCGTTCGCAGTGATACCTGGTAGCTGAGCAGTCCGTAGACGCCAATGGCCGTAAAGAACAACGAGAAAAGCGCAAACGAGGATGTAAGCCAGGCATAGAACATCGGTATGCTTAGCGACTCCGCCACAACCTGCGTCATAGGGCGCAATGAGGCAATGGGCAAGTCGGGATCGGCTGATAACACAGCATTCCGGATATTTTGCGAGACGTTTTCGCGGCCCTTCGTGCGGACCACCAGGGATGCCAGAAACAGCTTATTCACAAAAGCCGTGATGCTGTCCGGGACTTGCTGTGCCGGCACGAAAACCACGGCAGGGGGCGTCCGTCCAAGGCCGCTATCGTGTACGTCGGCCGCTACGCCTACGATCTCCCGCGGGTGATCGGCAAACCCAACTTCTTCGCCGGCACGGATGAAGTGCCCAATCGCACTCTCTTGCGGCCACCACTTGCGGGCCAGAGTCTGATTTATGATTGCAACGGGATGACCGCTGCCATCGTCGCTGCTCAGAAAAAATCTTCCAGCGGCAAGAGGTATGCGCAACGATTTGAAATAATTCCCCTGCACAATGCGGTACTCCACCGCATGATGGATCTTTCCCGGCGCTTCCGTCGGATAGATCGGCAAATTTAGCCCTGTTTCAAGGGGAAGTCCATTGATGCTGCCTGCGTTCTCGACTTCAAACAGGGCCTGGAGCTTTTTGACAACGTGATCCACCAGGTGTGAACTTGATTGGGTTGTTCCATAGCGATTGGCGGCCAGCGAAAGTTGCGCTACCCATACTTGATGACCGTCGAACCCGGCATTCACTCGTTCCAGGCTCAGGAAACTCTGGAGCAGCAGCAGGGCCGTCCCCAAAATAATGACCGCCAACGCGGTTTCTACGCCTACCAATACCTGGGCCAACCGCGTCTGCCGCAAATTCGAAGTGGCCCCTCGGGAAGCTTCCCTCAACATCTCCTGAATTCTTGATCCCGCCACTCTGATTGCAGGAATGAGGCCCACTATCAGGGCCACCAGCAAAGACAGTACTAACGCAAAGAGCAGTGACTGGCGATTCATCTGAATCACGCCAGCCTGCACCAGATCAGCAGGAACGAGCGAGAGGACCAGCGGAAGCAGCTCTTTTGCCAGCACGACGCCAATCGCTCCCCCGAGCAGAGCCAGGAGCAGGCTTTCGATGAGGAAAACGCGCACCAGTTTGGTCCGGCTGGAACCCAGGGCCGCCCTGATGGCGAACTCCTGAGTGCGGCTGAATCCGCGGACGAGGATCAATACCATCAAGTTGGTGCAGGCCACCAGCAAAACCAAAACAACAGCGCCAAACAAGATGCTTAGATTGCGGCGAAATTTTCCAGTGCGAAGGTCCTCAAGAGACTCCAGACGAAGCCTGGCGGCGCCTGATGACACGCCCGGCAGATAGGAGAGCGAGCGAGCTTTCAACAGCGATTCCAACTCCCGCTCAGCCTCTGGTATGACGATGCCCTTCTTGAGCGAGGCAAGTACCAAATAGTCACTGCCCGGGTCGGCATTGGCCGGACTGAGGTAGAGCGGCAACCAGATGTCCGCATTGGGATAGGAGCGAAATCCCTCGGGCATTACACCGATGATCGTGAACGGAGCGCCATTGATCTTGATGACGTGGCCAATGGCTTCTGAATCTTTATCAAAAATGCTTTGCCAAAGATGATAGCTGAGCACCACCGTACCGGGCGCCCCGGCTTGGTCTTCTGCGTGAGTAAACACCCTGCCCAATTTGGGCTCAGCCCCGAGAATGGGGAAAAAACTCTCCGAGACTCGGAGCGCTGTCACATATCGCGGCAATTGAACTCCACCCAGGTTGACGCCGATCTCTTGTGGATAGACGGCAGCTACGTTCTGAAGCGATTGGGCGTAGTCTTTCAGCAGGAAGAAAACAGGAGCAGAAACTTCACTCTGAGGTTGCATCTGCGCGTTCTGCCAGCGCGCAACCACAATTTCCTTTGCATTTTTGACGGGCAGCGGACGCAGTATGACGGCATCGATGATGCTGTAGACAATCACATTCGCAGCGATTCCCAACGCCAGCGTAGCTACGGCAATCCACGTGAATCCGGGAGTTTTTCGCAAGGAGCGAATCGAACGGCGAATGTCTTGAAACAAAGTCTCCATCAGTTCCCCACCTTGGCCCCAAAGCTCTTTCTGTCACGCTTGGAGGCGCCAGGTTCGGGCAGAAGTTTGCGGTGGCGCATGACCATGTTCGCTGGACGAGAAAAAACGAAATGAGGATAAACGAAGAAACACAGTTTATTCCTCCGTAACCTATTCTCTCGATGCATTTTAATCGCCAACCTCAGCACTATTGAGTTTCCTGCAGAATAGTTTTGGAAATTTTGCTTCTTAAGCCCCGAACTAAAGCTGAACTAAGGAGTTATTCCTACTTTAGATGACCATCACAGGTGCATCCGACGGGCAGCAAGCTTCCCATAGATTGATAACCCAGTGTTCGGAAATGGACACGTTTTCCAGATATGGACACTTTGCTTACTTCCGAAATTGGGACTTATTCATCCACACGGAGGACTCATTTTGCGGAAATAATGCCGTCCGAACTGAAAGTTTCCATGATGAAGACGTGCAACACCCCAACCATCCCGGCGGGATAAGGTGTGCGACATAAAAGTGAGGATTTTGCAGAATGCCTGAAATGTTGATAGAGCAATTTTTTCTTGATGGGCTTGCCAAATACGTTGGCGGGCCAGACGATTATGGTCAGATCGCTTCCGCCCGAAGGTCATCTTGGAGCAGGTATGAATCAGCGGTTGCTGGTTAGACGCACAAAGGATGTTGATTTTCCACTTTTATGTCGCACAACTGGCGGGATAATTTGCGCTTGCTTTTGCCACTTCTTTATGTTATCTATTTACAAATGAATTTTAACGTCCAAAAGACCGGAACGATCTGTTGCGCCTGTATGTGTTGCGCATACGTGTCTTTTGGCGCAAGGAGCTTGCAGAGCTAAACAGTATTTAAAGCAAGTACCTGATTAAACCCACCGCCAGAAGACATGCTGGCAGGTGGGTTTTGTGTTTTTGGGCACGGGTGGCGAAGTGGCCAACGCGGCGGCCTGCAAAGCCGTTATACATGGGTTCGAATCCCATCCCGTGCTCCATGAGTTCTGAAACGGCTGAGGTGAGGTTATGAGTATTGCTGAAATAAAAGTCGAAGAACTGAAACACCGTCTCGATGCGGGTGAGAACCTCTTCCTGCTCGACGTGCGCGACGAACATGAATTTGAAATTTCCAACATTGGCGGACACCTGATCCCCTTGCCGGAGCTGCCGAAGCGCGTGCATGAGCTGGATGCCAGCCGCGAGATCATAACCCTGTGCAAGATGGGCCCACGTGGCGCCAAGGCGGTGCAGATTCTTCGCCAAGCCGGATTCACCAAGGTGAGCAACCTGACCGGAGGAATTCATGCCTGGTCCGACCGCATCGACCGCAAAGTCCGAAAGTATTGACCATATCGGGAACAACGGGAGCACCAAGCAAGACCTTCGCATGCCGCGCTCTTTTTCAAAAAGTTAGCGACATTAGGCCCAAAACCACAGGCCAAAACCATCTGGAATCCTTTAAGTATCGCTGCGATCTCGGCGGCTTCTGTGGTTGATTTTGATTTGGCTTGTTGGTTTGATTTTCTCAATTTCTCCGTGCCTTAGCCTGCCCTTGAGCGAAGCCGAATTGTGCCGGGTTTGGTTTTTCTGGTCCTGCGTCATCTCGCGTTTGCACTTCCTTTTGTATACTAATGTGGTTTGAGCGCCTCATGATTTCGAAGGAGATAGATCTGTGGCTGAAGACAACACTCGGCAATCCCTCGGTGAACAGGGTGCATTTCAACTTGCAAACGTAACCAAGACTGCTCCGCTGTATGGAGCGATCACTCCCCGATGGCTGGTTCGGTTGCTGGATTGGAAACCGCTTGAAGCCGGCACCCTTCGCCGCAACCGCGTGGTTGAAGAAAAGGCGATTGAAGTTACTTGCGGCCAGGTGGAGGAATCCGAATTGGCCCGGACTTATATCGAATACGAAGAAAAGCCGCGCGAATACCGGCTGAGCAGCATCAATGCCATACTCAATGTTCATACTCGGGTTGCCGATACCTTGAGCAGCCCTTTCGACCAGACTCGCGAACAACTGCGTGTACTGATCGAGAGCGTGAAAGAACGCCAGGAGCACGAACTTCTCAATAACGCCGAGTACGGACTTCTACACAACGTTCCTGGCTCCCAACACATCAAGTCACGCCAAGGACCACCCACGCCCGACGATTTAGACGAATTGCTCACCAAGGTATGGAAAGAGCCATCAATCTTTCTCGCGCATCCTCGCACCATCGCAGCATTTGGCCGTGAGTGCACCTTCCGCGGGGTGCCTCCGCCCACAGTGACGCTCTTCGGAAATCCTTTTCTCACTTGGCGCGGTATTCCGCTGATCCCAACCGACAAGATCCACATCAGGAGCAAAGATCATAAGACCAAGATTCTGCTGCTGCGTGTCGGTGAAAAAAAACAAGGAGTGATCGGATTGTTCCAACCAGGACTTGCCGGTGAACAAAGTCCCGGTCTTTCAGTTCGCTTCATGGGCATCAACAGCCAGGCCCTGGCCTCTTATTTGATTTCGCTGTATTGCTCGGCCGCCGTGCTCACCGACGATGCCATCGCCGCCCTCGAAGACGTCGAAGTGGGTCATTATCATGAGTACAAATGATCCAAAGCCGAAAGTGCCCACCGAAAACTGGGCGACTGTGCTGACTGGAACCGAAAATCTGCCTATCGGCCTTCCGAATCCGGCAATGCTGGCGCGCATGGCAAACGAGTTCTTTACCGCCTTGCCCGGAGCGCTGCAAGCCAGCATTCCGCCGGTCGAAACTCCACTGAAACCGACTAGCGCCTTCGTGCCTTCCAAACCAACAGACACACAAGCTCAGCCTCTTCTCGCAATCCAAGATACAGATATGGGAACGGACATGCCGGTCACAGCATTCTCCGGCGGTCAAGATTTTTCTTTTCTGGAAGAAGTCCGGCCGCTATTGGGTGAGCCGGCCGGAAACTCTACCGCGAAGCCAGCAGAGCCATCCGGCTTCAGCACAGATCCTGCATCCTTGGAGGGAGAGGCTCTGCCATTTCAGTTTCCTGAGTTCTTCCAGCCGCCCACGCCTACAATTCCAGGTTCTCTTGGAGTAGCTGATTCATCGGCGGTGCCGATGTTTTCGTTTATGGAGGAGGCCCGGCCGCTATTTTCAGGAGTACACGGTTCTGCTCCAGCACTTGGACCGAAACCGGAAGCAGAAAAGCGGAAGTCCACTGAAAAAACTACAGGGACACAGACTCGGCCTGCTCCTGACGCAACGACCACTGATGCCAGGTCGCCCCAAGTCCCAGGCGCGGTTGCTCATCCTGCCGCTTTCCAGCCACTGGCGTCTTTTGATTTTCTCCAACTGGCGCGGCCCCTAGCACGCCCAGAAACCGCTCCTGCCATCCAACCCCTCAACTCTCAAATAGAGACGCTTCCCGATTTAGGCTTACCTGCTTACTCATTCGATGTCGAAGCGATTCGGCGTGATTTTCCTATCCTGCGCGAGCGCGTCAACGGGCGTCCTCTCGTCTGGCTTGACAACGCTGCCACGACCCAAAAGCCGCAAAGCGTTATCGACCGCCTCACTTACTATTACACGCACGAGAATTCCAACGTCCACCGCGCTGCGCACGAACTGGCAGCCCGCGCTACCGATGCCTACGAATCCGCTCGCGAGAAGGTCCGCCGGTTCCTCAACGCCTCGGCAGCCCGCGAAATTGTTTTTGTACGCGGCGCTACGGAAGGCATCAACCTGGTGGCGCAAAGCTGGGGACGCCACAATGTAGACAAAGATGATGAAATCGTAATCACCTGGCTCGAACACCATGCCAACATCGTGCCTTGGCAAATGCTTTGTGCGGAAAAGGGCGCTCGCCTTCGTGTTGTCCCGGTCGACGATTGCGGCCAGGTGATTCTTGATGAATATGAGAAGCTGCTGGGTCCGAAAACGCGGCTCGTCTCTCTGCCCCAGGTTTCCAACGCCCTCGGCACCGTGATTCCCGTAAAAGCCATGATTGAAGCCGCGCATCGTCATGGCGCCAAAGTGCTTGTGGATGGCGCTCAGGCCGTCTCACATATGCGCGTTGATGTTCAGACTTTGGATTGCGACTTTTATGTGCTCTCCGGCCACAAGTTATTCGCGCCCACCGGCATCGGCGTTGTATATGGCAAGTCGGAAGTCTTGGATGTCACTCCGCCGTGGCAGGGCGGCGGCAGCATGATCGCAGATGTCACCTTCGAGAAAACCGTTTATCAGCCCCCGCCGCAGCGTTTCGAAGCCGGCACAGGGAACATCGCCGACGCCATAGGATTGGGCGCGGCGATTGATTATCTGGACCGCGTGGGCATGGTGAATATCTCGCGCCACGAGCATGAACTTCTCACCTATGGCACGGCTGGCCTTCAGCGCATTCCAGGCCTGCACATCATCGGCAACGCAAAAGAAAAGGCGGGAGTGCTGTCGTTTATTTTAGATGGCTTCCGCACCGAAGAGATCGGTGATTTCCTCAACCGGCGAGGCATCGCAGTCCGCGCCGGACATCACTGTGCCCAGCCAATCCACCGCCGCTTCGGCATCGAGACTAGCTTGCGCGCATCGCTAGCGCTGTATAACAACTTCGAAGACATCGACGCCCTCATCGCCGCCCTTTGGGACCTAAAACAAGGCCGCAATCCCGGCTTGGTGTAACAACCTGAAGTGGCGCCAGTACAGCGTTTTGGTAGAAAAGACTACACTGGGATTGTGCTTACCGTACTCCCAGCCCGGCACCAGGAACTCATCCAAATCATGGATGCCGCCTTGGCCGACGCAACCCGGCGGGCAGGCGCATGGCTGGTCTGCCGTCCAGGATGCACTCAATGTTGCATCGGCCCATTTCCGATCAGCCAGCTCGATGCGGCCCATCTTCGTCACGGCCTCATGATGTTGGGAAAATCCGATCCACAACGCGCTAACCGTGTGCGCGAACGCACTCGCCAGGCGATTCAGAAACTATCTGCATCTTTCCCTGGCGACCCGGCTACCGGAATATTGGCCGAAGACGAAGACGCCGAACAACGATTTGCCGATTTTGCGGATGATGAGCCATGTCCAGTCCTCGATCCCGAAACGGGAACCTGCGATCTCTATGCTTCACGTCCTATGACCTGCCGCACCTTTGGGCCTCCTGTACGAACCGGGAACAACGATACGCTCGGCATCTGCGAACTTTGTTTCCAAGGCGCCTCAACAGAGGAGATATCAGCCTGTGAAATGCAAGTCGATCCCGATCGCCTTGAACCCGCATTGATAGAGGAACTGGAAAACTCCACGGGCATTCGCGGAAAAACCATAGTGGCTTTCAGCTTGCTGCAAAATGAAACCGGCAACAAACCAGCCTCGCGGCCTTTGTCCTGAGGCGAAACCAAGGAATATGAGAATGCTATTGCGCTTCACTGTTATCCAACGGTAGCTGGCTTGATTTGGCTGTGGCTGTGCTGGGTGGCGGTGAGGGCCAACACTTCGCTGAGTTCTTCGATGCGCAGTGGCTTGCTCAGGTAGTTATCCATTCCTGCGGCCAGGAATTTTTCGCGGTCGCCCTGCATGGCGTCCGCAGTCAGGGCGATAATGGCCGGCTGCTGCGCTTGAGGGAATTGTTTCCGCACAAGTTTGGTGGCCTGCATGCCATCCATTTCAGGCATGTGCATATCCATGAGAATCACGTCGTAGACTTGGCGCGCCAGTGCATCGAGCACCTCGAGTCCGTTGGCGGCTACATCGGGGAAGTAGCCGAGGCGGGCGAGAATGTGCTGCGCGACTTTTTGATTGATGGCGTTGTCCTCGGCCAGCAAAATACGGAGCGGCAGTTGGTCGGCCATCTTGTCGATGGTCTTGCTTCTGATCGGCAGTTTTGGCTGCCTGACCTGCAACACGCCGCTGAGCGCAGCGTAGAGTTGAGATGGCTTTATGGGTATTGTCAGTTGCGCCGCAAAAAGGGACCGGTCCATGTCGCGGTTGCCACGGCCAATATGGGTAATAGCAATCAGAGGCAGTGGACCGTCATGCGGTATTGGATATTTCTTCATCATATGGACAAAGTCAGCGCAACCTGTTTCCGGTAATTGCGTGTCGATGATGACTGCGTCCACTGGAACTCCTCGGCGAATCAGAGTAGGGGCCTCAGAGACCGTTCGCGCTGCGATCGCCATCATCTGCCATGATTGGACATAATCCATCAGGATGCGGAGGTTGGTGGGATTATGCTCGATGATCAACAGCCGTTTGCCGGCCAGTTCCATACCCGAAAATTGTTGAGCACATAGCTCCATATCCACAGCGTCGGCCGATATGGTGAAGTGAGAGGTGGAACCCAGCCCCGGTTCTCCTTTACTTTCCACCCACATATCGCCGCCCATCAAGGTGCTCAAGCGCTTGCTGATAGCCAAACCAAGTCCGGTACCGCCGTATTTCCGTGTCGTGGAAGCATCCACCTGATTGAAAGACTGAAAGAGACTCGCGAGCCGATCTTCGGGGATGCCGATTCCTGTGTCCTTCACCCTGAAGTGAATCTCGTGGCGAAGAGTTTTTGGATCTTTTAATTCGCCGGCAACCGAGACCACCACCTCTCCATGCTCCGTGAATTTCAGGCCGTTCCCGATCAGGTTGAAGAGAATCTGGCGTACGCGAGTTACGTCGCCCATGATGCGCACTGGCGTTTGCGCGGAAACAATGCAGGCCAGGTTGATGCCTTTTTCCGTAGCCTTAGAGGCCAAGAGGTCCAGGGTTTCTTCCACGCAGGCCCGCAGGTCAAATGGATGCTGTTCCAAATCCAGCTTGCCCGATTCGATCTTGGAGAAATCCAGAATGTCGTTAATGATGGTCAGCAAGGATTCGCCGCTGGTGCGGACAATTTGCGCCATCTCCCGCTGGTCTTCATCCAGGTTGGTGTCCAGCATGAGGTTGGTCATACCCAATACGGCATTCATGGGCGTGCGGATCTCATGGCTCATGATGGCCAGAAATTCGCCCTTTGCACGGGAAGCAGCCTCGGCGGCCTGCTTTGCCCCTCGCAGCTCCTCTTCCACGCGCTTTCGCCTGGTAATGTCGTGCAAAACGATCAGTCGCCCGATCGTTTGACGTTGCCGGTCGCGGATGGGTGAAATACGCAGATCGAAATAGGCCTTTGCTTCGCCCCTGCCAATCATGACCTCATCGCGTGCTTCCGCGGAGGTACCATAGCGTTCAACGAGTTCCGGCTGTCCGGCGAACACGTCGCGAGCCAACCTTCCCATGACTTCCTCGGCGGGCCGTTGCAGCAGTTTGCAGGCAGCGAAATTGATGTCTGCAATCCGGTTCTGTTCATCCAGCACAATCACGCAGTCCTTCATGCTTTCGAAGATGGTGTCGCGGGCGATCGGCGCCACATGAAATAGACGGTAGCGGAAGAGCCCCAGGATAAAAACCAAACCTGAGGGCACAAACAAGATGCTGGAGATATCGATCGGAAACGGGATTCCGCTCACGTTATAAACTAGAGGACCAGAACAACTGATGAGCAACCCGATGATCAAAACAATTGGTTGTCCCTTGCGACCGCGCGGAGACCGGCGAGCCGAGCGCAAAAGAATAATGATGGCCGCAATGACCAGGCAGTAGGAATACCCGAAATATAGCCAGTACCAGAGTCCCGGAGTCCTCTCCAGGAAGTTCAGAGAACCCACGGTGCGCAGAGAAACAGAGTGCCGTATCAGACCGTGGAAATCACTGGTCCAGACAACAACCAGGGTGAGTGCCGGGAGTAGTGCCTGCCAAAAAAGGGCCCAACGAGAGAGGCGTGCCGGTTTGGTGAATTGCAGACCCAAGGCCAGGCAGGCGGGCACTTGTATGACCGCTCCGGTCCAGGCTACGTTGGCAAAGAACAGGATTCCAGGAAGATCAGAACGGCAAAGTAAAAGAGCATAGCCGGCGCTCCACAAAGCCGCACCAGCTTGCATCAACGCGAAAGCAGCCGCACCCGAAACCGTCCGTCGCCGCCAGGCATAGTTTGCCATCCAGCCTGCCAGTATGGCGCCGGCCACATAGATCCAGACGATGGGTGAATACTGCCAATGCATGAAGCTTCAAAGACTCATTCCGGAACTCGCCGCTAAAGATGTGCCGAGGATTTTGCACCTCTGAGGCTTCTATAGTCAATGATATTGTTTACACTTTGGTTATAGTGGAATATGGCATCAAAAATTTGATTTTCCTTATCGTCTGTGAATTGCAGCGTTAGTGGTTTCCCATAAATAGCCCAGTTTGGGAAACCCTCCGACCATTCTCTTCAGCGCCGCACTCGTACATTTGTTTTTTCAACAATCATGAAGTACTTCAATCAGATGCTTTGCGTGTAGATGAGGCAATAATGCACTGGCGCAAGAGCTTACGGACTTCATCAGCGGGAACCATTCGCCCCGCTTTAGCGTCACGGATGCCTTCGTCAATCGCGGCAAGCGTTTTCTCATCTTCGTCATGCAAGCGTGGCGGATTGTTGAAGTAGAGTTTTGTCGTTTTAGAGATCCTTCAGCCTATCTAGGATACGCTATGCCCTTTTAAGAAAATGGTCCGTTTTTGCGATGCCCTTCTTCCCCTGTCATCCTGAACGGAGCGCAGCAAGGAACCTCACAACTACAACTATAATCGGCGCGGAGTGAAGGACCCCGAGAATGTTTAGGGCTTAATTACAGATACGAGGTGTTCTACCCGCGTTTATACCAAGAGGGTTCCGATGGGCTACCACACGATCTACGCAAGACTTAAAATTCACAGACTTCAACGACTTCGGTCAAATACATCGGATCAATAATTTAGAGTGAAACATTATCGGGGTCCTTCACTCCGCGCCGATCATAAACGTAGTTTGTGAGTTTTTTCACGCGCTCCGTTCAGGATGACAATAGGGCGAATAGGGCTGCAGAAAACGAGACATCTCGTGCAAAGCAAGTGACATTAGGCTTTAGCCGGCTAAAGCCCAGTAATATTGGGTGTTTAGCGCGGTACGACTTCGCAGCCGGTCGCTCGCTGACGCTCACTCCAGCTAAACGCTCAAGTTATGCCTGTTACACGTCTTCATGACGGAGAAATTCACGAGACCTGCTCCACGATCCTTTGCAGCTTCCTGGCAATCTCTTCTGGATCATCCGCTGCATCGAAGGTGATTGGTTTCCCGATATGTACCTGAACAGTTCCAGGCTTGGAGAAGCGCTGCTTCTTTTGCTTGAGTGGAAACAGTCCATCAATGCGCATGGGGATGATAGGCAGTTGCAGCCGCTTGGCTAGCAGGCCGATTCCGCTGCGGAAGGGACTCATCTCGCCGGTCTCGGTGCGCCGGCCTTCTGGGAAGATGACGATGTTGTAGCCTTGATCGGCAATCTCTCCTGCGAATTTGAAGCTCTCGCGGTATCCGGCCCGCTGCGGAAGAGAGAAGACGTTGAAAAAGGCAGTCACCAGCGCGTATTGAAGCTGTTCGAACCACCGCCGCAGAAAAAACCACTCCTTTGGCGGATGCCGCATGGAGCGCAACATCTCGCCCTGCATGGCAGTAGCAACCCGATGGCGCAATCGCGGTGGAAGCGCTGCCAGAATAAATCCAATATCGGATTGCGTGATGTGATTAGAGATGATGAGCGCCTGTCCGTGAAAATCTTCGAGATTCTCGCGGCCTATGATTTTGGGTTTATCCATAATCATGTTGGCTGGCCACACCAGCGTGTAGTACACCAGCAATCGAATCCAGGTGACGGGCCAGCGCCGTGTCCAGCGGGCATAGGGATAGTTGGGAGGCTTGATGGTTGCCGTGGACTTTTGCCGCACTAGTTTTTCAAGGTCACCTACCGTCGCCACCTCGGCAAACTCTTTGTCGGTCAGGTCAACCTGGTAGCGGTCTTCGATGGCGCTCATTAGCTCGACCCTGTCGAGGGAGCTGAGATTGAGGTCCTCGTGCAGTTGCGCGCCGGAAGGCACATCGTCTTTGCTATTGGAAATGCTCCGAATCAACTCTTGCAGGGGGTTGGAGGAAGAAACAATTTGCGGACGTTCGCCGAACCGCGCCTCGGCGACCTGGCGAATTACAGCCAGTCGAGGTTTTTGAGTTGAGGTGCGGGGAAAATCTTCATCGGGCCAGACAAACCAGCAGCGGATTTTTTGAAAGTCGGCGAGAGATTGGTTGGCGCGAACCATAGCTTCATCCAATGAATTCTGATTTCGCGGCAGCAGGACGGCGCAGGCCTCGGCATTTCCGCTGCGCTCGAGGCCAAAGACAACGCAATCACGAACCTCAGGCTGGTTGCGCAGCGCCTGCTCCAGGTCTTCGGGATAAACCTTCAACCCTGCCGGTGTGACGATTACATTTTTGCTCCGGCCTTTGAAATAGAGATTGCCCTCGGCATCCGTGGCTCCAAGATCGCCGGTGCGAAACCAGCCTTCTTCACCTGCAACGGGCTTCAGTTCCTTTCCTTGCCAGTATTGCCGCGCCACGTTTTCGCCGCGTACTAGAATTTCCCCGGTTTTTTCGTCCAGCTTCATCTCGCGCCCGGGGAGAACTTTGCCGATAGAGCGGCGGCCAACTTTGAAGGGATGATTCAAGCTGATGAGCGAGCTGGTCTCCGTGAGGCCATAGCCCTGGATCACGACGTATCCCAAACGGCGCCAGAACTCTTCAGTGTTGTTATCGAGCGCCGCCCCGCCGGAGATCAGCGCCCAAAATTTCCAGCCGAACCGGCGGTGAATCCTTCTGAAGCGCCACCAGCGCTTCAGAAAATGTTCGCCTTCAGCGGCAGCAAACTTTGGCCCGGTTTCGCGTGGAAACTCACGCTCGATTTTCTGTTGCAGCGATTCCGTTATGCGCGGGACCGCAACCAGCACCGAGACACGGTCCCGGTGGATCGAGTCGATCACCTCGCTGGGCTTGAACGTAGATTGAAAGATGACGGTGCCCCCGATCAGGCAGGGGATGAACATTCCCATGTATTGTCCGAAGACATGGCTCAAGGGAAGCATGTTGAGAAAGCGAATAGGGTGAAAGATGCGCTCGTATTTAAGGTACTTGGGAATCTCACGCTGAATAGGGTCGAGGCTCGAAAGCAGGTTGCCGTGGGTCAGCACCACACCACGAGGTTCAGCCGTGGTGCCGGAGGTGAAGACGATCTGCGCAGTGTCTTCGCGAGTGACCGTTGAATCGTAAGGTTCTGCAAGTCTTTCAGCTAAAACATCGCTCAGGTTCTCAAGCTCCAGACTGGGCCATTTAGACGCAGCGGCAGCCACCTCTCTGGAACAGACAACCAGCCGGGCATCTACGTCTGAGGCGACGCGCTGCATGAACTCCGGCGCCGCGATCTTGTCCATGGGCACGGCAACCACGCCGCGCATCATGCATCCGAAGAATACGGCGACCCATTCAGCAGAGTTATCACCCCAGAGGAGGACGCGCTCTCCTTTATTAATGTTTCGAGCTTCCAGTTCCCGGGCAAAGCGAAACGCCAATTCTGCCGTCTGCCGGTAAGTCCATGAAATCGAGCGATATCCGCGGCGATGGACAAAAGCGATTTCCTGCCCGCGCTCCAGGTAGAGCCGGCCAAAATCAGCGAGAGAGCATTTGAAATCAAATTTGTAATGAATGATCCATGCTAACAAAAAAGGAATGCGAAGAAAATCAGAAGGCGTGGAGCAGCACCCCTTTGCGATTCTATATCCAGCGCAGACGAACCATCACGCTGAAAGCGGCCAAGATTGATAGTCCCCGCGCGGCAGCCTCATTACATCTTTTTCGACAAGTAGATAATCATCCAGTTCGGAACCGATTCCTTCCGAAGAGCGGCGTCCGCTCATGAAGCTCTTATGCCGATCGCGCAGTTCACGATCGAAAGGTAGCCTTCCGGTATGCAGGAAACGCACCGCGCCTTCATTGTCGCGTGCGGTTATGACTTCACCCCGATTGTATATGCTGGGTGCGAAGGGAATCTCAAGAACGCCGGTTTGAAATGCGCGGACAATGCCTTTCGAGACCTGTCCTTGACCACACATAATGACGCCTTCCAGCAACTGGTCCACTTCACGCCGCAGAATCGAGCATTCCTCCTCTACCTTCGCTTCATTGATGACGGTTGAGAGGCCCAATTGCAATCCTTGATGTACAAGCTGGATGGCATAGCTGTTGTCATGAACCGTAGGAATTCTGAATGCTTCCACCGGTGTCTTTATCAATATGCGTGTAGCGCATGACATGGCGCTTGTGGCTGCCGATTGAATCAGTAGTTGTTCCGCCCGGTTCAGATCAGTCGGAAATGCCGCCATGTATTGGTGGAAGACCGTATTGATCTGAACGTCCTTGTGACCCAGATTCTGAAGCGCTTCAACTGTTTTTTGCCTCATCACGCGTATTGCCGCAATGTCCTGCCACCGGTTACCCTGCTCTGCATAACCTACGCTTATGCACTTAACTCCTTGTCCGGCCGCCAGGATTGCTTCGAGAATGTTTGTGGTGATGGCGATGCATGGAGGAACCAGAGTTGCCGTCAATACACCGAAAAATTCGCGGTCGAGAGCAACTCCATAGCGTTCATAATAAATGCCGGTCAACCGGTCCACATACTGCCATCGGCTGATCGATTCATCGAGCGGATAGTCTTTATAATATGGAATGTTGTAGCAGATCGGCCCACCCTCAAACGCCGACACACCGCCTGCATAAGAAATCTCAGCCAACAACTCAGGCCGGCGCGTGCTATGACGCGTTTGTAACGGCATTCGAGTTTCTTCCATTACTTTGCGTAATGCCGGAACTCCATGATTCACTACGGGAAAACCATTGATCGTCGAGATTCCACTGGCCTGGCTATCACGGATCGCCTCAGCCGCTGCTTTGTAGTTGTTGTTTCGCGTTAATGAATCTACCTGATACGACAGCGTGCCCGCCCCAACCGACTTGTAAACATTGAACAGATGAATCTGTTCTCGAACCGATGCGACGCCACAGCGTGGCTGGACCAAAGTCCGTCTCAATCCTTTGTTAACTGCATTCTGCAAAACAGCATATTGGGGGACCCTGCTGAGATAGTCTGCATTGTCGCGTAGTCCGCGAGCCTCCTGGCCGGTAGCCCACTGAGCCAACACTTCTTTGCGCATCGTGTCGAAAGCCTCGAGTGTCAGCATACTGTCATCCAATATTTGCCCACCCACCCGATGCCGGCCGGCCTCAAAGTTCCATAAAGCGGGATAGTCGGGTACAGGATCAACATCTTCGAAATCCTTTTTCAGGACATCGAGCACAGTGCGCACGTCAGTGAACTTCACAAAGACGCGATCAAAGCCCAACTCCAGGAACATCTTTTCATATCCGAAAGCGTCGCCGATTGTGAGATTGCCACCGAGATACCACCGCACCGAACTCAGTTGATATTTGGCCAGCAAATCTCTAAAGCCTTCCAAATAATACTTGGCATGACCATCAAGGCTGGACACCAGTACCGCATTGCAAAGTCCGGCGAGTTGGCAAAAATCTTCGATTGTATTCTGATTGCCAAGAAATTTGACCCGGTA
The DNA here is from genome assembly GCA_035939495.1 of Candidatus Angelobacter sp. Taxonomy (GTDB): domain Bacteria; phylum Acidobacteriota; class Terriglobia; order Terriglobales; family Acidobacteriaceae; genus Angelobacter. The sequence continues at coordinate 35,713 of DASZFU010000156.1, read as the reverse complement.
TCCATTGGCTGTCAGGGATTGGCGTAAGACCGATAGACCAACGGAGTGACAATCTCCACCCACTCCGCCTAGCAGAACTACATGTCCATGATTGTTGTTATTCATTTTCGCAAACTGGAAGTTTCGAGGAATCGTAAAGATCAAAGCACGATTCGAGGTTTCTCAATGCTGAAGACGATGCTGCACAAGAGATTCCCCAAATCTGACTGATTGCATTGATCACATGAATCATCCATGAGGCTTTTCTAACCTATGGATGTTCCGCTTTTATAAAACACATACATCGAAGCGGCACATTATACCTTATCGACGCTGCGGAAAAATGTGCTTTAGCATGGGTGGGGTGTGACTAAAAGTGCGAGTCAGGGCGTGGCCGTTTACTCGCTAAACACATTAATTAGCAAAATTTAATTTATATCGCTACCTTTTGATCTTTGCAGACCAAAAAGCTGGTTAGAAGGTGGTTAAAGGGTACTATAGGCCGGGGGGGTATCAAGAATTCTATTTTGAAATCTCTAATTTTACTTGTGAGCATAGCTCCGCCAACCTGTGCAAAATGAGCCACGGAAGTTAAGGCAATAATATAGTTCACTCACCTAAAACCGAAAATTCCATAAATCATATCTTTTCTTGTGGGTTGACTAAAGCAGTTTCGACATCACTTCTTGGATGATCTGCTCATTCGAATTGGGAGTCGTGGATTCCACGAACTGCACCTTGCCATCATCGCCAACCCCAACGCTTAACGATTTGCTGAATGAATTCCTGTCTGGATTTTTAACCGATATCTTGACGGCATGTTGGGCTGGATTGAATTCAAAAAAGGCCGTGCGCTGTGTCGTGTCACGGTTAAAGACGACTCTGAATCCTATTTGCTTGTTGGTTATGTCATTTGGAACAAACAGAAGGAAATTATCTGAGCCGTTGATCTTGGCGACCGCTGCCTCAGTGTCCTGCACCAGCGCATCCCAGAGCCTTTTCTGGCTGCCTTCCACCATGCCCTGCTTTTTCAATAACCATTCTTTGTTCAGGCGAACATTTTCTAAATCCTGTTTGAATTTGTCCCGAAATTCATCTTCCCAACCGGCCATAGTATCTTTGCCTCTAACCAGATAATAATTGGGACTCTGCCTAGATGAAAAGACATTAAATTCAAAATTGAAAGATAAACGCAATCAATAATCCTAATGAATCAATCCTGTTTCTTTTTGGCCCATCGTGCCCGAACTGCCTTACGCGCTGACTCGCTGCGCTGCTCGGGCGTCATGTTTTCGGCTCTAATCTTCCCGCCAATCTTCCCGCCCTTGCGTCCCATCTTTATGAAATATTCCTTAACATTTTCCGGCATCTTAGGTTTTGACATGCGCTAACTATACGTAACCCCGTTACGAAAATCAAGAAGATTTTTCTTGACATTCGATAGGGGGTTACGTATAGTTGTGCTCATGAAAGCCATTGATGAACATTTTCCAAAGACTCTATTGCAGGCAATCCGCTATTTTGCCAACATCGACAATTGCATCAAGTTCCTTGTGTCCCTGCGCTGGCCTGATGGTGTTACCTGCCCAACCTGCGGGAGCAAAGACGTTTCGTTCCTGTCTACTCGCCGAATCTGGAAATGCAAGAATGCTCACAGCCAGAGACAGTTTTCCATCAAGGTTGGCACGATTTTTGAAGATTCCCCGATTCCGCTGGACAAGTGGCTTTCGGCCATGTGGATGATCTGCAATGACAAGAACGGGATTTCGTCTTACGAGATTCACCGCGCTTTGGCCATCACTCAAAAATCGGCATGGTTCCTTTTGCATCGCCTGCGCGTGACCATGCAGACCGGCGATTTCTGCAAGTTTAAAGGCCACTGTGAAGCAGATGAAACTTATATCGGCGGCAAGGCCCGCAACATGCACAAACACGTCAAGGCCCGCAGAATCCCCGGTTCCGGCACAGCGGGAAAGACCATTGTCATGGGCATTCTTGAGCGTGGCGACGATTGCAAACCGAAAGACCGCAAGATTCATTCCAAGGTTACTGCAATGGTGGTTGCCAACAATGACCGCCGTACCATCCACGGCCAAATCAGGGAAAACGTGGAAGCGGGTTCGGCTCTCTATTCCGATGCGCTGCAATCGTATAAGGGCCTTGATTCTGATTACATCCATCAAGTTGTCGATCACGCTGAAGAGTATGTCCGTGGAAAGGTTCACACCAACGGCCTTGAAAATTTCTGGTCTCTGACTGAGCGTATGCTTCGCGGAACTTACGTTTCCGTCGAACCGTTCCACATGTTTCGCTATCTGGACGAAGAGTCTTTCAGATTCAACAATCGCGGGACTCGCAAAGTCCCTGTCAATGACGCGCAACGGTTCATCCTGGCAGCATCACAGATTGTCGGCAAACGTCTTACCTTTGACCACCTGACCGGCAAAGATACGGAGCGGGAAACGCAACCCTTCTAAAGATCGTGGCCGTTTGAAGCGCGGGAAGCGGGCGAAGTCTTAGCCCGCTTTTTTCTTTCCTTGCTCTTTTTCTCTGCGTCCAGCTTGGCTTTGATTTCGGAGTGAGGGACAGAGATCACAGCCTTAACGAAGTTCCTGAAGTTGTCGAATTCTGGGGACGTTTTGGGTTCAGACTTCATATTATGGGTATTATAACTCCATAGTCCATCGGCCTTGAATTGTTCGAAAATAATCTCCCCATTTCTGTCGCCAAATTGTAGGCATAGGAGTTCTCTCATGATCGTCTCTTCGCTAGACGCATTGTTGTTACTGAACAAATGGGTAGACGAATCAACATGCATATCGTTTATGTTCCAGTCAGGCAATGTTTCAATCATTCTCCTTGGAACACTCACACATACATCCGAGACCAGCTTTGTTCTTCAGTCTGAATCAGGGATGATTGCCGTTAATACCGAAGAATGCACTTTCTTCTTTGCGGATACATCGGCAGCACCACCGATGCCGGTGGGAACAGTCGATCTTTCCCTTGCGGTCAAGAGCACGAGCGGACTGACATTCTTTCTATGTGTTCCCCGCAGTCCGGCCAATTTTATCGAATCAATACGTCCGTGATTCACAAGTCCCAAAACAATCGCCTGAGAGACACGCCCAGGCCCTTGGCCAACATCTCTATGACTTCAAGGCACGGCTCTTTTGCTCCGGTTTCAATGCTGGAAACGTAAGACTCTCGAATGCCGACCTTATGAGCCAAGTCACCCTGAAGCATTTTTCGTTCAAGCCGCAACTCGCGGATTCGCGCTCCAAAACGTTTTCTGATTTCTGTGGACATCCCACAACCATCAATCGTATGATGTCCAGCGTAAATCTACTATAGTGGGTTTGACTCTAGTACGCCAACAAGCGGGTTACGTCCATGCGCAAACATGGGCGTAACCCTAACCACAACGCAACCGAGGTGCATTATGGCTGAAGAAAATCCTAACGAAACTCCCGAACAAGATACAAGGTACGTCAACTTCGAAGAGACCATAGGCAAGACGATTGAAAGCATAGAAGTGAATGCCGAGGCCGGTGTTTACGCCATCGACATCAACTTTACCGACAACACAGCTTTGATTCTTGGACTTGAACCGTTCGTTTCCCTCTTCCCGCGCTTGGGAGACTTTAAAACAGGAGAACTCCAGGTACTCAAAGAGTGGAAGCCGATCACAAGCATTTCGCTCAGAGAATAGTTAACGCTCTCTCCACAACCCGCCAGAGATGGCGGGTTTTTTATCGCGACCATTGAACGCGAGGGTGTGAGACTTCAAGTGCGCCTTCTAGTTCTGTGAGAAATGCCTGAGTGTCTCCGTAATACCCTGGATAACCTTGTTTGACTTCTGCTAACGAATTGGCTGATACAAGAACCGTGCTTCGGTTTGGTAAGTTTGCATTGGCCTGTTCGAGAAAGCGATAATTCAGGTGGGCTTCCTCGGTGTGGCTGCCAGAAAAACTCCAAATACGGGTAGTCTTTGAATCTATATCCAATTCAACAAGAAAATAGTGTACGAGGCTTAGTCCGTGAACTTCCAACATGGAACGCATAACATTTGACCAGCCCTGAAGTTTATCTAGCACCTGCAATTCTTTTGCAAGAGCACTAGCCTCACTCTTCAATTCCGCTACGCCTGGAGTCCCAGATACGGTCTCTCGATTTTCCTTCAGGGCAAAAAGACTTCCAGTGAGCATGAAAAATCTCTTCCATCGGGCATCGCCTCCCCCGGTTTTGAGGGTCTGCCCAGTGAATAAATCTACGGTTTCCACGGCTGTTGCCCACCTGTGCTGTAACAGGGTTCGAATTTGGATTTCGGTTCTGAGTACATCATGTTCCTTGGAGGTTGATTGATATCGAACGACAAAATGAATGCTGCGGTATCCATCGGATTTCGGTTTTGAAATGTAGTTGTATTCGCGAATCTCCCCTCCGCGACTCAGTTGGTTGACTAAGCGGCTGCGAACATCAGCGGCTAAAGACTCCACCTGTTCGATGGTGTCTAGAATAACCCTGCACCCTCCAAGGTCTTGCATCGTGCTCAGCATCATGCTGGGAGTGCGCACTAACTTTGCGACGATTGACCTTAATCGTTTAGTACGTCCGGACACAGTTGCGGTCATCCAACCGCGCGAGTTTACCTGCCTACGCAAGATTGACATTACCCGCTGCAATGGGTACTCGTGAACAGATCGCCACTGGCTAACAATTAGTGACATTTTCACGGTATCAGGATCGTCCGAGGATTGATCGCTGCGGGCCAGAAATTTGCCCGCTTCGTTAATTTGCTTATTGCTCCAATTTATTGCCGGGGGGTTCATTTCATCACTGAACGGCCAATCTTCGGCCAGCCCAGTGATTATGTCATGCGGAACATCAATCCGTGTATCTTGTTGAAAAGGCACATAAAATAATTATTTCTGGAAAAGACAAACGCAAACCACAATAGGTTGTGGTGGTCTTTGGCGGTCAAATTGCTCGAAAATGGCCGGGTGAGTGAACTATATTATTACCGAAGTTAAAGTCCCCGCGAATGACGACGAATTATGCAGCAATATATTTGCGCTACAAAGCGAATAATATACGGAATATTCGCTGCTTGTCAATGCGTTTTTCATGATTAACCCAGACATCAATACCCCTTGCGGCCCTTCTTCCTCATAAACGAAGTCTTGCGCAAACGCTTTCAGCTGTGCCCGGATCCGAGTTACTCGGGCATAAAGAAATGATTCTCCGTGTTGCCGGAAACGCGGGCGACAAGATCTGGTCAAGCAAAAAAGCCAGGGGAGAGTTGTTCCCCTGGCTACCGAATCACCCTACCGGAGTTTTGAGGTTTGGCGGGGTAACACGTTTCCCGAGGATCAGATTAAGCATGTCAGTCCGTTACTACCAGAAATAGTAATTCCGGTTTGAGCTTCTCAAATCTACATGTATTGTGATTAATTGTTTTGCTGCGGCGAACAAAATGGGTGTCGCCCCTACGTGGCTCATCTTGATTTTTTGATTGTTTCCCAGGGTTCCGCTACGCTGCACCGTGGGCTAACCTCTGGACGCCCCTCCGGGGCATGGTCGGTTGTTATCTCATATTTCTTGACGGACCCCATGAGTCCACGTCCATGGGCTCAAACCGGAACTTCTCCTTTTGGAGAAGTTCCGGTTGAGGGTTTTTAAGATCTCTCCAATTCGGCAGGCTTTTTACCGGTGGTGCTCATCCGTCAGCAAAAATATCCGGGAAGCAAAAAGATCATCGTCTTCTGTTTAGTCGTCACAGTGGTGTTGCGTGTGACATGCAGGGCCATGGGTGGGATCAGAACAACCACCAGGACAATGAGGGTCATGGGTCATGATCATTTGGTTTCTGGACTGTCTCGACACCAGGTTACGAAGAGTTTCCTGGGAAAGCGCCAGCCTATTGTATTGAGTTGTCATCGGTCTAAGATTCTCCTTACTTTCGAACGTTATCTTCAACCTATCTAGAAACCAGTACATAAGTCTGCATTACGATAGTTTCGACCGGGAATGGTCAAAAGGGAGTGACCTAAACACAAACAACTTTTAATATTCTGGTAGAGATCACTGGCGTCCCTAATTCGGTTCAAGACAACGGTAAAAATTGATGAGTTATCACAATTGGACGGCCTTAACCGGGGCTAAATGACTTTGTAAATTAGAAATTCTTTAAAGATTGAACGGGTCCCGAGCACTTCGCTCCTCCGACATAGGAACATGCATCCTCTTGAAAAATAATGACATAACTACCATCGTGCAGGTCTGGACCCAGCGCAGAACATTTGTCTCTCTGTGAAGAGATTTGCAAATTTAAAGTTGTGAAACATTCCAGCTAACTAAGTTAAAATGTCTCAACAAATAGCAGGGGAATATGGCGCTCTTGATGTTACCAAGGTAAGGAGTGTGGTTTTTGCAGGAATGTCATAACCTCCGAGTGTCCCTCGATGGGACCAGGAGCAAGTGAGTGAAGAGCGCTCGAACAACCGGGTGGGTAACAGCACTCATAGTGTTGCTTGCATGTCATGCCGCTGCACTGGTTCCAAACAGGTCTCTCAAACAATCTGTACTCACCTCGTGGAGTTCCAAAGACGGCCTACCTCAGAACACCATCCTCTCCATCGTTCAGACCCAAAATGGATATCTCTGGTTTGGAACGGAAGACGGACTTGCCAGATTCAATGGCATGGAGTTTACAACCTTTTGGAAGACCAAAATGGGCCACTTTGCGATCCATTTTCTTTTGGAAGACAAGGGCAGAGACATATTGTGGATTGCAAGCTGGGGAGGCGGACTGACCGCCTATCACGGGGGCAAGTTTGTCTCCTATACCATCCAAGACGGCCTGCCCAGCAATTATCTTTCGTCGTTGGCCCAGGATGCCAAGGGCAATTTATGGATCGGAACCAGGGAGGGCCTGGCCTTATACGACGGCACAAGAATTCAGCCATTCAAACCAGAAAGTTCCGTGGTTGGAAGAGGAATCAAATCCTTAGCTATTTCTCTTGAGGGCTCTCTTTGGGGCGCGACGAATGCAGGAATTTTCACGTTGGAGCCGGATATGGGAACGATTCGAGAAATTACCACGGATCTCCCCGACGCTGAAGCTCTTCGTTTTGACCAACAAGGCACGCTCTGGATCGGTACCAAGGCACACGGCCTCCATAGGTTCCTGGGCGGCAGAACGCAACCTATCTTGAAGACAGGCCGGATCTCTGCGGTTTATCAGGACCGAGAAGGCAGCTTGTGGATTGGAGTCTACGGGCGTGGCTTGTGCCGGCTGAACAATGGAATGGGCGAGTGCTTCGAGGAAAAGAACGGATTGGCGAGCAACATGGTGATGTCTGTATACGAGGACCGAGAAGGCAGCCTCTGGGTCGGCACCTTCAACGGAGTAACCCGCATCAAAGATCGCCGATTCATTTTCTATGACCGGAGCACGGGCCTCAGGAATGAAGTAATTTATGCCCTGGCCCAAGCCCAGGATGGAAGCGTGTGGGCGGGAACGGGAGATGGGCTGAGTCATCTCCAGAACGGACGCATCACCAACTACCAGACAGGAAAGACTTATCCTTCCAACAGCGTGATCTCCATCGCCGAGGGATCCCGGGACACTCTTTGGGTGGGTACAGCACGAGGCGTGAAAGAATTCCGCAACGGCAGATTCATCAGGACTTTAGGTACTGAACAAGGACTTGCCGAGCGGGTCATCCGATCGCTCTATCAAGATCACAAAGGAAACCTATGGATTGGCGCTGATGGCAAGGGCCTGGTTCGGTTCAAGGACGGCCAGTTCGAGTTCTTCACCAAGCGAGACGGACTAAACGGGGATTCTATCTTCAGCATCGTCGAAGATCACGAAGGCAATCTTTGGCTGGCCACAGAAGGAAGTGTCAGCCGGTTCAAAGGCGGCGTTTTTACCAGTTATCCGATGGTCAAAGATGCGAACGGCAACCCAACCGACGCCATGTGCATTTATGAAGATGCAAATCATGACCTCTGGATTGGCACCGTTGGTGCTGGCTTGGCGCGACTGCGGAACGGCAAGCTGCGGTCCTATGGCCCTGAGCAAGGCCTTTTTGACGGCAAGATCTGGACCATCGTGGAAGATAACAATGGCTCTCTGTGGATGACCTCCGATTACGGCCTATATCGCGTGCGCAAGAGCGATTTGAATGATCTGGACAATGGAAAGATCAAGTCGATTCCTTACGTCAGCTATGGAACTAAAGAGGGGCTGCCCAGTTCAGAATTTAACGGGAGCTATCAATCAACCGGATTGAAAGACGCAAGAGGGAAGATGCTCTTTGCCTCAGTCCAGGGAATTGTCGAGGTCGATGCAGATCCTTTCGCCACCAACAAGCTTGCACCACCGATGGCATTGGAAGGAGAGCTCCTTGATGGGCAGGCCATCCCGGAGAATGCAACGGTGCCTGTAGGAGGGGGCAATCTTGAATTCCATTTTGCGGCACTGAGCTATGTTGACCCGGAAAATGTCAATTACAAGTTCATGCTGGAAGGCTACGACAAGGAGTGGACGTTTGCCGGCGGCCGCCAACACGCCTATTACACGAACCTTCCTCCGGGAAGCTATCGATTTCGCGTGACCGCCTCCAACAATGACGGTGTTTGGAACGAAGAAGGCGCATATTTTCCATTGACGCTCAAGCCGCGCTTTTATCAGACGGGGCTGTTCAAGTTCTTGTGTTTTATCGGGACGATGACCGTGGTGCTGGCTGGCCTGATGATCCATCGGGTCAACAACCGCCGCTTGATTTCCCAGGTGGAAGCCCGCACCAGAGAACTGCGCGAGGCAAAGGAGATGGCGGAATCCTCTATGCGTGTAGCGGAGTCGGCTACCCGCGCCAAGAGCGAGTTTTTGGCCAACATGAGCCATGAAATCAGGACGCCGCTCAATGGCATTCTTGGCTCTTTGGAACTGACCAGGCAGGCCAAACTTGGCGCCAACGAATTAGAACTTCTGGATATGGCCAGCGGCTCGGCCACCCATCTGCTCAGCCTCGTAAATGAATTGCTGGATTTCTCCAGAATCGAGGCCGGCAGGATGGAACTTTCGCGTCAGGTGTTTCAGCTTGCGGAGGCTGTAGGAGAAGTGAAGAGCATCCTCGCTGGCCGAGCCCGCGAAAAGGGATTGGAACTCTCCTGTCAGGCTGCTCCCGGCTTGCCGGAATATGTGATCGGAGATCCCACTCGATTAAAGCAGGTCTTATTGAACTTGATCGGCAATGCCATCAAGTTTACCGAGACCGGCTGGATCGAGGTGACGGCAGAAGTTGAAAAAGACCTGGGCAGCGAGATCGAGATCAAGTTCTGCGTAGCCGATACCGGAATTGGAGTAGCTCCCGAATACCATCAGGTGATCTTTGAATCTTTCACCCAGGCCGATAATTCCATCACCCGCAAATACGGTGGAGCCGGGCTGGGCCTGGCAATTTCAACACGGCTGGTTTCGCTGATGAGAGGCCGAATGTGGCTGCAAAGCGAAGCAGGACACGGATCAAAATTTTATTTTACGGTCTTGCTGGGAGTCTCGTCTAAAGTTGATTCGCCTGATTCGGCAGCGACTACCGAATCCGCCAATATCCCTTTGCCCACCCTCAAAATATTATTGGCGGAAGACAATCTGGTGAACCAGAAGCTGGCCATGAAGCTCCTGGAAAACGACGGCCATCAAGTCACCTTGGCCCAAAACGGCAAAGACGCGCTTTCCTTGCTGGAGCAGTCGGCCTTCGATCTGGTGCTGATGGACGTCCAGATGCCCGAAATGGATGGCCTCACTGCAGCCACCGTCATCCGTAAACAAGAAGAAACCAGCAGGCTGCATATCCCAATCATTGCTCTGACAGCCCACGCCACCAAAGAAGACCAAGACCGCTGCCTGCGCGCCGGAATGGATGGCTACGTCGCCAAACCAGTCAGCCCCGCAAACCTTCGGCAAACCATCCGCTATGTATTGAACGGCAATAAAGCAGGAGGAACACCCGGAACGGAAAAGCACTGGCGGGGTTAACCTACTTACGAATGAGCCTGGCCCTGGCCGCGTTTCTTAGAAACAAGCCCACTAAGTCCAAGCAGCTTCACCTGCAGCCCGGCAAGCAACACATATACTGCATTTTCTGGAGACACTGCGATTCCAATAGGAGCCGCTTCAAATCTGAACGTCTTCAAGATCATGTCTGAGGCTGTATCGACGATAGAAACCTGGTCTCCATTTCCCACCAGCACATACTCTTCATCAGGTGTTAGAACTGCGAGATTTACGCTCGTCAGCAAGGCATAGCGTTTCAACTCACAGCGGCTGGCCAGATCGACAATGGAAAACGGCGATCCGGTTGTGCCTGATGGTTCAGAATAGGGAAAGTTCCCTCTGGCCACGTAGAGTTTCCGGTGCTTGGAAGAGACGGCCACCGCCACGCCGACAGCCATCTGTTCAATCGTCTCATCTTCAAGAACCCTGTCCTCGATGGTATCTATGACGAACACAGGGTCTTCACCATAGCCGCTTTGTGAAGCAACGTAAATCCGGTGGTTTGCAGGATCAATTGCCAACCCTTCAGGTGTGTTTACGCCCCTGATTGTGCCGATGACCCGGTGCCTGCGCGCATCGATAACGCTGATGCTGCCTTGAGGGATTGGGCCTTCGTTGCTTACATAAGCCTTATCACCATTAAGGGTGAATACGATGGACCTTGGCAGCCTGCCAACGGGAATCCGGGTTTCAATGGCATTGTTGTGGCCACGGTTGATCACGGCCACTTCATCGGAAAGCGGATCCGTCACATATAGGATGTTCGTGTCCGGGTTCAGTGCTAGCCGCTGCGGATGGGCTGCCGTGCCGGACCGGTTCAGGTCAATCATGCCCTTGGTTTTCAGCCCACCGCCTGCGTGAGGCATGTTTTCGATTACCACAACGATTCCATGCTCTTCATCGGCGCAATAGATTTCTCTCGAATCCGGCGTGATCAGAATTGCGGAAGCTGATGGGGCATGGAAAAATTGCACCGGTAACGTTGACGGAATAGCCGCACCCAATTCATTGGCGCGTTGCTGCAAAGTGCGCAGCAGTTTTTCATAGCCTCTGTCTTCAAACAGGCTTACCCAGTGCCATCGGCGTAGCCGGTCAGGGACTTCACATTCTTCCAGTTTGACTGGAATGATAAAGATCGTTCCTTCGGGCTTCTCATCCGCTATATCAAGGGCCAGTTTGATCTCTTTGTTGGCAAAGCCGGCTCGTTCCACGGAAATACACGAAAGGCAGACCAGAACGATATCAACCGCGCGCACCGCCTTTCTGACCTCATACTCCCAATCCTGGCCTGGGAGAATCGTCTCTTCGTCGAACCAGGGATCGAAGCCATCAGCTTTCAGGCGTTGATAGAGTTTGCGGACAGCCGGCTTGTCAACCGAAGAATGACACAGGAACAGCCGAAGTCGACGCGGAGTCCCTTTTTGAACTTCGTGCATACCCCGAGTCTATATCGTCTGGCTGGCAATCGGCTGTTCGTAACGAAATCATGTTTCGGCGCCATGCATACCTACAAGTGGTAAAGTTTCTGCATGATCTCCGGTCTTCACGCCATCGTCTACGCTCCAAATGTCTATAAAGTACGTGCCTTCCTGCGCGACGTGCTGGGGCTCAGATCTGTCGATGCCGGGCACGGATGGCTGATCTTTGCCGCACCGCCCGCGGAGCTGGCCGCTCATCCCATCGATGCAGGCAAGCCGCACCACGAGCTTTATCTGATGTGTGACGATCTGAAAGCTACGATCAAGGATTTGAAAACCAAAGGCGTAGAATGCAGCGCAGTGACCGAGGAACGCTGGGGTTCGCTAACGATGATCCAACTGCCCGGCGGTGGAGAGCTGGGTCTTTATCAACCCAAGCACCCTACGGCGCTCGGGATTGAATAGTCTCGTTGGCTGCAGAAGAAATCCTTGAAGTGGGGTCGTGCGTCAAGGCCAATGAAAGTCGCCACTAATAATGGTATACTACTGGTGGATTTTGGGTTGATATGAATTCTGCTTCTGCTCCCACTTTAGCTCTCGTTGAAACAGATGCTGTAGTGCGTAATAGCGTCGTCGAGGCCCTTAGAGACGATTTCGAAGTCGTGATCGTGCTCCCACCCGGAATTGGCAAAACTTCTGTTCTCGCAGAATTGATGATTTATGACTTGAAGCTTGGTATTCGCGACCTGAGAATTCTTCGCAAAAAATACCCTGAGATGCCAATTGTGCTAACAACTCAAAAAGCTTCAACAACACTCAACGAAGCACTCGAACTGGACAAGACAGATTTCATCACTAAACCAATAGATCCGAAGGAACTAAGGATTCGAGTCAACCAGTGCCTTCGCAAATGGCTGAAACCTGAAAAACCTGGATCGAGGAGTACAAACCCACTTGAGGTTTCGCTGCCTGAACTACATAGTCCTTCAGGGCGGCTGAACGCCTCGGCGATTGCCCGTTATTTGGACGTATCTCTTTCTGACATCGCGGCAGCTTTGCACGTCAAGTACACGGCCTTACATAAAACCACCGACGCATCTTCGGTGCAGGCTGGGCTTGCATTATTCAAGCGTATCTTAGTTATTCTTACTGACATGCTGGGAACACAAAAAATAGTGCGGGCCTGGTTGAACAGTCCTCACCCCGGCCTCGGAAATCGTTCGCCTATTTCTGTCCTGCTCGATGGCCATGCTGATGCCGTGCTCACAATTCTGGAGAATGCTCTGCACGGAGTTCCCAGTTGATTTTTTCGTTAGGCCGTCTTCGAGCTATTTTGCCAACGCTGCCTTTCAAAACGATCTACGGTCCTTGGGCGAGAGCGATCGGGTTCCATCATCTGAAGATCCCTGATCGAGGTGGTTGGGAGCCATCTCCCCAGCCACTTTGGCCGGGAGGTGCTGCCCTTCAAGGTGCACGATTTACTCCTAAAAATGGATTTAACAGCCTATATCTCGCAGCAGATCCTGTTACTGCTTTGCATGAAGTTGTTTCAGTCTTCACTCCTCCAAGTGGCCCCATCTTGACCCTAAGAACCTCTCCATGGGTAGTGATTATTATCGAGGGTGTGCTATCGAACATCATTGATTTGACTGATATTTCTATTCAACGCAGGCTTAAGACGACCACGATGGAGTTGACTGGCGATTGGGCATATATGCAGTCAACCAAAGGCTATGCGCCCACTCAGCTACTTGGGCAAGCTGCATTTGATTGTGGCATTTTGGGATTCCGATATAAATCTGCCAGGAACATTGGCGGGGGCGATTCAATTGTAGTCTTCACAGATCATTTGGCGCAAAATAAGCCAAGCTATCTGCAGGTAGTTGACGAACATCACAACTTAATGCAGCGTCTTCCAAATCGCCTTGGTAGCGCAAGAACCAGGGTGCAATAGACACCTTAAAGAATCAAATCACAAGCGGGTCAGGCTTTTGGCTCCGGTTCAAACTGGTATCCCAAACCTCGAATCGTGAGCAAGTGACGTGGTTTTGAAGGTTCTTCTTCGATGTATTTCCGCAGGCGAACGATGAAGTTGTCGATGGCGCGCGTATCGGTATCTTCGTGCAGGTCCCATACGTCTTCCAGGATCGCTTTGCGAGAGACCGGTTGTCCGCTGTTGCGAATGAGGTAGCGAAGCAGCTCTGCTTCCATCAAAGTAAGCGGAATTACCTGCTCGCCAACCCGCAGTTGCAGCTTTTGAAAGTCAAGCTGTTTTCCATTGAAGGTGAAAATCTCGGCTGCGCTGCCGGAAGGCGGCGTCTCTCCATCTTTAGACCAGGTATTGCGCCGCAGCAATCCCTTGATTCGCGCAATCAGGATATCGAGGTTGAACGGCTTGGGCAGAAAGTCATCCGCGCCTGATTCGAAGCCGTGAAGCACATCTTCAGGGCGTCCACGGGCCGTCAGCATCAGCAGTGGAATGTAATTCTTGGAAGCCCGCAACTCTCGCGCCACGGAAAAACCATCTTTGCCTGGCAGCATCACGTCGAGCACCAACGCATCGAAATCCTGGCCGTCGGTTAACAAACGCTGCAGTGCGTCTTCCCCGTTGTCGGTAACATCCACTGCATATCCTTCGGCTTCCAGATTGAAGCGTAATCCGGCGGCAATGTGAGCCTCGTCCTCTACCACCAGGATGCGGCTCATACGTGATAGATCCTCGGGAAGCGGAGAGTGAAGGTGCTGCCCCGGCCTTCGCCTTCACTTTCGGCAAACGCTTCACCGCCATGCCGGCGGGCGATGGACCGGACGATAAACAAACCCAGCCCTGTTCCCTTGACCTGCTCCGTGGCCCGGCTGCGAATTCGGTAAAAACGCTTGAAGATGCGCTTCATCTCGGCGCTCGGAATGCCGATGCCATTATCGTGAACTCGCAGCTCTACGCTATCGATATCGGGTATCAGGACATCCACAACGATCTCCGGCTTGGGGCCGGAATACTTCACTGCATTCTCAACTACGTTCGCGATTGCGGTACGCAGCTCCTCAGGGTTGCCCATGACCATGACGTCCGCAGGCGGCTCGCTGCTGAATCTCAATGCGTGGATATCCAGGCTGTGACGCAAGCGGGCCAGTTCCAGTGATTCATTCACCATGGCCGAAAGATTAACTTCTCTCCAGTCTTTTTTCGCCCGTCCGTTGCGCACTTCGCCAGCTTTCAACACTTGCTCGACAGTGCCCAGCAGCCGGTCTGTGTCCTCGAGCATAATGCGGTAAAAATCCCGGCGCTGTCCTTCATCGATGGGCCGGCGCTCCAACGTTTGCAAATAGAGCCGGATGGAGGTAATCGGCGTCTTGAGTTCATGAGTCACGGCGTTGAGAAAACTGTCTTGCTGTTCGTTGCGCCGCACCTCACGCACCAGAAAGATGGTATTGAGCACAACCCCCGCGATGATAAAGCAAAAAACAACGATCCCCAGTATCAGCGGCACCACCTGCCGCCAGCTCAGAATGATCCAACTGACGTTGAGGACAATCGCCAGGCCAACCAGGCAAGCGCCCAACGTGATGGAAAAAGCAATCGTCTTGGCCCGGCTGGTGATACGCATCGAAGAATCTGTAATCGCTGTTTAGTCGTTCAAATACTTTTCCGGCAACGGATGGTCTTTTTCTTCGCCTTCCCAATACACGGTGATGATCCACCAGCGCGTTCCGTCATTCATCAATTCAATGCTGTTGATGCCACGCGCAAAAGGCGCTTCATCTTTTTCATGCCGGGATTGATAAGTGCTCCAAACATGGGCTATGTGATCCCAGGTTTCAATCCTGTTCGTAATGGGTGTTTCGAAAAAGCCCTCTTTGTCAAGAATCGGTTTGGACGCGGTTATATATTCTTCCACGCTCAGGTTCCTGGCGATGACCTTGCCGTCAGATGTTCGTCGAGAAGGAATCATCCGCGCTCCGGCGTAGAAAAGCGATCGCACTCGGTCCCAGTCGCGCGGGCCCGCCGGGCCGGAGATTCCCGAATAGAGGGCAGCAACGATGTGTTCAATGCTATTGACATCGGCCTCCTTAGCCTGCGGAGGTGCATCGGTTTTCTGTGTTGGGCCGCTGGGTGTTTGCCCGTAAGCAAAAAAAGACATCATTGCAAACACCAGGAAACAGCAGAGAATCAGGTGAAGTGATCGGCTCATAGGTGAGACATTACCGCAAAAGACGGACTGAAAGCAAAGCATTGACCCCAGTTACGCCGGTTGAATCCGCAGGTCCGGCAATTGTCCGGTCCGCCGTTCGGCATTGCTCAAAATTCCTATTGCGATTGAATTGAGTCGCGATTAGTCTTCCCATAAAACACCAAGGGAAACCAAGTGCTCTACGTGGGTGAAACTGTCCGCCTGTTGTGGGACCTTCCAGAGGCGAAGCTCGCAAAAGATCAGGAAGGCGCCGTTACGGGAATCTATCACAACAACGAGGGAGAAATCCTGGGCGTAGAAGTCCGCTTCTATGCCGCTGGCGAACCTCAAACCCTGCGAGTTCCGTTGGAAGCCTTGGAGCCAGTGGTAACGCAATTCCACGGTTCCACAGCGGTCCTCTGGGGATTGGAAAAGCCCACGCAGCAGATCGTTGAACGGGGCATGCACGCCATGCTGGACCACGGCTTTGAAATGCGGCAAGGCCTGAACGTAATGACCATCGAGTACGATCGTAGCGAACGGTTTTGGCGAACCGGGGAGCGCTCGGCCGACGCCACTGGGGCCGGTGTAGTGGCATCGGCTTCATCGTGGGATGGCTGTCTGGTGGCCTTCTCAGGGCGACAGCGCTTTCATCTGGAATTTCGCCTGCGTGGCCGCCGCTCTCCATGTGTTTTGCTCCATCAGCGATATGAGGCTTTTCACGAACAATGGAGCAGCACTCCAGCGGCCATGGCAATTTTACGGGTGCTTCTCCATCTGTATACCGCCTTGGAAGCTGAAAATTGCGCCTTCCCAGTCGCCGATCGATGGATTTCGGATGAAAGCTGGGATTCCCTTTTACAGCAGCCGTTCTTCCCTGACCTGTTCCTGCTTCCAGCATTCAAGGTTCCGGAACAAATTCCACCTCTATACCGGATGCAAAAGCTGCACGAGTCCCGCGCCATCCTGACCGCCCTACCGGTAAAGTTCTCGCCTGTAGACGACCCGATCCAGCCGACCGAACGTGAGCGAAAGTTGCACCAGTTGCGTGCCTGCAAAGCCCTGGGCGAAAAAGCCTATGACCAGATGTATGAGGTTTCGGGGTCGGCCACGGGACTCTACAGCGACGCCAAAGAAGCATTTTATGATGCCATCCGGCTGGCCAACGAACTGGGACTCAAGGAAGAGTCTGCCGAGTTAGCAGCGCGGCTTGATCATATCAAAGCAGTTTTCCGAAGCCAGTTCAGCTAAAAACATGTGTGATTTAGATCACAGCCAGAACACTTCCCTACCCTCTATGGTAGAAGTCGTGCGAGGACCCAGGATAAGGGGAATCCAAAGACCTCGACACCCTGTTCCTGACTCTGAATGGCGATTGCTTCGCTGCGCACAGCCTGAGCACTCGTTCCAGACTCAGTGAGCCACGGGGCCCGCTCGGCAAGGCGGGCCCCTTTTTGTTTTTGGGGTCACAAAACATGTGTGATTTAAATCACAGACATCCATAACTCTGGTTGATAGATTGATATCAATGAATAGGGGAGTCTGACAACTTGGTTCGACGGATAGCTGCTCACAAAGTCGGTGGGAGCAGCAACCAAGAACAGACGCATTAACGGAAAATAGCCTGCCTTGACCGGCAGGCTATTTTCTTGACAGGTCCAACAACGCAGTGACAGATCCATCTTCCGGCGATCCAAAGTGGAAGCCGGCGCGCATCAGCAAATCCTTCATGTTGATATTTTCCGATAGTACGGTACCGTCGAGACGAGAGATGCCTTCGGTGCGGGCAATCGCGATCATCGATTCCAGAAAATGGCTTCCCAATCCGCGATTCTGATATTTGTCAGCAACGATGAAAGCCACTTCGGCTCCGTTGTCCGAATGGTTCCTCACCAGCCGGGCGATACCGGCAATATGTTTGGCTCCTTGTTCATCGGCGTATTCTGCCGCCAGGGCAATCTCGCGGCTGTAATCGATAAATACTTTTGTAATCAGCCGTTCATGCGAGACCCGCACATTGAGCTTCAATGGAAGAAAGTAGCGCAGGTAAACGCTGCGGTCCGAGAGTTCGTGGTTGAACTCAATGACCATCGGTTCATCTTCCGGCCGTATGGGGCGCAAGGTGAATTCCATGCCGTCCGCGGCCTTCCAAGTGGAAATGTACTGGGAAGGATAAGGACGGATCGCTGATCGAGGCAGCTCCGCATCCTGAATGCTGTCGTCATGCAGGATCACTCTGGCATCGAGCGCAACCATCACGTCGGGGCCGGCGAGCAGCGGATTGATTTCGATATCTGCAATTCGAGGATTCTCTATAACCAACTGGCTGAAGCGAACCAGTAGTTCTTCGAGCCTGGCGAGATCCACAGACTTGTGTCCCCGAACACCCTTCAATGCCTGGAAGACTCGCGTGTTCTCCATCATTCTGCGGGCCAACGTTGTGGTCAGCGGAGGAAGTGCATGTGCGCGATCTTGCATTACTTCAACAAGCTGTCCGCCTAAACCGAACACCAGCACTGGTCCAAATTGCGGATCAGTGGAGCTGCCCAAAATCAGCTCGTAGCCGAAATTGCTCACCATCGGTTGAACCGTCACTCCTTGGAATGCGTTATGCTCAGCAAAGTTTGAGCGAATCTCCTCGAAGGCAGCCCGAACTTGATCAGCATTAGCCAGCTTGAGCTTCACCCCACCTTTATCCGACTTGTGGGTCACAGTTTCCGAATGCAGCTTGAGTACCACCGGATATCCAAGCTCCTCGGCTGCGGCTACCGCTTCTTCGGCCGAATGTGCGATGTGGGTGGCTGTGACCGGCAAGTCGTAAGCGGCCAATATCTGCTTCGATTCCTGCTCGCTGAGAATCGTCCGCTTTCCACGCTGCGCGACGGCAATGACCGGTTGAATTTGTTGCGGACCGTTTCGCCGGAACGCATCGGCAAAAACCGGCGTTTCATAAAGCGCCTGCAGGTTCAACGTATATCGCCACATGTAAGCGAAGCTGCGAGCTGCGCTGTCGGGATATTCAAACGTAGGAATATGGCGCTCATTCAATACATTGGCCGCAAGTTGCATGCGGCTGCCGCCCATCCAACTCGCCAGCAATGGCTTGGTAATCGTCTCGGCCGCTTTGGTAAGCAGTCCGGCCGCGCGTTCCGGCTCGGTCATTCCTTGAGGAGCCAGAATGGAGAGTACTGCGTCGCACCCTGGATCGCGGGATACGACTTCAAGTGCCTTCGTATAAACTTCCGGGCTGGAATCACCCAAGGTGTCTACGGGATTCGCATGGCTCCAGGCTTCAGGAAGAAACTTACTGAGGGCCTCGTGGGTTTCCGCCGAGAGTTGGGCGAGTTGTCCGCCATTGGCCAGCAACGCATCGGTGGCCAGGACGCCGCCGCCCCCGGCATTCGTCACGATAGCCAGGCGAGGACCTCTGGGCCGCGGCTGCTTACCCAATACTTCAGCCATGTCAAATAGCTCCGCAATGTTGGCCACACGCAGGATTCCGCAACGCCGGAAGGCCGCGTCCATCACCTCGTCAGCTCCCGTCAAGGCGCCGGTATGAGAAGCCGCAGCTTTGCGAGCAGCTTCGGTGCGTCCTGGCTTGATGACGATGATTGGTTTTTTGAGAGCGACTTCGCGGGCAGCCGAAAGAAAACTTCGGGCATCACCTACCGATTCCATATAAATCAGGATGCTGGTGGTGTAAGGATCATCGCCGTAGTGGTAGATCAAGTCTCCCCAGCCCACATCGAGCATGGAGCCGACCGAAACAAATCCGCTGAATCCGACATTCTCCCTGCGGCTCCAGTCAAGAATCGCAGTACAGAGAGCGCCGCTCTGGCTCAAAAATGCCAAGCTTCCAGGCAAGGCGTTGGATTGCGCAAAGGTGGCATTCAGTCCCGTCCGAGGATTCATCACCCCCAGGCAGTTCGGCCCAATCACGCGTAGCTTGGCCGAGGCCAATACCTGCCTTACCCGTTTCTCGCGCTCTACGCCTTCGCTGCCATGCTCGGCAAATCCCGCTGAGATTACAATTGCGCCGCCAACGCCCGAATTGACGCACTCTTGTAATACTCCCGGCACAGTTTCCGCAGGAGTGATCACCACCGCCAAATCCACCGGCTCGCCCACGGCAGCTATGTTGGGATAGCACCTGATGCCCAGCACATTGTTGCGGCTGGGATTGATTGGAAATATCGTCGCACCAAAGGGTTGTTCGAGCAGGTTGCGCAATACTGTCCTTCCCACGCTTGCCGGCTTTTCCGTTGCCCCGATCACTGCAACCGTGCGCGGATGAAAGATGGCGTTGAGGGAACTTTCGGACAAGGCAGACCTTCTTCACTCATGGGACGACAGGTTGATTGTAAATGAGCGGGGAAGATGGATTATGTCTGTCTGGCGTAAACATGGGCACAAGCAAAAACGATTCGTCATCCCAACAGCCTAGACGCGCGTTAGCGCGGGTATGTTGGAGGGATCTTGCGTTTCGCGATCTTAGACGCACTTTTGTACTTCAATAAAACGGCGAAACAGTCCCAAGCGTACTGTTTCAGGGTAATTTGGATAATATCCGTAATCCAGGCCGTGCAGGGTTCGCGAATCGACATCGAGCACCTGCTGAATTGCCAGCAAGGAACAGCAACCCATGTGCCCATACCCCAAGATGATGCTGGAACCCGTGTTCAACGGATTGCCCGCAAAGAACCTGCCAATCAGACTCGCATGTACCAGGGAACTGGGCTGCCGCTGGATGAGCGAATCGAATTCCCGGAAGCGTTTGTCAGCGACGAGTGGCACTGCGATGTTCTCCACATAGACTGGCCCTGATCGCGTCCGATTGTTAGTTACGCCACAGCAATACATCGTGCCTGAGTTCACCTTTCCACCATATTCCAGCCAAATTCCAGAGCCGGATAGGCACCCCGGGTCGGATAACGTAAAATCTTCAAAGCCATGTGACACGAAACCCGTGACTTCGACCAATTTGTGATTGTAGGCCGCGGGATCTTTCGCAATTTGCAGACGTCCACCTTCACTGTATCTTCACAACGTGCTGTAGTAGTAAGGCCGCCAACAAACGCTGCAAGACAGAGCAGCGTCCAGATTTGTGGCAGGCGAAGCACGTCTAAAGATTTGTACATTAGTTGTGTGGTTAGGGTTTGTGTCATAGGAAGGCGCATAGTTAAATTTCCTTTACTGGAACAGCCGACCTGCCGATCGCAAGAACCTTGCTGCGGACACCCTCCAAAGAACGTAGTACGTGGAGATTTCTTGCAAAGAAATATTCCGCTATTTTACAAAGATACCTTGCAGTTGGTTGGATATACTTTTCTTCCAGGGTTATCATGCGCAACCTGTTGATCTTTGCAGTATTGATGGGAATCTCTGCTCGTCCCATAAGCAATAGTCCTCAATGGCATTCCTTGGCTTCGGGAATCGATCTCACGATGTTGGCTGATTCCAGGATCACAGTTTTGCGAATTGATCCAGGCTTATGGGATCTCGAATTCGCCGGCATCAGCCGCACTGGAGAAGCGGCCGGCCATACCGCGCGGGAGTGGTGTGAGCGGAACAAGTTTGCTGTAGCAATCAACGCAGGCATGTATCACACGGATTCGAAGACCCACGTCGGATACTTTCAGATCGGCGAACACGTTAACAGCAGCCAGGTTGCCAAATATCAATCCGTTGCAGCATTTGGGCCGCGTAATGCCTCGCTTCCACGCTTTCACATCTTTGATCTCGATGCTCCTGGAGTATCTCTGCAAGGAATTCTCAAGGACTACGCCTCTGTCGCGCAGAACTTGAGATTGATCAAGAGGCCAGGCATGAGTCAATGGGGACAACAGTCAAAGAAATGGAGTGAGGCGGCTCTGGGCGAGGACAGCAGTGGCCGCGTGCTGTTCATTTTTTCGCGCGCGCCCTTTTCCATGCACGATCTCAATCACGAACTTCTGTCTGCAGGTATCGGCTTGGTAGCAGCGCAGCATCTGGAAGGTGGTCCGGAAGCGCAGCTTTACATCCATGTTGGAAAGATTGAGCAGGAAATGTTTGGCAGCTATGAGACTTCGTTCAAAGAAAACGATTCCAATCCAGCCCCCTGGCCAATTCCCAATGTTATTGGTGCCCGGCCGAGATTAGCTAATGATTTGAGACAAAAGCTGATTAACCGTGTTAAATAGACTAGATATGTTTAACACTTCACATTCAAGGCCGATCCTTCTTATGGTTTTAGCTGCCATGTTAGGCTCCAATCTGGCAATACCAACTCAATGTGGAGCGACCAAAAAGTCTTCGCGTTCCGGAATCGAAGGAACAATCATTGCCACCGGCAATTGTCCAGGACCACAGCGCAAGGACGACAATTCGTGCGGACCACGTCCTTACGAGGGCGCGCTGGCTGTGAAGCGTAGTTCTGATCAAACAGTTGTTGCAACGGGCGCCAGCGACAAAGAGGGCAAATTCCGAATCGCTGTCCCTCCGGGGAAATACATCATCACTCAGGCTGGGGAAGCCAGGTATCCCATCATCCATTCTGATGAAATCGTCGTGAGCAAGAACAAGTACACAAGGGTCAAGCTCTCCGCCGATATCGGCATGAGATAGCACCGGTTTCCAGATTGGTTTCCGGATTATGACGGTCGCGATCCGTGTGAATGCTTCCTTAACACATCGCGCACTGCCTGGAAATTCACGGTGATGAAGCGCGCTGTTGCCGGTGAAACCGCAGGATCGTTGCCAACAAAATCCACCATCACCAGCCGTTTCTCCGCAATCGCCTCCCTGATTTGCCGGATGTAGAGCGGCAGATGGTGGAGCGGAGACATCACCAGCAACGCGCCAATAATCAGGAAAACTCCTCCAATTTGTGCGCCGCTCGGTTGCGGCGCGTGCAGCCACCACATGAGGATATAACTTGCAACAATTCCCGACAAAAGACTGGAACAGGAGTGCATGGGGATGCAGAAAGTATTCTCGCGGCGATCGAGGAAGATGAACGTCGTGAATACTCCCAGGCCAGCGTAAAACAGACCAATCGCCAGTCCAGGCAACACGAATGAGCCGTTGAACAAATGCGTGAAGCCAAAGCGCAAGTCCCTCATGATCGCGCCCTGGCCAATCAAAGCGAGCATGCCTGGAACCAGCACCAGCATGGGCATGGCAACCATCTGCTCTTCAACAAAGTAGCCAATCGACACCTTTTTATCGGCGGTCTTGGCAGTATGTGTCATGCATGGGAGTCGTAATGCGTATCCGGCGAGGTAGGCAGCGAGGTTGATGACAACCAGCACGCTCAATTGATATTCATGCACATCCAGAAACGAGATCAGCAGGGCGGCCAGGCTCAAACCAAGCCCTGCCCACGAAAACCAGCGCACCCGCCGCCGGAATACGCGATCGATCAATGGCCCCATGATCAACGTCCCGGCCCGCATCAACAGCAGAGCGAAGATGATGGATACACCCTTGAAGCTGTAAGCCAAAGTGGTCGTGGCAATAATGGTTGCAAAGCAAATCCCTGAAAGGAATGTATGCCGGTTTGGGGAACAGATTTCGCGTCCAAAGATCTTGCGCACGCGTACATATTTCCACCACCCCATGGCCGTGATGAAGAGAAGCATCGAAAGTGCCGTAGAGATCACAGTCGAAGGCAGTAGCACAAATCCCGAAACCCGCTCGCTTCCGGGAAGCACGCCGGTGGTAACCGCTTTGATCAGGCCACTGTAGGGCGTGTAAAAAATGAAATAGCCCAAGCCCAGCGCCCAAATCCCTAAAGTGTGTTCCCGTTTTGTCGTGATCATAGTCATAATTTCGTAATACGAGGTGTTTTGAAATCGTGCTTTTTTCTCGCAAAATTCTAAATTCGCTTCAAATCCCCGATTGCTCCCTGCGGTCTCTGCACTGCTAACAATCAAGTTCGTGCCAAGGCGCGAAGAATTTCATCAAGCCGCCTTTAGATCAGTGGCGTCTGCGGAGATCGGTGGTAAGCAAGTATTGATCCGCGTTCTTCCCGTTAATCCGCAGTAAAAACGGGTTCGGTTGTGGCTTTGCTACTCTGCGTTCTCTGCGGTAGAGATGTTTGGCTTTGATCTTCTCCGTGCCTCCGTGGTGGGTTTTGGTTTTTGGTTTATGGTTTATAAAATGACGGATCGTGCTGCTGTCCCAAAATGGATTTTCCGATGGTTCCCAAAATGTGATCGTCGTTGTCATGCCGCACATAAAATGAGAGATCGCGATAGGCGCGTTCGAGCAGGCTGTCGCCATTCAGGCTACGCGCGCCGCAGGCCCGTATGCAATGGCGGACTGTATCTTCTGCCAGGTGTTCGATGGCGTGCCGAGCCCGGCTGCCCGCCAATTGGGCTTCGGCATGACGGCCGCTCTCCCACATTTCAGCCACGTGCCGTAGCCATAAGTACCCGGACTCCACGTTGATCGCCGCCTGGGCGATGTGATGCTGCACATATGGATCGGCAACCTTGTTTTGGCTTGCGACATAGTCCACCGCATATTCGTAAGCACCCTCTGCTGCTCCCAGGAAGCTCGCAGCATAGTGAGGAATGAAACAGGTCTGCCAGCTTTCTTTGAGATACTGCCCCGGATATCCGATGGAATCCGCATCAGGGATGAACGTACGATTGAATCGCACCAGATGGCTGGCGGTACTTCGCATACCGATGGGATCCCACCATGATCGATCCACTTCAATGGAAGGGCCCTTAAGATTACAAGCCAGCAGGAGCACGGAATCCCCTGATCCGCTCGCGTGCCTCGCGCCTCCCGGTCCCTCAGTACTGACCAGCAATAACGCCCACTGAGCGCCGCCTGAACTCGTGGCGAAAACCTTGTTGCCTTGGATCAAATATCCGCCGGAGACCTTTTCCGTCGTCGTGCCAATCTGCGATGTTTGGGAACGCGCACGCGCCTGCGGTTCTCCGCTCCAGGCCACCCAGGTCTCGCCCTCGTGAACGACTCCTTGGAACCAGCGCGCTTTTTGCTCCTCGGTGCCGATGCCATCGAGCAAAACCAGGGAGTTGATGTGGCCTTCCCAGCAACGAGCAAGCGAAAGATCGACCTTGGCAAATTCCTTGGTGATCATCCACAGGGTGAAGATATCGCCCCGGTAGGGTCCGATCCCGAGGCCTCCATACTCCTTGGGCACGGCCAAAGCGTGCAGGCCCGAATGAAACAGGTCGTCAAAGTTCTTGGAAGGAAACTCGGCAGCGCGGTCATAATCGGCCGCCCGTCCGGCAAATTTCTCCCGAGCCAATTGCCGCGCGCGAAGAATCAACTCCCTCGGGCCTTTCCCAAGCTCAAGCGCTAAATCCTGGATCAACTCTTCTCCTAAACGATTTTCCAAAGGGTGGTGAATAAGATTTTTTTGAAGCCCTTGGCAGTCAAAGATAGATAACGCCAGAAGACTATTCTTCCCTTCCCGGACTTTCAAGACTTTTTTGGGAAATTAGGGCAAGTAATGGCCGTCTTAGAAAGAATTAAACTCTTTCGCAGGAAAATTTGGCGCCGCCGGGCAACCCACAAAATCGTACCTCGGATTAATGCGGATACGCACGGATTTTTCAGGGCGAACCCCAAGGGAAACCCAGTTTCAACAGTCATGGAAACTTGTGATCATAGAGGCCTCCGGTCGCTCTTTGACTGCTGGTTGGCAACAGCTTCGGTGAACCAAAGAAGCTCATCGAGAAAAGCTTCGGTTCGCTTGCCGAACGATTCGTCACTGGGGTTTCCATTATCGTCAAATGCCTGCTGTACGTTGGCCACCATCAAGCTGGCCGGAATCGGGACTCCCCCCATGTGCAGAACGATCTGCCGCAATGAGCTCAGACAAAGGATTCCCCCGGTCACAACAGCGGAAACGGTAACGATGCCAAAAGGTTTCCGTCTGTATTCCGGACGGAGATAATCGAGGGCATTCTTCAGCACGCCGGGATAAGCGCCGCTATACTCCGGGGTCACAATAAGAATGGAGGTTGCTCGCGCGATTTTGGCGCTGAATTCAAGAAGATTCGGCCCGGCGTCGTCGCGGAACCTTAACCGCTCTTCCATCATGGGCAGGTTAAGTTCCTTGAGGTCGAGCAGTTCCGTCTCAACCGACGGACACTGCTCCAGCCGCCGGATGACAAATCTGGCTACTTTGATGCTTTCACGGTTTCGGCGAATGCTACCAAGAATGACAGGTATGTAGAACATTGGGTTTCCTTACCACACACAATTCTGGAGAGATGAAGTCATGAATCATATCAATTGGGTTAGCAACCAAATGTTGCGAGGCGGAGTTCCTGTGGATACAATGTAATTACAAGGACATTTAGCCATGAAAACTGAATTGATTCGCATTGGAAACTCACGCGGTGTTCGCATCCCAAAACCATTCATCGAACAATGCCGGTTAGGTAATTCGGTTGAATTACGTGTTGAACATGATTGCATCGTTATTTCTCCGGAACGCCCAATACGCCACGGATGGGAAGAAGCTTTTCGTGCAGCCGGTTCGTCCGTAAACGATGAATTCCTGTTGGGGAAGATGGGAACAAATAAATTCGATAATAAGGAGTGGAAGTGGTGAGGCACGGGATACAAGTCGGGAGACAACCGCCACAACAGGGCGAAGTCTGGCTAATAGACCTTGATCCGACGCAAGGAACTGAAATCCAGAAAACGCGCCCTTGCCTGGTAATCTCCCCCGATGAAATGAACTTGCATTTGCAGACGGTCATCATTGCTCCATTAACCACTGTCGTTCGCCCTTACCCGACCAGAGTACCGATTCACTTTCAGGGGAAAAATGGACAGGTAGCTCTGGATCAACTCCGGGCCGTAGATCGTCAGCGCCTGATACGAAAACTCGGAACCACCTCTGCGGCGACTGCAAAGGCAGTGTCTGCTACCCTTCTCGAAATGTTCAGCCGCCTCTGACGATTTGTGGCCACGGATCGACGCAACTCGTCGGCGAGGGATGAAGTAATGAATCATACCAAGAGACCGATTAAGCCACGTTTTTCAGGCCTCCCGCACTTCGGACTTATAGCCGTAGTCGTGTTTTTCCTGTTTGTGGTGCCACTCTGGGTATTAGACTCGCAGCGCCCTCACGCTCGCGGATTGACTGTCAGTCTCATAAGGATGGGTACACCTCTCGTTAGCAGCGATTTGTTGCCTGAGCCGCTGGTTGTGCGGATACGAAGGGATCTCGGAGGGTCAGTCAGGCTCTTTTTTAATTCCGAGGAATCGCCTCACGATGCTTTTCAGGCTCGACTAAGGCAGGAACTCGACCGCCGCCCTCCGAGCTGGCCAGTCTATGTGAGTGGAGATGTTGATTTGGATTGGCAACAGGTTGTCAACATCATCGATTCGATCCAAGGCGAGTACGCCAGAGTGATTTTGCTTACTGCTATCTACGAAGAATCACTCTCTAAAACTGGAACTCGACCATCGCGAAACGCTCACCGGACCAGGTGAAACATGCGTCTCCAGCGGGCGAACTGCCAGAAGTGCGACAGGTAACGGGCCGAGTGCACGAGTTTGTCGTTGGGGTCGTCTATGCCGGCCATGGATTGATCTTTCAGTGACATATAAACGACCAGCGGCTGGCCTACGATGGCCGCTCTTGGCACGAAACCCCAGTAGCGGCTGTCGGCGCTTTGATCCCGGTTATCTCCCATCACAAAGTACATATCGTTGGGCACTACAAGTTCACCGTGCACAACATTGCGGTCCAGCCCCGAGTGCCATGCCGTCGTCATGTTGCCCGTGGTGTCCCTGTCGACGGGGAAGTTATCGCGATAGTAGTCGAAACTTCTGACGGTATGAATGACGTAATCTTCGTGGAGAGGCTCGCCGTTGATGAAGACCTCTCCTTCGCGCAGCCGGACCTTGTCTCCCGGCAAACCAATCGCGCGTTTTACGAAATGCTGTGAGGGATCAACCGGATAGTGAAATACGACAATGTCTCCACGCCGGATTTCGCGGTAGGGCATCAGCGTGCCCCACGCTCCGCCTTGCGCGAGGTGGACCTTATCCACAAGCACGTAGTCTCCAATGAGCAGAGTTTTTTCCATGGAGCCGGATGGAATCTGAAAGGCCTGCACCACGAACGTGATTACAAACAGCGCAATCACAACCGATGCCAACGTGGATTTTACCGCCCCATTTCCATTCCCGTTCTCATTCCTATTTTGGGACGAAGACTCTTTTCGTTCCTCATGAGCGCCGTCTTCCACTACAACCGTGGATGGTTGTGCCCCATCGTCCGGATGGATCACATCTTCCGGCCGGACAGCCTGTGCTTCGGTCGAATGAGGATCGTTCATAAGTTTTGGTTTTCACGAGCGCCCGATTGCGAGCGCAGATGTTCAAGGGCTTGCCTGGCTGCCAGTTGCTCCGCCTTTTTCTTTGTCGCTCCTTCCGCCCGGGTCACATATTCGGGCTTCTGCTGACCTTGAGGATATATACGCGCTTCTACCGTAAAAGTTTTGCGATGGTCCGGTCCTTCTTCCTTTACCGTGGCATAGACAGGCTGCAAACGGCCGCTGGACTGAAGAAGCTCCTGAAGCGCTGATTTGTAGTCTGTAAGGCTAAACTCGTTGGCGGTTTCCATCCGTATCCGCTCTAACTCCGGCTCCAGAATCCGCCGAATGATGAAGTCGCGCGTCTTCTCCAGTCCCACATCCAGATACATGGCCGCGATTACCGCTTCCATGGCATCGGAAAGCAGTGCAGACTTGTTGCGCCCCCCGCTGCGTTCCTCCCCTCGGCCCAGCCGGAGATACCTGCCCAAATCCAGCTCCGTCGCAACGTTAACCAGATACCCAGCGCTCACGAGATGGGCTTTGAGTTTTGAAAGCTGGCCCTCATGGAAACTGGCAAAGCGCTCAAACAGGAGTTGGCTGCAAACCAGTCCCAGAACAGCGTCTCCTAAAAACTCCAACTGTTCGTTATCGGCTCGTTCAGCGCCAGATGGCTCTCCTGCAGTCTTCAGTTCCGCCCTGGACTCTTCGTGAGCATGAGAGCTGTGCGTCAGCGCGCGCTCCAGCAGCTCTGGGTTGCTGAAGGAATGTTCGAGGGTGGCTTCCAGAGCCTTAAGCTCTTCTCTGTCCATAGCAGGCAAAACTACTTCGGTGTATTGGGTGGAGAAGGCTGAGGCGTCGGTCCGCCGGTAAGTTTCGCCAGCCGCTCCCTTTCTCCCGCCGCGAGCTTGCCCAGGTCTGGATTGGAGCCGGTGTAGTGCAATGCCTGGTCCACCGAAGCAAGCGCCTCAACGTATTTTCTCTGATGGTCTTGAGCCAGTGCCAGATGATACCAGATATAAGGATCAGGCTGGCTCTTGTTCAACGCTGCAGCGGATTTCAGATCTTTTTCTGCTCCTGCATCATCTCCGTTCTTCAATTCCATGATTCCCAGGGCTGAGTGGGCCATCGATTGGAGTGTGTTCTTGTAATCTACAATCTGCTCCGGTGTAGCCTGCGCTGGAGGCACAAAGCTTGAATCGACCGTTTGCAAAGCATGATCGGCATTGACCTTGATTTCAGCCATCTTCTCATCGTGGTCTTTATCGGCATCGCTCAAACTGTCGGCCAGCACGGTAGCGGTGAGTACCAGGGCGATGGTGTTGTCCGGATCGAGTGTCAGGATCTTCCGTCCCGTGACCAGCATCTTGGCAGGGTTGTTTTCGTTCTGGTATTCATGCATGGCCTTGGAATAAAGGTAAACCCGCAATTCGCTGTTTGGATATTTCGCAGAGAAATCATTGGCCGCTTTTTCCATGGCTGCGCCGCCCGTGACGGCGTAAGCAGCGTTGTAATCATCGTATTCCTGCTGAGTCTTAGCCTGGGGTGGACGCCTGGTAGGCGTAGCGGACGTGCCTTGATCTTTCCCCGCCTTGGGCTGTTGCGCTGCCAGCGGCAAGGCAAACAAGATGGCCAAAAGCACACCCGCACCACCAATGCGCTTTACCATCAAACTGAAACGCGAACTTCTCATAGACTTAAATTACCCAATTACCAAATTACTCAATTACCAAATCCAGTTACTCACTTACCAAATCATCTCGGTTTCCTCGGCTCATAGGGAGCGGCCAGGCCTTTTTCGGCCGCTACTTTGGTGTCGGGAGTGGGGTCGCCGGCTGTCAGAGCTGCGCGATAGTGTTCCAAGGCCCCATCACGATTCTCTTGTATATCAAGAATCCTGCCAAGGTAAATATGGCTCCAGGCCAGCGTTCGTGGATCATGAGCGTTTTGGATGGCTTTACCAAAGTAACTTTCCGCTCCTTGCATATCGCCGGAGAGCGTTGCGGCACGCGCCAGGATGAAGAGCGCGCGTCCCGAGTCTTCGTTCGTCTTCGGATCGTTGATCACCTGCAACGCCAGCTTCTGGGCGCTGGCAGGATCGCCGCTGCTGAGCCGGTCTTCGGCGGTATCCAGTAGCCTTTGCTCATGCGGCGTGCTGCGTTTGGATGCGTGTACTACCTCGGGAGCCGCTTGCGCGGCAAACTGCACGTCGCGCGCGCGCTTCTGCTCGTGCTCCAGGCTCACGTTGTAGAGAAAATCCCCGTAAGCATCTTTGAGACCGGTGGGATTCTTTTCAAAGACGGCCAATGCTTCATAGAAATAATGCGTCAGGATAAAACCTTCCTCCACCGAGTGCTGTACATAATCGCGTTGCGCTTTTTCGTTCGATCTGCCCCCGGGGATCGTGCGGGCCTCGATGGCTCGAATCAGACATTCGTTGACCAGCAGGCCGACATCGTATTTGTAGGCGGTATCCAGCGGAGCATCCTGGACGCTGTTGAGCAAAAGCTCGATTCTTTTCAGGCTCTTGGCATGACGGAGAGCCAGTGGATCGAGAATAAAGTGCAGGTAGGTATGGCGGATCTCCGGCAACCGCAAGCGCTCCGGAACACCTTCTTTAGCGGGTGAGACCACCAGGAAATAGTTTTCCGCATAATTGCGGGCATTTACCTGGCCGGGGGCGAGCAAGGGTTCCAGATAAACGACAAAGCGGCTGCCCGCGGTATTACTGAAAGGAAGCTTCAAGTAAAGATCGGTCTCAGTAATCAAATTGGCAACCGGATCGTGGAATTGCCGCACCAGCGATTCGTATTCAATCTGGTGCTTCTGCCAAACTGCGTGCAACCCGGCAGCCTTGTAAAAACCCTGCAGCAGCGAAGCGAACCCCAGGACCTGAGCTGCGTCGGGTGGCAGGTCGGCCTCTGCAATGGTCGGCTTGAATAGCGGGGGCGGGCCTAAATCAAGCGCCAGGGAAATATATTGTGAAGTGTCGCGTCCGGCATCGGATGGAGTGTGTTCGCGCCGGAATTCGCACAAAACCTTCAAAGCTTTGCCCGCTTCAGGAGAGTTTGCGATGGCCTTCTGCACGTCCGCTCGAACCAATTGCCGCAATGGCAATGAATCTCCTAGTCCCGAATCATAACCGCAACTGTTCAGCGCCGCTGTGAGGCTGAAAATCGTCTCGCTTACCTCAAGCTGGGCCTTGGTGGTTTGTGAAAACGAAGCACCCGAAAACGCAAACAGCAGCAGAAGAGAAAAGAACCGGAAATAAAAGAATGGAAACGCGGACCTCAGAATCCCTCCAAATTTGCAGGTAAATAACCATTTTACACCCGTAAAGCGACATGGAGCGCAGTCGGCAAGCCGCAAAAGCAGCAAACCACAGAGAACATAGCGTAGCCGAGCCACAACCAAAACCTTTCTTACCGGGTGCGATTTAAAAGTGCGAGTCAATCGTCCAAGCTACGAACAACCAGCCCGAAGGGCGGCCGAAAGTAGCCCAGCATGTCGAGTCAGCGTGGGCGCGGTTTTGCGCACACGCTGGCTCGTAAATGCTGGGTGAAGAAAAGGAAAGCCCTTTTCCTTGCGCCGCAGGCTTGCGCGCAGCGCAGCGGAGCGCAGTAAGAAGTGGTTTTTGAGGCAGGTAGCACCAAATGCGAAGCTCATCCTGTGTAGTCAATATAGGCACAGTGACTCCCACTTTTAATTACCCCCAAAGCCACCTAAATCCTCTGCGATCTCTGCGGCTTCTGCGGTTGATTGCTTGTGCCTATTTTGAATTCGTGTTGATTCGCGTTCATTCGTGGCTCAATGATTTTGATCTACGCTGTGTCTCAGTGATACGTCGTGGGTATGTCTTGGTCGCGGGCCTCGCAAAAGATAAAGGGGCCAAGCCATCGCTTAAGCCCCTTGAAACTTCCGATTCTTTTTAAATCACACGCCTATCTGCGGCATCAGCGGCGATTTGTTTTTATCCTTTCACGTTCACGTGTGAAAACGAAATTACCGCGGTTCCTGCTACCGGTTGCCCGAAGGCATAAGCTGGGATGAAGCTGGTAAACAAGAGAGCGCGGTTCAACTGTGAACGTGTATCTTCAGTGTCGGGTCCGGAAATAATTTCGTAGTTTTGCACCTTGCCGCCCGAGTCCACATAAGCCTGTACAACCACTGGGGCTTCGAGGTTCAAATCAATATCCGCAGAAGAAGATATGGCCGTCTGCGGAGGCTGAAGACGCGCCGGCATGTAGACGCCTGGCGCAACCGCGTCAGCCCCGGCCTGGGCCGGAACGAAGAAGCCGATCACGACAACAAAGAAGACTACCGCGCTCACCAGGCCGGCTGTAGCTGGGAACATAAATGCGTTGAGCCCATTTTCCAACCGCACCGCGTAGGACCGCATAATGTTGCGCAAACTGCGGGAACGCTCCCGCGAGATTGCCACCCGTATCTTCAGGGCCAAATCGGCAGGTGCGGCTGTTCGGCCCAGCGACGAAACCAGCAAGCGGGTGTTTTCCAGCTTTCTATATTCCAATTGGCATCCAGCGCATCGGCCCATGTGATCGGACAACGCGTGCATTTCCGCACCGGTAACCGCGCCATCTTGATACAAGGGGAATAGTGGACGAGCCTCTATACATCTCATGATTGCACTGCCTCCACATCAGTTCTGCCGGATGAACTGGAACACTCCCTTATCTTTGTCCCAAATTCACTGCCTAGCTGGCAGACAAAACTCTCTAATCTCTTTTTCAATGCTTCGCGGCCACGTATGAGCCGGGACTTCACAGTTCCCAAAGAGACTTGCAGAACCTCGGCAATCTCTTCGTAGGAAAGTCCTTCGATATCGCGCAGGATTACAGTTGTGCGATAAGGCTCGGAAACGTGTTGCAGCTCCTGATCGACCCGCGCTCGAACCTCTTCATGCGCCACCTGCTCGAACGGGGATTCCGCTTTATCCACCAGCGTGTCGCAGATGCCGTAGGAATTGCCGTTGTCATCCGGCGACGCTTCCATGGTTGTCTCTTTACTCTTGTGGCGGAACCACCACCGCCGTTGGTTCGAAGCTTCGTGAATCGCGATCCGGTAGAGCCACGTCTTCAGGCTCGACTCCCCGTTGAAGCGCTTCATGCCGCGAAAGACTTTGAGAAACACCTCTTGGGTAGTGTCCGCTGCATCTGCAGGGTCGCTCAGAATCCGATACACGACGCTATAAATAGGCTGGTGATAGTGCGTGACCAGCCAGGCGTAGGCTTCCTCAGAGCCGGACTTCAGTTCGGCAATAATCGAGGCTTCTTCAGCCCGGACGGCGATCACGCTGGCCAGATTACCCAATGCTGCTGCTCCCGCCATTTTTCTCATGGCGTCACCCCAACATTATCAAGAATATGGGGGCGCTACAACTATTCATATTTCACCTTCAGTACCGGCGTAACCCCTGTGGGAAGCCCCCTCGGTCGCCACATCTATATAGACTCCCCAACAAGTAGGAAAGTTCCTGGATTCTTGGCCGTTATTTGTTTGATTTGAAAGGACTAAGAAACGCCCCGTTTGACAGTCAACCCGCAGCGCCAATAATGTTTCTCAGACCAGCAAGAGGAGGCCACGACATGATAGCTACATCTCTCCACTCCATTCGTTTTCCCAACGAGAATGCCTCTTATCGCGAAGCTCGCGACCAGTTGCTCGACGCCGAAATCCGGCTGCGCAGGAATCTCGAGGAAGTTGCAGCATTGCGCCGCGCCCTGCCCCTGGGCGGCGAAGTTCCAGAAGACTACCTCTTTGAGGAGGGTGCGGGCGATCTCGATGACACCCAAACAATCCTGAAAACCCGGTTATCGGAACTGTTCGCGCCCGGCAAGGACACGTTGGTCCTCTATAGCTATATGTTTGGCCCTCAGATGCAGGCGCCGTGCACCTCCTGCACCTCTATCTTGGACGGTCTGAACGGCACAGCTCCGCATGTCCAACAGAGGGTGAATTTTGCAGTCGTAGCAAAGTCGCCCATCGGACGCATTCGCGAAGTCGCGCGTGCCAGGAGATGGAAGAACCTGAGGCTGCTCTCGTCTGCTTCAAACACCTACAATCACGACTATCAGGGTGAGAATGCCAAAGGAAGTCAGACACCTTCACTGAATGTTTTTGTTCGACGCGATGGCAAAATCAGTCACTTCTACAATACCGAACTCCTGTTCGCACCTTCGGAACCAGGACAGGACGGACGACACGTCGATCTGGTCTGGCCCCTATGGAACCTCTTCGACTACACACCGGAAGGCCGCGGCACGAACTGGTATCCGCGGCTCAGCTATGAATGAAATACAGTTCCGTTAAGAATAAAGAAGTGAGACTAAAAAAGAACGATACAGCCTTTTGTCGAGAGGTATTGTCCACCAAGTCGATTACGTCCACGTTGTCCACGGCACCCCATGTCCTACACCAAATTTTCCGTGAGCAAGGAATACGAAAGTTGGTCTTCGCGCAAGATCAGCCTTTCGTTGGTATTGGGAGCTTGCTCCTCAGCTGCCCCATAATATTTGATTTTTGAAAACTTCCAGAACCCCCTCTATTTAATAAAATCTTGAAATCACGAAGCTTAAAAAATAAGAAGCGACGCGGTAACGAGGTTACATTTATGATGCTCCACGTGAGGACAAACTAGCTTGGACTATGTCCATCGCTTTCCTGGAGCTTCTGGCCCTGGACATTTCGCCAACTATAAAACTCGCACCTGAGCGGAAACCTTATGCCCTGGTCGCAGGTACGATTACGATGAACACATATTTGGGTTTTGCATACGCCGGCGACGAAACTCCGGGAGATGATGGATACACCGATGGCCAGACTCTGGCTGCGCACTGCCACCAGCAGTTAGAGGGTTTTGGCGAGCCGTCCCTCTTCCCCCCTCGGCTCTTAATTCTCCTGGCTTCTCCAACATACTTGGCAAAAAACAGGGCATATGAGCTTGTAACTTCCATTGCCACCTACTTCAATGTCCGTTACGGGCAACGAGTGCCGCTGATCGGCAGCTCCGTAGCTGCTGTCCTCTTTGATCGACAGGTACACGAGCATGGAGCAGTGCTGATCTGTCTGGCATCCCGCTTACTCCAGGTAAAAGTAGGTGCGACAGCGAATTTGTCGACAAAACCCTCGGAAGAAGCCTTTCGGGGGTTGATTTCCGGACTTGAACTCAATCACGAAGATCCTAATCCTGGAGGAAATCGTCACCTACTCCTCTTCTTGCCCAGCCAGCTTTCCGGTCCACCCCGCACTCTTTATAAAAATCTCTCCAGGCAAATTGATTATCAGCTTTCTGTCACTGGAGGAGTGTCGTCGCTTCCAGACTTTCAGTTCACCGAATTCGGCGTGCAGCGTGGAACCGCCGTCGCTGCGCTCATCGAATTCCACACCCCTGTGGCCAGCGGATTAGGGCGAAGCCTTAAGACGACAGGCAAACACGTTACTGTCCGAAAAAGCGACGGCAAGCTTCAGGTTGAGCCAGAACAAGGAATTGGAGTTGAAGAACTGATCGACGAAAAAGGATTTGCACTGCTCGGCCGAACCGTCGAAGATCGCGCCATCGCTGAGTTGTTCATCACGCGGACCCAAAATGATCTCGACATACGTGAGTTAGAGGATGTTAAAGATGGCGAACTGCTGGAGATCCTGGACATCGATGAAAAGAGAATGTACAGCGAAGCTGAGGATTCGATTGTTGTGCCGCGCCGCCGCGCAGGCATGGATAACCCGATCGGCTCGATCACCTTTCAATGCCTGGCCTGTTAC
>DASZFU010000155.1:0-12830 GCA_035939495.1 Candidatus Angelobacter sp. | reverse complement strand
CAGGGTTGCATGCGAAAGCATCGGCCATCGCTGTCTGAAAAACCTGTGGAAGCTGCGTGGAAATCCAGTGGAAAATGCTCAAAAACATTGTTGAAAAAATTACGATAGCCTCTTGACAGACCACCTCAGAAATCTCCGTGGTGGGTTTTGGTTTTGGGTTTTGGTTGTGGCTCCGCTACGTTGCGAACTTCTGTGGTTGAGCTGTGTGGTTTTCAAAATTGCAAATTGCTCTTTGATTCGTGTTCATTCGCGTTGATTCGTGGCTAAAAAGGTTTTGATTTTAGCTGAGTGTCGAATGCTGACTGCTGAGTGCTTTTCGTCCCTCGTCGGCAGTTTTCCCGGTAGTACGTTCCAGCCCTCCACCAAGACCTCGGGCGTGCCCGTTATCTTCTTGGAGTCGAAAGTTACGCTGACAGCGCGCTCTTCGCCTGGGAACAACGGAAAATAGTTGTCTTCAAACAACACCGGCAGCACATCTTCTCCTTTTTTATCGGTGACCCGCAGGCGAACCTGGAAAGCCAGCGCCTTTCCTGGATTGCGAACCGTAACATGCACGACCGTGTCATTGGCGCGATGCTCGACGTTGCTGGCGCCGGCGAGCGTCAACCGTGGAAGACTCTTGAGCGCCGTAAAGTCTTCCAGTTGTTTGGTCGGCGTGTAATACCAGTCTGTATGGGCCCAGTCCAAAACGTCGGGTTTGGTCGAGAGCCAGTAAAAGTTGTCGCTTACCATCTTGCCTGAAGCGTCAGCCAAGTTCAGACGGAGAAAATAAGTGGGTGAAAGGCTATCGATTTGGGGGAGGGCCAAAATGCGCGTGCTGCTGTCTTCCTCCACATCCACATTCGATTGGCGGTCAAACTTGGAGTTTAGGTCAAGATCAAACACCTGAACCCTCAACTTCATTCCGGGAAACCTCTGGTAAAGGCTGTTGACGACAACTACCGAACGATCATCTTCAGAATATTGAACATGGACCGGCTCGTTGGCCTTCTTGGTTCCGAAGTAACCTCCTCCGGGCATGAGATACCAGTCATACAGGTGCCATATCAGCGAAGGCCAGGCATTGTTCAACATCCATTGGATCACGCCCGTGCTGGTGTCGTGATTGCGACGGTAAGCCTCAAACATTGCCCGCTCGCCCTCGTAAGCGGCGGCCTGCGACTTGAGCGAATATTCTTCCATGCTGGCTGAAGATCCATAGCGCTGGTCCAGGGCCGCTGTATAGATTTTCAGGTCTTTGAATTTTCCGCCTCCGGCATGGAAGTTCCATGCATCATCGATGGGCCAAAGATGATCGGCGGGAATGAACTTGCGCAAGGACTGAGGAGGAGGAATCGCCGGTCCCGGACTCGTCTCAGTGTTGAAACCATAAGCGCCGCCGTGTTTGGTATCGAGCAGCCAATACGATGGAGGAACATATTCGTAAGGGCCGGTCATCTTGACGCCGCTGTGTCCGCTCACCGGGCCGAGTTGCTGCGTGGCAGAAGAAACCGTGGGGGTGGGCCAATGCACTTGCTTTTCAACTTCCAGATAGCGTCGCTCGACCTCGGCGACCGGTGGGTTATCGCTGCCATTCAACCACATAACTACGCTGGGGTGAGAACGGATACGCAGCAATTGGGAACGTAAGGAGTCGGCGGCAATCTCTTTGTCGTCAGCGGTCCACTTGCCCCAATGCTCCCAGGCATCACAGCAGCACCAGCCGGGCATAATCAACATGCCCAGGCGGTCGGCAAGCGAGAAGAAATAATCGGATTCGATCTTTCCTTCCAGGCGGATCGTGTTCAAATTCATGTCGAGCGCGTATCTCATCTCCTGTTCGAGACGCTCGTTGTTCGTCCGCAGAAGCATGTCGAAGCTCCAGCCACCGCCCCGGATCAACAGCTTTTTGTGATTGATCTTGAACAGCCTGTAGCCCTGCTCGGTAAGCTCGCTGCTGACTTCCCGTACTCCGAAGTTGACCGATTGCTCGTCGCTGGCGCTCCCATCGACAAGGAACCGAAAGCGCGCCTGGTAAAGCTCCTGCGTACCCAGCTTCGCCGGCCACCAGACGCGCGGTGACCGCATCTGCAACTGCAAGTACTGCTCCGGTGAAAACCATATTTCGCGCATCTCGCCCGCAGCCAGCTCCATTTCTTGCGTGACTTTGATATTTTCGATCACCACTTCAAGGGAGCCCTTCACGGGCTGATTCGCGCCATTCTTGAGATCGGCATAGACCGTGAGATCGGCAAGATCAAGCGTGTCACCGTGAAATCGCGTATCCACAAAAGGATGCCGCACGGCAACCGGTCCACTGGTGGTAATAAACGCATCGCGCCAAAGCCCCATGTTTTTGTCGGGGGGCATGGGATTCCAATCAACAAAAGTAATTCCCAGGTCGTTTTCCCCAGGAGCAAAGACTTCAATGGCCAGAGCGTTTGGCATACCGTAGAGCAAACGGCCGGTAACGTTGAGTTCATAAGCCCGAAAGGCACCGGCAATCTGCTTGCTGTCAGCGATCTGTTTGCCGTTGAGCCAGATATTGGCCCGATAGTTTATGCCCTGAAAGTGCAGCCAGTTCTGCTTGCCCTGGTTCCCGGCCGGGACATTGAAAGTCGTGCGATACCACCAGGAACAATAAAAAGGACTATCTTTGGGTATAGGCAGATTGGCGAACTCGCCGCCGATGGGATAGCTTACACCCGGCATCTTGCGCAGGTTCATGCCCGTATAAGGATCGGGATAATCTTTGACCTTGTCAGCTACGAGGTTCGACACAACCGCGCCGGGCACGTTTGCCGGATACCACTCGTGGGGCTTGAACGATGCGGTCGAGAGCACGTCACCCTTCTCCGGCGCCTTACATGACGATTGAATCTGCCAGCCGCTCCGCAAATGAATCGTGTTGGGCGCCTGGCTCTCATCGCTGCCTGGAGCCTGGCCATGGATCAAAGACGGCCCGCTGAAAACGGCTGGAGCAATCACAACCAGAAGTATGCAAAGCTTGAGGAAGGTACGCATATGAATGTCTCCAATGAGCTTAGCGGCGTAACAAATCGTCAGGAGCAATAATATCTCGTAATGTTTTACAAAAAACATTGGCCGGCGAACTCGCGTTCCGCCGGCCGTCATGGAGGTTATGCTTCATACTGTCCGCTTATTGAAACGTATTAATACAGGGGTTTCGTGCAAGTGTCAAGAGGGGTCTAATCACCAGGAGAAACAAATGTAGCGGGGGACATAGCCAAAAACCCAAACCCACCACGGAGGCACTGAGAACACTGAGAAAATCAACGAAGCCTTTTTAATTCGTGTTTATTCGCGTGCATTCGCGGCTAAAAAAGATTTGGTCTTTCTCCGTGTCTTCGTGTCTCCGTGGTGGGTTTTAGGTTTTTGCCAGCCTACATCGAAACCAGCCGTGTGGACCGGCGCACGATCAGCTCCGGCAGAAGCCGTATCTGTACAGCCCGAAACTCCCGTCGCTCGGCCACGGCATTCATGGCTCCGGCGATAATATCAGCGGCTGTCTCGCCGATCACTTCCAAGGGCTGCCGCACCGTGGTGAGCGGAGGAATCGACAGCGCTGCCGGGGCTACATCGTCAAAACCGATGATCGAGCATTGTTCCGGGACCTTGATGGACGCTTTGTTCATGGCATGCATGGCCCCCAGCGCCGTAATGTCGTCGAAGGCCATCAGCGCGGTGAAAGGCCGTTTCCGCCGCAATAGCTCTGCAGTAAGTCTTGCGCCCGTCTCAAAACCGTGGTTAGGATCAAAAGAGTTTGGCAGGTCCACTACCAGCTTGGGATCCAAAGAAAGGTTTACAGAGCGCGCAAACGTTTTCACTCCTTGCCATCGCTGTGCTGTATCGCCCAGGCCTTTCGGTCCCCGGATAAACGCGATCTTGCGATGTCCAAGGCTATACAGATGCTCCATCGCGATGCGGCCTCCGGCCTCGTTGTCAACCATGACGGAGCTGATCGAGTCGATTTTCAATTGGGTGCCTACCACCACCGTTGGCACGTTTTGTTTTTTCAGTTCGGCAAGCAGATTGATATCCACGAGCAGCCAGTTGGCTATTACCAGCATTCCCTCGATGCGGCGTTCGAGCAGCAATTCCAGATATCGTTCGAACCGGGTACGATCGTTCTGGGCGTCGGTAAGGATGGAAAGATGGGAAAGCTGGTACAGAGCCCGCTCAATCCCTCTCAGAATTGGAGTACAAAAAGGGTCGGTAATGTCAAAAACCATCAACCCAATCGTGGTGGTTCGGCGGCTGCGTAAAGCGCGGGCCAGATGATTGGGTGTATACCCGAGCTTACGTGCAACACTCTGAATTCGCTTTTTCGTCTGGTCGGGAATGTATTTGGCCAATGGCGCATCATTCAAAACCAATGACACGGCGCTGATCGAGAATCCACTCTGCCGCGCTATATCGCGCATCGTGGCCCGTGGACCGTGGTTTCGAAAAGTCAAAGTTGTGCTCCAGCGATCAGTTGTCTATCCACTAATATTTTTTTAAGAAACGCTTCGTCATCCCGAGAGTTTACCCGCGCGCAGCGTGGGTAAACTGGAGGGACCTTGTGTTTTGTTATTAACCACGAAGGTTCTGATACCCTTAAACTGCAATGTGCTTCGAAATCGTGGTTTTTCTCGCAAATTTTGATTGATAAAGGCACCTGGAATCCTCTGCGCAACTCTGCGGCTTCTGCGGTTGGTTTTTGATTTGACTTCCTCTGTGTTCCTTCGTGGCCTCTGTGGTTAATGGTTTGGTTGTGGCTCCGCTACGTTGCGTGAACAGTATTGTGCTTAATCCAGCTTGTTCGCTTATGTCCTTCCTAACAGCGCCAGTCATCCCGAGAATTGACCCGCGTTAACTTGTGTTCTGCCATGAAAAAAACCTATCTAATTGTATGCCATCAGTCCAAACCTAGTATTCATACGTTTGAATACTGAAGAATTCTCTCGACAGAATCTATTAAATCGGTTTATCATGCCAGTGATTTCAGGGGGGCTACCACATGAACGATGCCAAGACTCAAGCTGACCGGAACCAATTTTCTTGCCTGCTGTTTAGCCTCGCCGCGGTTTTATTGCTGATTTCAACAGTCTACTCTCAGACGACCGTCGTGCGAGTCAATCAAGTCGGTTACACGCTGAAAGAGCCTAAACGGGCCTATCTGATGACTACAGCATCGGCAACCGGCTCCGCGTTCAGGGTCGTGAACTCTAAAGGAACCACGGCATTCGGACCTGCGCCGGTTGGGAAGAAGCTCGGCACCTGGGGGAGTTTCACCGTTTTCGCGCTTGACTTCGATTCGCTTTCCGCTCCCGACGTATACGAAGTCAAAGTGAGCGGAGCAGTCTCGGCCGCCTCCCCCAGTTTCAAGATTGACGCTGGCGCCAATGTTTATGGGAATGCGCTTTCCCATAAACTCTTCTTCTATCAGACGGAACGCGACGGAGCGCATTTCATTCCCAACGTGCTCCGCAGCGCAGCCGCGCACCTGCATGATGAACACGCCCATGTCTTCTTTACTCCGATATTCGATGCCAACGACGGCTTTGCCG
This sequence comes from Candidatus Angelobacter sp., assembly GCA_035939495.1. GTDB lineage: Bacteria > Acidobacteriota > Terriglobia > Terriglobales > Acidobacteriaceae > Angelobacter. Next base: position 7,278 of record DASZFU010000155.1, on the reverse strand, counting down.
GCGATCTTAAACCTGTAGGCACGGTGATCGACGCCTCGGGCGGCTGGTTCGATGCCGGCGATTATTTGAAGTTTGTCGAAACCCACAGCTACGTGGTCTCGCTGATGCTCATTGGGGTCCGGGACTTCCCCAACCACCTGGGAGCAGGTTCCAAGACATCGAATTTTACCGATGAAGCCAGGTTCGGTCTCGACTGGCTGCAGAAAATGTGGCACGACAACACGCGCACGCTTTACTACCAGGTCGGCATTGGCGGCGGAAACAATACGACGCTGAGCGACCACGATATCTGGCGCCTTCCCCAGGTTGATGATTCGCTGGGAGGTTCAGACCCTACATTCCGTTTCATTCAACATCGCCCGGTGTTCATCAATACGGCCGGCGGTGCGGGGGCCAAGATCAGCCCCAATATCGCCGGACGTCTGGCTGCCGATTTCGCCCAGTGCTTCCAGGTTTTCAAATACATCGACAAAAACTATGCCGATACCTGTTTACGATCCGCTGAGCATGTCTTCGATCTGGCCAACACCAACCCCAAAGGCAACCTGCTCACGGCTGGCCCATTTGGTTTTTATCCCGAAACAGAATGGCGTGATGATCTGGAACTGGGCGCCACCGAGCTTTATTTTGCCTTAGCTGATGGAGATCTTCCAACCGGGTTGGCCCATACCGATCCGATGTTCTATTTGAAGGCCGCAGCGCATTGGGCCCATGCTTTCATTACCGGCCCCAATGATGCGACCGACACACTCAATCTTTTCGACGTGAGCGGGCTGGCCCACTTCGAATTGCATCGAGCCATTGCCAAGGCAGGAAATCCAAGCGGCCTGGAAGTTTCCCAGCAAGCATTGGTGAGCGATCTTGAAAAGCAATTGAATACTGCTATCAGTCAAAACAAAGCTGATCCTTTTGGCTTTGCTTTTCCCTGGACCGTGAGCGATACGGCCAGCCATGGGGCTGGACTCTCTGTGATGGCCAGCGAACTCAAGTTCTTAAACGGCAGCTTTGCCCCCCAGGCATCGCGATGGCTGGGGAATATCCTGGGAGCCAATGCCTGGGGATCATCGTTCAGCATAGGCGATGGCGAAGTTTTCCCGGACTGCATGCAACACCAGATCGCAAACCTGGTTGGATCGCTCAATGGCACTCCTCCGCTGCTGCTCGGTGCAGTAGTCGAAGGTCCCAATAATTCCGGAACCACCGGCTTGCTCGACGGCATGAGAACCTGCGATGCGACAAGCCGCTTTTCACCCTTCGACGGCAACGGCTCAGTCCTTGTGGACAACGTGCAGTCTTTCAATACTGTGGAGCCTGCCATCGACCTGACTGCGTCATCGATCCTGGCCTTCGCCTGGCAAATCGCGACGCCCAGCCCAATGCCGTAATACTGTGGAAGAAAGCACAGTGGAAGAAACAGCCCGGTGGAAGAACGGCCCTTTAGGGCCGTGTTCATCTCGGAAATACAACGGGCTTTAGCCCCGGATACAATACAAGGAGTATCAAGAGCATTTCACGCAGGAGTCAAGACGAGGATGGCATCATTTGCAATCGGTGTTGATTTAGGCGGCACAAACCTCCGCGTCGCTGCAGTGGATAGTCGCGGTGTAATCATGGAAAAAATCACCACTGGTACGGAAGTCGCACGGCCTCGTGACCAGGTCCTCGACGAGATGTGCAATGCCATCAGCGACCTCGCCGCAAAATTCAGCGATGCCAATCATCTGGCCGGGATCGGAGTCGGCATCCCGGGCATCATCGACATGCACACCGGAATGCTGCATGAATCCCCCAATCTCCCGGGATGGCAGGATTATCCCGTGCGCAATGAAATGGAGCGCCGCCTGGGGACAACCGTCATCCTGGAAAATGATGCCAACGCCGCAGCCTTGGGAGAGAAATGGCTGGGCGCCGGCAGCGAGTCCGATGATCTCTGCATGTTGACGCTGGGAACCGGCGTCGGCGGAGGCCTGGTGCTCGGCGGAAAAATCTGGCACGGCATGACCGGAATGGCCGGCGAACTCGGCCACATCACGGTTGATCCCAACGGGGTCGAGTGCGGCTGCGGCAATCGTGGCTGCCTGGAGCAATACGCTTCAGCCACGGCGATCAAACGCATGGCCATGGAAGCCATCGCCAACGGCGAAGCCCCCGAACTCGCTTACGCCATGAACAAAAACCCCGAGTTTAGCGCAAAACTCGTCTACGAACTGGCCGACCAAGGCGATCAACCGGCCCAACAAATCTTTCGCAAAGTAGGCCAGGCTCTGGGTGTGGTACTGGCCAGTCTGGTCAACACCTTTAACCTGCGCATCTACGTAATCGGTGGAGGAGTATCCAGCGCCTGGAAGGCCTTTGCTCCAAGCATGTTGGAAGAAGTTCGAAAACGTTCGTTTGTATATGTGGCCACCACGCCCACCGATGTGCCGGCAAAAACCCGTTCCTCTGGATGGACCACGGTCATTACTCATGCCCTGCTAGGCAGTGACGCCGGCCTGATCGGAGCAGCCCGCCTGCCCATGCTCGCCAACAGAGTTGGGGTGCAAGAGGAAGAACTCAAGCAAGTGTGAAACCAGTTTATCCGTGAAAATCAGAGGTAAGATCACTTCGGCTTTAATCCGCGTTCGTTCGCGTTAATCCGCGAAAAGAGTCTGATTACGACTGCCGACGAGCAAACGCTTATGGCTGAACATGCCCGATCCGGTGATCTGCCTGTGTTCCCTGGCTCAACTCGGCTTCTTCCTATGAGTTACTTTTTTGTTTTTGCTGTTCCGTTTGTGCCGCCTGTGTCGTTTGTCGCAATCTTTAGACAGAAAGAATTTCAACTTGTGATGCCCCGAACAGTCAATGGCTCTTGAAAGTGCATCCAGAACCACCTGAAATGGTGTAACCAAACCAAACGGGGGTTTGACGTTTTCGAACTCCGGAAGACTTTGATAATCGTTATCAACTTCCGAAAGGTTACCGTTTTTTTCAACTTCTGGAGGTTTATCGGTTTTCGCGAACAGAATCCCCGCCGGTCCTCCATCGTTGACCACCAGGGCGCCGGAATCACCTCGCTTCACGAATTCTCCCGGCAACGGGTATTTAAATTTTTCCATGCATGGATCTTTAAGAGTTCCAACTACGCATTCGTTTGCATAGAACTTCTCGCCCAACCCGAGGCCACTCAATATAGCTATTCTCGCGTTTTCACAAACAACCTGGCCACGTGTCACTCCGGATCCATTGCCTTGCTTCGTAACCTTGTCTCCAGTATGAAGCGGCTTGGTAGACGCATGTTTAAGCTCAAGGCAGGGATGATAGCAATTCCTGCCACCACATACGGCTGCAACCGCAGCATCGAGCAAGGTATTGTCGTAACATTTCCGCCCAAATTTGATGCGGGTGCTGAGACATATATCGTTCGCCCCAAGAACGTGTGGATTGTTGTCCAGGGTTTTCAATTTTCTGACTAAGATGTGATTGCAGCTCAAGAGCCAATTGTCATGATCGCCATCAATGGGCGGCTCTAGCTTAAGAAAAGCCCCGATTGTCCCAATGGATCCCCTACCCAGAAGATCATCGGAAGCAAGAACCAGATTGCCTGCCTGTTTGGGATCGTCCAGTTTGTGTAACTTACCGGGCCGAACTTCCCGAAATCTCGGAATGCAGGTCGGTTCAGGAATGCCATCTAACATTTCGAGCCAGTCAGGATGCCTGCGTCTAAAATCGGGTGGTATATTCTCAACCAACTTCTTCATGAAAGCGTTTTTGAGGGCTTCTTTGCAGCTCTTCATCGTTACGAAAAGAATTGCGCGCGGTTTGTCATTCTTGGGTTCGCAAATGAAATAGCCATGCCAATCCGCTAGCCCTGGGTCTCGATGAGAATTGGGCTCTTGTCGCATTCGCCACATGTCGTTAGCGGTCTGCTTGACGTAGAGCGCAAGACTGCGGTTGTATTCGATTAGCGGTAATCTTTTCATGATATTCCTTCCCTTACTTACGCTGAAGTTACTACTAGCCATTGGCTCCCATGCAAGCTGGCCCGGAACCCCCACCGACACCCTCGGACGGGACGCCCGTTCGATTGGCGAGCAGCAGTAGAAGAACCGTCTGGTGGCGAACACTTAAGGGATCGACTTCGCCTTCCAGTAGTCCTGGTGGCAAGTCTGAATCGTCCCCATCAATTAGGGGGGCATGGCGTAGCTGTGTTTTCGCCCCAAGGAATTTCGAGGTCAGGGCAAATTCCTCAATATTGTGTTTTTCCGAGCCTTGCTTCAAATCATGGTCAGGCTCGTTGAATATGTGAAGGACCGCGACTTTCAATGTCCGGGTATCTTCCATGCACACCCGTAGAAAGGGTCCGACAGGAGTTTCTTTATCGTTTTTTTCGATTATGACCTCCGCCAAGTCCGGGCATGTCCATATCGCGGTTCCATCGACGCCCTCAAGCCGAACATTGTTGATATCGTCGTCGTTTTCATCAAGGTGCGACGGGAACGAATACTCAAAGACGCGAATAGCACAAACTCTGTTGGGCGCCTTGCCGCCAACGAACTCATCCACCCGGCTGAAGGCATCCGCGGCGACCTCTCCACAAAGGAAATGATGAATACAGCGTGGACGAGGCAAGGTTATCTGCGCCCGAATGTCGGTATAAGTATCTGCGGGATAGCCGGCTATTTTCATGACCGGATTTTCGTTGGGATCGAGATGTGCTCTTCCAGAATAAACGCCATGCAATTCGGCGGTAAACGGCTCCTGGCCGGGGGCTCGCGGCGGTATCTCGTCCTCGACGAGCCAGTCTCCGTAGAGATACTTGTGCTGTTCTTTCAGGTCCGGCAGGTAAGCAACAAATTGATCGCCATCGTCCACCAGGCAGATGAGTCCGTGGAGAACTACATAAAGCCTGAATTCGATGTCAGTATGAGGAGTGTGCTCTTTGTCAGCCATTCGTAATTCGTACTCCTTGATTCATATTTAAAAACGGTATTCCTGGAAAATTTCCTTTTGCGCATGAGATTCCATCGTTTTATTCGAATGCTTTAGGGAGCGCCAAAGACCTGCAGCCCGGCCCAATAATACGGGTGCGCAGAGGTCTGCCGGACTTGGAGCGCCGCTTGTCGCAATGCTTCTGCCGGACGTTCTCTCGGCAAGATGTTATAGAACCTGGTCATAAGAGTGTCGGTTTCTGTGGAATTAATGTTCCAGCGAGCTGCCACTACACGGCTGGCGCCGGCTTGGAGAAATCCACGAACCAGGCTATCTAGATTGACAAGACCGGACTGCTCGCCAACTCCGGAAGAACACGACGCCAAAACTGCCAATCGGAGGCTCTTTAGATTTAATTTTGCCAACCGGTCAGCGGTTACGTAGTTCACCGCAATTTTTTCTGGTCCGGGCGCAAGCAATAACGCGCCAAAGCCGCCATAGCTGACTCCATGTCCGGCAAAATGGAAGGATGTAGCCTTTGGAAGATTGCTCAACAGCACATCCGCAGTGGCGTTCTCTGGTTCAATAAGCACTGCATTGGGAAGCCGTGCTCTCAAATTCTTGGCTTCGCGTTCGGCTTCTGGCAGTCTCCCATATTCCTTCAATAGCTCTGGGCTGAGAGCCGGTTCACCGAAGATGAGCGCATGGCTTAGATCAACCGATTTGCCTTCTGGATTTCCCGCAGCCTCTTCCCAACCCGTCACCTGGGCAATGGCAAATCGCTCCACCAGCGCCTGCCCCTGCGCGTCCTCAAGAGCGGCCCAGGGAATGCCCGCCAGTGGACCATCGGCGTCTACAACGAGGGTGCCGTTTGTGGCTAGCCGTCCCGCAAACGGCTGAATCAGCAGCCTGTAGAGACGCCGTGCGCTTGCTGTTACAGTATTGAGCTGCGATTGGCTATCGCCAGCAAGAAAAGCCAGGCGTTCCGCTTCTTTTCGGGCGCCCTCGGCATCAAGCAACTGCTTCTCGATGCCGTCTCGTTGCACGAGCCACCCCCACAGTCCACCACGCAGGAAAGCGTAAACCAGAAGCGATGTGCCCAGCGGTGGCTTCGAAGATAGAGAATGCGATTTCTGAAAGCGGCCTCCGCGGTAATCCTCCCATGTTTGCCATGCCTCGAACACCTGGTTATTGCGCAGCTCTACCTCTGTAAGTCCCTTCCAGGCTGTCTCGATTTCGTGCTGAGCATTGTCGCGCTGCGCCTGGCTCTTGACCCGCTTCAGGTCCCTGCGGCTCTCGTCAATAATCCGGTTGTAGCACTTTGCGGCCAGCCTGAGTTTTCCTTGTTGGAGATAAGCATCGCCATAGGCAGGAAGCAGCCGGCGCCTGTGCATTGGCTTGACCTTCAAATATGGGAATGGCCTGTTTCCCGTTAGCGCTCCCAAGCGGGACAAGGCTTGTCCAGAATTACCAGCTTCCATCTCGGTTTTAGCGCGGATCGTCTCTGCCTCAACAAAGGATTCTTGGGTCTCTGCTTTATCAAGCTGCCTGAAAAGGTCCTCCATGCGATCAAATGAGCGAACAGCCTCTTCATGCGATCCGGCTTGCCATTGCCAGGCGCCGAGATAAGCCAAGGTCAGCGCAACCGATTGCTGGTTGCCGGTTTGCTCCAGGAGACGGATACCTTCTTCAAACAGTGCAACCGCGGCTTGGTGATCGCCGGCGGTTTGAGCAGAACTCGCCAGCGTATAGTAGAAAGTAAACCCTCGCTCGGGCCGCATGGGAGTGTTCCAGAAATCCTTCAGCCCTTCATGGCCGCGCTTCCAGATTGTTAACCGGCTATCGAAGCTGGCGATGTCTTCCGTAAGAAAACTCAACGCCCTGAGCGTCAAGGCTTCATATCCAGTTTTCTTTATCCATTCATACGCCTGCTCGCGTTCAGAGGCGACCTCCGCCTTCCTGGTCTCTGTCTTGCATGTCACTTCTTCCAGCCAGGCCTGCGCTTCGATCCACACATAATGTTTTTTGGCAGCAGTAGGGCCGATTCCCGCTAGCATTTCCATGCAACGTTTAGAGTTCCAGTGGCGAACCTGGGAGTGCACATTTTCCAGGCGGGCACGAAGCATCCCAGCTTGATTGCCAAGACGGGAAAACAGAGACTCAGCCTTGGATGCTGCCTTTGCAGTCGGGCCAAGTTTGCCCTCGAAGCTCGCCTTGCGGGAATTACCCAACAGCTTCAACGCAGCAGAGTTATCGGGCGAGCTCGGTGCCTTTAACATGTCAGAAAGCCATTGGTCTTGACGAGCGGTCTTCAGAGCGGCGGCCAGATGCTCCAGTGCTGCGCGGTTCGGGCCGGAGCTAGCAGCC
>DASZFU010000154.1:0-20692 GCA_035939495.1 Candidatus Angelobacter sp. | reverse complement strand
GAAACAGTCGGGCATGTTCTGGACGGTACGCGGAGCTAATGCCATCATTGCTCTCCGCTGCTGCCAACTCAATGGTCGCCTGGAAAGTTACTGGGAGGATCGTCGTGCCGCCTAGATTTCCACTTTTATGTCGCACACCCGAGATGTATTCTGTTTATCCTCTTAGCTTCTTGGTGGATGGTGATTTACTTGATCGCCGAACAAACCGCGTTTTCGAATAGAGTTGGTGCCAGCGGAGAGATTCGAACTCTCAAACACCTGTTTCTAAGACAGGCCGCTATTCCAATTCGCGCACGCTGGCACTCTGGTGCACAGGGGAGGATTTCTACCCCAGCACGCAAAAACCACGCGTGCTGGGGGCCCCGCTTGAACCTCCGCGTCCTACAAAGAGGAAACCGGGTTACAGCCGGTCCGTTTCAGCCTGGCTCACGCACCTGTGCTTGAGATCCTTCGCCGCAAAGGACACGGCTCAGGATTTCGCCTGCGGGCGCACGCTTCGCTCGCTCCCGCATATCGGCTCAACTTGGCGGAAGGTAGACGAATGGAACGCCCATGGCTCATCACCATGCCCTGGTTTTCGGGACTAGTTGCCGGCCATTCAGCAGTATCTTCCGCATGGAAGAGAGTGCGGGAGTCGAGCCACCCCAGCACGCAAAAACCGCGCGTGCCGGGGACCCCGGTCGAACCCGCTAGCCTCTTGCGAGAGCCTGGGTTTTCTAAGAGACGCCTAGCAGACCTGCTGACTTACCGTCCGGCCCACTCTCCGAAAAAATGTCAAAGAACTTTGGTAGGCCCGGTGGGATTTGAACCCACAAGAGGGCTGCTCTTCCACCCCAGCACGCAAAAAACGCGCGTGCCAGGGACCCCGGTTGAGGCAGCTGCGTATGCCAGTTCCGCCACGGGCCTGGTTAACTAAATTGAAATTGGATAGAGGTTTAGTAACTCAGTGGGGATCGACTGAGGAGTCGTAATGATCGTAGCTGAAGCGAGCGCTTCATGAATTCAATGTAGCACGATTTCGTCGGCAGACACAATACCTCAATCATGTTGAGGTGATGTGTGGACAATCGTGCAAATAGAAATGGCAGCTCAGATCAAACGACATAACTACCACGCTCTTGAGAAGCTGACGCTGATTGGAACTGCCCGTTGACAGAAGGCCGCGAAATCTTTACCTTGAGGGCATGGAGATGGTGCCCCTTAAGCCGGAACGTAAGGCCCAACTGGAAGAGTACGCCAGACGCCACGGCCAAGACCCCGCCGCCGCGCTCGATGAGGTTCTCGCAGCCTATTTTGACGAGGAACAACAGGACTACGCCGAAACCGTACGGGCTGTGCAGGAAGCGTATGAAGACGTGAAGGCTGGACGCACCCGGCCCGCCGCCGAGTTTTTGGAAGGTCTCCGCTTGAAGCATGGCCTTCCGCGTTGAAGTCACACCCCAAGCCAAACAGGACGCCGACACAATTCTCGAATGGCTGTTATCGCAGGATGCTGGTGAAACCGGATTGCGCTGGTTTCTCCGACTGAGAGAAGCCATCGACTCGCTTGCGGAGATGCCGAAGCGTTGTCCGCTTGCGCCAGAAAACGCTTCCGTTCCTTTTGAAATGCGCCAATTGCTTTATGGCCGCAAGCCGTATTTCTACCGTATCCTGTTCACCATTGATGACGAAGTGGTACACGTGCTCCGCATTCGCCACGGTCGCCGTCACCATCTTGACGAGCCACATTGAGGCAAGGTAATCGCTGCCACGGCCATTGAGAACGAGCTAACTAACTCTGGTCACGCGGAATACGAGGGATTATTACTGGTCTGGGGGTATCGCTTCTCAATCCTTGGACTTTGCTTAAGCTCTCCGTGCAGATTAATCAAATTGTAAGTTGCTCATGCTGAAGCATTCAACTCACTCCTGGGATTCAATAAAATGCCCGCCGCAGGAATCCCAAAGGGCGTGTAGTGCTGAAAAAACCGTCCCCCGCAACCAAATCACACCCAATATGGACGCTGAGGGCTAAACCCATAAGCGTCCTTTCATTGTTACAATTTCCGAAATTACTGATTTGCTGCTAAATAGTCTTACAGCTCTTCAAGAAGTTCATAGCAGAAACCATGCTGTGGCTGCGCTCGATGCCTTTTCAGTTTCAAACTATCCGGTACAAAGCAAGACCTTCCGACGGCAATGTCCCGCAGCATACTTTGCAGCGGGCCACTATTGCCTTTGTTCAGTATGCTAGGTTTTGCCTGACATCGGGGCACCAACCTTACTGAGAGAGGCATGAAGTTCGAGTACCTGGAGTTGGACTTGCTTAACCTCTTTTAGAAGCTCCACCCTGCTTTGGTGGACGACATATTTTACGACTTCAACCGCGCCAAAAAGGACCCAGAAGCATACAAGACCTAGGAACCAGGTACCTTGGGGCGTATTGAATTCCCGCCCGGCCATCCAAAGAAAGAAAGGCGAAATGGCGGCCACAAAAATCCACACGCGCACTACCGTCCATTTGTTTCGGTGGAGCGTCTTTTCGTTCTTTACCAAAAGCGATGTTACTTCCTCCTGGTAAGCTGCCAGGTTTGCCGGTTGCGGAAGACGCGACAACAGTAGCTCGCCAATGGTTTTACTTCGATTTTCCATAACCACCTCCTGATAGAATTTCCTTCATTGTTCTTTTGGCGTAGTAGATACGCGATTTAACTGTGCCTTCCGAGCACCCTACGACCATGGCAATTTCCGCCACGGAAAAATCTTCGAGAAAATACAGGACCAATACTTCCCGATGCTTCGGTCCCAGTTGATTCAGCGCCTCATGGATAGCAGCAGCATCATCTTCCGTGAAGGAAAGATCGGTTGCATCGTGGAATCCTGTAATGTGGGCTTCCTCGGCTTTCTCTCTGAATCGGTGTCGACGGAAGCGGTCGACCGCCATCCCGTGAGTGATCCGATAAAGCCAGGGGCGAAGGGAAGCGGGATCCTTGAGCCGTCTAATTCCACGAAATGCTTTCATCCACACGTCCTGGAGGATGTCGAGGGCCGTCTCCGCGTTTCCGGTTAGCTTGGTTGCATAGTAGAGAAGCGGCCGCTCCATCAACGTGACGAGGTCCTGGAAGGCGTCCTGTTCGCCCGCCTGGCAACGGAGTGCTATCCATTCGTCCTGGATTCGACTCCGTTTGTCCATCGCATTCATTTCACCCTATATGTCGAAGGAGACGCATCGAAGGTTCAAATCCTGGCCAAGTTTAGCAAAAACTTTGACTCGGTTTTGATGGTCGCAATAGGGGAAGTGGATGCAGCCATGGTATGTAAATACAGGCTTGTAGGGTCGGGAATCCAGCGGCGCGATGGAACGCGCGCCGCTATGATGCCCAATTTATGACCAACAAGCCTATCTCCGCGCTGATGGCTGATTTGTTGTCAGCGTACCGGGTTGAGGTGACGGGGAAGGAGTCGGTGTTGGTGAAGGAAGTGGTGTGGGTGAAGGCGACGGAGTTGGACTTGGTTGTGGAATAGGTGGAACAAAAGGACATGCGGCGTCCGGCTGACTCTGTATGAAGGTTTCGAAATCGCTTTGCGCCACACCCACGCCGTGTCCGGCCAGCAGGAAGTAACCCAGAATATCGTCTTGCTGCCAGCGAGGCGGATTGGCTGTATCCGAGTTCAGAAATAAGATCGGTACGATGCTACTCGCGTCGTGAAGATAAGAAACCTTGGGCGGAAAACCTAGAAGGTTTTGGTTCTTCACGATGAGCGGCATGATGTTGTAGAACGTAGCTCCGGGGAAGCTGCCGCAGGCCGGTATGTCTACCTGCACGAAGATGTCAAAGAAGCTGGAGGCAGGAAAATCATTCTGAGGCAATCCGCGAGGGCCGGACTTTGATTCCACCTCGCCGGGGCTGATCCTGGCCGGCGGGGTAGAGGTTCCGGTAGGGCTGTTGTACCAGATGCCGGCGCGGACCGCGGCGCCACCTGCCGTCATGTGAAGGGACCGCACTTCAGTGTGGACTTCACGGGTTCCGGCTCCAAACCCGAAGTGCGGCGGCGGGATTAGCATGCCTTCGCTCACGATCGTATTGGCGCTGCCCACGAAAACTCCACCAATGTCGGAGTTGTTACCGACACTGCCGTCAGTAATAGGGTCACTCCGTCCAATGATCGTCCCCGAATCAAATAGCGTTGGGCTCTGAAGCACGTTGGTCTTGGGGTTGTAGAGAGGACAGTTGGCGAAAAGCGGTTGATATTCGTTGGCAATATTCACCCGGAAACTGCCGAGGGAACTTGTTACGTCATCACCTCGCAGCGGAAATTGCTGGGCGTAGGCCGCGCTTCCGGCAAGAACCATGACAATGAGAGCTACTGCTGGCAAATGGCGATTTCTCATACGAGATTCCTCCTTGGCTTCTCCACGGGACAAGCTGAGAGTTACAAACTCTAGCGCTTACCGGGATGGAACTGCTTCTCCCCAATTGCTTTTTTTGAAGCGGCAGAGCGGTTGCGGCACGGCGCGACAACATTCACATATACTGTTAGTGAATATTGATTACTGCTCAATTCACCTGACATCATGCGGACCTGGATCAAAATCTGCGCCACTACTTGCGTAGAAGATGCGCTGGCCTCAATTGCCGCCGGCGCCGATGCTCTGGGGTTTATTTTTGCGCCCAGCCCGCGACGGATTTCGGCCGATCAAGCGCGGGAGATTGTCCGGCAAGTGCCGCCCAACATCGAGACCATAGGGGTTTTTCGCAACGAGCCGGTTCAACGTGTCGCTCAGGTAGTCGAGGAGGCACAACTGACAGGCATTCAGTTGCACGGAGAGGAAACGGCGGCATCCATCATCGAGATGAAAGCTATGTTGCCGCCGCACCGTAAGATTAGCGTGATCAAGGTCGTAGAGGTCAACGATCACTTTGAAGAGCGCTTCGACCAGGTTTGCGCCGGGTTTGACTGCATCGATTCCGTACTACTGGATTCAGGTGGAGGCAGCGGCCGAGCATTCGATTGGCAAAAGGCCCAACCCCTCCTGAAAAAGAATAAGAGGCCTTTGATTCTGGCCGGCGGACTGAATGCCGGTAACGTCAAGGAAGCGATTCGCACATTTACTCCCTGGGGAGTAGACGTAGTTTCCGGAGTGGAACGTGAGCCGGGGCGTAAGGACCCGGAAAAACTGCGAGCATTTGTTGCAGCAGTACGAAAAACACAACAATCATGAGCATGACAGCAACCCAAATCAAAGCTACGCCGGGACGGTTTGGCCCCTATGGTGGGCGATACGTTCCTGAAACCTTGATGACCGCGCTGGAGGAGCTGGAGCGCGAATACGGGAAGGCCCGGCGTGATAAGAAGTTCACGGCGGAATTCAACCGGCTGCTGAAGGAATACGCGGGACGTCCCACACCGCTGTTTTTTGCCAAGCGCCTGACGAAGGAGTTGGGCGGCGCAAAAATCTACTTGAAGCGGGAAGACCTGCTTCACACCGGCGCTCACAAGATCAACAACTGCATCGGGCAGGCGCTGCTCGCGCAACGAATGGGCAAGCAGCGCATCATTGCAGAGACCGGGGCCGGCCAGCATGGAGTCGCAACCGCCACCGTGTGCGCTCTCTTCGGCTATGAGTGTGTGGTCTATATGGGCGCCGAGGACATGAGGCGGCAGGAGCTGAATGTCTTTCGCATGCGTTTGTTAGGTGCGGAGGTGCGCGGCGTGGATGCCGGCTCGCGTACTCTCAAGGATGCTGTCAATGAAGCCATGCGCGATTGGGTAACCAACGTCCGCACGACTCATTACCTTTTGGGCAGTGCCATCGGCGCGCATCCCTATCCCACCATGGTACGCGATTTTCATTCCGTGATTGGCCGCGAGGCCCGCCAGCAAATTCTGAAAGCGGAAGGCAAGCTGCCAACCGCTATTATTGCCTGTGTCGGCGGTGGATCCAACTCCATTGGAATATTTCACCAATTCATTGGCGATAAGAAAGTAAAGCTCATCGGAGTTGAAGCCGGAGGGCGCGGAGATCGGCTCGGAGAACATGCGGCCCGTTTCTGCGGTGGTTTGCCCGGTGTGTTGCAAGGCGCTTATACCTACGTCCTGCAGAATAGCGATGGCCAAATCGCAATGACTCACTCGATTTCAGCCGGCTTGGATTATCCCTCCATCGGCCCCGAGCACGCAGCATTGGCAGACGCGAAGCGCGCCGAATATGTGACTGCTTCCGATCAAGAGACCCTGGAGGCCTGTGGGTTGCTGGCGCAATTAGAGGGAATTATTCCCGCCCTGGAATCAGCCCACGCTGTAGCCGAATGCTTGAAACGCGCGCCGAAGATGCGAAAGTCGGATTTGCTGGTCGTAAATATATCCGGCCGGGGAGATAAGGACATCGGGATATTGAGGGAACACTCGAACATCGGATAGGTTTGTTCCGGTCTCCTCGTATACAGCATGACTCTAAAAAAACATCCAAGGTCAAAAATGACGGCTTCATCTTCTGTTATTCCGATGTCCCAGGATTCCAATGTCTCGACACCGCGTCTGCGTTTCAAGCAGAAGCCTGGCCTGGTAGCTTATTTAACCTGTGGCGACCCCGAATTGCCGACAACGCGTGAGATCATTCTGGCAGCGGCTGCGGCCGGAGCCGATGTGATCGAGCTAGGCGTGCCATTTAGCGATCCCGTTGCGGATGGGCCGGTAATTCAACGCGCGAGCGAGCGCGCCCTCAAGAGTGGTACTTCTCTCGGCGACGTACTTCAGCTTGCTGGCGACGTGCGCCGCAACTCGGATGTAGGGTTAGTGGTTTTTTCTTATCTCAATCCTGTTTTGCGCATGGGTCTGGAACGCTTCTGTGAAGCGGCGGCGGCTTCCGGCATCGACGGAGTACTGCTGATTGATATGACGGTGGAAGAGGCGGGCGAATATCGCCGCTGCATGCAAGCCAACAACCTTGCGCCGATCTTTCTGGCAGCGCCCACCAGCACCGATCAGCGCTTGAAACAGATTGCCCAGGCGTGCGGCGGTTTTGTATACGCAGTTTCACGCACCGGAGTTACGGGCACGCAAAAACAGCTCGCCTCTGATGCCCGCGGCCTGGTGAACCGCATTCGCAGGTACACCAGCCTGCCGGTCGCGGTTGGATTTGGGATTTCCAATGCCCAGCAGTTTGCGGAAGCCGGCGAATTTGCCGATGCGGCTGTGGTTGGCAGCGCCGTCGTCGAAACCATCGAGCAAAATCCCGGACGCGCCCCGGAAGCTGTCGCGGAATTGATTCGCCGCCTCAAAGCCGGGAATGGCCGATCAACCTCGGCTCTGTAACATGGCTCCCAGCGCGAAAATTATTGTGTTTGGGGTCTTGCTCCGAACAGCGCTGAACCCACGCGAACGCACGTCGAGCCTTCTTCTACCGCTATTTCGTAATCGTGCGACATTCCCATGGAAATGACATCCATCTGTATCTTCGGAAGCTTGCGTGCTGCAATAGAGTCACGCAGCTCGCGTAGTTTGCGGAAGTAAGGCCGTGCTCCCTGGGGATCTTCTGTAAAGGGTGGAATGGTCATTAGCCCGCGCACTTCCAGATGTTCGAGGCTCGGAATCTGCCTCAGAAATTCTTCCAGTTCCGGCGAGTCCGCAGCAAGGCCGCTCTTGTTCGACTCACCGCCTACATTGATCTCGATGAGCATAGGCAATCGTTTGCCGTTCTGCTGGGCGGCTTGATTTACCTTGTGCGCAAGGCGCAGCGAATCCACAGAGTCCAACCCATCAAACAGTTCAACTGCGGCTTTGGCCTTGTTGGTCTGCAGGTGGCCGATAAGATGCCACTCAACTCCAATCAAGTCCTGCAGAGATGTGGCCTTTTCAGAAAACTCCTGTACGCGATTTTCGCCGAAAATGCGAATGCCCGCGCTGTATGCCTGCCGCACTCGTTCCGGTTCGACCGTCTTGCTTACCGCCATGAGAACAACGGAATCTGCACTGCGCCCAGCACGTTGTGCAGCTTGGCATATCCGTTCTTTGATTCGGGCTACGTTGTCCGCGATTGACATGAGCGGATTATACTGAAGCATCACTTCCGTGCAATTTTCATTCGATGTGCAACTTTGGAAGCGGATCCTCAGATTAAGCGCTGCATCGTAAATAAAAAAGGGAAGCTGTGAAATCCGTCGTTTTCTTGTTCAGCGCGATGGTCTGGCGGGGGCCACATCGAAGTTACTGTTCTGGGATGACTACCAGCACAGCTCTCAGAGGGTGAGGACAAATAGGTATCCCATAATGCTACAATCATTTTCCCTCAACGGAGATAGTCGATATGCAATCTGTAAGAGCGCAGGACCAGGTGACAGTACAAAACCTTGCCGCTGATTCTTCTGCGGCGCTGCCTTCAGAGCAATTCGCGGGAACGTGGTTGAATACCAACACTGACAGTCCGGGAATCGTTCGTGTTACTTGCAAAGTTGCGCGTACCAGCTTGCGGTTAAGCTTTCAAGGCAATGGGTCCTCCGAACCATCGGACTGGGGTGAAGTGCCTGCGGAACTGCTTTGCGCAGCCACCATTCAAGGTGGGCCCGGCATGTCGTTCGTTGCGTCGTTTGACCTCGGCGCCAAAAAGGCTCAAGTTGGGGGGAACCTGAATCAGGGACTGCTGGTAATCGCCATCTACCACACGATTCAAAACCAACTTACAGCCGGACATTCTAACTACTTCACGCGCGAGTTTTTCCACCGCGTAGCAGAGAGTTGAAATCAAAAAATGAGCAACGCGCAACTTGCAGAAAAAAAAGAACCAGCAACTGCTGACGCACAGAGATTGGACACTTCCGCTCTCCTGGGAGAATGGATCAACACCAACAGTTCTGCTACCGGAATCGTCCGGCTGGTGCTGACCCAATCCGGGAGCCGGAACTGGGTGCGGGTTTTCGGAGCGGGGTCTCCTGCGTCTTTCGATTGGGGAGAAGCGCCGGTCGAGATCTTTGCCGAAGATCCAGCGTTTTCGCAAGCTACTTCCTTCACATCTTTCTACGATCTCGGGTTCATGAGCGTTTGGCTACAGACCTATGTCGTCAAAGGGGTCCTTGTAGTCATCTCATTCACGCAGTTCCGGGATGGCAGCGGCCGCTCAAATTATTTCGGAAAAGAGTTTTTCTTCCGCTCCGGGAAGCCGCTTGCCGCCGAATAGTACGACGGGTCATGCCTGGCCTCAATTGATGGAGACGCATGATGGACGGAGACAAAAGAGAGAAAATTGTGAACGCATCCGATCCGTTGCGTTTCCATTGGAGCCTTTCTCAGGCGGGAGACAAATTCCGCCGCCTTCGGCCTCCCGAGCAGATGCCGGGCCGCTTGAGCCTGGAGAGCCAGTTGGAGTTGTGCCGGCAGGGTGAACGCTGCGGAATCGAATCCATGCTCATGGCGATTGGCTTTACCCGGCCTGATCCAACGCTGCTTTCCATAGAACTTGGGCTGCAAACCGAAAAGATGAAATTCATGATCGCTTGCCGCTCCGGTCTTATTTCTCCCACCTACTGGGTTCAGCAAATCAACACGGCGTCGGCCCTGCTTCCTGGGCGGATATGTGTCAACATGGTGTGTGGACATACTCCCCACGAGCTGCGCTACTACGGCGATTTTCTTTCCCACGACGAACGATATGAACGGACCGACGAGTTTTTGGCTATTTGCCGGGCGCTCTGGGCTGCTGGGCCGGGCGGACCGGGTGTAGATTTTCAGGGTAAGCATTATCGCGTAGAAAAAAGCCTGTTGCGTACGCCGTTTGTCTCCGGCCATGACGCCATGCCCGAGATTTTCGTCGGTGGAAATTCTGACCAGGCAGCAGCGCTGGCGGCAAGTCATGGAGATTGCCTGTGGCGCTTTCCTGACCGTGACGAAAATCTACGGCCCCATTGCGAGTTGCTGCGCTCCGCTCATAAGCAGATTGGATTGCTGGTATCGCTTATCACGCGGCCAACCCATGAAGAGGCCATGGCCGCTTGCCAGGCGCTGTTGGCACAATTCAACGTCGATGCCAGAACCAACCACCAGCGGTTCGCGAGCCGCTCGGATTCGGTGGGGTTTCGAAGCGTCTACGCCAGTGCCGTGGAACAGCCGGAGTGGCTTACTCCCTGGCTTTGGACGGGCGCGGTCCCCTATCTTGGGCCGCCTGCCATTGCGCTGGTCGGTTCTTTCCAGGAGGTGGTAGCCACCCTTCGCCATTATCAAAGCATGGGAATCACGCAATTTCTATTTACGGGCTGGCCCGATATTGAAGAGATGGAGTATTTTGGGAAAGGAGTCCTGCCCCTGCTGTATCAAAACGGCGTGGCAACGGAGAGCCAGGCGTGATGAGGTTTCACTGGAGGCTTGTCCAGCGCGGCGAAAAGCAGTTGATGACCCGCTCGCTTCGAGAAGAGCGGTTTGAAACCGCGCTGCCGGATTTGGAAACTCAGGTGAAGTTCTGCCATAAGGCTGAAGAGAGCGGAATAGACTCGCTGCTGGTAGACATCAATTTCGCCACGCCTGATCCCATGATGCTGGCGGGCGCGCTCGCTTCGCGGACCCGCAAAATCAAGCTCATTGTCGCGGTGCGTTCCGGGTTGATCTCGCCGACATTATTCGTTCAGCAGGTGAATACATTCTCATCCTTATATGGAGACCGGATCAGCCTCAACGTGGTTGCCGGGCACTCTCCCGATGAGCAGCGTTGTTATGGCGATTTTCTCGATCATGACACAAGGTACGAGCGGACCAGGGAATTCCTCGACATCTGCCGTAGATTGTGGCGGCGGGAAGAGGTGAATTTCGAAGGGAAATATTTTCGCATCGAGGGCGGCCGGTTGAACACGCCATTTGTTTCATCGCAAAGAGACCATCCTGAAACTCTGGTGGCCGGCGGCTCCGAAGCTGCGTGCGCGCTTGCGCTTGAGCATGGTGACTGCTGGATGCGCCTGGCCGATGCTCCCTCAGCTCTCGCCCCCAGCCTTGGTCCTGCGTTGCAGTGCGGAAGGGAAGTGGGCTTGCGGCTCTCAGTGGTCGCAGGGCGGACCCGCACCGAGGCGTTGGAGGCTGCTCATGCGCTAGTGGAGCAAACCACATTGCAGAAAAAAGAGGCGGTAACGGAACAGCGCTTTGTCTCGGCCAGCGATTCACGCTCTATCGCTGCCGTCTATCGCTCGGCTGAGAAGGAATGGCTCGCTCCTTGCTTGTGGACCGGCATGGTGCGTAGCCACGGAGCGCCAGCCATTGCCCTGGTCGGTTCCTATGACGAGATCGCGACAGCGCTGCTGGAATATGGTTCCTTGGGCGTCACTCAGTTCATCATTTCCGGCTGGCCGAAATTGGATTCCATGGTTTGTTTTGGAGCTGAGATATTGCCGCGCGTCCGCGCAAAGGAGCATAAAGAGTTGGTCCATGCCTAAACTGCTTTCCGAGAAACAAATATACGAATACCGGAAGGATGGCTTGGTGTTTCCTATTCCGGTATTGTCTGCTACTGAAGTGGCGAGGGCGCGGGTCGCCTTGGAAGAGCTGGCGGCGGCCCTGGGAGGCCATACAGAGATTACACGGATGCGGCACCTTCAGCTTTTCCATCGTTGGGCGCAGGACTTGGCTCTTCATCCCAAGGTGCTCGATGCTGTCGAAGACGTTCTTGGTCCAGATATTCTTGTCCACTCCAGCACGATCTTTTGGAAACATCCGCATGACCCTGCGTACGTCTCCTGGCATCAGGATGGATATTATGTCGGGCTGAGTGAGTTGAGCTATACGTCGGCATGGCTGGCGCTGAGTGACAGTTCCGCTGACAATGGCTGCATGCGCGTTGTCAGGGGCTCTCATCGCGATGGGATTGTCTCTCATAACCGGGCAGCGATTTCTCCGGACAATTTTGTTTCAGGACTGGAGATTGCTTGCCAGGTGGCTGAAAGCGAAGCCACGGATGTGACCCTGCAGCCTGGCGAAATGTCGCTTCACCACGTAGCTGCGGTCCATGGGTCGAATCCCAACACTTCTGACAGGCCACGGATCGGTTTTGCTGTCCGCTATGTGTCCCCGCAGGTGCGGCAACAAATTGATCATTATCCCCTGATACTGGCGCGTGGCCAGGACCGTTTTGGTTACTATCGCATCCTGGAGGAATTGCCGCCTTTCACACTGGACGAGGCAATACAGGCGCAGGCCGAACTTCAGCGCTGGGTGCTCGATTCGCGCGCCAGCAGCGTCCCGGTAACGCTCCCGGCTTCCTGCCGGCTGAAATGGAAGAAGGCGCACGGTGTCGGTGCCGAAGCTCTCGAGTATTCGAGTTAAGGAGAAGCCATGACTGGGAAACTTTCTGCCAGGCAAGTGCAGAGCTATCGCGAGGATGGAATCCTGTTTCCCATCAGAGTTCTCGATACGGCGGAAACAGCAGGGTTCCGGGCTGCATTTGAAAGCATGGAAGAGTACGAAGGACCTCTGAAATATGCGCCGCATCCGCATTTATTTTTTCCCTGGGCTCATGAGCTTGCCATCCATCCGCGAGTCGTTGATGTTGTGGAGCAGATACTTGGTCCTGAGATTCTTGTGGAAGGCACGGTCATCCTGACCAAATACCCGTCGGACGGATCGTTTGCCCCCTGGCATCAGGATGGAGAATATTCCGGCTGGTACAAAACACCGTCCGTCTCAGCGTGGATCGCGCTCACAGACAGCCATCGCGAGAACGGTTGCATGAGAGTGATTCCTGGTTCCCATCGTGGCGGCAGGCAGCCTCACCGCGCGACAGTCTACGAGAACAGCCTGTTCCGGCGCGCTACTGAAATCGAAGTGGAGGTGGATGAGACCCTGGCGGCAGATGTGGAACTGAAACCGGGTGAACTTTCCCTGCACGACAGCAGCATCATCCACGGCTCATCGCCAAATCAATCCAATTCGCGCCGTGTAGGATTCGTGGTGCGCTTTGTTACTCCGGCGTTTCAATCCAGAGTCCATCAACATCCGGTGGTGCGCGCCCGTGGCGGCGGCGATTGTGGCAAGTTGCCGGTGCTGGCCACGCCACCCGTTGGAGAGTTAAGCGAATGCTTCACCCGTTGGAGGGCCGCGTTCCCGGTATCCCCCCAGGCGAATGTTGGCCGGAACTCGACCGAAGCGACTGGTGCAAATCACGGAAGATAGTTTTCATGCGCATCCTCTTGTCCTCGAACCATCGCTATCCGGCAGCCGGATCTTCGGGAAGCGGCACTGCTCCCAGGGAGTTTCCCTCAGGCTCAGGTTTCATCATTCACGATCTCCTGGCGAAAGGACTGGCTGAAGCCGGGCACCAGGTTTTTTACCTGCTGCCGCGCGGAGCGGAGATGCCGCTGCCATCCGGCGTCATCTTGTTGCACGAACCGGTATTCGATGTAGATGTTGTGCACACCATGACCTTCCGGGACTATGATCTTGTCCGGGCGGTACGGCAGGCCGACATACCCTGGGTAGCCACATGTCATCTCGATCCTACAGTTCCCGGCCGGACGATTCCCGATCCAATTGAAGACAACTGGATCTTTGTTTCACGCACACTTGCGCATTCACTGGGAAGAAGCAGGTACGTGCTGAACGGAATCGATCCCGGGGAACACCTGTTTTGCGACACGCCGGATGACTACTTCTTATTCATGGCCAGCCTCGAGTGGTCGGCGCACAAGGGCCTGGATGTTGCCCTCAATCTGGCCGCTCGCCACAATCTTCGCTTAATCGTGGCCGGCACAGGTAAGACTGACGAAATCATCGATCAAACTGTCCGGCAATGTCGAGCCGTGGGCGCGGAGTTTGCAGGAGACGTGCGCGGGATCGAGAAAGCGCGTCTGCTGGCTCAGGCTCGCGCATTGCTTTTTCCAACCCAGGTGAACGAGGCATTTGGGCTGGTGATGGTTGAAGCGCTGCTTTCGGGCACGCCCGTGATTGCCAGCTCAAACGGGGCTTGTCCTGAAATCGTAACTTCAGAAATGGGTTTCGTCTGCCGCTCGGAACAGGATTACGACAGCGCGATCCGCCATATCGGTGAGATTTCGCGGCCCTCCTGCCGCGAGAACGCGATCAACCGGTTTCACTATCGGCGTATGGTTGCGGATTATGTCAGGGAGTACTGCGCTGAGATCGCATCTGGCGGCAATCACGCTCCGGCGCCGGCACACGTCATTGGAGCGCGATCATGAAGGTATTGCTGCGAAGGCTTTTTCCATGTCCACCGGTCGACCGATGGCGCTTGTTCGAGGGAGTCATGAAGGAGTGTCTCGGCGAATTGGGGCACGAGATACTGGAGATGGACCTCGATCCAAGTTTTCCTCCTGACCCCGCCGAAGCCGACTTCTGCATCTATGCCCACAAGACGCGCCGAGAAGTGCCCCACGCAAACCTGTTTTACAAAGAAATGCACATGCGAGGGTTGTTTACCGTGGACGATCAAGGATGGGGCGCCGATCATTCCCGGCTGCTCACTCCTCCCGATTTAAGCGTGTTTTCAACCAGCGATGCAGAGAGGTTCTGCCGCTCGATGCGCGCGGAATTTCTTGCCAACGGCCGCTCAAAGTTCGACCAACCCGCCATGAATGACATCCCGCCTCAGGTGAAGCCATATTTTTTCGCGCCGCTCCAGATGCCTGGAGATGACGTGATTATGTACCATTCGCCCATCACCGTCCCGCAATATGTGGCGCTCCTGTCACAATGGGCGGAGCAGCGCGGGCGCCACGTGGTATTCAAGCTGCACCCTGGCCAAATGCCTGCTGAAGTCGTAGAAGAGATAAAGAAATGGACAGCGTCGAGTTCGAATGTTTTCCTGATGAATGAAAATGTGCACAGTCTGATTTCCGGCGCTCACGCCGTCGTTGTGATTAATTCAGGAGTAGGCTTCGAGAGCCTCATCCACGGCAGGCCTGTAGTTACGCTGGGAGCATGTGATTATCAATGGGTTACATTCCGGGGCACAGTCTCCGACCTGGACGCCGCCTGGGAATGGGGCAACGCTTTTTCCGATCACGACCGGCTGCAAGGCTTCCGCTTTATTCACTATTATTACCATCATCATGCTTACTTAACTTCAGAGGCGACCAGGGCCAGGGTGAAACCGCGGGTGATGGAATATCTTGAGGAGCATGTGCGGAATTGAACCGCCCACAATATCTGGCAAGCGCTATTCCTGACAAAATAAGAGACGCGGTAAAGCGAGACTTTGAAAACCCGGACCGCATACTATTGCTCGTTGAAGAGTTCCTTACACATTCCGGCTATAACCGTGAGTTTTTTGAATTCCTGCTACAAACGGCCCGAGGCAAAGCAGGCGAATGCTGGCCGGTGCGTTGTTTGGCGCTGGCTTTCATGGAGCGCCAGCTTGCGACGCTCAGCCCCCGCAATCTGCTTGAATTCGATAGGGCGCTTGTAAGTCTCGGCCTGAAAATGCCCGGCCAAGACTCGATAAGGGCAGAGCTAGTTGGCGACGCCTCGGACATGGCTCTGGCTGAATTCATTCCTCAATTCCTGGGGAAAATCAATCGTCGCGGCAAATCCAAAATGGGCAAAGGAGATCGCGAGAGGGAACTTCTGGATCTTCTCCATCGCTCAACTCAGGAATGCAAACTGGCTCTAGGACTGTGTGTGTTCAGTACAGAGGAGGTCTGCGAACGAATCCGCGAGCAGGTACAGATTTCCGAAGGCATACCTTTATCATGGTTCCCCGCAGTCGAGAAAAGCTCAGCCGGCACTTTCGGCCTTTCAAGCTACGAATGTCAAGTTTGCCACGCGCTGCAGCGCAGCAACCTGGTCTATTGGGTAAACGAAAAAACCAGTTCCCGGATCAACTCTTTGGTGGAGTACCCACTCGGCACTGTAGCGCTGGCCGTGAAGCTCCCAGGCAGTGACGTGGAAATTGAAATAAAAAGAGCAGGGAAGCGCGAGCGGCCCTTAGGAGTGCTTTTCGCGAGAAACGGCAATCCCGTTCCGGTCGCGCATCGTCTGCAGGGCGGCAGCACCGGGTGGATGCTGCAAGCAGAGTCCGATAATGAGAGCCGGTTTCGTTCGTTGTTTCGCGCCATCTACCAGAAAGAACCGCCTTTCAGCCGGACTCTATTCATTACCAATATTCGACGAATCCCGTGTAAGTCCGGCGCCGCCGATCTTCTTAACTGGTTCATGAATCCGGAAACCTTCGGAGGAGGCTTTGAGGAAATGCGCTCGGCCCTCAGGAGTTGCCTGGAGGCTGGCGGCAGTCCGGTGCCTCCAACCCCTTTGGCCCAGACGGTCGCATTTCTGCGAGACGCCAAACCCCGGCAATCTGTTCTGGCCGGCACGAGCTCATTTCGCCTGGACCGGCTCAGTGAATATCTTTCGCCGCTTGGTCCCAATCGCTATTTCGACGACGGGCTGGCGATCCAGTGGACCGGCGATGACGCGCGGCAATTTGCAGATGACCTGCTTGAGGAAGTGCTCGGGCGTTACCTTCAACCAAACGTGCGATATCAAACGCATGAGCAATATTTGAAAGCTGCATTCAGCATTCCTGAAAATCGGGCCGCTGCCAATGCCGCGTATATGTTTTGCATGGAGCAAATTGGCATGGTCTGGGGAACGATGCTGGCCCTTGGATCCTATTCAATCGGCGAGTCGTTCGTTCCCAGGAATGCAGGGTTAAAAGCCAGGTGGCTTGATGCGGCCTGGAGGGTGAACATCATCTTTATGGATCACGACTGCCTGCATTCCCCTGGTCCGGAACAGACCGATTTCCACGCCGCAGCAGTGATAGCCGGAACCATTCACGATGAGACCCACATCTTCGGCCATGCATTACCGCACCGGGCGAACATCGGCGCAGTGACCTGCCTGCAGGAAATCTATCGCACTCCAAAGACGGTTGCGCATGAGGGCATGCGGCAGCTTCGTGCCGCAACGCTCGGCTCCTTTTGCAAAACACGCAAATGCGTCGCTGGGTTGTTGTCTTCCGCTTACCTGAGGCAGATGCTCAATTTTGAGGAAGTTGTGAGAATGTCACTCCGTTCCGGCCTTGCAACAAAGTGGGAAGCGCAAGCAGTGTCATGGCTGGTTGCTGAAGGACATACCAAGGAGCAAGCTCGCGAATACCTGCAGGCAGTGAGAGAGCATGAACGGTTCTTTCGTGAGCACGCCTTTCTTTATCAACACCAGCCCTGACGATTTATTTTGCCTTAATGCTCTTTCCCGTTAATTTGATTTTTTTCTTGTCATCAACAATATTGCTTGAATGCGGTTCCAGCGCCTGAGTGAGGGCCTGCAAGAGATCATGAGCGACGGCGCGGTCCAGGTGGAGCACGACTGGTCCGGTTGTCTCAGCAGCGCCACTTTTGTCCTTACCCATTTTGAAACTCTCCTTCACGACTGCGTTTCTCAACCCTGCCTTTGTACAGAAAAAGGCCACGCTCTGCAAGTGGTTTCGATTTTGCCCTGACACAAACCAGACGCCAGCCGCAGCACCTCATGAAACCAGTCATCCAAACGATAGTTCTCGACAGCAGCGGCAATCTCAAATCGCGAGACAAACAATTCCTCACGCCTGGATCGGATCGTTTCAAGATGGCCCGCGATGTCGTTAGGGCAATCGGCCAAAAAAACGAAGTTTGGCGCTTGGCTGGCCAGCCACGGGGCCCAACCAACCGGAGTGGAAATGACTGGCACTCCTGTGGCCAGTGCCTCAAACAAGGGCAGAGGACCTGCCTCCGTAGAGCTGGTGATGGCCACGCAATCCAATTGCTGATAAAGACCGGGATAGTCACCGATTGAAACCTGGCTGCGGTCGAAATACTCACAACAGATGCCATCGCTCTCGAGACGCTGGCGGAGCGACACAAGGTCTTTGCCAATCAATACGGCAACCACGTCCTTCGCCTGACAGCTCAGGACTGGGGCTTTCGAAGCGGCAGCAAAGCATCGAAGCGCCTCGGCGAACCAGGCGGTACGCTTGCGAGGATGTTCCCGCCCCACCCATCCCACGCGAAATTTTTTTCCAGGAGGATTTCTGCGAACCGTAAACTCACGCAAGGCGCCAAGCGGACGCTCCAACACCGAGGCGTTGCTTAAATCAATTCCAGCCTGTTCCAGGATTTGCCGCTGATGTGGATGGCACAGAACGATGCCCTTTGCCTGGAGTGCCTGGCGGCGCGGCTGTCCAGGTTCATACATTCCGTCATGGTTGTATAGATCATGAATGCAGACGACCGTCCGCGAGAAATCGGGGGAGGTGGCAGCTTCATCGGTGCGAATGAATATCCAACCGCCGGCATCCTGAATTGGAGCTTCGCTGGCGATGACCTCGATGCCTTCGATGTGCGTGCGCTCAAATCCCCGGCTGAGGTCGCCAAACAACCAATCATTGCTGCCCTCAACGCAGACATTTATTTTCAGCATGGCTTTTCCATCGATCACGCCGCGGAATCAATCACCGACCGGCAGTTCAATATGCCCCACGGTGCGTTGCTGATTGGCCCAGCTTCCTTTCCACTCTTGCATCCCCCGCAGAAAATCGTATTCTTTGAAGCTGAGTTCAAAAGCCCGGCGAATCCCGGCGTCAATCAGAAGGCGGCCGGGCGACCACTGCTCCACCTCCGGTGGATAGCCGCCATTCCAGGTACAAAAGCTCTCTGCTCCCACCATGGAGAGGTCAATTCCCACGATCTCCCCTTTGTGCAGCAACGCAAAAACCGCCATCTGCCCTTGAGAAAATAGCACGGGCAGCGCTATGCGGATGAAATCGGCATTTCTCGGTTGTTCGCTAAAAGCGCTTTCACTTCCAAAGCGCGCAAAATTGAGGGTTAAAAACAACTCAGGCAGGTCGCTCGCAGGAAACGAAGCCGGATCGAGCTGGCGAAGTTCCAGGCCATCTTGTTCTGCCGCGCGCCGTGCCCGGTAGACGCCTTTTCGAAATGCGCGGCTTCGCGACGCCAAAAAATCATCGTAGGTTGACGGCAGTTTCAAAAAGTAATACGGGTTCGTTGGCTTGAAGCACTCCACACTATTTCTGCCTGCGAGAATCACAGGCAGCGCTCTCATGCAGTTTGAGACGTCCGGCACCCACCAGATCACAAGACGCGAATAAGGTTTCGGCGGAGAGAGCGCCTGCCGCAACAGTCCAACAGTTACGGCAATATCGGAGGCCTCTGCGATAACGTCGTTATAGTTCGACATCAGGCTGGGGAAGACGGCCTTACCCTCGTCAGGCCGAAACGCCAGGGGCAATACCCCTACGAGTTGTCCCTGCCGGCGCGCGGTCAGCACATGGGGCAAAAATTCCGGGTGGGTGCGGCAGGCGGCAAGATACCAGATTGGCGAACTGAAGGCGCGGTTGCACGGAGAACTCCACAGCAGGCGGTTCCATTCCCCCGCAATTGCCTCGACCGCAGGCAGGGTGCGCAACACCTCGAATTGAATTTCATTCCTGTTGTAAGTAACTGCGAGTTCGGAAAGCGGAATCGCAGATTCTGCCCTATCCATAGCCTTGACGATGTCCGGTTAGGTTTTTTAATGAGTCTAAGAATAACAGCAAGATTGGAACGCTGGTCCTGCTGGCTATAATTGCACAATTTTTTGGGCTATAGGGAGTCTTGTTACCATCTATGACGGGAACTGAGACATTGAGACAAAGCGCATTTTTGCTGAACAGAATTGGATTGTGCCTGGAAATCGGTCTCGACTAAGAACTCGGTTCAGTAGGCCGTATCATTCCATAAATTAGTATTAATTAATAAATATTCTGAGGCGGCGTTTTTGGGGTTGACTTCTGCTTAAGCTGAATAAAGTTGTAAATCTGCCGCTACACGCTACAACTCCATCCGAACTGTTTTCGCGGCATGTCCAAAAATCAGACAAATGTTGGTTTGATGTTGGTTTAATGTTAACAAAGGGGTGGGGGGTGGTACTTAGATCGGGAGATCAGGCCATCGGGAGATCGGGCCACACTTCGACTCGCTCCGCTCACCTTTAGTGCAAGCTCGTGATCGGAAAAACTGAGGTCCTCCCCGGCGAATTGGGCGTTGCACAGCATAGAAATCTCCAAAAAGGTGGTTCAAGGGTGGTTAAAAGGTACCTAGGGGTGGGGCCAGTCTGGATCGGGCGATCGGAAATCGTCAACAGGCCGACCCTTCTGAGACACAAAAAAAGCCTCGCAAAGCAATATCATGGTTGCAGTTTGTTGCTTGGATTTTGGGTAGAGCTACGCCAACCTGAAGAAATGAGCCACGGAAGTTACAGTCCCCGCGAATGACTCGTGTTGTATTAGACCCTTCGCTTCGCTCAGGGTTTCGCCTGCAGGCTCTACCCCTTCGAAGACTCAGGGTCACGCCTGCATTACGGCTCAAGTTACCGTCCTCGCGAATGACGTCAAAGTTGAACCTACAAGACGAATAATATACGAAGAATTGTGTTCTGTCAATCACCAACTTGACATAACTAACTTGCTTACTTGGTCTTGGTTATTTATGAGATGCCTTCTAAAGGCCCGACGTCTGGCTATCTGCAATGTCGCTAAAACAAAAAGTCATAGCCTCTCAGCACAGATGGGGAATTGCCGCCGGAGGCCCAGATCGAGGGGCGGCTGATCGTCAGAGCTGTCCAAATTAGGAGGGAATTCGAACGCCCAAGGTTGATTCTATTGGGATAAAGAGGTGTTGATGGCCCAGATTGAAAACCAGGTTGGTGTGGGGCGAAAGCCGTGATGGGATACAGCTGCTGTCCAAGTTAA
>DASZFU010000153.1:0-1957 GCA_035939495.1 Candidatus Angelobacter sp. | reverse complement strand
ACCGGCAGCGGTTGGGACCAGAAGAGCGGAAGTCCGTCAAGCTACAACAAATCTAGTTCCAGCGGCTGGGGCGGCCAGGAAAAGAGCGGCGGGTCATCGGCCATGAGCAGTGGAGGCGGCGGCTGGCAATCCCGGTCTGCTAGTGCTCGCGGCTCCGAAAGCATGGGCCGTAGCGGGGGCGGTGGCTGGGGTGGCGGCGGCGGTGGCCGTGGTCGCAGATAACCCAACGCCCCAGCAGCCGCAATCGAGTTCAGTTCTAGTGCGTGGATGAATTGCTTTTAGTTCAAGTTTTGGAGGATCGGCACGTCGCCAGCAATGCGCGGAATGCATCTTCAAAAAATCGCGATGGGGAGAACAATTATGAAGAACAAGATCCTGTTTGTGGGCCTGATAGTCGCGTTCGGTCTCAGTGTACATCTGTCGGCAAGGGCAAAGTGAATTAGATTTTGCTGCTGCTCCAGCAAAAGGAGAATGTACATGCGGAATCAAAGTTCTTTCGTGCGATACATTGCAGCCATCGCATGCGCGTTTGCAGTTCTGGCTGCGGTGTTGATGTTGGTGGCACCACAAGCTATGTCCCAGGATCCGCAGCTCCAACAGCGCGTGGCGGAGATCAAGCAATATCTGTCACTGAACAAAGTCGTACTGGCACAATACACCTGGCAGGAATCCCAGACTGTAAGCGTGAAGGGAGAAGTGAAGAAGCAAGAACTCTTCCAGGTGCGCATGGGACCCGATGGCCAAGCGCAGAAGACCAATCTCGACCCGGAGGAATCTTCCGGAGGCCGCAAGCATGGCATCAAACACAGAATCAGGGAGGATTATGAAAACTACGGGAAGGAGATCGCAGCACTGGCGCAAAGTTATGGACAGCCCGAGCCTGGAAGGGTGCAGCAGCTTTTTGAGCAGGGAAACGTCCTGCTTGGATCTGCCGGAGCGCCCAACGAGGTGAAGCTGGTAATTAACGGGTATCAAAAGCCAGGGGATTCAGTGACGATTGTTTTTGACAAAACGCAGAAGACCATCCAGAGCCTGCACATTTCAACCTACTTGAACGATCCGCAGGACGCGGTCACCATCTCCCAGCAGTATGCCCAGTTGCCAAACGGCCCCAACCATGTTGCGAGCACCGTTGTGGACGGAGTCAGTAAACAACTCACAGTTCAAATGCAGAACTCCAATTATCAGAAAATTTGACGGGGCTAGCGAGATTCGAGGGAGTCGCTCATGCAGTCAAAACCCCGCGCCATTTATTCTGCTTAAGTAATTTACTCAACAGTTAGCGTTAACCAGGAACCTAGAATTCCGGCATTGTACCTGCCAATTTGGACAATAGACGGAATCCTATGAACCGAGTAAAACGGCGCTCAAGCGATCTAGGAGGGCCTTATGAGCACCAGGTTTTCCGGCTTTGTCCGTTTGGCATCAGCTCTAGTGCTGACCTGGCTCGTTGTAGGCTGCGGGGACAAGAACCATGCAGCATCTGCCCCTGGCGTTGAGCAGACCAAGGCCATCGCCGAGGAAGGCTTCATTTACGGATTGCCGATCGTGATGAACTATGCGGTGATGAACGAGTACGCGGTGGATACCAGCGGCCCACAATTCAAGGCACCGTTCAACCAGATCAAGAACGAAGCCCGAGTCTTTACCTACGAAGATACCGCGATTATCACGCCGAATAGCGATACACCCTACTCGATACTCTGGTTGGATCTAAGGGCCGAACCGATGGTGCTCTCCGTACCACCCGTGGAAAAGAAGCGGTATTACTCTGTAATGTTATGCGATGGCAATACCTATAACTTTGGCTACATCGGTAGCCGCGCCACGGCGAGCGAGCCGGGCGACTATCTCGTCGTCGGCCCGGACTGGAAAGGTGAGACGCCAGCGGGCATCAAGAAGGTCTTTTCCTCGACGACCCCGTTTGCGCTCGCCGCCTATCGGACTCAGCTCTTCA
>DASZFU010000152.1:0-36627 GCA_035939495.1 Candidatus Angelobacter sp. | reverse complement strand
CCGGAGGCACGCTTTGCCGTTCGTAACCTAGATAAGAGCCGTATGCGCTAACGAGTGCCCGTACGGATCCGTGCGGGGGGTGAGGAGCAATCCTC
Organism: Candidatus Angelobacter sp.; assembly: GCA_035939495.1. Taxonomy (GTDB): domain Bacteria; phylum Acidobacteriota; class Terriglobia; order Terriglobales; family Acidobacteriaceae; genus Angelobacter. The sequence continues at coordinate 36,532 of DASZFU010000152.1, read as the reverse complement.
ATCCCTACCGCGACCGGCCACAGAACGGCCTCAGAATGACAAGGGGTAAATGTTGGGCCAATGGAACGCGAGAATCACATCCGAAACTTGAAATTCTTAATTGGTGATAAGCTGGCATTTAAGCATTGATTAGTACCAATCAGTAGTTAAATCATGCCTGCCCAGGACGAATCCCGCCTTCGCACAATTGTCAGCCGCCAAAACTCCCTGGTAAAGGAGTTGCGTAAGGCTTGTAGGCAATTTGAACCATCGAAAGAGGGCGGAATCGCCATTGAGGGGCCACGGCTGATGGAAGAAGCGATCCGCAGCAGCCTGCGATTTCAGGCTGTTTTTTTCAGTGAAAGCGGGCGTGTCCATGCCGCTCGTCTGCTCCCCCAGATTTCATCGCAGGTCGAGTGTATATTCCTCCCGGACGATGTCTTTGCCAGTGCTGTAGCCACCGAAACACCCCAAGGCGTGGCTGCGCTGGTCAAAGTCAAACCGGTACGTTTGGAAGAGATTATCGAGGATGCTGATAAGAATTTGCTGGTCGTAGCCGCAGCAGGGATTCAAGATCCGGGAAACCTCGGGACCATCATTCGTTCTGCCGAGGCATTTTCCGCCGCGGTGGTCGTTTTGGGCGAACAGACGGCCAACCACTTCAATCCTAAAGTGATTCGCGCTTCTGCCGGGTCTGTCTTTCGCGAACCTGTCGTCCGCTTTCCACTTGCAGGCGCCATCCAACTGCTTAAGACCTACGATTTTTCGATCATCGCCAGCTCATCGCATAAAGGTAAAAGCGTCGAGGCTATAGAGATGATCGGACGCGTGGCCCTGATTATCGGCAATGAAGGCGCAGGATTGGCTCCTGGAATTCTTTCTCAAGCCGACGAATTGGTCGCCATTCCTCACTCTCCAAAAGTAGAGTCGCTCAATGCCGGTATTGCGGCATCAATCCTGTTGTACGAGGCGGCTAAACAGAGAGGGAAAGCGGTAGGGCAATAGAAGGCGATTTTACGATATCCTGCCGGGTCACTGCTCGTAACGCTACATGCAGTGAGTTAAGAAATCAGAAAGGGCAGCCGATGGATACAACAGCAGACATCATTGATGGTATTGCGCGGCGTTTGAGCGAAGGTGGTTACAAGGTGTCTCGTGACGCAGATCTGCCAGACGGGCCCGTAGTCAAGGTTGCGGCATCTAAAACGTATTTCTCCTGGAAAGGGCTGGTAGTTTTGTCTCAGCATATTGTCGTACGGCAATTGAACAATGCAAATGCACAAAGTGTTCAAGAACTGTTCGACGCCGGTTTTCGATTCGGCAAAAAGGCCAACTGGGTTCCGTTGCTGAGAGGCATGCAGTTTGGATACATGGTGATCCCCATAATCGTCGGCGCCGACCCCGATGGTGCTCTGGTACAGTACGTCTCCGCGTCGCCTCGGAAGCACTGGTCGTTGTTCGAGTACCCCGTCGTTGTGGACTCACGTAATTGCAAGACGTTCCACTTTCAAGGCACAGCAGTCTGGGGTGCTTTCTTTTTTTCCGACATGCGGCGAGTTGTCGAGAGATATATCACGAGTAGCCTGCCCGGCAAGACAAGCGCAGTCTGACCGCTAAAGCGGCTGATTTGCAGCGTTGACGACAAGGTTCTGAAGCAGGGCGACTTCGCTTCACTTACGAATGATTTATTTCGATAGCATGTCGAGGGCTCGTTCTCCCAGGCCGCCCGGATCTACCGCACCATTCGCGAGCACGATCACGCCGATCCCTTTGGCGCGATTGATGATCAGCATCGCCGTGTAGCCGGCCACCGCTCCGCCGTGTGCGAAAGCGACGTAGTCATCGCGCCGCGCCACGCTAAAACCAATGCCGTAACCATTCGTCAGTCCCACGTCGGCTGGCACGATCGTCTCCGTCTGAAAGGCTTTCAGGGTTGACGTCTTCAGCACACTTTCCGGTCCCTGATCCAGGAGAAACGAGGCGAAATGAGCCAGGTCTCTAACTGTGGTATACATAGCGCCGTTCGGGACCTTGTAGCCGCGTCCCGTTTCGTTCTCGCGCTGGGGTGTTTCGGAATCCACTTCTTTCGGGCCCATTACCACGTACCCTTTCGCCAGATGCGGCAGCATCGCGGAATTCCGCTCCAAGGCCGAATGCGTCATCCCCAGCGGTTGCAAGATGTGTTTTGGCACGTACTCGGTGTACGGTTCTCGGGCCGCGCGCGATAGCGCCGCGCCAAGAATCGCGTATCCGATATTCGAGTACGAATAGCGCGTTCCCGGCTCGTGGATGTAATGGGTGTGCGGCAGCGCGGCGATGAGCGTTTTCTCCCAGTCGGCAACCGCACCTGTAACGTAGGTGTCCGCGTCGTCGGGCTCACGTCCCAGTCCGGAGGTATGCGTCGCGAGCTGGATCAGCGTGATCGGCGGAGCATCGGGGAAGCGGCCCTGCACGGATTTGATCTCCGGAAAATATTTTTCGACCGGATCGGACAGATGCACCTTGCCCGCGTCCACCAACTGCTCGAGCATCAGCGCCGTGAACATCTTGGTGATGGAGCCGATGCGATAGACCGTATCCTTGTCGGCCGGAATCTTCTTCTCCATATCGGCGTCGCCGTAACTTTTCGACCAGATGAGCTCCTTGCCGTCCACCACGCCCGCAGTCACGCTGCCTACCGGACGCCGGGCCAGTTCCGCCGAAATCATGGAATCGATTTCCGGTAATTTCGGGCGCAAGGTCGCAGCGGGCGCCACCGCCACCATGTTCGTGGTATCGATCGAAGCGCCCTCGATTTTCCCATCGACCCCAAGCCGAATCCTGCCCTCCAGCGCTCCCTTCTCGAATCCAATGAAATAGATATCGGCGCCCCCGGGGCCGACTTTTTGGAAGGTCACCGACTGGATAGCGCCAAGTTTGCTGATCATCGACTGCAGGTTCGGCAGTTGCTCGCGCGTGGCCTCGGCCAGGTGGGGATTCATGGAATCGTAGTCCGGCTTACCCACGCCTAAGTCCGCAACCATCTTGCGCAGCGCGGCCTCGCTCCCGGGCGCCGCCGTCTGGTCCTTGATCCGTCGGGCCAGGGCCGCAGCCGACTCAAGGAGGAGCTTGGCCTGAGCGTCGTCCAGCCGCTTGCCCGCCATGTTCCGACCGCCCTGGTGAAGTATGATCTCGGTCGGCCTGCCTTGACCATCGTCCTTAGTGAATTCAAGTTGCGCATTTACCACCTTCAAAAAGAACACGGTCTTCGACGCCGGAAAGATAGGAAAAGCCGGCTGGCCGCCTAGTTTCACGGAGAGCTGATTGCCGTCGAGCATGATCAACAACTGGTCACCATCGAGCTCGTAGGCGCCCACATAGCGCTGAAGCGTCTGGGCATCGAGCGTAATCTCTTTGTGGTTTACGCCCTGTCCCAGGCACAGGTTTGATAGAAGAACGAGTAGTATGAGTCGGAGAAGCATTGGAACTCTATACGCCATTTCACAGGGCGAAGCAAGAGTTGTAGGATCATCCTTCTTCACAGCGTCCTCCAGCGTGACTGTTGGCTTAACCAGAACGTAAAAGCAATGTTTTCGTCGATCTGCTGCTCCAGATGCGCGCGCAGCTCTTCTTTCGTTTCTTCATCCGCCTTATTGGGATGGAAAAAGGAACGCAAACGCACGGGCAGGGAATAGAGCCCTAAACACCAGGGATTTGCCGGTTGTTCCTGAAATTTCGATTGCATTTGTCACTCCCTCGTTTAACTTCAGCTCGATAGAAGATAATGGTGCACACGATGTCCTTTGGCGTGTGGAACCACAATATTCACTATCACCAGCTCGTGCTGGCCTCGATTCCTCAAGATTGCCGATGCGCACTTGATGTGGGCTGTGGCCAGGGCATGCTCACCAGACGATTGGCTGAACGGTGCCAACAAGTCATCGCTATCGACAGTGATCGCGACGTTATCTCCACAGCCAGCGCCGGCGATGGTCTCGAGCAGAACATCAAATTTGTGGTTGGCGATGTGATGACATACCCATTCCCCGATGATAGCTTCGATTTGATCGTGGCTGTGGCGGCTTTGCATCACCTTCGGCTGCGGCCCGCGCTTACACGTTTTCGCGGCCTCCTGAGAGCTGGAGGTGTTCTGGCGATCGTTGGGCTTTACCGTGCAGAAACGCTGAGTGACTATGCTCTGTGCGCCGCCGCGTTCCCTGTGAGTTGGGCGCTTCGTCTGTTTCGTGGATATGCCGAAGTGGGAGCGTCAGTACAAGACCCGCAGGAGACGTTATCGGAGATCCGAAGCGCGTGGGATGTCCTTTTGCCGGGCGCTTCTCTGAGAAGACAATTGCTGTTCAGGTATTTCTTGAGTTGGCGCAAGCCGTGACGCCGGGCTTCTCATCTGTTGATCTACGCAGCCAATATGTACCCACCGGGAAGACCGAATTTCTTCAAATCATGAGTCAGCATGTTCCAAGGCGAACCTGGTTCAACAAGATATCCTTGAGCAAGCAAACTATGATCGGCATCAGGCCAGTTTTGGCTCAGAAAGTCGAGGTGACTTTCATTTTCCAATCCTTCAATGATAAGCGGCTTTCCTGGTATTTGATGCCTACACAACTGCGTAATAGCAGCTTTTGGACGTTGACCTCGCATACCCATAACCTCAGTAAATGTCTTGCAGTCTATTTTGCTCATTTCCATACTGCGTTTTAAGGCATCTTTTACTTCACCATTCCACGCGTTGTAATCATCAGCTGAGTACCTGAGTTGGAACTCCACTTTTAGATTCTTCAATTCATCTAAATAGCTAGCAGATGTCTGCTCGCTTACTTCGAACAAAAGATTGAGTCCCTCCCAGATAAAGTCATGCCTTCGCAAGAATCCTCGTAGAGAACAACAATCAAGCGTTTCTGGGTCGAGATTGATGGCAAATACCAAATGTTTCGCACCACGATGGCCATTCAGTGTCGTCCGATTGCGCAATCCTTCTGCTGTCTTCATTGCCGCGAGCATTAACAACAAGCGCAGATGACCGGGATTTATGGCAAGAGCTTTGGCGCGCCTGCAAATTGCTGCGAAATTCTCACCACGACAACTGATCGCGAGACACTCAAAGCCAATTACTAATGGCACAGGCGTTGGCTTGACAATCTGTAAAATGGGTTCCAGCTTGACGCCGAGAGTTGACAAGAAATCTTGTGCTTCCTTGGGCAAAGACCGCCAAGTGCTAGGAGAGAGCCAACAATACAGATTTGCCAATTCATCACGGAACATTGCTATCGGAAGAAAGCTATCTTCCGGCTGTGACGTGGGCAAACCACGTCCAAATGTGGACTCGCAAGAAGGATCTTCATTTAGGCCGACCAGCGGCTGGTCTGCACTCTGCTTGCTCTGGTTTTCCTCGAAATCGGTTCGTGCATTCGTTCGCAGAGCCTGTACCAATTTATCTTGATGATCCTGCTTGAACCAGTTCATGGGGTTAAGACGACCAAGTCCATCGGGTATGGCACACTCTTCGAGAAGCAGTGGAATGGCGTAGATGGTACCGGCTGTTTTTTCTAAAGATACTTCCAGCACTTTCTTGATTAATCGTTGTTGGAAGCCAGAGCTCGACGATGCAGATGACAAACAGACAATTACACGATGTGCTTTCCGAATTTCCATCTCGGTCTTTTCGATTAAAAGCTCGCCCGGCAGTACCTGACGATACATCCAAGGTTCAAGATTGAGACGACGGAGGTGCTCACAAATATTAAGGGCGCGATGCTCATCGGGTTCGGCATAAACGAGTACAATTCTATCGTTCTTTTCTCCTGCACGGCGTGCCCCGAACGCCTTGCTTTCGTAGTTAGGAATGTCACTGCTATGAGAATTTCGTGAAACCATACATTCCGGCAAGCGTGTCATAGAGTTCTCCCGCAATTCCGCAGTAGGCACCAGGCGCCTATTCGATTCAAGAAGCCGACCAGGTTGAGAGCTTGCTCAAACTAAAATCCAACCATGCCCCCAAATCTCCCCTTATGTAGCAACTCTTGTCCTAAGCAGCAGCAACATGACCGTACACTGGTTTACATATTTCGGATTAAGATGTCAAGCTATTTACTCACATAGCTAATATTATTTTGAGTAAATATCTCCTATAAAATAGAGTGAATATCTCATAAATATTTTGATATTTATAATAAACACTTATATATCATATACTTAGACTTATAATATGCCCGTCCATGATCCCTGCTGAGATCTTCTTATCCAAAAAATCATAGACATATCTTTAGAGTAATTTGCAAGATTAGAGGAGTAACTGTTAAACTCCGTTCCGAAAATGTGCGGTCCGCCAGCAGCACCGTCAATACGAGAATGGGATCTGAGGATTCTTGACCGGGTAAAGGCGCTTTCCCCCGAAGCATGCCAGCGATATAGCGACCCGGAACGGTTGGAGCACTGCTTTCACACATCAGATTTTTTTGAGGGCGCTGTCCCTGGTCATCGTGCGCTCGCTCAAGCAGGATTTCTCCACGCTCTGCCGGATGTTCATTTATTGAATGGACTCGGGGATGTTGTTGAACCGCGGGTCGTCGAGATCCTGGAAGATCGAAAGTGTTTAAGGGATCTTCAAGACTTCCCTCAACGCCTGACTTCTGCTCTGGCATCTTTGCGCCATGCTGAAGCAGCCATTTTGCTGGTTGTCGAGCAACTGCTACATCTCGATCCCGACGGAGATGTTGCTGCATTTTGCCGTGAATTTGCCCGAAGTCCTAGACCTGCCCCATCCAACCTGCGGAGTTCTCCGACTGAATTTGGCAGCCTGGCAGCGCAATTAGCCTACTTAGAACACGTAATCGTCCCGACCGCGCGTTTTTTTGGCTTGTGGTTTCATAGGAATTTGTGCGAAGACCTTTCTCTCTACCTTCGCAATTATGACCGATTTCGGGGATTGTTGGAATTTGTACTTCGAAAAGCTCGTCCACCCGAAGGTGAGCGAGCGCTGGAACAATATCCGGCTGGACGTGCCCAGATTGTTTGTAATTCCCTAGAAGGCCTTTATGGAAACGGAGTTGAAGATGTCTTTTGGGAGTGGCACCATCTGGGGTCATTGGATAGAAGATTGCCGCAAGGCCTCGCTGAGGAAACCCAAAGTCAGTCGCTCTCGTCCTGTGGCATGGTAACAATCGTTTGCTCCGAACGCCAGCATTGTTACAAAGCTCTAGGAATGCTTCATCTCAATCAAAGCTTCCGCCATCAAACATTAAATATCAAAGATAGCCTCTGTGATCCTTTCAAGTCCGGGTATGAAGCGTTGCACACGATGCTGATCCCAGTTGACTCTCTCGGTCCTCGTTCAAATTTCTTGCGTGTCCGAATCACCTATCGAGAAGCACAGGAGAGGCGTTATCAACTCATCACGCCAGGCCGACTGCAAGACATGTGCGACCAGCTGGCACAGCGTGGAAGAGACCGGGAAATGAGGGTTTTTTCGGAGGATGGACGCCCAGTGCTGCTTCCTTCTGGAAGCACGGTCCTCAACTTCGCTCATGAAGTTCACGATGACTTTGTAGGGCTGACAGAACGCGCTTTTGTGAATAGACGCGAAGTGGGACTTCTCCACCCGTTGAATGAGGGTGATATTGTACGGCTTGAAATAGGAGTTGAGCCTCGCCCGTTACCTACCCAATGGGACAGGAAAGTTCCTGAGAGCACGATTAATAGAATCAAAGAAAAGCACAATGCCTGCTATAAGCCAGGCCTAATTATCAAAGGACGCAAGTGGTTTCGCAAAAGGGTGCGGGAGCGAGGCATAAAGCAAATCGAAGACAAACGTCTATACGACGACGCTACAGTTGATAGCTTCCTGGAGGAGGCTCTTAGATCTGCATCCAAAAAGCAGCCGTTGCCGATTGCCGGAGTGGCCTGGTGGCTCAGGCAGATGGCCAGTCCTGGTTTGAATCTCTCGCAGTTCGGGTTGGAAGGTTCTGCCACCAACTTTCTGGACCAAATGGCAGAAGAAGTCGCCGAGGGCTTCCGCAAAAGCCGAAGGGTAAACATGGAGTTCATCCACGTGCCCAGAAAGCTTCAAGGACGGTTCAAACTCATCATAGCGTGCGACCACTGCAATCCTGGCGTTGGCGAAGAAATAGGAGCACGGGTCGACGATCAACAGCAGCTCATTATTCATAAGCCTGGCTGTTCCAAAGCGGTAGAGTGCGCTCGAATTGTCTGGGTGGATCACATTGGTCGTGGGCAATATTTTGTTGTGGAGGTGAGCAATCGACTGGGTATTGCCTCGAACATTTTAAGGGTCTTCTCTGATCGAAATGTCGATATTGTTGAAGTCGCTGGCGCTGCTCTCGGAAAAGGCTGGGCGGTCATGCGCATGCATGTGCAGACGATTGGCTCCGCTTTGGTCAATGAACTGATCGCAGATATAGCACGCATTCCAGGCGTGTTGCGTGTCGTCCACCCAAATGATGAAAGTGTTCCTGTTTTGGAGGGGGCACTTCCGCCGCGAGAGCACCCAAGAATTGTCCTTTCCACGCAACAATCCCCTTATTTCTTCGGGCCATGTCTCCCTCACGACCAATATTTCTATGGTCGCCACGCTGAGCTTAGCCAACTTAGAGAATTCTTCCAAATGATCAGCTCCCCCGAGTCACAGCGAGGGCTCATGGTGTTCGTGAAAGGTCCCCTTAAGACTGGAAAATCATCGTTGGTCAGTAAATTTGCACGAGAGATTGGGCGGATTAGCCACAAGTGCACGATTATAAATCTAACTACCAATTGGAAAGAGACCTGGTGCCAACTGGCGGAGCGCCTAGCTACAAGGCTTGTCCAAGAGCGCCAGCTTCTCGTCAGGGATGGACAAGAATTAGATGTTCCAGGTTTCAAGACGTTACCTACGTTGCTGCATTCATTTCGTCATGAGTTGGACCGCACACTGATTCTGATCGTTGATGAAGCTACTTCCATGTTCGTCAATACGCGTCAAGTTCGAGAAGCTGCTGCCTTGATCGATTTCATTTACTTGGTCGAATCTGTGCCGGGAGTCTTGGTCATCTGGGTTGGACCAGAGGCTCCTGCATCGGCATTGCCCCACAAGCTTATGGAAGCGATTGGGAGGGCCTATCAGATTGAGTTGCGGGGATTGGACTACTCGGATGTGGAACGCCTGCTGCAGGCCGAAAATCTAAGATACAGGGGATTACGGATCGATGTTGATGACAGGGTTACGAGACGAATATTTAAGCATACACGCGGGAATCCCTATTGGTGCAATATTCTTGCCGATGAATTGTTTAAGTCACAGCGCGTCGTGGGCAGTCGGGTAAGTTATCACTCTGGCCAAGTTGAAGCCGCCAAAAGGAAGTTGTCGGAGCATAAGATCGCATTTCGAGGCTATACCGAAGATTTTTGTGAAAAGACCAAATTTCAGGGCGTAGTTCCGTTAATTCTTAAGATTCTCGCCGAGACGGGAACTGATGTTCATGTGGCTCACCTTGCACAGAAACTCCGCCGTTCACAGCAGCATCTGAGCCGTTCGACGCTTAATGAGATATTAGAGCAACTTCAATCCCGCGGCGCTATCCGTTCAGGCAAGTCCGAAGAATCGTGGCAGATCGACTCTGCTGCACTTGCGAGTCACATCTTATTCTGGTCCGATTGAACAGAGCTAAAAATGAAACCGGAAATTATTCATGAATCAAAAATCGAGAAATTGCCATTTTGGTATGAGCGTGATTTTCGTAATTTGGACGATCGGTTGAAGAGTCGTCCGATTCTCGTACTTGGCGGTCGCGGCTTTGGTAAATCAACTTTACTTCGTCACCTTTGGCAAAAGCAGTGCCGCAGAGTAGGCGAGGCTTCTATTGAATTTGTCGATGGTCGCGATGACAATGCCAAGGCGCGCAGCCAGATTAAGGATGCACGGCCCAAAGAAGTGGTTTTTATTGATGACCTGGATCTTATTTGGTCAACGGCAGCCGCCAACGACACTCAAGAGTCTTTGGAAAAACTGAAAGTTGGCCTTTGGAACCTCCTGCGATTAAATCAGCCCCGAAATGAAAATTTTTCCTGCGTAGCCTCAGCATGCATCGACGTTGGGGGCCCCTCATATCAACGACTGGTAGAATCCATCCAAGATACATCTCTACGCAAAACCGCGCTGCAGGTTTATTCCATTTATGTTCAGAACCTGGAGACCTACAAGCTTGAACCTTGGCGTCAAGCATGGGAATTCCACTGGAAAGATGGCTTCGATCGGGCATTCAGTAGGAAACTTGGAGAAAAAGACGGGGTCCTGATGGAGATCTGGCGGTCCAGCATTCTGGGACTAACCGGAGGGCATCCTGCGCTTTTCGGTCCTGCAATTCGACGATTGGAGGAGTTGTGCCAGCAACAGAAAGGTACGTTGCCTGCATTCGAGCGTCAATTGGTTAGTTTTGAAGAAGTCAAGAATCCGGAGTTGCCTCATCGCGTAAGAGTGTATCTTGAGGATCACCTCTCTCGCGAGGCGATTAGGGGTATAAAAAGTAGCGTTCGAAGATTGAAAGATTCTCCCAATTCTCTCGAACAACGAGCGTTTGAGTTGCTTTTGGAGATCGCGCACCATGGCACAGTAGGAGTTTTGCCACCGACAGGAGCTACTGTCCGACAATTATTATTAGACGAAGGGCTCGTGTACCAGGATCTGGACAAAGTGACGGGCAACTTCATTGTGCCAGGTTCAATGATTCGGGAACAAATCGTCCAAATAGGTGAAGCATTTCGCCCCGCCCTGCCGAAAGCACACATAAAGCTGGAGAAAGTAGGTCTTGAGGATGCAGGTGACGTTATTGTGAATTCGGGCTCAGGCTCGGAAGTGGAAAAAATCCGATTGAGCGGAACCTCGTGGCGTTTATTGGAGGCTTTGTATTCACGGCGAAACTCAACTGTATCCAAACAGGACCTCCAGCAGTTGGTTGGACTCGTTGACGATGATAAGGCCGTCCTCAACGCCGTCCAGCGCTTGCAGCGACAACTTAGAATACATCAATTATCTAAAAGGATTTCCATCACTAGTGAATACGGCAAAGGATACCGACTAGCACTTGTTGATAGTTAATTTCCTCAGGGATCAATCTTGCATGTGTTTGCAAGCAAGGGGCAACACGGACGTGCTGTCTTGACGTGATGGCAGGATGTCAGACTGCGACTTATGATTTCGCATGAGGTTTGGGCGTCTTGGACAGAACTTCCGGTCTAGTTGGATCAACCCAATCAAGCGTGCCCGGCCAAACGGGGCATGGACCGGAAGGCTGAGGAAAGTCAAACACGAGGGTTGGCGCGGATTCGATCGGACTGCGAGCGCTGCAATTAGCAGAGAACACCAATCGAATCGGATCACGGGCTGTGCTCACTCATGCCGAATGGCCTGGAGTGGACTAATCCGGGCTGCACGCCGGGCGGGGGCGTATCCGGCCAGCAGGGCAACCAAACCCAGGATCAAAACGCTGGCTAAGATCACGTTTGGCTCGATGGCCTTCACTCCAAATACCAGGCCCGAGATAAGGCTGGAGGCCAGCCGGGTACAAGCCAATGCAGCCGGTATGCCGACAATCATTCCAACTGCTACCAACAGGAGCGCCTCTCGCAGCATCATCCACAAAATTTGCGATCTTTGGGCGCCCAAAGCCATGCGGATACCGATCTCGTTTGTCCGCCGGGTCACCGCATGAGACATGATTCCATAAAGGCCCATGGAAGCCAGCAATAACGCAAACAGTCCAAACGAACTGGCGAGCCTGGCCAGCATGCTCTGTTGCCGCAATGAATCCTGGACCTGAATCATCATGGTATTTATCTTCTGCACCTGCAAACTGCTGGTGGTGGAATTCACCTTGTCTCGCACTTCCGCGGCGACCATTCCCGGGTCAGCCATGGTTCGAACTTCAAGTAACCGTATCACGCCTGCAAATGAGTCCGCCTGTTGGAGAAACGGTAGATAGAAAAAACGCGGTGTTTGCTCTCCCAGGTTTCCATATTTGGAATCTTTGACAACGCCTACAATCTCCAAAGGCCTGCGGTCGATCCGCCCCCACCCGAGATGCTTACCCAATGGACTGGAATTCCCAAAATAGTAGCGAGCCAGAGTTTCATTTATGATCACCACTTTGGGGATTGCGGAATCGTCCTGAGGGCGAAAGTCCCGGCCCAGCAACACCGGAATTCCCATAGTAGTGAAAAACCCTGGTGAAATGACATCGGCTTCGAGTGTTGCATCCTCGCCGGGCTTCGGAATGTAGCCCTCGGCCACCATGGGTCCCATCGTTATAGCGCCATCGCCGAAGGATCCCAACGACACACTGCACGATCGCACTCCCGGGAGGTCCCGGCATTTATCGAGGACTTCCTGGAAAATGCTTTTAAGATGAGCAGAATCCACGCCGGCTTGGGGTTCCATAGTGACCAGGAGCAGATTTTCTTTGTTGAAGCCGGGATCAATGTTGTTGAGCTTCTGCAGGCTGCGCACGAAGAGGCCAGCGGTCATCACCAACAGCATGCAGAGAGCAATCTGGGCAACGACCAGAGCTCTGCGGAAGCCAAGGCCGCGCTTCAGCCCGCCCGATCCGACGGGGTCATCCTTAAGACTATTCACTAAGTTAGAGCGAAGCACCTGGACCGCCGGAGCAAGGCCGAAGACGGTTCCGGTCAAGATCGAGACTACAATCGTGAACAACAGGACCTGGTTGTTCAACCCCAGATTGAGTGCAACGTCGCGATCAAACAGAAATGCGGTAAGGGCACGGCCCATCCACCAGGTCAATAATAAACCAAGCAAACCGCTCATCGAAGCCAGGAGAATGCTCTCGGTCAGCAACTGTTGAACCAGACGGCGATTACTGGCGCCCAGGGTGACACGCACGGCAATTTCTTTCTGCCGGGCCACAGCCCGTGCCGTTAACAGACTGGCTACACTCACGCAAGCCACAAGCAATACGAGGCCTACTACGGCCATCAGGATCCGAAGTGGATGGAAGAACCGCTGGCGTAGTACATCCAGTCCTTTACTGGCTGGTTTGACTTGCGCCCGCAACTCCATTCGTCCAGCCTTAGGCCCCATCGTTTCGCCGTTCACTTCCTTGAGCAGCACAGTCATGGCCGCTGCGGCCCGCGCGGGGCTTATGTCTGGTTTTAGACGCCCCAGGATATCCAACCAGAACGTGTTGGCGGAATTCAGCGTAGTGTCGTCGCTTTCGAGTTGGTCCTTCATCGCGAGAGGCAGCCACATATCAGGGGCTTCGCCAACCGTCTCGCCAAAGAATCCAGGTGGAGCAACTCCAACAATCGTGAATATCGTTTGATTCGCGGCGAAGGTCTTTCCCAGCACTTGCGGATCCAACGTCAGCCGTCGTTTCCAATAACCATAGCTGATGACTGCGAGCGGATGGGCGCCAGCCACTGTGTCGTCTTCTGGAGTAAGAGTACGGCCAAGAACTGCATCAACCCCTAAGACTGGAAAGTACGTGCCGGAAACCAACTTGATTGTTGCGGGTTCGTTTTGCTCACCACCTCGCCCGGTAAAAGTAATGCGAAGGCTAGTCTGATTTTGAGCAGCGAAGACGCCGGCAAACACTTCATTGCGGTCACGGATTCGCTGGAAAGCCGGATAAGAAAAATCTGAAAACAGTTTTCCCCGCTCATCGTGGTAGCCGAGCGAGACGAGCTGCTCCGGATTCCTGATTGGAAGCATCTTGAGCAGCACCACATCGATGATGCTGAAGATCGCCGTATTCGCCCCGATTCCGATAGTCAGCACGCCGACAACGATGGCGGTAAAAAGCGGGTTCTTGCGCATCATGCGCAAAGCGTAGCCAAGGTCCTGAAGGAGGCGGTCCCATAGACGAAGCCAGTAGAGCTGCCTGATCGACTCCCGGGTCTGCTGCACGCCACCGAATGAGATCAGAGCGCGCCGGCGAGCTTCGTGGGGCGACATGCCGGCGGCTAGGTTCTGCTCAATCTCTTTTTCCAGATGAAATTCGAGTTCTTCATCGAGTTCGATTGAGGAGTGCCCGATTCCGAAACGCTTTATCAAGCGGGATACAGCCTTTTTGATCGACATAATCCAAGTCCCCTGGCTAGCCCTGCTGCAATATCAGGGCGATGGCAGCCGACAGCTTTTGCCATTCGCCCAATTCCTTTTCCAGTTGCTTGCGTCCTGCACGCGTGAGCGAATAGAACCTGGCGCGGCGGTTGTTATCCGAGGCGCTCCATTGGGATTCAATCCAGCCTCGCTGCTCCAGACGATGCAACGCCGGATAAAGTGAGCCCTGGCCCACTTGCAAGACATCGTTCGATACCTGCTGGATGCGCTGAGCGATGCCCCAGCCATGCATCGGCTCGAGCGCGAGCGTCTTCAGCACCAGCAAGTCCAGTGTGCCTTGCAGAAGATCAAGTTGGTGAGCCAAAGCGATACTCCTCTCGAATGCCGACAAGAATATGCCAGCTCTTGTCGAATGTCAACAAGAAGAGCGAGTCGGAAGAATTCCCGATAGACATGGCCGACAACGGGAACTTTTCCCAGTCGCCGTGGTCTAATTTTCAATATGCAACGCGGCCGGTACACCAAGATTTTCTTTCGTATGGTTAAGATTGCTCTCGTCCTGCTGCTGGGTATCATCGTGCTTTTTATCATTGAACAGCGGCGTGCGCACGACGAAGTCGGAGAGGTACTCTCAGCGTATCTCTCGGACGAGATCCAGCACGATGTCCACGACTGGGGTTCGGGAGCCGGCGTCCACATCATCTTGCAGCGCGAGGCGCAGGTACCGATAAAATTGAGAGGCCGATGGGCGATGTTGTTTGATTCACAACCGCGATTTCCCGAGGCGGCGCTCGCAACTCGCGTTAGTTTCGTTGTGAGGAATGTTTTTGCCACCCATATTCAAGCGGAACTGCGCCTGCCAAAAGGTGTGGACTCTGTCGTTGTGAACCAAAGCCAATTGAAGAATGACCGCCCCGGTAATTCTCTTCCAAGACATTTCAACAACAGCTTTGGATATATCGCCGTTTCTCAACCCGGATTCAATTCAAGCAAAACAGAAGCAATTTTTTACATCGACCACTTCTGTGGTCTATGTGGCGGTGGCGGCTACATACTGATGCGGAAGATCGATGGTGTTTGGCGCGTCGCAGATCAACACAGCACTTGGGTGTCATAGCCCGCTCGAGCATTCTTCAGATTGACTTCGGTGTTGCGATTGCTTAGGCTGGGAGGAAGCGCTAGGGGCGCATCCAGTCCGCGGAAAGGGCAGTGCCCACCCAACACCAAAACAACTGAAGGTACGAGCCTTCTTTCAGCCTGATTCGTGCGGACTCCAGGCATGCGATGAAAGGAGATTCGTATGTTTCCCAATCCACAAGACGCCCTTCCCATTCCACGGGATCCCAATCTTGAGCAGTATAGAAAACTTGCGAAGGAGCTGCTCCGTGCCGCTAAATCGGCCGATCCCGAAGCGATTCGTACCTGGTCAACGAATTGGGTCAAGCGGCTGGTCGAACGATCCGGCATAGAGATCCCCCCACAACTTCCGGTGCGGACCGATCATTGGATCCGCGAGGTCTCTAATTTTGCCCAAGCGAAATTACTGCAGGACAGCAAGTTGTCAGACGCGCAATTCGTCATCGCCCGCTCGCATGGGTTTCCGAACTGGCCTAAGTTCGTCAAACATCTTCAAGACGCGAACCATGCAGATTCCCCCGAAGCGCAGTTCGAAGCCGCCGCAGACGCCATCATCAGCGGCGATATCGCCACCCTTCGCCGTTTGCTGCGCGATCATCCCAGGCTGGTGCACAGGCGTTCCACCCGCGAACACAGCGCCACGCTCCTTCACTATGTCTCGGCGAACGGCGTGGAGGGCTACCGTCAGAAGACTCCGAAGAACATTGTCGAAATTACCGAACTGCTTTTGGGCTCCGGCGCTGATATAAATGCGGGCGCGCGCGTTTACCACGGCAACTGCACTGCGCTCGGCCTGGCTGCCACCAGCGTTCATCCTCAACAGGCGGGCGTACAGCGGCCACTGATGCAACTTTTGCTCGACCACGGCGCCAGCATCGACCAGCCAGGACTTGCCGGAGGCGGGCATTCTCTGATGCTTGCATGCTTGGCTAACGGTCAGCCCGATGCCGCCAGATTCCTTACCGAGCATGGCGCGCCACTCGACCTCGAAACAGCCGCTGTAGTGGGGAAACTCGAGGTCGTGAAGCAATTCTTTGAGGCCGATGGAAATCTCAAACCGCCAGCTACACGCCGCGAGTTGCAGAATGGATTTCTATGGGCCTGTATGTACGGGTCTGAGGACGTCGCGATCTTTTTGCTCGATCTTGGCGCAGACCTGCAAGATCCGTCCGATACGGGCGCAACCGCATTGCACTGGGCTGCGGGTGCAGGATGCTTGAACCTCATCAAACTTTTCATCCGACGGGGCGCCTTACTCGAGGTAGTCAACCGCTGGGGTGGAACTGTGTTGGAACACGCCGGCCACGGGCTTGAACATGGCCCAGCCAGCGTCAACTTTGCGCCAACCTTCGAGACGCTTCTTGAAGCCGGTGCAAAGATACAAGGCTCCTGGCTGGCGTGGCTCGAGAAGCTGAAAGGCCGTTCGGCGGAGGAGAAGGCACAAGTTGCGGAGGTATTTCGTCGTTATGGAGCAACAGCGTGACTATAATTCATATGATTCAAGAATCCAGCCCGATGTATCTGTGAAATATGCCACGCATTGCCACATTGAAAACGTTTGCCACCGAATACGTTCTGGAAAGCGATGTGCCCTTAGGCCCCATCGTGGAGGAATGGAACGAACTTCTCGAGGACCACGAAGTATGGAACAGATTTGAAAAAAGCAGGGCGCACCGGAAAAAGAAGAGTTCAGAGGACCTGAAACGGCTTGGGTTGAACATCGATGAGGCTGCCATGCGCAAGGTCGCCAATGCCGGCCTGGTAGAAATCGAGATGGAGTCTACTGGAGATCCGTTGGCCTGGCAGCTACCCTGGGAATATTGGCTTACTGCCGTGACTGAACGATTCCGGGCCCGGGCGCAGTCCCTGCTTGTTCTAAGGTTCCTGAAAACAACGAGAAATACAGAGATCAAAGCACCTGAGAAATTGTTGGTTTTCAAAAGTAATCCAGAATACCTGGCAAACCTTTACAGTGACCGGTCGCTGAAATATGAGGAGACGAACGTTTCGGCCAACATCGATTTTAAGATTGAGAAGGAAGCGCACAACTTGACTCTTGAAGAACTCAAGAAACTGGTCGGCGATTACGGGCCCGATGTCATTCATGTTGCCGGAATCGACTCCTGGCAGGCGTTGACGTTCAAGTATGCGGATCAAGCAGAAGCGTTGTCCTTGAAAGAAGTCAAACGAGGGTTGATGGTCAAAACGCCAGACGATACGGCTGATATCGCCGACACGGAACACTTGGTCAAGGCGCTTTGCAGTTACCGTATTCCTCCACGACTGGTTGCTTTCAATTTCAGCAGTTCCGCCAGCATTGCAGCGGCAACCGTTCAGGCGGGGGCCTACGCCACACTTGGCTTTTACAACGACATTGACGATCTGATTGCAGAAAGTTTTTTTACGAATTTTTATCTTGCCTGGAAGCTTTCGGAATGGAACGTTCTAGATGCTTTTCGAGTAGCCTGGGAGGAGTTGGTTGAGGAGATCAAACCGGAAAAACTCTTTGGATCCGGTATCGTGGTCTGGGCCAACGAATCGTTGCTGGAAAAAGAGAAATCCAGGCGCGCAGAATTAAACATTAATACCTCGCCTTCAAAGCCTTCGGCTACCTTGCGGGAAAAATTCGACAAAGATGGCACCCGAACGCTTACTGCGGATCCCATCAACAATGCTATTGAGGTGCGCATCAGGGAGCTGAATGAACTGAATTATTGCCTGCTGCACAATAACCGGAATCTTTTCCTGTGGTTTTTCGTGCGCAAGGTGCTTCCTCGAGGGATTCTTCGCGACGTAGCTGTTCACGTGTGGCTTCACGTCGGCTCGGAGCGGCTGGCTTTCAGGGTGCGCAAGGATTTGCGCTATCCCATATGGAATCTCGTGGATTCCGTGCGTATCCCGCTCACGGCGGCGCTCCCCAGAGCTTTACAGGAGAGTATCTATACTGGCTTGAACGTGCGAATCACAGTGGGAAACACGCCGGTTTTTGAAAATACGTTCCGCGTGAATCTTCTGCCCGTCGATCAATGGCAGAACGATGACGAGAACAGGCAATGGCTTCCCTCTTTCATTCTCCCTCGCGATCCCGCAATTACAAAGCTGGTGGACGTAGCCCAAAAATATCTGGCCACCATCTCCGATGATCCCAGCGTTTGGTTTAACGCGTATATGGGCGGCAAGCCGGAAATAGCCGACGCTCAGGTGAAGGCGTTGTGGTTCGCCTTACTGAACGATTTTTCATTGAGCTATATTACTCAGCCGCCGTCGTTTCAAGACAAAGCCCAACGTTTGCGCAGCCCTTCCAACGTGATACAGGGTAAGCGTGGAACGTGCATTGATTTGGCCCTGCTTTTTGCCGCTGCCTTGGAATACGTCGAAATTTATCCGGTCATCATTCTGTTTGCCGGTCATGCCTTGGTAGGCTTCTACAGAAGTAAGCAAGCCCATGAGAAAGTCAGGGACCATATGGACCGAAACGCTTCGACTGAGGAGGAAGCATGGATGCTGGGAAAGTCCATTCGACCTGTGATCCAGGAAATGATCAACGCTAAGGAGCTTGTCGGTCTGGAAACAGTGGGACTCACCAAGCATCAGTCCTTTGAGAAGGCACTGGCAGAAGGAACAGACCAGATTGCAAACAGAATAGATTTTGAGTATTTGGTAGACGTACGGCTGGCGCGGGAAGGAGGGGTTACACCATTGCCGATCTAGACGAGCGGAACGACAACGTTTAATTCTTAAAGGACCGCAACTCGATCCCCAATTGCTTTCCGCTTCTCGGTTTTGACCTTGCGATTTCTCAACATTTTGTTGAATCCTCAGAAAACAAATAGTGCCACAATTCCAGCCAAATCTCAAGCGCCAGTTTACAATATCGTTTTCGGCCTAACAATTTAGATGTCGTTCCTCACGGGAACGATGCTTTTATAACTTTTGAGCCTATTGAGAGGATAGAACATTTATGCCTGATTCAAACGTGCCTCCCACCAACCCTACTGCCCCGCCGCGTATGTTTCCCACGGTACGGTTGATTGGCGAACTACCCGAGCCAGAGCTGCAGCAAACCCTCAAAGATCTAGGAGTTCAACCTGCTCCAGCGGAGCGCGATGCAAAAATACGGGCGGCATGGTTTGCAGGCACGGGGGCCTGGAAATACACCACGCACCAATTTGGCTACATACCTCCTTTCGACAAGCCTGGACCAAAAGAGATCAAGAGTGTTGGGGAGATAGGCAAAGACGACACATTGGTGAGCCAGCGAATCGACATTCACCTGAACCGTCTTCGAGTTTTTGAATATCCAGGGTCAGGGCAGCACCGGATTTTGTTCACCTTCAAGGCGCAAAACCAGTTGGAAACGATGCCCGAACCAGTCAGTTTCAGCCAACTTTTCCGCGCCCGCGATAATTCGGCTGTCGCAGTGAAAGGATATCCGATTTTCCTGGGCTTGAGTGTCGGTAAGATAGGCGCAGCGTTCCAGGGATTCACGATCAACGTAAAAAACGACAATGATGAAGCCCTGTTGAGTTTTATGGAATCTGATATTTTCAAGTCAGGCCTGGGCCTGCTCAAGACGGCACAACCGGCATTGCAGCCGCTTACGGATATGACGGTCGGAGTAAGCAAGGCTTTGGCCGGGCGCCACAGGAACGTGGCTGTACAGGACTTTTATCTGGGGCTGGATTTCCTGCCAACCAGCGGAGGCGCGCGCTTAGCGGTCGGAGATTATATTGCAGCGCAAGTCCCGTCAGAAACAGCCCTTAATTGGACGGAGTGGATTTACGATACTAACGTCGGCACAATCGTCAAAAAATCCGATTCCAGCCAAAGCCTTCCTTATAACTACGTAGTCTTTGGCGTGAGTAAGCATCCCGAATAGAAATCGCATGTCTGATCGATGCCTTCCAATCAACCTATAAAAATTGCGATCGATAGCGGGGGGACGTTTACAGATTGTGTCTGGCTTGACCAATCTGCTCTCCGGATCCTGAAAGTTTTTTCTACTCCGTCCGACCCTTCTCAGGCGATTGCCGAGGCTGTCACCAGGATCGCTCCTGCCAATGCTGAGGTCCTGGTGTTGCACGGAACGACCGTAGGAACCAATACATTGTTGCAACGCAAGGGAGCCGCAGTAGCTTTTGTGACGACGGCAGGATTTGAGGACTCGCTTGAGATTGGCCGCCAGCATCGTCCTAAGCTCTATGATTTCTTTTTCGAGAAGAATCCTTCGCTGGCAATTTCCGAGATGCGCTTTGGCGTGGAAGAGCGTACTTCGGCAGAAGGTGAGGTTCTGTGCTCGCCCAGCAAGACATCTCTCACTTCCCTGGCGGCACAGATCGTGGCAGCGCACCCAGAAGCCGTTGCTATTTCATTGTTGTTCTCGTTTGCAAATTCCCAAAATGAACAGGCCGTGGCTCAGGCATTGGAATCAACAGGAGTGCCGCTTTCGGTCTCGCACCAGATCCTTCCAGAATTCCGGGAATATGAGCGGGGCAGCACCGTACTCGTGAATGCGTATCTTCAGCCCATCATGCAGCGTTATCTTCATGGGCTGCAACAACGGGCCGGAGTACGGAACCGGGCCCAAATCTTTGTGATGCAATCAAGTGGGGGGATCACCGCGCTGGAAACTGCGGCCGCTCAGCCTGTCCGCACCGTGCTGTCCGGTCCGGCGGGCGGCGTCGTAGGCGCGTCAGCGGTTGCGGCGCGTAGTGGATTCAAACGCATCATCACCTTCGATATGGGTGGAACTTCCACCGACGTTGCCTTAGTTGACGGTTCTCTGGCAACTACCAACGAAGCGGAAGTGGCGGGTTTGCCGGTGCGTGTTCCTATCCTCGATATTCACACGGTGGGAGCGGGTGGAGGATCGCTGGCGCGTTTTGACGCTGGGGGCGCGCTTCGGGTAGGACCAGAGTCTGCGGGCGCCGATCCTGGACCGATTTGTTATGGGCGCGGTGAAAGGCCCACAGTCACCGACGCCAATTTACTCTTAGGACGACTGCCTGCCAATCAGTTCCTGGGAGGCGATTTCAAACTCGATCTCGATCGCACGCAACGGTTGATCCAGCAATGGCTCAAGAACCTGGGCAGCCGCCTGTCAGTGGAAGACTTCTGTGAGGGCGTGGTGAAGGTGGTCAATGCCAATATGGAAAAGGCGATTCGCGTGGTTTCCATCGAGCGCGGGTATGACCCACGCCAATTTGCGCTGGTGGCTTTTGGCGGGGCGGGCGCTATGCATGCTTGTGAACTTGCTCAGGCGCTGCGAATTCCCAAAGTCATCGTTCCGGCGTGTCCGGGGGCGCTTTCCGCGCTGGGTATCCTGATCAGCGATGTAGTCAAAGACCATTCCCGCACCGTGCTTTTAGGGGTACGGGAACTGCCTGGACGGAAGTTGGATCGGTTGTACAAGGAGTTGCAACAAAGCATCAGCAGCGAGTTACGAAAAGAAAATTGGAAAGGGAAAGTTGTTTTTGAACGAAGTTGCGATATGCGCTATCGCGGACAAGGCTATGAGCTGAACCTCGCCTATGGTCCAGGCTTGCTGGACCGTTTTCACGCTGAACATAAGAGACGTTACGGCTACAGCAACCCGGAGAAGCAAGTGGAGATTGTTACTGTCCGCATGAGGGGCCGCGTGGTGTCAACGGAAAAACTTTCGGCCGTGAAGATAACTGAGCAATCCACGAAGCTCCATTTAGGTTCTGCGATGGTTTCCTTCGGTGGTAAGAAAATCAGGACTGAAGTGCTGCCACGGCAGATACTAAAAGTTGGGAAGCTGTACCGGGGACCGTCTATCGTGACTGAATACAGCGCCACCACCGTAGTCCCTCCAGGGTATTCATTTCAAACAGATAAGGCAGGGAATCTGATAATAACCGTCTAGAAGCACGAGGACCGTCTTCTGTAAATAAGAGTCTATATTTGATTCTAGTGCTTGCCTCACTCGGGATGAATCCATGCGCTGGTAGGCATCCCCCAGGACACATTCTTTCCTGCAATGACATAGCCTCTCTCTATCTCACTCACTCCCTGCTCAAAATAATTTTTTATCCACGGGAAAGTCCAACCAACTACGTCTTTTGGATTAGACACTACAAAACGGTTCTATGTCCGTGCAGTGTGATCTAAGTCTGCCTGGGAGAGATAATTATGCCTGATTATGGATTTCGAGGATCTCTATGTGGATACCTTTGCGATGAATGTTCTGAGCCGCTCTCTAATGTGAAAGTCCGGCTTTATAGGCTTGACCGGAAGACGGTCAACGAAACCGAATTAGTACAACGTGCTGTGGCGCAACCCAAGAACACGCTGGTCTTATTGGACCAGGCGGCGGTGGACGCCAAGCAATCGCGGCTCATCGCGGAGGTCGATACCGACGAAAAAGGCGCCTATTCGTTCCTGCTCGGCGACCGCCAGAAATATTCCGGAGAGGCGTTTGAGATTGACGTCTACTGCGGTACAGTTCCTCATCGAAAACCGGGCGGCAAGAATCCAACGCCGCGGCAGTTTTCGATCACTACCCTGCAGCCGCAGTGGCGCGAGACCGATCAGGGTTTCCTGGGTGGGTTCGACTACTGCATCCCGTACCGTTTCTGGTGTGACTTCCGCCGTCTCTTCGGCGCGTGGGTTATCTGTGGCGACGTCGATCTGTGCAAAACCAACCAGCCGCTGGGAGGCGTGAGAGTATTCGCCTATGATGTCCAGTTTATTCAAGATGCCCCATTGGGCAGCGCCGTAACCGATGGAGCGGGAAAATTTCGCATCGATTACACACCCGCCGATTTTGAGACCGCGCTGTTTTCGACCTTGGAATACGAGTTATTTGCCAGCGGACCGGATGTCTATTTTCGCATAGAAACTCTCGGCGGCACTCCCCTGCTGGTCGAGCCTCGCTCGCGGGCACACGCCCCTGATCGCGACGCGGGCCCATGCCTGTGCGTGGAGCTGTGCGTAGACCAGATGCCTCAACACCCACCGGGCACCATCTTGAGCGCATTTACAAACCTGGGAGGTTATAACTTCCTCACAGCTATCGATAGCTCACTGGCTGGTAACGGATTGACTCTCGGTGATGGCCGGGCGTTCTACAGCACCGTGCGTTTGAACGGCGTTCTGGCTCAGCAACTCAACGGACAACCGCTGGAATACATGTTCGAAGTCAAGGACCTGTCGGGAGGCGCATACGTCCAGGTGCCTCAAGCGGAGATCGCGCCAACTCAGATCGGTGTGCTCGAAAAGTACGCACCAGCCTTCGTTGGAGATCCGAATCCGGTCAAGACCTTTCCGTACCTGGTAAATACCGCTCCAGCTCCAGGTATCTTTGTGACGTCGTTTACCGCCGACGGATGGGTCAAGGTACCGCAGGAAAATGACGTATTCGGAATCGGCGCTTTCGCAGCCAACGGCAACATGATTAACTTGATCACCCAGATGCTGACCGCGTTCCCGGCTAACAATGTCGGTGGATTGCTGGCCAGCCAGGATGCCACCTCCGGGGGACGAACCTTGGCGCAGAATAAATATTTCGGCATTCGCATGTGGGTACGCGAAGCTGGCAACCTTGCCAGCCAGATCGTGGCTGGCGAGTGCTTTAAGGTGGCCATCAACAACACGCTCTACGACAATGTAAGTCATCATCCCTCGTGGGCAGGGTATGTCGGAAACGGGCAACTGACGGTAAATCTGCTGGACATCGCAGAACTCATTGGCATGGGCTGCAAGGAGCTCACCAATTCGCTGACAGTGCTGTTTACGGCCGTGCATCCTACTCTCGGTGGGGTAACGATCAGTATGCAGGGTCCTGGGGGACCGTACACCTTCAACCTGCCTGCGGCGGTGGCGGGACAGCGCTTCGGCACGGCAACGCCCAATGGCTGGAACTTCGGCGATCTGGTGAAGTGCGCTTACCTGTTAACGCTATCGGTTGGAGTGTTGCTAACAACCGGCGATTCGGTGCCAGACAATCTGATCGACCAGATAGCCTTCTGCAAGCATTGAGAAGGAGATCAGACGATCTGGTCAAACAAGGCGTAAGGGGCTAGTCCCCTCTCGCCTTTTGGAGGTACAGCAGGAAGGCGTCCTTGTTGGACGCCTTCTTTTGCTTCCCTGGAGGCAATCACCCTACGCAGCGTCTTCCCTCTCCCGGTTCATCTTCCGGTCTTCGCGGTCGACATTCCTTTGAGCATCGTCGGTTATGTCGCGAACCTTGTCTTTGGCTTTGCCAACCGCGTGCTGAATCTTGCCTTTGATCTGATGAGCAGTTCCTTCGGACTGGATCTTCCGATCTCCAGTCAACTCACCAACTTTACGCTCCACACGGCCTCCAACATCTTCCAACTTGCCTTCGATACGGTCTTTGTCCATAGTTTCCTCCTACGAATCCGTTCAAGGATCGTCGCTGATATGCGAGCGGTTTAGACAGCCGTTCGTCTGCCGGTAATGAGCTGGAACAACAAAGCAATCAGAGCTAAGACCAGCAGAAGATGAATAAATCCACCCATGGTGTAGCTGCTTACAACTCCCAGCAGCCACAGAACTAGCAGAATCACAAATAGTGTCCAAAGCATGTCACGACCTCATTAATCGACTAGTTAATAAGATTGGAAGGCAGTTCCCGGGAGGCGGTTGTCATGAATCGAGAGCTGTTGAAAGCGTATATTGGAGAGCATGAAAGTTGCGATCCAGGGTGAGAGAGGGGCATTCAGCCACCAGGCAGCCATCGAGCTTGTGCCCAAAGCGCAAATTGTCCCTTGCAACCGGTCCGTGGAGGTCTTTGAAGCCTTGGAGTCAGGGCGGGCCGACGGCGCTGTGATCCCGGTTGAGAATACCTTGGCAGGCCCGGTAGGCGAGCACCTGGACCTGCTCCTCGAGAGAGAAGTGTTTATCCACAAAGAGTCCAGACTGCGGATTGAGCACAACCTTATTGTGGCCCCGGGAACCAAACTAACAGGGATTCGCCAAGTGCTTTCCCATCCGGTTGCATTGGATCAATGCCGCAAGTTTTTTCGCAAGCATCGGCACATTTCTCCCGTAGCTTTTTACGATACAGCGGGAAGCGTGAAACATGTGGTGAGCAACAAGATTAGTGACGCGGGAGCAATTGCCAGCCGCCAGGCGGCGGCTGAATACAAGGCGGAGATTCTTCTTGAGGGACTGGAAGATCAGAAAGAAAACTTTACCCGCTTCTTCCTTATTCACAGGAAAGAGAGAATAGCTCCCGGCGCCGACAAGACATCTTTGGTTTTTTCCCTCAAGAATGTTCCAGGGGCCTTGTTCAAGGCGTTGAGTGTTTTTGCCCTGCGTGACTTGGATCTGAGCAAGATCGAGTCCCGCCCTGTGCATCGCAGACCTTGGGAGTACGTGTTTTTTGCCGATATACTCCGCGGGCAGGACGAGGCCATGGATAACGCCCTGCGACATTTGGCTGAAATCGCCGGCTTTGTCAAGGTACTTGGGGTATATCCCAAGGCCAAATAGGACTTGCGCGCAATAGGGAGGAATACGATACAATCCGCCCCCCCACCGTAAATGGGGTCGGGAGATGGTGCAGCCTAGGAAAAATAATGACTTAGCAGCGCTGCATCGTTCTTTATAGTAGAATCATCAATATCGTTGAGCGTAATAATATCAAGGAATAAACATGGCGTCTGAAATACAAAAGAGCAGCCACGAGTTGGCAGGTGAGGGCGCTTCTGCTACGAGCGCGATCCATAACGGTTTACCTGTGTTGCCAGTACGGGATACGGTGCTTTTTCCTCATGCAGTTTTGCCCCTGACCGTAGGCCGGGAAAGTTCAATCCAGCTCATTAATTCGCTGGGTGAAGAAAAGACGATCTTGGTGGTAGCCCAGCGCGAAGCACGGGTGGATACCCCCCAACCAACCGATTTATACAATTTAGGCACGCTGGCCACAGTTCACAAAGTAGTGAAAATGCCCAACCAGAGCCTGTTTGTTTTTACCGAGGGCTTGCAGCGGGCCAAGCTACGGGAGTTCAGCCAGCTAACACCCTTTTTGCGGGCTGATGTAGAGACGATTCCCGATCAAGAGCCGGAACACCTGCCCGAGATCGAAGCATTGCAGCGCAATGTGCTTACGCTGTTTCAGCAGATCGTGGCGGGGTCACCGACACTCTCCGACGAGCTGCAAACCGTGGCCATCAACATCGATGAGCCTGGGCGGCTTGTGGATTTTGTGGCTTCGTCATTGCCGTTTCTCTCGACCAAAGACAAACAAGAGATTCTGGAAACGTCTGACGTGCACCGCCGCTTGCAGTCGGTTAACAGGCACTTGGCGAAAGAACTCGAAGTGCAGCAACTGCGCAACAAAATCCAGACTGAAGTTCAGGACCAGGTGCAGCAGTCGCAGCGCGAATACTACCTGCGCGAGCAGATGAAGGCCATCCAGAAAGAACTGGGCGAACAGGATGAAGCCTCGCGCGATGTCGATGAACTGCGCCAAAAAATTGAAGCCGCGGGCATGCCCGACGATGTGAAGAAAGAGGCGCTCAAGGAGTTGACGCGGCTGGGCCGCATGTCTCCCATGGCAGCCGACTACTCAGTGACGCGCAATTACATTGAGTGGCTTGCCGTATTGCCGTGGGCCAAGTCCAGCGGAACGGAAGTAGACATAAAGAAAGCCTGGGAAGTTCTGGATGCCGATCACTATGACCTCAAGAAAGTGAAGGACCGCATCCTGGATTATCTTTCCGTGCGGCGTTTGAAGCCCAGCATGAAAGGGCCGATTCTTTGCTTTGTTGGACCTCCGGGCGTAGGAAAAACTTCTCTGGGACGCAGCATTGCCCGGGCCCTCGATCGCAAGTTTGTGCGCCTCTCTCTGGGTGGCGTGCACGATGAAGCCGAGATTCGGGGCCATCGGCGGACCTATATCGGCGCGTTGCCCGGACAGATCATTCAAGGAATTCGCCGGGCTGAGACCAATGACCCGGTGTTTGTTCTGGATGAGGTGGACAAACTGGGCAGGGATTTCCGCGGCGATCCGGCTTCAGCATTGCTGGAGACTTTGGATCCGGAACAGAACTCGACTTTCCGCGACAACTATCTGGACGTGCCATTTGATCTTTCCAGGGTCTTGTTTATCTGCACGGCCAACATGCTTGACACGATTCCGGAACCGTTACGGGACCGCATGGAGATCATCGACCTGCAGGGATATACCGAAGATGACAAGGTTCACATAGCAAGGAAGTACCTGATTCCAAAGCAGGTCGATGAAAACGGCCTGAAGCCGGAACAGATTGAAATTCCCGACAGCGTAGTGCGCTTTATCGTGCGCCACTACACCCGCGAAGCAGGCGTTCGCAACCTGGAGCGCAACATTGGGACACTTTGCCGCAAGCAGGCGCGCCGTTTGGCCGAAGGCCGGGAAGAAAAGCTCGCGGTCACAACGCAGATGATTCAGGAGCAGGAATTCCTGGGCGGGATCAAGATCCGTCTGGACACCGAAATCGCCGAACGCACCAAGCGTCCCGGGGTGGCTGTTGGGTTGGCTTGGACACCGGCGGGTGGCGACATCCTGTTCATCGAAGCGAACAAGATGAAAGGCAAGGGCGGCTTCACCATGACCGGTCAGATTGGCCAGGTGATGCAAGAGTCCATGCAAGCGGCGCTGACTTGGGTCCGGTCGAATGCCACGAAGCTGAGCGTGGACGAAGAGTTTTTTAAGGACAACGATATCCACATCCATGTGCCCGCAGGCGCCATTCCTAAAGATGGTCCGTCGGCAGGTGTGACCATGGCGACTGCCCTGGTGTCATTGCTGACGGATAAGCAGGTGCGGCCGTTGACCGCCATGACGGGAGAGATCACTTTGAGCGGCAATGTCCTGCCTGTGGGCGGCATCAAGGAAAAATTTCTGGCGGCCAAACGCTCAGGGGTAAAGACCGTGCTGCTGCCCGCTGAAAACCGGATGAACGTAGAGGAAGATCTCTCGGCCGAGCAAGTGGAAGGCATCGAGATCCACTACCTTACGACTATCGAGGAGGTCCTTGAACACGCATTGCCCAGTTCGCGCCACGAAGAGCGCCAGGACGCTGAAACTCGCGAGCGTGTGCTGAGTACGGTTTAGTAACAGAAATGTTTTGCTTGAGCCGGACTCTGGTCCGGCTTAGGACCCGAGTTTACCCTGGGCATCCAACCATTATTCCGTAGCCGATTTCTCAACTGCCCTCAATGCACCTTGTCTCGCCCCACTAAAGCTTGCCAAGACTCCCAGAATGATCCACAAGAACAAAACAATCCATTCAGCCAATGTAAAGTGCCCGGGAACAAAAGGAAACACCTTCATCGCTATAAATCCCAGAGAAACCACTGTCCCCATAGCTGCAATCACGCGTTGCCAAGGCGCGGGCTGAATAAAGTAATATGCGACACAGGCCGACAGCCATCCGCAGGCGGAAGCCAGAGAGCCGACTTCGGTAATCGGGATGAGGATTGCCGATCCAAGAAAAACCGAAACTGCGGTGACCAAACCGATCGCCAGCACTGCCGCCGAAGGTGTCTGGTTGCGATCGTGGATTTCAGCCATCCTGGGATGAATCATGCGCCGGCGCCCCATAGCAAATACCAGTCGTGTGGTCGCCAGAAAATTTCCGTTGAATATCTTGAGCAGGGACAGCAGGGCCGCGATCAAGATCACATTGACAATCCATGGCTGGCCTAAAGCGTTACGCAAGGCATATGCCGTGGGGGATTGTTGATGTTGTTCGACAGATTGCTTCCAGGGATACGCGTAGGCCACAACAAATATGATCACGCAGTAAAAAGCTGTGCCGGACAACATGGCGGCCAGGATCGCCCGAAAGTACCCATGAGAACGAAATTGCGGGTTCGCCTCCTCGGCGCTCTTGGCCACAGATTCAAAACCGGTCATGAAATATGGAACGATCTGCAGCACCAGCAGCATCGAAACGAACCCGCTGTGACTGAAAGCTGGAATAAGATTAGCCATCTTTCCTTTGACCAGGCCACAGGAAGCAAAGACGGCAAAAAGAATCAATAGCCCCAAGGTCGTCCAATTCTGAAAACGGGCGCTGATCTGGATGCCGCGATAATTGACGAAGGTAATGATTGCCGTCAGTCCCAAACCAATCACGAGATGCGGAAGATAGACCGGTTGTCCGCCAATTTGGTACAACTCCATCACATTGATTTGGGGAAAGATGTAGGCAAGTATCCTGCCCACGGCCACCGCTTCCCAAGGGCAGACCACCAGATAGGCAAGAATCATCATCCAGCCGGGAATGAAACTGAATTTCTCCGGAAACACCCTGGCTGTATAAGCAATTTCGCCTCCAGCATCGGGAATTGCCATGACCAACTGGCCATAAATAAAGGCCACAGGCAGCAGGATGACGCCGCCTGCGAAGAAGCCCAATATCCCACCGGCAGGTCCACCACGGTTAAGCCAGTCGTCCATGGCGACCAAAAAACCGGCGCCAACCATGGTGCCAAATCCCAAGGTGAAGTAATCGACGGTGCGAAGCTTGCGGGCAAGCTGATTCATGTGGATTTGGAAATGTACCGCAACAGGCGCAAAGTGCGCAAAGGAAGGCAAAACCTACCGGCGAAGCCGGCGCTATGAACTTAGAAGGGACAGAGGTGGATGCGAGGGAGCGTCCTTCTGTCCCTTGGAGGGCGAAGTGTATTTTAGGGCCGCCGTGGCAGAATATCGATAACACCTCCGTACTTCGGAACTTCATTACGTGCTCCGGGGAAAGTAAAAAAGCACTTGAAGTGAAATGTACCTCCGACCGACAGCAGGTACGTTTCTGAATCCGCTATAAAGCGGGTCTCTTCGCCATTCGGAAGCAGAAACTGGATTCTGAGTTTGGCGCCCTGAGGATTCTTGAAGCAAACCTTCGCACCGTGCTCTCCTTTTTCGATCTCTTGCGGCGTTACCTTCACGCTGTCGGTTGCTTCGTCGTATTCGACCGAAATCTCTTGAACCTCTTCAATGTTCGTATGCGGATCATCGGGGGCCGGGGTGATCTGGGTAGACATAATTGATATCTCCTTGTAACTAAGTTTGGGCTGTCTTGTCGTTTTGGGCTATCTTTGTCCTCTCAATGATTTAAAGCGAGAATCCTGTTGTAAACCCGCCAAATCAGGATGGTGGGCCATTTCGTCCTGAGTTTGGACGGTAGCCATGGCTGCCGCTTCGAGGGCCTTCTCCCGGTCTCCCAGGGCTTCGTAAGTCTCCACCGCGCAAAGCAGAACCTCTTTGTCTTTGGAGGGATAATTCATAGCAGCCGTGATCTGCAACCTTGCCTCATCTTTATGACCGAGGCGAGCCTCGAAATAGGCAAGACGGGCACGAGCTAAGGCGTTGGCTACGTTTTTAGTTACTTGATCCTGTATCAGGCGCAACCCATGCTGATAGGAATCTTTGGCATTTGCTGCCTCTCCAATTCGCCGCTGGGCGTCCCCCAAATTAAGCCAATATTTGGCCCGGTTGGGATCTTTTTGGACCGCCCGCTGATAGTAATCCCTGGCCTCCTTTTGCTTTCCTTGATAAGCCAACATGACACCGATGTTATTCAGCATAAGTGCGGTATCCTCACCTTGCTTCTGACGTTGCAGCAGGGACTTGTAGACTTTCTCCGCATCCTCATATTTAAACGCAGTAGTATAGATACCGATCAGGCTTCCATAGGCATCGATTCGATCGGGAGCAAGCTCAATGTCCTTCTGAAACTCCTCTTCTGATTGAGCGTAATTTCCGCGATTGTAATAGAGGGCACCAAGGTACTCATGCGGCTTGTAGTTTTTGGGATCGATCGAGATTGCACGACGATAATCTGCTATGGCTCGATCGAACTTTCCCTGGGTCTCATAGGCAAAGCCTGAACCAAGCAACGCTTCTACATTGCGTGGTTCGATCTCTTCCACTCGCTGGTAATCTTCCAGAGCCGTGGGATAGTCTCCATCAATCAGGTGCAAAAGCCCTGATGTCAGCCGGACTCTGAGAGAATCGGGATTCAGCGCTTCCGCTTTGGCCAGCCAGGACTGCGCAGTTTTTTGAATTGTTTTGTCTTTCGCGTCCTGATATTTTCTGATCTGCGCCTCTGCTAGTCCTGCCAGCGGCAAGGGGGAATGCGAGTCCAAATGTTCCGCTACCTCAAATTCGCGCTGGGCGTTGATGAAGTCAGGAGGCTCATGATCCAGATAGTCGCGGCCGCTCTTGTATACAGTTACCGCAGATGGAATAACTGATTCGGGCTGTGATCGCCGGCGAAGATGGAGTCCCCAGGAAATCAGGCCGGTAAGCCCGGTAGACAGGTCGGACAAGTCGGCTTCCGCAAAGTGCCCTGAGTAATCCCGAACGTGGGTCATGGTATTCAAATCAATGACGGCTGCTTCGACAGCCAACCCTCCGGTTTCGGGAGAAAGCTTCAATTGCAGCGCATGAGTTGCGCCCAGGATCTTTTGCGCCTCCTCGGGCGTGGTGGCGCCCTTATCCAGCGCCTTCGAAAGGGGGATCACCGCTGCCGTAGCCTTCCCATTTTGAATTTGCCGGACTCGTTCAGCCACCTCGTCCAGGATTTGCCGGCCACGCTGGTCCAAACCACCGGAACCTTGTACTGGAAGCATGGCAAGACGAATCGGCGGAGATCGGAATGCATCAACGATCCACGGGGCCAGCGCAGCCAGTGCAATAACAGCAGCGATGGTTACGGCGCCGGCGGAGGTGCGAAAAAACGACTTGCGCTCCAGTTCGTGAAGGACCTGCTCCGCCGAGCAGCGCTCTTCCGGCTTGGGCCGAAAGCAAGGCATGATGGCTTTGCGCCATCGTTGGGGCAAGTTTTTGGCTCGCTTGAGTTCAACTGAGGAATCTACGGTTGCGCCGCCTTCGGCGGTTGCTGAAAACGGCTTCTCGCCGGTGATCAATTCATTCAGGATTACTCCCAGCGAGAAGACATCGGAGGCTTGCGATGCCTTTCCGCCGCGCCACAGGTCGGGAGCCATATAGCTTGGCGTGCCACCTTTGATTTCGCCAGCGCCGGCGGTTTCCGTCGAAAGACCAAAGTCGGTGATGACGACGCGAGGGCTGCCATTTTTCCTGGGACAGAGGATGACATTGGCAGGTGTGAGATCGCCGTGCAGAATACCACTTTGATGGGCCTTGACTACCCCGGCACAGAGCTGGCGAGCGATTTCCAAAGCTTCCGCACGCTCCAACTTGCTTTGCTTCAATTTGCGGGCAAGAGTTTCACCATCCAGGAATTCCATGGTCAGGAAATCCAGCTCGCCGAACTCTGTCATAGCCGTATGGACTTCGTTGACCATGCAGATGTTTTCGTGTCGGACCTGGAGGGCCCGCTGTAACTCCGGCGTCAACAGCCGCCCGAACCCTGGCTTGGCAACTTTGATCGCGATTCTCTGTTCACGCTTGCGGTCAAAAGCTTCATAAACCACGCCCATGCCGCCATCGCCCACGAGGCGCAAGATGTCAAAGCGCCCCGAAACAGTTTGACCTGGTTCAAATACCTTATCCAGAACTTCCAGATCAATGAATTCGATCAAGGGACGACAAAGAAAGCCGGTCATGCGCTCTTCCCAAGCCACTACTTCAGATATTTCCCGGTAAAGCTCCGGGTCATCTATACATGAGATTTTCAGGAAATTGTTACGTTCGGAATGAGGAATTTTCAATGCTTCGTCGGCCAGCGTCATCACCCGCTCGTCACGGTCTTGGGGGTCCGTTGTCATATCTTACTCACCGCTTGGAGTCGGCTCCTTGCCCAACCGTTCAAAGAGCCATTTGCGGCCATCATGCAAATGGCGTTCTACAGTACGTTGGGGGAGGTCGAAATTCTTCACGATTTCCTTAACTTCGTATCCAAAATAGATTCTGGCCACAAGGATGCTGCAGGTTGTGGGTGATTCTTTTTCCAGTTCGTCCAATAACCGGTCAACTGCCAAACGCACCTCCAGGCGGTTGCGGCCCGCCATGATGCCTTCGGGCAAATCTTCAATCGACAGTAGTTCCGACGTGGGCTTCTTCCTGGCACGGTCAATCAGGAAGCGGCGGAGCTTTATTGTATAGATAGCGAAAAAATGCCCCCGGTTCCGCCAATCGATCTCATCATTTGCTTCCAGCAGTTTTGAATAGAGTTCATTCACCAATTCGGTGCGCTGAAGGGAGTAGTTGGGACGTTCCCGATTACGGAAACGCGCTGCAATCTTCTTCAGCTCCGGGAGTATCAGGCGGAAGAGCTCATCTCCTGCGGCGTGGTCGCCGTTATGCCAGCGGCGTAGCAAGACCGTAATGTCCAGGGGAGTATTTGACATGCGGTTTACCTGTCTTATCCGGGGTGGAACTTAGGTCGCTAATTATACGGCTAGCCACCACTTAGGACGGTTTGTCCGCCGATCTTCCATTTTCTGGAATGACCTTTTTCCGGTTTTTTGGCGGAGATGCTCGATCCGGAACGCTATATCCAGTGCAAGCAAATTCCGTTTGCCCAAGCCTTTCGGCCGCCGCCGAGGGCTTTGGGCACGGGTGTGCAAAAAAACGGACGAGGTGCGAATCACCATGTCGTCAGCTTCAATTGCATTTGACTCCAATTATTTGAATGCGCTACGCCGGGGCGATCCTACGATACAAATGCACTTCGTGAATCACTTCAGCCCCATTCTTTTGCGTAAGCTGCAAAGCCAGGTACGCTACGCCGACCAAGCCCGGGATCTGCGCCAGGAAACTTTCTTGAGAGTGCTTAAGGCTGTTTCCTCCGGCTTTGGTGTGCGCAAGCCGGAACGATTCGAGGTTTTTGTGATTGGCGTATGCAATAACATCGTGCGCGAGAGCTATCGCGCACAGAAGCGTGCTGTCTCGCTTGACGCGCTGGAAGCCGAGCCGGTCGCTGATCTTCCTAGTCCGTGCACAAAGGTTCTGGCCGAGGAAACCTGCGACAAGGTTCGGAAAATGATCGCCCAAATGAAGCCAGTTGATCGCACACTTTTGAAGGCAGTGCTCTTGGACAAGCAAGATAAAGATGAAGTTTGCCGTCAGTTGGGCGTCAGCCGGGACTACCTGCGCGTTCTTCTATGCCGGGCGAAAAAGCGGTTCCGTGCAGAGGTGCAGAAAGAGACGGCGAAGCCTGCCTATCCCAAAGCCCCGTCGATTGAACTGGCCTAAGAACTGCGGGACGGCGAGGATTTCGCAGCTACAGAATTGCCTGGGTTGCCCTGGCCGAATCTAGAAAAACTATTCAACTCAGGATATGTCTACATCTGGCGAGCAAACCCTCTGGTGTTGCACCAGGTTGTTTTGGTCTCTCTTGCGTTCTTCTCATTTGACTCCGTGGTACTAATCTCAAATTTCTTCTAGAATCAGGCACTCCCCAAAACACGGGTCAATAAAACTGCACCATGCCGGAGATCATTCATGACTATGCGTAAATACGCCATCGTTCTGCTTGTCGTTGTCCTTTCATCCGTCGGCGCACAGAAGGTGGCTTCAGCACAAGACGGAGAGGCCAAAACGCCGTCGGCACAATCATCCGCAGGCAAGGCCAAGGCGGACAAAGCGGCAGCCGCTAAGACGGAGTCCACCGCGTCCGACAAGAGCGCGAAAGACAAGGGCGCCAAGGACAAAGATGCTGCCGACAAGGGCGGCAAAGATAAAGACAAAGACGCCAAAGACAAGAAGGACGAGGAGAACAGCGAGTCCAGGGATCTCCTGTCCAGCGGAACGTTCAGCGGCTTGAAGTTTCGCTCGGTTGGGCCGGCGTTGATCTCGGGCCGCGTGGTCTCGATTGCCGTGAACCCGCACAACAAGAGCCAGTATTTTATCGGCGTGGCATCAGGCGGCGTTTGGCGTACGGACAATGACGGCACAACCTGGCAGCCGGTCTTTGATCATGAAGGCTCGTACTCGATTGGCACGGTGGTAATCGATCCTAATCATCCGAACGTGGTGTGGGTGGGCACGGGAGAGAACAACAACCAGCGTAGCGTGAGTTATGGCGATGGCGTCTATCGCTCTGAAGACGGCGGTAAAACGTGGAAGAACATGGGACTGAAAAAGTCAGAGCACATTGCGCGCATTGTCATTGACCCACGAGACAGCAATGTGGTCTACGTGGCATCGCAAGGACCGCTCTGGGGACCGGGAGGAGATCGCGGCTTGTACAAATCCACGGACGGCGGGAAGACGTGGAATTCCATCCTCAGCTTCAGCGAAAATACCGGAGTAACGGATGTGGTGATGGATCCGTCGAATCCCGACGTGCTCTTTGCCGCGAGCTATGAGCGCCGCCGGCATTTCTTTACGGCGATCAACGCCGGGCCGGAAGCCGCGATCCACAAGAGTACCGACGCAGGCAAAACGTGGATCAAGCTGAGCAGTGGACTTCCCACGGTGGAGATGGGCAGGATCGGACTGGCCATCTCGCCGGTGAATCCGAATATTGTCTATGCCAGCATTGAGGCCGGCGAAAGGAAAGGCGGCATCTACCGCTCGGTGGATTCCGGCGCGAACTGGGAGAAACGCAACGACTACAATCCCGGTCCGCAGTATTATGCAACGCTGTTTGCCGATCCTAAGCGTGAAGACCGGTTGTATGCTGTCGGTGTCTTCATGCAGTATTCCGACGATGGCGGCAAAACGATCCAGCCGCTTCCCACCAGCCATGTACACGTTGACTTTCACGTGCTCTGGGTGGACCCGGACGATATTAAGCACATGCTGATCGGCAACGACGGTGGCCTGTACACCACGCGCGACGGTGGAGCGTCTTGGCGATGGATGTCGAACCTGCCGACCGGACAGTTCTACGATGTGGCCGTCGATAACTCGAAGCCGTTTTATTACATCTACGGCGGCACGCAGGACAATTTCTCGCTCGGCGGACCTTCGCGCACCCGCGACATTTCCGGCATCAATAATCAAGACTGGTTTGTGACCCAGGGCGGTGACGGCTTCCACTCGCTGGTTGACCCGGAAGATTCCAACACGGTTTATGCAGAAGCGCAAAACGGGAACCTGGTGCGCTTCAATCGCGCGACCGGAGAACGCTTTGGCATACAGCCCCACCAGGGCAAAGAAGAAACGCCGGAGCGGTGGAACTGGGATTCGCCATTCATCATCAGCCCGCACTCGCATACACGGCTTTACTTCGGTGGCAATCGCGTCTTTCGCACAGACGATCGAGGCAACACGTGGAAAGCAATCAGCGGCGATCTCACCCGTCACCTCAACCGCGATGCTATTCCGGTTATGGGAAAACTGTGGAGCCCTGACGCGGTCAACAAACACGTATCGACCGCCTTCTACGGCAATATTTCCGCGCTCGCAGAGTCTCCGTTGAAAGAAGGCGTCCTCTACGCCGG
>DASZFU010000151.1:0-21955 GCA_035939495.1 Candidatus Angelobacter sp. | reverse complement strand
GAGCAATAGCGTGCTGCGTCGCACCATGGCCATACGGAGTTGGCGGAGATCGACATGACACCGGAGGAGTCGCTGCATAGGGAGGCCAAGAAGTAGCAGAGATGCTCACAGAGCCGAATCGGTCTTCGGTCTAAGGCAACTGCCAGCAAGGGCGGGAAAGCGACGATGTGTACAGGATGAATGGAACTTGTGCGGCCAAGATCATCCTGGTGGGAAGCAGTTTCGGGGCGGGCATGGTGAAGAAATGGGCCGTTCCTTGGCGTGAATTGTACTTGTGTCCGGTGGAGGAGAATTTGTAAGCTTTGTGCAAGGATTACAAGATAGGAAAACAACAACTGTGTGAAACCTGAAGGAAGAGAAACTGCCGTGAGTGGCAAAAATCTTGTCGAACCATTGACTTTCGAATTCTTTGCCTTGCGCTTCAGCTTCCGGCCTCTCGGCTCCATGTATTTCCCACCTGGGAAGGCTGGCAATGTCGTTCGTGGCGCAGTTTTCCGTAAGTTCGCTTGCACGCCTGGATGTCTGGGAGCAAAGGTTTGTGAACGACGCTCGATGCGCGTCTGTGTGAACCGACAGCGTTAGGAAGCAGTCCAAGTGGATTGGCAGATTGGCCTCGGCCATTTGTACTGCGGGTTGCACATTTGGATAGCCGCCGGATTCCTCCGCGCAGCAATTTTATTTCGACTTGATGGTGTTCGAGCTGCACGATCCGGCGTTGGGTATTTTGTGTTTAGGAACCCCATTAGGAAGTACCTTCTCTTGTCCAAGCCATGGCGATGGGTGCCAATGTCATTTCAAATCTATTTAATTTCAGATAGCTTTTCGCGCTGGCCGAACGAATAGCCAGCTCATAGGACACCCAAACTTAGGAAGGCTGTGGGCAGGCCTGGGGAACTGGCACTTAATACGGATTTACCGCTCTTGGTTTGCAGGGTGATCTCTGCGCGGCCATTGTAGAGTTGAAGCACGCGTGAGCCAGTGGATGTACCCAGGTTATCGAGCAAAGTCCCATCTCCTGTCACACCAAAACGCACAACGTTCCGGGCGTCGAGGCAGAGGATGTTGCGGGAGTCTAACAAAAGGACTTCTATTGTGAGATCCCTCTTGGTTTCTGTTTTTTTGCGCAACTCCAGGCTGGCAGGTTTACTCCACTTCTCGGTTTGGTATTGAAAGCGAATTTCATCCGCCACCCGGCGTCCGTTTTTGGAGGCCTCGACCCGCACTTGGTTTTCACCACTCCGGCACTTCGCCAGCCACCGTAATCCGGCCGCGGGAAAATCCTGACTGTTGCGTTTTCTGCTGCCTTGTGACTCACCGTTGAGAAACAGCTCCGCAGTATCACAATTGGAATAGACTTTGATCAGCTTCTGTTCCCCAGGCTCTCCCCAACGTACCGGCCAGGAATGGCCATAAATATGGACCATGGGATTTTCGGCCCAGTAGGATTGGAAGACATAATAACTTTCCTTCAGCGTCAGGTCACGCTCTACCATGCCTTTTTGGTTCACATACGGCACGGGATTCTCGGGCCGGAGCGGAGTTGCAAAATCTTTGAATACCCATTGCGCCGCGCCCGTAAGCCAAGGCATCGTTTCCTGTTCCTTGAGGTGCCAATCGAAGAGGTTGCAGATATAACTTTCCGACCAATCGCCGTCAGTAGCTGCATGGTCTTGGCCACCGGTCAGCAAATAGTCGAGACCCTGGGGAGCATCTGTCCGACCGCCAACCACTTTAGCAATAAGCCGCTCCGTATCTTCGGAATGCCGTCTCGCGTGGCTGTCTCCACCCCACTCAACATGGATCATATGATCAACTTGTTCCATCTCCTTTTGGCATCGATCTTTGTAGTCCGTATATTTGCCCTGATACCAACCAGCCCAGATGGAGGGAGCGTACACATCCACACTATCTTTGGCAAAATCGCAGCGCCGCAATGCGGTCTTGCGGGCAGGATCGATCGTGTGCGCAATCTTATTTAACTCGGAAACGAAGGCGCGAATCTTGTCCTTGTCAAACTCGGGAAAATCTCCCGGCCAGTCGAGTTCGTTCCCGAGTCCCCAAATGATGATCGCGGGATGGTTATAGTGCTGATCGATCATAGCCCGCAACATGTTTCTTGCTTGCTGCCGATAGCGCTCGCCGCCGAGGCCGCCACGTGACCACGGGATCTCTTCCCAAACCAGCAAGCCAAGCTCATCGCACAGCGCCAGCACGGAGCGTGATTGTTGAGCATGGCCCAGGCGGATGAAGTTGGCCCCGGTTTCCTTGATCAGCTTCATCTCCGCACGAATAACCTCATCAGACATT
Organism: Candidatus Angelobacter sp.; assembly: GCA_035939495.1. Taxonomy (GTDB): domain Bacteria; phylum Acidobacteriota; class Terriglobia; order Terriglobales; family Acidobacteriaceae; genus Angelobacter. Next base: position 19,648 of record DASZFU010000151.1, on the reverse strand, counting down.
GCAGCAGCTACTCCAGCATGATCTTCATGGCGCTGGGTTCCGCGAAGAACAAGCCGTTCGCCGTTGAGCTTGAAAGGACCATGCGCGACAAACTCGAAATATCGGAGCCCAAAGTGTTCGGTAGCGGTCATGCTTCCATGACGGCTGGTCAATTTGGCTTCACAGCGGTACAGGCTAGGTTTTGCGGGAGACCACAGTTTCGGAAGATTCGTTTCGAAGGCCGAAAGCTCACGCTCCCCCGTCCAAGGAGCCCGAATTTGCGTGGAAGTGTGAATGATGGAGCCGGCAGGATCAAAAATGCGAATTCGAATCTCTACATTGTCGTTAAGCGTCCCAGGATTGTAGAGCTGGCCTTTGACAGAAATCTTCACCGGTCGTCCCGGTTGTATCGTCGAATCAACATGAATGCGTTCGATAGAAATCGCCGGCATATAGACGAGATTCACATGTCGATACAATCCGCCGTAGCGGCAAAAATCGTTGAGGCTGGAAGGGATCATCTCGGGGTCGCGTGAGTTGTCGCATAAAACGACGACTGGCACTTCGCCCTTCAGGGACGGATTCTTCAGCGCCCTGGCCGCAGGTTCAGTCATGTCGATAATAAACTCATCGTACCCACCAAGGTGCCGACCGGCCTCCTCAAGGTATACGAAAATCTGACTGGCTTGGCCAGCGCCCTCGAAATGCAGGAGCGCACGGCCATTTGGAAAAGGATTGGCCAACTTCAGCCTTGTCCGGTACCAACCCGGCCCCTCGTAGAACGGCGTGTCAGGATCCACGGAATCGCGAGCATTGAAGCAGTGCGGTATTTGAACGGGTTGCCACACAACTTTATTGCCTTGATCGGCGCGCCACGCATCCCATGGGCCTCCGAGGGAGCCAAGGTGATGTTCCCAACCGGTTGTCAGGCGGATTGAGTTTTCAACGATTTCGTCGGACTCTGTAGCGCCAACCATTATTGCGGCCGTGGAAATGGCCGTCGACTTGAGAAAATCCCGGCGGGTGATGGTTGTGCGAGTGCTCATTGGCTACTCCACGGTCACAAAAGCGGTTTGGAGTCCGATGGAGGTGACGCTTGCGACGGACTTTCCCCGATTGGTCGATAGCTTGATCATTGCTCGTCCATTGTAAAGCTGAACAGAGCGTGAACTCGTGGAGGTACCGAGATTGTCGAGCAATACACCATCGCCAGCTACCCCAAAGCGGATGGAATTGCGAGCATCAAGACAGAGCACGTTGTTTTTGTCGAATACTCGTGCTTCAAGGGTAACAATTTGATTCATTCGCTCAGTCTCTCTCAAGTCGAGACGCACAGGTTGTTCCCATTTTTCCGTTTGGTAGAGAAAGCGGACCTCATCAGAGATGATACGGCCATTTTTGAGCGCGACGACTCGCAGATGATTCTCTCCAGCGCGCATCTTCACGAGCCAGCGCAGGCCGGCAGCGGGGAAATCCTGGCTGTTACGCCTCTTCACACCCTGAGATACTCCATTGAAAAACAACTCTGCTCTTTCGCAGTTGGAGTAGACCTTAATTAACTTTTGCTCATCCTGGCTTCCCCAGCGGATGGGCCAAGTATGACCATAGATATGAACCATTGGCATTTCAGACCAATACGACTGAAAGACGTAATAGCTTTCCTTCAGCGCCAAATCACGTTCAACAAGACCCATTTGGTTCACGTAAGGAACAGGGGTTGAAGGCCGTAAGGGACTTGCGAAGTCTTTGAATATCCATTGGGTCGAACCGGTCAACCAAGGCATGGTTTCCTGCTCCTTGAGGTGCCAATCAAAGACATTGCACATGTAGGTTTCGGACGATTCGTCTGTCGTATCCCAAATATGGCCACCATTCAAAAGATCATCAAGTTCCGGTGCGCTGCCCTGCCGAGTGACAGCTTTAGCCAGGAGCCGATCAATATCTTCAGAATGACGGCGCGCATGACTTTCGCCTCCCCATTCCAGATGGAGGAAGTGGTCGACGTCTTCCATTTCCTTTCGGCACAGTTCTTTGTACTCTGTATACCGGCTGTGGTTCCTCCCTGGCCAGAGCGAGGGAGAGTAAACATCTACAATGTCCTTGCAGAAGTCACACCGGCGTATACCGGTTTTGCGCGACGAGTCAAGCGCGTGGGCCTGATCATTCAATACCTTCGTAAATGACCGAATTCTGTCGCGGCTCAGGTCAGGAAAATCTCCCGGGAAATCGTTTTCGTTTCCAAGTCCCCAAACGATGATGGACGGATGGTTGTAATGCTGGTCAATCATGGAACGAAGCATGTCCCGGACATGCTCCTGATACCTTTCCCCACCAGAGCCGCCGCGAGACCAGGGAATCTCTTCCCAAACAAGAATTCCGAGTGCGTCGCATAGATCGAGCACTGCACGGGATTGCTGATGATGGCCCAGTCGAATAAAGTTTGCTCCGAGATCCTTGATCAACTGCATCTCTTTCCGAATCAGGTCATCGGGCATAGCGGCCCCAAACTGCGCGTGATCTTCATGCCGTGAAGTGCCGCGCAGCAGCAGCCGCTCGCCGTTGAGTTTGAAAGGCCCGTGGGCCACAAATTCGAAGTAGCGAAACCCAAAACGCTCCGTGATGCTCATCTCGCCGTGCCTGCTCGTGAGTTTGACCTCACACCGGTAGAGGGAAGGACGATTGGGCGACCAGAGTTGCGGAATCTTCACTTCGAACGTCGAAATTTCTTGGTCTCCAGTCCAAACCGGCACTTGCGCGGAAAAGGTGTGCAGGATGGATCCTCCGGGATCGAAAACACGGACCTGTATTTGCACATCCTCGTGCAATGAAGCAGGATTCGAGAGCCTTCCTTTGACCACAACCTGCGCTGTCTGGCCGGGCCGCACGGCAACATCAACATGGAGGCGCTCGAGATAGAGAACAGGCATGTAGAGCAGATTCACATGACGGTACAGTCCACCGTAGCGCGTAAAATCGTTCAGGGCGGAAGGGACAAGATCCGCATCGCGCGAGTTGTCGCAGAGTATGGCGACGGGTGCTTCGCCTTTGACCCCTGGATTCTTGAGGGTTTTGGCTACGGATTCGGTAATGTCGACGATGAACTCATCATAGCCGCCCGCGTGTCGACCCACCCGGTCAAGGCCAACAAAGATTTCGCTCTTCTGACCTGCGCCTTCCAAGTGCAGCAGCACGCGACCATCCGGAAACGGATTGCGAGGCCTGAGCCTGATCCGATACCAGCCATGCCCTTGATAGTAAGGCATATCAGGGTCAACGGCATCATGGGCATTGAAACAATGCGGCACTTGGACAGCTTGCCAACTCACATCATTGTTGCGATCCTGTGGCCAAACATCCCAGGGACCTCCCAGAGAGCCTTGATGATATTCCCAACCCTCGATCAGGCGGTGTCCGCCCCGGGTACTTCCGTCGGAAGGTACAGTCTGCACAACAGAAATAGCGCCACTAGAGAGCGTGGAGGCGGTGATGAGTGCGGTTGTCTTTAAGAACTCCCGGCGGGAAATGCTTTTGGAATCGAACATGATTTCTAACTCATTGCAATCGCCAATGGCGTGGAGGCCAAACGGACAGCGAGCAAAGGAAGGACCTTTAACCTAGATGTTTGAGATTGTTTCAAGCGACTATCGCACTAACGGCAAGGAAGCGTCGCATATCTAATGGGACTTATGGACCGACCTGGCCTTCATTCTGGCTATTGCCAACCGGGGTAGCTTCCATGATCTGGATGCGCGCGCCATCTGGGTCGAATAAATTCGTTTGCCGCTTCAAGTTCTTTCCTATTCCGATTTCAATTGGAGAAGAATACGCATTAGCGCCGGCGCGCGCCTTCAGATCATCAACAGCCTGCTGCACGTCTGCTCCTGTGAAGCAGATATGATTTTGCAACTTTCGCTGTGCCGGCGTGGGCAGCGTCCGATAAAGCATAAACTCCACGAAATCCGTGCCATCGGGAACACGCATGTCAACCCAGCTTGGTTGCTTGTTATCTTCACTTCCCCGCCAGGTCTCCTGAAATCCGAGAACCTCCTGATAGAACTTCATCGCCGGTCCCACAGAGCCAACCACCAATCCGACATGCATAATATGATTTGAAATGCGGGTGGAGGGTGTAGATTTTCCTTTCGACTGGGCTATCCAGCTATTGGGCTGATATTGCACAATTTCAATCAGATGCCCATCAGGATCTCTGACCGTAAAGAACGAATCTCCGGTCCTTCCTTTATGAATGGCCTCCAGTATGTCAATTCCCTTGGAAACCAGATAATCTCTCATGCGCACTACATCGTCCGTATAAAGGGCGATATGGTTCAGATGGCCTCCGTATTGAGGCCTTTCGGAGAACAATTCCACGTACTGCTCGTCATTAATTTTTATGAAGGCTATGGAGTCCGTGCCATCAACATTTTTCAAAGAAAAAGGCTCATTGAAGCCCAAGAAATTCTCGTAAAACAACCGCGCCCTACCCAGGTCGCTAACATTCATAGCTACGTGCGCTATTCCTAAGATACGCGGCCGGTCATGACTTGGCTGCGCAGCCAGGAACGAGGCGGTCAACACGACCAGCAACAGCCTGGCGACTTTCCTTCGAACCCGATTGCCAATCGCTGGAAACTCAAGAAAAAAGTTGCCAGTACTGTGGTTGCGTATGGACGCCATTCGCATTCTCCCTGATCTATCTCCTATGAACAGGATCCGCACCGCGGAGCAATGGTAATGTTAATGGTCAGAGTTGCTCCGGCTAAATCGAGAAAACTTGTTGCGCTGCCGGTTCTGCCGCGATTGTCAGATGCCTGGACAAACACCGGACCTACCTGCACCGAGTTGAAGGAATATGTGCCGTCGGGAGCTGTTGTTAGATCGACAATTGTGCCAGCACCAAATGTCACCCTAACTTGTGCTCCTGCAACCGGATGCCCTATCTCGTCGACTATGGTGCCGGTCACTGAGCCAAGCCCTTGACGAAGGGTAAGAGTTTGATTCACATTCTGCCCGGCAATCACAGTCACAGATGCCGAAGCCCCGCTTAAAGTCACCGGATCAAACGCCTCAAGACGCGCGGCACCCGTGAAGACTTCGACAAAATCGAAGTTTCCTCCAGAATCAGTCGTGGTCTGGAAGTCGCCAAAATCGGTGTGCAACGCAACTGTAAGATCTGGGACAGGCACGTTGGTCGTGCTAAATACCGTACCCGTTGCACCTCCCACCGGTCGCAAAGTAATATCCGCGGTTGCATCCTGGCCTGCAGTGATGGACACGCCGGCCGTGCCGGTGTTTGGCGGTCCTGCTTGCGCGTTTGGCACTGAAGCGACCAATGTGTAGAAACCAGAGGGAAGACTCACAATCGAGTAAGTGCCATCGGCGCCGATAGGCACGCTTGCAAAAATGGATCCGCCGTTTTGCTGTATTAATGCCGCGGCCGTTAGGAGTGGCGATAGCAGCACCACGGCCTGGCCCTGAATTGAAACTGTACCAGAAGTCACGAGCGAACCGTCAGCCTTGCGAACAGTTCCTTTCAAAGCACCAAGACCGGTAAACACGATATTCTGCTGGGTCGTTACAGATCCTGCCGGGAAGCTTCCCAAAGTGCTGGGTGACTGCAAATTGGTACCTGGGATGGTCGCCTGCATGACGAAACCAGATACAGGAACCGGCAGAGAGCCGCCCAGATCATTGAATTGCGCAGCAACATTGTAGTTACCATTCACGTCAGAATTGAACAAGCGGGTGCGCGCAAAAAGCAGGTTATTGCTTTGAAACGAAACTGTCGCATTGGGGACGGTAGTTGTACCATCTCCTGAAAACACCTGGCCGTTGATCGTACCATTCAGGGACTCAAGCGGAGCCACAGTACCTATACCATTGGCGGGCGGGGCAAAATTCTGGACTGCCGCCAAATCAGTTGGATCAATACCTGCCAAGGCCTCCGGCGGCAACTGAACAAGACGCAGGGATGCGCTCAGCGCGCTCAACCGGCTCACCTCAACGCTCATGAAATGCATCAGGACAACCTGTCCGCCTGCGGGTACAGTGATGTTGTCAAACTGTTCAACAAGATTGGCCTGACGATTCCGATCATCGGGAGTGAACTGTACGCTGGTAGCCTGAATCGCAGCGCCTGGACCATCGAAAACATGCGCCACGGGAGCGAGATTCTCAAAGGTATTCAAGAAGGGGTCGCTATCATTATCGTCGTCGAGAATCACCCAATGATCAGACGACGGGTCGATCGTCACTCCACCACTAGAGGTAGCTATGAGAAATGGCGTAACCGGTCCAGCGAAAGCTCCAATCTGCCTGGTCACGTAGCGCAAATCGCTGGAGAGCCGCAAACCGACATTGACCGGGTTGTTGCCTGGGTTCTGCAGGACTTCGAGATACCGGGCAAAATAGCCATCCCTGGGAACAAAGATTTTGCGAGTGATATTGAGACCGGCAATGTTCGCTTGCTGGATATCGAGTTCACGCGGGTTGTTGGCCGTGGTTGCAGTGCCATTCCCGAAAAATCGGAATGGGAACCCGCCGGAGATCACATCCAACTGTAGCGCGCCCTGCGGTAGGCCACTAAAAGCACTGCGAAATTCAGAGTCGATGCCATTCTGCAGAGAACCATCGGCAGCAATCGTGTAAGGAACTCCGTTGGCATCCAACAAATCCGTCGGCAGAAAACGCGTCTGGGAAACCAACACGATTGGGGCATTTGCGGTTGCGCCATCCGCTGCAATAACGCCCTGGGCCGAACCGGAAAAGGTATTCGAGCTTGTCTGAAGGGTGGCTTGCGCAAGAAATGCACCGACGGCAACTTGAAAAATCGTGTAGGAGCCATTGATGTCAGTTAAACTGCTCAACGTCTTGCCGGTTGCGTCGGTAATCGTAACCAGAACGTTGGGAACATTTGCGCAGGCGGGAGTACAAAGCTGTACGACACCGCTCACAATTCCCCCGCCCACCAGCACCAGGTTCCGGGTGACAACCGCCCCCTGGGTAACCACTGTCACTGAGACCTGTGCCCGGACCGTTCCATTGCCATCGATAGCGCTTAACGTATAAGAGCCGCTGGGAACCGTACTAAAGATGAAACTGCCATCAGCCGCGCTAGTAGCCGTTTGTTTGGTTTGGTCCGCGCCGAGGAGAACCACTGACATGTCAGCAACGGGTGTCACACCGTCGACGGCAAATACAACCCCGGCGATACTGCCGACTGGCTGCAGTTGCAAAGTGACAGTGGCACTCTGACCTGCAGCGACGGAACTTGTGACCGACGCTCCAGCCCCGGTTTGGGGATTCGACGCGGTCACGCTAAAACTGCCGGCAGGAAGCTGGCTGAAAGTGAAAGTGCCATCGGGCTGAGTCACGCCATTGAATACGCCTCCGAAGCTGCTTTGTCCAGTGAGCGTGACCAGCGCATTGGCAACCGGAGTTGAAGTGGCGTCAACCACCGTGGCAGTCACAGTACCCAAACCATTCAAGACCACATTCACGGTCTGGATTTCATCCTGGGTGGTGAGGGTGACACTCCCGGCCCCTTGATCTCCATTGTTTGGATCGGTGGCAGAAATTGAGTAGCTTCCAAGCGGAACGAAGTTAAACGAGTATACGCCGTTTCCATCTGCGACAGAGGTAAAACCACCTGTAAGGTTGACTTGAGCATTGCTGACTGGGGTCACGCCATCGAAATGGAAAACCGTACCAGTGACCGTAGCAGAAGGACCCAAAAGAACATCGGTAGTCACGCTCTGGCCTTCCGCTACAATCTGGCCGCTGGCATGACCGCCCAGCCTGAGACTGCTGGAACTTGCAGTAATGTCAAAGCTACCAATGAATATGCCGGCAAACGCAAATAGGCCGTCGGCGCCGGTGGTGATTGTGAAATTGCCGCCAAAGATACTGTTGCTGTTTAAGGAGACAGTGGCATTTGGAACTGGGTTCTGCGATCCATCGCGTACCGTTCCGGCAACTGTACCTCGGCCTAAATAGATAATGTCAGCCTGAACTACGCTGCCTGCCTTGACGATTGAGGCGCTGGTTCGTCCACGATCGCCAGCACTATCGCTAGCCTCGACGACATAACTGCCGAGCGGAATGAAGTCGAAGACGAATTGCCCAGCCCGGTCGCTGGTTGTTGTAGCAAAGGGTACAGGCGACCCTGAAAGTCTCAAAACGATGAGATCGCCAACCGCGGGAGTGGCTGCCATTGTTGTAAAGACAGTTCCTTTTATGGTTCCGGAGGTTGAGAGCTGAATATTGGCAGTCGCTGCCGAATTGGGGCTGAGAAATCCACTGGTTTGGCCCCTCAGCCTGCTAACCGAATCAAACACCGTGACCACGAATTGATTGGGCGAAAAACCGCTAAATCCGTAGACGCCATTCCCATCCGTGGTGGTAACACGTGTCTCGGACCCAATAGTAATGACCACTTGTGCATTGGCAACGGGACGTCCCTGAAGATCCGTGACGGTACCACTAATGCTGCCATTGTTTCGCCCAAGCGTGATAACGCCAACATTTGTGACACCGTTATCCACAGGATTGGTAGGAGCAGATTGACCTTCCTGAATGACGTTGTTCAGGGCCACGCGAGCGATGACGGTAATTGCCCCAAGATGGGCAGGAACATGCTGAATCGAAAAGAAGCCAGTCTTGTCAGTCACCCCGGTGATCAGGCCAAACACAACCACCGACGCGCCGCCAACCGGATTGTTGGAGCCGTCCAACAGTCTTCCCTGAACTGTGGTGGTAACGTCAGGCACCAATGGATCGAGACCGAGCTGAAGTTCGATTCCATCGGGGATGCCATCTCCGTCCGTGTCAGGATTATTTGGGTTCGTACCCAACTTAATCTCGAGGCCGTCAGGGATACCGTCGCCATCGGTATCGGCTTTCAGGGGATTGGTATGAAATTTGTGGACTTCATCGCCGTCCGAGAGGCCATCACCATCGGTATCAGGATTGTTGGGGTCGGTACCCGCAAGAAACTCTTCAAGGTTGGTTAAACCATCATGGTCGGGATCAGCACCGGCCACACCAGGATCGGTGATACTGAAGCCATGAGCAATTTTCCAACTGTCAGGTATACCATCTCCCACGGTACTAATAGGCCCTTTAACAAGGATTTCGATGGTGGCGGCGGCCCCCTCGTTACGGGCGGTCACAAAAACTCTGCCAGTTGCCATTGCCGTAACCATGCCATCCGTCGAGACTGTTGCGAAGCCAGGATTACTACTCGCATAGGAGGTGCCCAGAGCCCCAGCGCTCAGATCTTTCTTGGAGCCATCCGGCAAAGTTCCGGTGACGGCCAATTGAACTTGCTGACCAGTTCCAGTCAATGTAGTCTGCGATGCAGTCACGCTAATCGCCACAGGGGGTGGATCAACAGCCCCGAACGTAATCTGCTGAATCTTGGTCGAGCCGTTAGGAGCCAACGTCTCAAACTCGGATTGACCTCTGGTCGTAGTGCCATCGGGATTTTTGCAGAGGACCCGAACACGGTAGAATCCCTGATCGACCGGGATATTTGGAATCGCAAAATTTCCGTTTTGATCAAGTTGAGCGCTACGATTCCGCAGAGTCGCGGTACAGTTCTGATCCAGCCGCGGTGGAGCAGCCTGTTGCGCCAGGCCTGATCCCAAGAAGACCAGCATGAACAACGAAATCAACCCGTGTTTTATGCAAGCCCAACAAGTTGCACTCATGTTGTTACTATTCTCCGATTCACAGGCCCAGTAAGCTGCGGCGTTCATTGGACACCCCCTGGGACCCACCAGTCCGAGCCAGACAGGGCAGAGGGTATCACCTCGCCAATTTCATGGGCGCAGATAGCAGCAGAGTGTGCTCCAGATGAAATCATTCGATAGCCTTAATTGCACGCTGCGCCAAGTCTTTCACTATGGCATCCGAATTTGGATCTGCCGCCAGAGCGCGAAGCGCGTCTAAATATTTGGAGGCCGGATGCCCTATTCTGGCCAGCCCCTTGATGGCCTCCTGCTTAACCAACGAGTTCTGGTCGTGCAATGCACGCTCCAACACATCCATGGTTTCACTATCGCTGATGCCAGCGGCATTCAGCGCATGTATCGCGAACGCTTTCAGGTCGCTGTCTCTCGCAATGAGATCCAGGAAGGCCAAACGCACCTGCGGAGGGAATGGGCGCGTCTGAGCCAAAACAGCCAAAGCAGAGCGGCGTATTGGACCCTTGGGATCGGAAAGCAGTTTGGTTAGCGGCCCCAAAAACTCCGATGGAGGTCCGGGACGAATGAAGAACACGATCTTCACAGCAAGTTCCCGAACTACATCATCGGAATCTGACAATATGTTGAGCACAGCACGCTGATTTCGCAACAGAGTCTGGCTGAAATCCGGATTGGTCGCCATCTGATCCATGATCGCAGAGGCAATCCAGGCGCGCACTTCAGCATCCTGATCATTCAAAGCGGCGAAGATCTGACGGTCATGGGCAGCTAGCGGGAAAGAAGGAGCCCCGGCAATCTGATGCGCCGCATCCCTTCTAACCTGCACATCAGGGTCAGTGATTCGCTGCAGCAATGCAGGAACATCATTCTGCTGCGCAACAGCCTCTCCCCCGAGCACAGTCACGAGCAGTGCCGCCGATAACCGCCAAGCTCGTATCAACGTCATGGCAGAGTCCCCGAAATGGGCGTTATCCTGCCAAACACGAAAAGAGGCTTGAGCAGGATCAAGTAGGGCTGGTACGTGTAGTCAAGCACCTTAACGTTGCGTGGCGCATCCGGCGCAACGAAAGGTATGCTGCCGGTGGGGGGCGCAGGCATCGAGTTGAATCCACTCACGGGCTGGTCGTTGATGTACATTTCGTATGCTGGAAAACCTTTTTTAGAACCCTCTAATTTATATTCTGTTTGTGAACCCGAGTTGTCGATCGTAAGATCCAACTCCCACTCGATGTCAGCCGCAATTAGGAAGAGTGGATCGGCCTTTTCGCCCGAAAGATGAACTTTGATCTTGTCATCACTCAAGCGAGTGACCGTTCCAGTGATGTTGGATGTGTCGGCCTGTCCTTGGTCATCGAGCAGATGACAATCGTGAAGCACGTTATCAAGGTCGTCGGGACCAAGCGAGCCGTCATAGACCGCGTCTTCGGCGAAGTTGCGCGACAGGCCCGTGCTCGGCGTGTCGGATATCAAACCACCGCCAGAGTACTTCTTCTCTGTATTGACGACTGTCACTGACTGGATGCGAAAACTTGCGTTAGCCGCTGAAGAAAAACCACGGCCATCTCCCATCAAAAGGAGCGAGCGTTGCAGCGGAACGAATCCCGGCTCCCCAGGAACGGGTATTATGTCGAAGGTGCAAGGAGTCAATGGGATCGGAGCTGTAACAACCGGCAAAGGAATAAAAGCCCTCATCCGGACCGTAAATTCAACGGTCCTTACGTGGACTATGAAAACGCTGGCCTGCAGCGTCCCGGAACGGCAATTCTTGCAATTGACGAATGCCGTTGCGACAAAGTCGCCCGTCTGACTATATTGGTGGGTTACTGTCTTCCCCTTGGCCTGCTGGCCATCGCCAAAGTCCCATTGGTATTCCAGATCGCTACAATTGGTTTGCAGAGTCATATCGAACTGTGCATCCCTCTTTACACCAACTACGTAAGACAGATCTTTGTGCTCGCCATCCACGGTCACTGTTACGCTTGTAATGCTCTTTTGAGCTCCTTGGCAGGAGCCATTAACGCAGGTCTCATTCAGAAAGCAACCGCAGAAGGCGGTGCAATTCTTGGGAGGGGGCGGAGGTCCGCCTCCATGCCATCCCGAGACGCTCAGTCCAAATCCAGGGTCGGAAACGATGACGGAACCATCCTCGCTTACGCGGGCCGTGCCTTCAGTGACGAATTGCTCGACATCATGATGGAAACTGAATATCTCAATCGTCTGGCCGGGAGCAAGGCCATCGGTGTTGGGCAGCGTCATTTGTATGGGCGGATCAAATTTCACGCCCGCCGGTTGCAGGGTCCCGACAAGCCTGGGCGAAGTGCCGTTTGGCGGGGTCATCGGCACCTTGTCTGCATGCACCTGAGAGAGCGTGAGACGCCCGGTATGAGAGCCGTCCGGGAAAGTCACCGAGCGAGCGAATACTTTGTACGCTACTCCCGGCACGTTTTTCATGGTCAGAATCACATCCTGGTCCCCGCCCGCTACCTGCGAATTATCGGTATCGAGCGCCGGCAGAAAAATAGGTCCCGGCAATTGGTTGTCAATTCCCGAAAGAGTAGTGATTTGGAAGGACAACGTCGGGTAACTATCAGACTCCGTACTGGTTGAGCCATCGATAAATAAGACAAGATCCCCGACCGGCACATTCGCGATCGTGAAGTGACCGCTTGAATTCGTGAGAGCGGAAAGATTTGTGCCTTTGATGCTGGCGGTGACATTCACGATGGGCTGGTTTGCATCATCAAGAACTACACCGCTCATTGTGGTATTCGATGGAGGGCCGGGCACTACGCTGGAACTCGTAAAGACCGCGGCCTGCTCAAGCATTCCTGGGAATGAAGCTGTTACGACGTTATTGTTAATACCTTCTTGCTGTCCCAGTGTCAGGATGGCGAACGCTTTGCCGTCGGCGTCAGTCACCTGTGTAAATGTCGTCTGGCCAGCAATCAGACCACCGCCCGACTGTACTTTAAAAGCGACTGCCACGTTGACCACTGGGTTTCCGCCGGCATCCATGACAATTGCCGTGAGCGGTTCTGGCAGAGAAGCGCCTACGGCGCCGGTCTGCACCTCGCCCGAAACTGTACGAATCTGAACAGGATTACTGACGGTGCTGTCTGCGGAGAACACGACCGCCGCCCCAAAGCCGGGAGCGCTTACCGAAACCTGGTTCGCGCCAGCGCCATTTCTACTCCCTAGCCGGAACTGCACACTAGCATTCCCGTTGATATCGGTCTGCAAAGTCAAAGAGCGGCCCTGATTCTGTCCGGCAATCACCAAACCGTCGCTCTTGGTTACCGCAAACGTCAGAACCGTATTGGGCATGGAGCGGCCAATAGCATCGGCAGCGTGAATGACGAGTGGCTGCGGCAGCAACGTCTGGACCGCAGCGCTCTGGTTATTGCCTGCCACTATCGATAACGTCTGCTGTGCCGCATTCTGCTGGAGAACCACCTGAACCTGGTGCTGGGCCGTATTGCCAGCACGATCTTGCGCAAGGGCAGTGATGGTATTGGCGCCGGGCACCAAAAGGACATTATGGGCGGCGAAACTCCGGTTGGACACATTGGCGCTAACCCCGTTTATAGTGACGGAGACTTGGTCCCCATTTAGCGTTCCAGTCACGAAATCATTCACATTTCCCGTGACATCAATTTGAGTTGCGGTCGTGATGGAACCGTCTGCCGGCGCATCGATATGAACTATCGGCGGAGTCGTATCGAGGAAAACGGCTACAGCATCGGACCCTACGCCAGGAGCCGGACTCGTGGCAGTGGCCGTTACCAGATTCTTCGCTTCCCGCAAAACTACGCCCGACGCGGTAAACGTGCCGTTGATCACTGTCGCAACGACATTTCCTACGACAACGGTCGCATTGGGATCATCAACTGTTCCAGTGACGGTAATGGGATTCGCCGCAAACAACTGTAGCGGCGCTGGGCTAACGATATGAACATGAATGGGAACAGCGAACTTGAGGTCCTCGTTCACATTACGGCTGTTCCCGGCGACATCGAACGAGGAGATTGGTATCGTGTTAGCCCCACCGGTCAGCGTTGCCGTGCAGGCAAACGTCATCCCAGTAATCACGGCGGGAATTCCTCCGCAGGTTACCGCCGAGACGCCAGAGAGAGCATCCGAAACCAGCCCCTGAACGACGATTTGGCCGGTATTCACATTGCTGCCCACAGGCGAAGTGACACTAACCAGGGGTGGCGTTTTGTCCAAGTTAACAGAAACACTGGCAGTGGCAGAATTACCGGCATCGTCTGTAACTATGCCACTGATACTCCGCTGCGCACCCTCAGTGCTGACGATCTTCGGTGGAGGGCATTGAACCCCGCCTGAAATACTTGGTCCGCATTGAAAACTCACTGTGGCGTCGTTGTTATTCCATCCTGCCGCATTGGGCTGGGGCGAAACGCCTGCTGTAATAGCCGGTGGCGTCTGCTCGATATTCAAGACCACCTTGCCAGTTGCCGAATTGCCCGCAAAATCGGTGGCGGTTGCGCTGACAACCTGATTTGCTCCTTCCGTACTTACCACCTGAGTATCCGGACAAATTGCAATTCCTGAAATGCTATCGTCGCATCGAAAGACCACCGTAACGGGAGTGTTGTTCCACGCCTTTGCATTGGCGGCAGGCGTTGCATTCCCTTGAATGGTAGGCGGTGTTTTGTCAATATTCAGCAGAGTGGATACGCTGGCGACCTGACCGGCCGCGTCAGATACAGTGGCGGTAATAGACTGCTTTGCGCCCTCCGTTGTTACTATCCGCTGCGCAGGACAGTTGACCGGAGGGACGCCACCGGAGCACTGAAAAGTCACAGTCACGTCTGTATTGTTCCATCCGGCGGCATTGGGAGGCGGAACAATGCTGGCCGTAATTTTCAAAGGATTGTTAACAATATTCACAGTGACAGACGTTGAAGCAACGTTCCCGGCTGCATCCAATGCTTGTCCAGTAATCACCTGATGGAGACCTGCGGTGGTAACTATAACCGGCGTTGCACACAGGGCAATTCCAGACAGCGCATCCGAACAGGTAAAGCTGACGGTGACATTAGTTGTATTGACACCGTTGGTATCAGGTGGGGGAAAGATGCTAGCCGTAATTGTGGGCGGCGTCTTATCGATCTTGAGACTCAAGCTTGCGCTGGAGGTATTTCCTGCCTTATCGGCAGCTGAGCCGCTGACCGTCTGGTTCGCTCCCTCAGTAGTCACTAGCTGTTGTTGCGGACAAGTAGCTATGCCAGAGAGAGCATCGGCGCAGGTAGAGTTCACGGTCACATTGCTATTGTTCCAACCAGCAGCATTGGGATCTGGAAAACCTAAAGCCGCAATCGTTGGTGATGTCCTGTCCAGATTAATCGTGACCGAAGCCGTAGCGCTGTTACCAGCCCGATCGGTCGCTGTGCCGCTAATGATCTGATTCGCTCCCTCGGTACTGACAGGGACTGGGGCCGGACAGGAGGCCACTCCAGAGATACTGTCGGAACAGGTGAACGTAACCAAAACATTGGTATTGTTCCAGTTGAAACTATTGGGCGCCGGACTGGCGACTGCCGCTATTGCCGGCGGATCGTTATCTACGCCGATAATAGTGACGGTTACACTGCTGCCAGGCTTACCCGGCACTTGCACTTTGATTACATTGGAAAGTTGCAGCACCACCGGTTTATCGACCGTGATGGTCTCTGGTTGCCGGTTCTTGGGATGCTCACGGTCTCCGTCTTTATCCTCGCGCCGCTCCCGGAAGTCATCTTCATCTAAGACCTGTTTTCCATTGAGGAGAATGATGGCCTGCGTATGCTCATCGGTCACAACGTGGAGCGTGTATTTAGTAGCGATGGTCAGAACACTAAAGGTGTCGGTGAAGACTGGCGACCTGTCGTCATCATGCTCATCGCGGTCGTGATTTCGATCGCGGACCTCCGCCGGGCGCACATAGCTCTTGGGACCAAAGGCATTAAAAGTGCACACCGGCTTACCGCAGGTCGCAGTGGCCGCGGTGGTCACGGTTGGAAGAGAAACAATGTTCGCTGCCGGCACCGCGCCAGTCGCGGTTGGCAACGCGACCACGGCCAGCATGGCACACAACACAAGAGCACCACGCAGTATCAACAGACGAAGTGAACGACGCAAATGTTTACCTCTCGCGTTTTCGAAAACCTATGTTACTGGGGACCTATGCCAGAATCGCTACGTTTGTGCTACTAGGTATGGCTAAAAGCGGGGCATAATTTCAGCGAATCCTACGCCCGGCTTCAAAACCTGTTCAGTGCGTTGTAAAAAAATGAGCGGAGCAAATCCACACTTGCGGCCTCGGCAAAACTAAACTGCACTTCCGGGGAGGTGAAATGAATTGTATCCAAAAAGCGAACCAAAGCAAGAAAATTCTTTGCACGGATCCGGGGTCAATATGAATTGAGATGTTTCCCATCGAAATATGGACTTACAGTTTGTTGAAAAGAAAGAAATTGGCCAAGATTTGAAGCGTTCCATTGTGGAACGACGAGCGTAAATAAGTCGCGCACCAATATTAAGAACAGATGAAAATTCTTTTGCGCTAAGGCAGGTATCCGCCAACATTCACGGCCTTGGGCGGCCTAAGCACGTTTTCATGCACATGATACGGAGACAATTCGTTCACCAAAAAGGGATTGGCTCGCCAGAAATCCTGGGCGATGGAGCCGACTGTTGGATCTTCGCGATGATCCGCGTAAGCAACCCCCTCCTTGACGCCTTCCTCCACCATTCCCAGCTTGGCATAAATGATGGAGAGATAATAATGAGCGGTAAGATCGTCAGGGTTGATATTTCTTAGTTCTTCAAATTGGTTGCGGGCCAATTCATATTGGCGTAGGAGATAATAATCATAGGCCAGTTCCTGCCGCGCCTGGCGTGACCGGGGAAATACTTCGAGCACCTGTTTTTGCCGCTCAACCGCCTCGCCCAGCTTGCCCTGGTGCCGCCAGACCACACCTTCATAGAAAAGGGCCCGCGGATCATTCGGGCTTTTTTGCAAAGCTTTTTCCAGGAGCTGCACAGCGCGATCAAATTGCTGTGGCGCATTATTGTTCGGCGACAAGTTACCGGGACCATCCGGCGATTCCCGTTTGTTCTCGATCAGGGTTGAATATTGCGCCAACGCCTGGTTGATGTAACCATCGGTATAATCAGGATTCAGCTCAATCACTTTCTTGAAAGCCTCTTCCGCAGCCCAATACTGCTGCTGTCCCATCAAGGCGATGCCATAGCTGTTCCAACGCAGCATCGTGAACTTTGTGTCACCAGCGCCTGCCGGGTTGCTTTCGCCAACCTTGAGAGTGATGGAGCCAGTCACCAGATTAACGATAGGAAATTCACGCTGATCTTGCACAATAAAATTCGTGTACGCCTTGCGGAAGCGGCGGTAATTTACCTTGGCAGTCAGGACCAATGGCCCGTTGATATCAGGAGGTATCCGAAAACGATAGCGAACCAGGTCGGAGCGGCCCGAAGGAATGGTGTTGTCATACCCCCTTAATTTGGTCTCCCAGACTTGATGCAAATCCAGCAGCTTGCCTGATCCAGACAAAAGACGGTTGGTGTAACTATGGGCGCGAGGATCAAGAAATCCCTTGTTATCCAAGCCTCCACTATGGAAAAAAACTAGGCCCGATGCGTCGGCGGCTGTGAACTCCACCCAGCACTCATAGAAATCGCGTTGTTCGGGAACCAGGTTGTGTCCGATACCGCTATTTTGAATCAATACATCGGCAGTAACCGTTTCCCCAGGCTTCAAAGTGAAAGCCTGCACGCCGAGCGGAGCAATCAATTGGGAGCCAGGCTGAGCTTTTTCAAGCGCAAATAAATCCATTTTGAGGGCAGTCTTCAGGAACTGAGAGGTCTTCTCCAACTGCTCACCGTAGCCATAATAGGCAGGTATGGCAGTGTTGGCACCTAGCCACCGATGCGAGGCTGCCTTTCCGGGCACTGCCGTGTAATCATGCTCGACAGATTCTTCCCCCATGTGGCAGGTCTGGCAGGTTGAAACCTGTTCTTTCTTATAGAAAGGCAATGGCGACTGCTTCGCCCAAGACGAATTCTGCCATTCATCGTAAACCGCGAACATGCGCAGCCATCGGTAACCATTCAACGACTTGGGGACCGCCGCTTTATGGCAAACAGCACAGAACTCCGAAGTCCGATAGAAAGGCCGCATTACCGCTCTGCGGTGGAGATCAGGATGAGCAAGAATCTCCTCGGCAGCCGGCAAGCCCGGGACAGGTTGGCCGCGGGAATCCGTCATCACTGCGGGGACGCCCATTACGTAACTTCCAGTGCCGGAAGTATTTTGAATCTTGTCGATGGAATGACAGACGGAACATGTGATGCCATCCTCATCAAATGCCCGGTCAACTGTCGATGACTTGGACAGCGCACCGGTGAATACGGCAGTTGGGTTGTGGCATCCTTCGCAATGACGCGTGTACTCGATCCCTTTGGCATCGACCAGCATTTGAACGTTCTTGAGATAAAACGGAGCACGGAAGGAATTGGCATGCGCCGACTGACGCCACTGCTGGTGTACTCCCTCGTGACATTTGCCGCAGTAGCTGGCTGAGGGAAAATCCGCTGGCTTGATGAACTGCCGGAAAGTCGACTGAGCCTGGCTGGGTAGATATGGGTTCGGTCCAAAGGGAAGATCGTATTTGCTATTTACATTTCCATTTTCTGCTGGGGTCGACGTAATTACCAGCGCCAACACGGGGACGGCCAATGCCAGCACGATTCTCGGTAGCAACTTCAACTTCTTCTTTCCTAACCTTGATTTTGGGAAGAATGATGGAACTTTAACTCCAAACGGCGACAATGGCAATCTCTTCCCAAATATCTTTTACCCCGAATGTCGCCCTTTCCTAAGAAGGCTCCCCGATCTTACCGTCTCTCGAATAACACTATCTCCGTCAGTTCTCTTTTCAAGGTTGCTCACTTGTCCGTCAAAGAATTTTTTCCCAAGAGCTATTGATGCAGCAGAACACGCGGAATCGAAGCGGTGGCCTTTTGCAAAACATGAGATGGCTAGCAGAGTAAGATATTGCCGTAATTCTTGCGATCCAGGTATTTTGATCTTGGTCGCAATTACTTCGGTCCTGAATTGCGGAACTTCGTCCTTCACGACCTTGCTATTGTGCAGGTAGCCGTAGACCTTAATGAACCGGCCTTTGGTGCATTTCTCGACCACTTCTTTGGCCAACTCCCGGAAAGCGACCACCGAGTGCCATTCGACATATTTCTTATCGCCAAACTCGGTATTGGTGGCCATGCGCAGAGAGGCGGCACTGTCATTGATTCCGAAGAACGCCGCATCTGCGCCCAAGTTTCCGGTCAGGATCACCAGGTTATTGCTGAAGGACTTCTGCTGCTGATTATTTTGCGTGCTCTGGCTGGATTCGTTCTTGGTTGATTTCTTGGCCGTTCTCATTTCGTTTCTCCTGTGCCTCTTTCGAGGATTGATTTTTTTCTTTCACTTGGCGCCAGCAGAAAAAAACAACCGCAGAAACGAGCACAGAGGCCAATGCTACGAGCGCAGTAGGACGAAGGGGTAAAGCAACCCGACTGACAACATGGTGTTTCGTTGGCGGGAGGGTGTGCGTCCCCGAGGGCCGGGGAGCCTGGAACAGGCGAAGCGCGAGTGGCATTGGCGTGAGAAATGAGAACGGCTGAAATCAACCGAACCGCGAATCCGGCAGCGCAAAATATTCAGGCCAGCAGAAAGACCAGCTATTTGGTGATCTGCCCGGAACTCAGAGCATTGATCCGGGTAGCGTTTGAGGGAGCAATAGCGTGCTGCGTCGCACCATGGCCATACGGAGTTGGCGGAGATCGACATGACACCGGAGGAGTCGCTGCATAGGGAGGCCAAGAAGTAGCAGAGATGCTCACAGAGCCGAATCGGTCTTCGGTCTAAGGCAACT